>JAJDVL010000021.1 GCA_022826155.1 Prochlorococcaceae cyanobacterium jk18x22bins.40 | reverse complement strand
GTGGCGATGCGGAAACCGGCTTCGGCATGGACCTGGGCGCTGGTATCACCTGGAAGGATCCAGAGCGGGGCATCAGCGGTGAGTTGAAGGGGCGCACACTCCTCTTCCATGCAGAAGAAGACTTCCAGGACCAGGGTCTGGCACTCTCCTTCTCCTGGAAGCCCTCCCCTTCCAACCGTGGTCCCTCCCTCTCCATGGGTCACACCATGGGCCTCTCCACAGAGGAAGGCATACATGCCCTCCTCAACCCCATCGTCCTGGACGGGCTGGATGACTCACCTAGCAGTGGGCAGCAGTTTGAAGCACAACTGGCCTATGGCTTCCCCTCCTATAACGACCGTCTCACCATGACCCCTGCCGTGGCAATGGCATTCTCCCCCACCATCAGGACCTACGGCCTCCTCTGGTCCTTGGCGCCCTACTCTGAACAGTCACATGCTCTTCCTTGGGAGTTCTCCATCGAAGCGGAACGACTGGAATACTTCTCTTCCTCGACTCCAGACGATCACTCCCTCAAGCTCAATTTCTCCTTATCCCTCTGAAGCGGGGCGACACATTTCCTGCAAAGATGATAGGATGACCAGCAGATGCAGAAGGGTTCTTTGGCCATTCAGAGATTCTCTAAACCACTTGATGACACGGTCAAGTACGAAATCGACAGGGCAGTTCTTTGCTGGCTAGCAACTGTCAGTGCCGATGGGATGCCGAATGTCAGTCCAAAAGAACTATGGCGCATGCATGATCGCGCAACAGTTATTATTGCAGATATTGCATCAGGGGGATCCGTGCGCAATCTGCAGACAAACCCGGCTTGCTGTGTGAGTTTTGTCGATATCTTTCGCCAGAAGGGCTTCAAGCTAGTTGGCACTGCACACGTTATCGGGCGCAAAGATGCTGATTTTGAAGGCATATCCGCTCCGTTGCGAGCCATCGCTGGGAACAGGTTTTTTGTGCGCAACGTGATTGCCATGACTGTCGAACACGTTGCGCCAATCGTGGCTCCCAGCTATGTATTGCACAAGGCATCAGAACAGGAAATGATCGCTAACGCGTTCCAGACATACTCTGTCAAGCCGGTAAGAATTTCGAAACATTGAACAACTTTCCTCTGCGGTATGTCGTCTCACGATGAGAAACTCACCCAGTGCTGGAAAGGGGTTGTCTAGACCGGCAGGCTTTGCCAGGCGAGGAAGAAGCCGATTTTCCGGGGTGCCCGTGAGACCAGAGTAGATCTGCAGTGAGGTTTAACCCATCACAATTCTGAAAAGTTAATTTCAGGTTAAAGGTCTCCTGACTTCCCACTACAGATTAATTCCTGGACCGGCTCCCTATGGTCAGTGGCGTGGCCGGCTTTTTCAACAGTCTCTTAAGGAGTCCTGCGCAACTTCAGACCAGGGTCAAGGTCGAAGTCATAATGAGTATGGGTTGGAACCCTCGGATCGATCCCCTCTGCTCCCCATGGCCCGCCTCCGAAAACGCCGCCCTGAAAACGTGAGCGGACCGTTCTACGTGGACAGCAGTTGCATTGACTGCGGCACCTGCTGGCAGTGGGATCCCCAGCACTTTGAGGACCATGGCGACCAGGCCCGGGTCTGGGCCCAGCCCCAACCCGGAGTGGAGACGGCACGGGCCCTCATGGCTGTGCAGGCCTGTCCCGTGGCCGCCATCGGCGCCACGCCAGCTCTGCTGCGCCAGACCCCTGCCCAGGGATTTCCCGCCCTGATTACCCGCCACCCCGCTGGCGAGGTGTACTACTGCGGCTGGGCCGCACGGCGCAGTTTCGGGGCCAGTAGCTACCTGGTGGTGCGTCCCCAGGGGAACGTGCTCGTTGATTCCCCCCGCTACAATCAGCCCCTCACACAGGCCATCACGGCGCGGGGCGGGTTGGCCGCCATGGTGATGAGCCACCGGGACGACGTGGCGGATCACGAGCGTTGGGCCGAGGCGTTTGGCTGTCCCCGCTGGGTTCACCACGCTGATCGGGATGCTGCGCCAGGGGCCGAGTATTGCCCGGAAGGCGAGGACCCGGTGTGGGTTCAGGAAGGTTTGCAACTGATCCCCACCCCTGGCCATACGGCAGGCTCCATGGTGGCGGTGCTGGGTGCGGCCAACCAGGATGCTCTGCAGGTGTTGTTCAGTGGAGACCACCTCTGGTGGAACCGCAAGCACCAGCGCCTTGCCGCCTCCCAACAGTATTGCTGGTGGAGTTGGCGCGAGCAGGTGCGCTCCCTCGCCAAGCTGCAGCACCTGAACGTGGGATGGCTCCTGCCTGGTCATGGGGACCGTCACTGTTTTGGCCCAGGTGAATGGCGGAGCCACCTCAAGGCACTCCTGGCATCCGTTGCCGAACCCTAGCCGTCTGCTGTGGTGGGCAATCCCAGCGCCTTCAACAGGCGCAACTCCAGGCGGTAGAGCCTGTCCTGGCGGCTGGGCCGACCATCGGGGTCAATGGGTTGCACCAGCAGACTCATCATGCCCATGCGGTTGCCCGCCAACACGTCGGTGAATAGCCGGTCCCCCACCATGGCCACCTGGGCAGGGGGCAGGTTGATGGTTTTGAGCACCTGGCGCAGGCTGCTACGGCTGGGTTTCCTGGCGGCCAGGCAGTAGGGAAGATCCAATTCCTTGGCCACCCAGGCAATGCGCCGGCGGCTGAGGTTATTGCTGAGCAGATACACCTTGAATTGGCGCCGCACCCGGGCAACCCAGCTTCGCACGGTCTCCGGCAGGACGAGCTGGCGGCGGGGCGCCAGAGTACGATCCACGTCCAGCACCAATCCGCGAATGCCCCTGCGCCAGAGCGCCTGGGGATCGACGGCCGTAATGGGTCCAGCCACAATGCAACTGGGTTGAAGCCATCGCGTCACCTTGTGAAGGGAAGGCATCAAGGACACTCCTCCCTGTCATCGGCCAGGGCCTCCTCGATCAGGGGCTGAAGCCTGGCCAGCACGTCCGGTTCCAGTAACTCTGCAGTGCCCTGCCCGAGGCAAGCTACCAGGAAGCAGGGTTCCAGGCTGCCGTAGAGACCAAATTCCACCCCATCATGACAGGCACTGGCCAGTAAAACACAGGTATCCAGGGTATCGTCCTCCTCTGTGTCGTCGTCCTGGCTCAGGGAATCGCCGATGTCCATGGGCAGCTCCCAACCGTCCAGACCCACGTCCATAGCCAGGTGGCGCAGATCCCCCGCCACGGTCAGCAGGCCGGCGGAGCGCACCAGGAAAAGGTCCTCACTCCGCAGGACCATGTCCAGTTCATCCAGCACCTGGGGGTACTGGTGGGGATCGGTAATCATTTCGGGCTCGGCAGCGGCATCGTCAGGCCAGTGGCAGAGATAGGCCGGTGTATCCACTGGAGAGAGGATGCCGTAGTCCTGGTCCCGGATGCGGAGGGACTGCTCCACAACACAGTGGAGCGTGCGACCAGCGGCATCGGTGGCCATCACGGTGACCTCAGATGTGCTGCTCCCATCCTGTGGACGATCCATGGTCACGTCACCACAATTTTTGGTGCCGTTCAGGTTACTTGCTCCAGGGCCATGGGCTCGGGTCCCTCCGCCAGCCATTGGCTCAGGATCAAGGCCGCTGCGGCACTATCCAGGCGGCCGCTGCCATCCGCCCGCAGACCCGTGGTTTCCCCGGCGGCCCAACTGGTGTAGCGCTCATCCACCCAGGCCAGGGGCAGCGTCAAGGCACGGGCCAGGGCCAAGCCGTAGCGGCGGCACTGGCGACATTGACTCCCTTCCTCCCCATTGGGCAAGAGGGGGAGGCCCACCACCAACGCAGCAACACCACGGGCCTGGCACAGGGGGCGCAGCCGCGCCACGTCCGTGGCCAGATCCTTCCGTTGCAGGGGCGGTAAGGGACGCACACTGATGCCCAGGGGATCACAACCTGCCAGGCCAATGCGACGACGCCCCACATCCACCGCCAGCACCGAGCGAGGACGGGGAGGGGTTGGCGCGGTTGGCGTCACCAGCACCCCTGCTTTGCCCACCACCTGCTCTAGGGCCTCTTGACGACGCCGCATCCGATGCGGCCGCCCGCACCGCCAATGGGCTGGCTCATGTGATCGTCAGGCATGTCGTGAATGATGATCGCGGAGCCGTTCTCGTCAAGAAGCGCCGGTGGATTTTGCCCTGCCCTGCCCCTGACAGAGACGCGGGTGGTGAAGAATTCCGCTTGCACCGTTCCGTCCGCGGCCACGTACAGATTGGGGAGATCGCCGTTGTCGGGACCGTCCGGGTGGCGAAGACCATGGGCAACCTCATCGGGGTTGATGTGACCCGCCGCAGCCTTGAAGTCCGGTGTGCAGGACCCGACGGCATGCAGGTGGATCCCGTGGGGGCCGGGCGGCAGGTCCCGTGCCTCGACGAAGATCAGTACACCGGTGGGTGTTTGCTCGAAAACGGCCTTGCCCACCACGTCCCCTGCCACGTTGACAATCTCGGCACTGGCAGTGGCCATCTTCCTGGCAAACGCAGCAGGAGGAGAAACGGTGAGTGCGAGCACAGTGGCGGCAATGAGCAGAGCTTTCATGGAATCCCTCCCTTCGTCTCGGCTTTAGAGCTCACTCTAGCTCAGCAGGCGCCACAGAGAGCCAGTGGGCTTTCCAGGGCGCGAAGAGGGGCATCACCCGGGTATGCAGTGTGGTGGCGGTCCAGGCTTGCAGATCCGCCAGTTGCCTGTCCAGGGGCGTCACCTGGCCCCGTAGCAGGGAAGGCCCCACGTGGGCAGCCATGCTCCCGGCATTCTCCAGCCCGAAACAGACCCGGGTGACCATCTGACGGCAGGCCCGCTGCAGGGCCTGGGGTTGAGGTGGTTGGCCCAGCCAGTCCATGAGGCATTGGGGCAGGAGGCGCTCCAGTTGGTGCAGCCTGGCGGGGGTGCAACTGGCTTCCAGGATGGCCAGGCTGCCCGCTTCCAGGGAAATGAGATCCAGATCCAGTTCGTCTACCAGGTCCAGTTCTTCACGGAGGCGGGAAACCAGCCAACTGCACCGGCCTTCAGCCAGCAGACAGACGGCCAGATCCAGCCCGGCCACCATGGTGCGTTCAGCGGCGGGGGGCATGGCCCAGCAGGCCATGAGGCGGGCACATTCCAGGCGTTTGAGTTTGAGGTGACCGTGTCCCGGCTGGATACGCAGCCGTGGCTCCACGCCCTGCGGTGGGGAAACAGAAGCCCACCGGCTCAGCGGACCTGACTCCAGATGCTCATGAAACATCTCTGGCGCCACCGCGCCACTCACCACCACTGCCAACCGCCCGGCCCCGTAGAGGCGCCGATGGAAGGCGGCCATGGTGTCCACCGTCAAGGCATCCAGGCTGGCGAGTGTGCCCAGGATGGGCCGGCCGTAGCTGTGGGCGCCACAGGCCCGCTTCAGCAATTCTTGATAGGCCACCTCATCGGGCTGATCCAGGGTTTGCTTCAGTTCCTCTTGCACAACCAGCCGTTCCAAAGCAAAGGCCTTGTCCTGGAAGCTGGGGAACAGGACAAGTTCTGTTAAGAGTCCCAACGCTTCCTTGGCCGCTGCGGCAGGGCAGACCACCTGGAAATGCACGTCATCCAGCCCTGTGGCCGCATTGCTGGTTCCTCCCAGGGTCTCGATGCGCCAGTCGAATTCCCCTTCCGCAAGACGGCGACTCCCCTTGAACACCATGTGCTCAAGGAAATGGGCCAGCCCCGTCTCCGTGGTGGTTTCCCAGCGGCTGCCAGCGGCGCTCCACAGGTCAAGGCAGATGAGCCCGGCCTCCGGTAAGGGGACGTAGCCGACGGGAATGCCGTTGGCCAAGGAATGATGATGGAATTTGGGCGTGGTTGCGCTGTTGAGACAGGGAAGCTTTAGCCTGGCCATGGCTTGACCCTAAGCGGCCCACCTTCGCCCTGTGAACTTGCCGCTGCTCATCAGGACTATGGACGTGGAAGCTGCCGCCATTTGCACACACCCCCTGGTGCTCAACCTGGCGCAAATCCTTCAGAACCACTGGCGGAGGATGGATCAGTGCAGGCCGTTGGCTCTGCCCCACGGCATGGAGCGGGTAAAGGGGACCATGGACGACGGACCCGTGCAGATTCGCAATTGCTGCTTCTCGGCGCGGGGGTTTCGCAAGATGCATTTGGAACTGGCCAGCATCGGCCCGGGACTCAACATTCTCCATGCGGTGATGTTCCCGAATCCCTGCTGGGATCTGCCCCTCTTCGGTTGTGATCTGGTGACGGCCCGGGGCCAGGTGACGGCTGCGGTGGTGGACCTCTCCCCTGTGGCAGAGGCGCTGTCCCCGTCCCTTAACGGGCAGTTGCAGGCCTTGCCGCAACCGGAGTTTTCCGAACCCCGCCAACTGCCGCCGTGGGGAGACATTTTTTCTGCCGCCGTCTGCTTCATCCGCCCCCGTGGCGTTGAGGAGGAGCAGAAGTTTCAGCAGTTGGCCGCGGAGTATTTGCGCCTCTTGCTGGAGGAAGCCGGACGCATCAGCCCCGATCCACTGGATCATCCCGCTACGGTAAAACGTAGAGCAGGGCAAATCCGCTACTGCTCTCAGCAACAACGCAACGACAAAACCCGACGGGTGCTGGCCAAGTCCTTTGGTGACACCTGGGCTGACGATTACATTCGCCATGTCCTCTTTGACAAACCCGACCCCTGATCTCCGTTCTGACCGCTCCGGTGTTTGGCCCATGCCCACCGGCTTGCCCAGCCCTTCCCACACCTGAACCCTGACCATGGCAAACCGGCGGCGCCTCGTTATTGGCGCGGGTATCGTTCTCCTGGTTCTGGCAGCGGGTCTGTTGGCGTTTCGTCTATTGCGTCAGAAGGAGGAAATCAATTCCCCGGAGGCAGCAGTTGCAGAACAGGCGGTTGAGTCTGAAGAGGCCGTAACGCCGCCTCCCGTTGCCCGCTACGTGGCCGCCCTGGGGTACATCGAACCCCGTGGCCAAGTGCAGCGCCTGGCCGGACCCAGCGATGGCGGCGCCACTGCGCGGGTGGCCCGGCTTCTGGTGAAGGAGGGGGACCAAGTGGTCCGGGGTCAGGAGCTGGTGATGTTTGACAGCATCCCTCGGCTCCAGGCGCAGCGCCGTCAACTCCAGACGCAGGTGGACTCACTGGCCAGGCAACTGGAGTTGAGTCGTCGGGAAGAGAAGCGCTACGGGGATCTGGTGGCCAGCGGCGCCGTCAGCCATGACAGCCTGGACCAGCGGCGCCGCGCCACGGAGAAGCTTACCGGTGACCATGCTCGGACCGCAGCCGAGCTCAAGGTGATTGACGCGGACCTGCGTGACGCCATCCTGCGGGCGCCCATGGCGGGAACCGTTCTGGACATCCTCACCCGCGAGGGAGAGCGCCCCGGTGACTCCGGAGTGTTGGAACTGGGCCAGACGGACTTCATGGAAGTGGTGGCCGAGGTCTACGAAACAGACATCAGCCGCATTCGTCCTGGCCAGCGGGCGCGCATCACACCGGAGCACGGGGGCTTCACCGGTGAACTGTTCGGACAGGTGCGGGAGATTGGCCGTCAGGTGAATCGCCGTGACGTGTTCAGCGCCGATCCCAATGACGCCGTGGACGCGCGGGTGGTGGAGGTGCGCATTGCCCTGGATCCACCCGCCTCCCAGCGGGTCAGAAATTTGACCCGGATGCAGGTGCTGGTGCGGATTGATACAGAGTCCAGACTGGGTTGAGGAAAGGGACGGTGAGGTGGGTCATTGTTTTCCTGATTGTGGCAGCGGGGCTGCTGGCCTTGGGTTGGCGACGGCGGATTCCCCTGGCCTGGTGTCTCCTCACCCGGCAGCCGGGACGGTTGCTGGTGGCCCTGGCAGGCATCGGTTTTGCGGGGATGCTCATGTTCCTGCAGTTGGGCTTCCGGGATGCCCTGTTTGACGCCAGCATCACCATCCACCGCCTCTTTAATGCGGATGTGGTGATTGTCAGTTCCACCAGCTCCAGTTCCATCTCCATGGAGCCGTTCCCCAAGCGGCGCCTGTTTCAAGCGGCATCCTGGCCAGAGGTGGAGAGCATTGCTCCGGTGCGCTGGGGGCAGTTGGTCTGGAAAAACCCGGAAACCGCGTCACCCCGGGGCATCCTGACCCTGGGCTTTGACCCCGACGACAACATCTTGCGTCTGGAAGGCTTTGGGGAGCAGAAGAAAGCTCTGCAACTGGATAAGCGGGTTCTGTTCGACCGCCTCAGCCGCCCCGAATTTGGCCCCGTGGAGGACTGGTTCAACGCTGGACGCACCGTCACTGCGGAGGTGGGAAATACCCAGGTTCAGGTGGACGACCTGGTGGAAATGGGCACCTCCTTCGGGGCAGACGGCAACCTGCTCACCAGCAATCGCACCTTTAATCAATTGCAGGGCTCTGCGGATGGCTCCAGCACGTCCATTGAGTTGGGATTAATTCGCCTTGTGCCTGGCGCAGATCCGAAGACTGTGGCCACCACCATCAAAAACGCCTTGCCCAATGATGTGCAGGTGTTCACCAAGCAGGAGTTCCTGGAGTTTGAGCAGAACTACTGGCGCTCCAATACAAATATCGGCTTCATTTTTACTTTGGGGGCGGTTATAGGTCTGGTGGTGGGTGCGGTGGTTGTTTATCAGATTCTCTTCAGTGACGTGGTGGATCACCTGCCGGAATACGCCACCCTTAAGGCCATGGGTTATAGCTTCACCAACCTGGTGATGGTGATTCTGCAAGAATCCCTTCTGCTGGCAGGGTTTGGCTATATTCCTGCCTTTCTGGCCGGGAAGTTGATCTATCGCTTCACACGCCTTGCCACCAATCTGCCCATTGGCATGAGCAGGGAGATGGCCTGGTTCGTGTTTTCCATGGTTTTTATCATGTGCATCATCTCGGGACTGCTGGCCATCGGCAAACTCAGGGATGCGGACCCTGCGGAGATTTTCTAAAGTGACCACAGTGCAACCCGTTCCCCCTCAACCCCTTGTCAACATTGCTGGGCTGAACCATTGGTTTGGGCGCCGCGACCAGCGTCGTCAAGTGCTCCATAATCTTCATCTCACCCTGAATCCGGGGGAGATCGTGTTGCTCACTGGTCCATCCGGATGTGGGAAGACCACCCTCCTGACCCTGATTGGCGCCCTGCGTACGGTGCAGGATGGCTCCGTGCAGGTTTTGGGGGAACAGTTGCTCAAGGCCCGCCAGTTGGTACAGCAACGGGTGCGGCGTCAAATGGGCATGATTTTCCAGAAACATAACCTGTTGCGCTGCCTCACCGCAGCCCAGAACGTGCAGATGGGAGCCGATCTTCTATCCAACCTGAGCTTTGGCCAGCGGCGTCAACGCTCCATTGACATGCTGGGGGAAGTGGGCTTGAAGGATCACCACGGCAAGCTGCCTTCCGCCTTGTCGGGGGGGCAGTGTCAGCGGGTGGCTATTGCCCGCGCCCTGGTGGGGAATCCCAAGGTGCTGCTGGCGGATGAACCCACCGCTGCCCTGGATCGCCGCACGGGTCGGGAAGTGGTGGAGTTGTTGAAGCGGATGGCCACCCAGCACCACTGTGCTGTGCTGATGGTGACCCACGACCCACGCATCCTGGACGTGGCGGACCGCTTACTGCAAATGGAGGACGGCCGACTCGCAACGGCGCAGGAGTTGGCTCCGCTGTAAAGTTAGGAATCAGGACGACCGCAACGCCTTCAGGGCCTCCCCCACCCGCTCGGCGCTGATGTCGTCACGAATCTCAACCTGGCCCAGGGCGCGGGGCACCACAAAGCGCACCCGGCCCTGACGCACCTTTTTATCGCTGTTCAGGCAAGCCACCACAGTGTCCGGATCCAGAGGGGGCCAGCGAAGGGGGAGGCCGGCTTTGGCCAGCACCCTGGCCTGGCGTTCGTGTTCCGCCTCCTGCCAATGACCCTCCCGGCTGGCGATCCAGCCCATGGCTTCCATCCCCAGCGCCACCGCCTCCCCATGGAGGTAGGTGTTGTATCCCGTCAAGGTTTCCAGGGCATGGCCCAGGGTATGGCCGTAGTTGAGGATGGCCCGGCGGCCGCTTTCCCTCTCGTCGGCCGCCACCACGGCGGCTTTGGCGGCCGATGAGCGGCATAACAACTCCATGAGCAGAGTCGGTCCCACCGCAGTGACGGAACTGAGATCCTCCGCTTGCTCCAGCTTGATGAACAGGTGCATATCTCCAATGACGCCGTATTTGACCACCTCCGCCATACCCGCTTGAAACTCCCGCTCCGGCAAGGTGGACAAGGTCTCCGGATCCACCAACACCAGGCGGGGCTGGTGGAAGGCGCCGATGAGATTTTTGCCGCCCGGGTGATTCACGCCGGTTTTGCCGCCGATGGCGGCATCCACCATGGCCAATAGGGTGGTGGGCACCTGCACCACGGCGATGCCCCGCAGCCATGTGGCGGCGGCAAAGCCCGCCATGTCCCCCACCACGCCTCCCCCAAGGGCCAGGACCAAGGAGCCCCGCTCCAGATGCTCACGCCAGCAGGCGTGGTGAATCCGGGCCACGGTGGCAGGGGTTTTGTGGGTTTCCCCCGCCTCCACCACCAGGGAACTGGCGATGAAGCCAGCGGCCCGCAAGGCCTCCATGACATGAGTCCCATAATGGTCAAAGACAATGGGATTGCTCACCACCAGCACTTTGAGCCCCGCCCCGTAACCCAGCCGTCGTAACTCTTCCCCCACCTGGAACCGGCAGCCTCTGCCGATCACCACCTCATACCCCCTCCGGGTCAGGGCAACGGGAATGCGTTTCAGGTTGATTGGGGGCACGGTGACGGGACGTCTTCACAATGATTCTCCCCTGCCATGACCCCCTCCAGCCGATCTGCAACGCCATGGCTGTTTCTCATGCCTGCGTTGCTGTTGTTGTCCCTCTCGGTGCTTATCCCAGCGGTGTTGGCGTTGCTGATGAGCTTCACCCGCAGCGGCCTGGACGTGAGTGAACCCCTCACCTGGGTGGGCTTGAGCAATCTGCGCCGACTGTGGGCTGATGCCGTGTTCCGACGGGTGTTGGGCACCACGGTGCTCTATCTGGTGGGCGTTGTGCCCCCCATTGTGGTGAGTTCCCTGGGGCTGGCCATTCTGGTGAACCGGAAGCTGCCCGGGATCCGGTTGCTGCGGGCCGCCTACTACACCCCTGTGCTGGTGTCCATTGTGGTGGCGGCCATTGCCTTCCGCTGGCTCTACGCGGAGAACGGCCTCCTCAACGGTCTGCTCACCGCCTGGTTGGGGAGCGACGCCCGCCCCATTGGCTTTCTGAGTGATCCACGGCTGGCGCTGGTGTCCGTCATGGTGGTGACCTTCTGGAAAGGAATCGGCTATTACATGGTGATTTTTCTGGCGGGTTTGCAGGGGATTCCCGCGGAGCTCTACGAGGCGGCCACCCTGGATGGTTGCCGTGGCTGGCGCGTCCATCTGCACATCACCCTGCCCATGCTGCGCCCCTACGTGATGCTGGTGGCCGTGATCTCCGCCATTGCGGCCACCAAGGTGTTTGAGGAGGTGTTCCTCATGACCCAGGGTGGTCCCGCCGGCAGCACCCGCACGCTGATGTACTACGTGTACGATCAGGCCTTTCGGGAACTGGACATCAGCTATGCCTGTACGGTGGGCTTGGCCCTGTTCCTGTTGGTCATGCTGCTGACGCTATTGCGCTTCAGCGTGGCGCAGAGCAGTCGTTTCCTCTGAGTAACATGCGGGTGGGCATCATTGGAGCGGGCCAGTTGGCTCAGATGCTGGCCATGGCGGCCCGGACCATGGGCATCAGCCTGGTGGTGCAAGGCCCCTGTGGAGATGACCCCGCCGTGGGGGTGGCCGATGGCTGGGTGCAGGGTCCCCTGGGGGCGCCGGAGGCGGTGAAGGCCCTGGCGGACCAGGTGGACGTGATCGGCTTTGAAAACGAACTCGTTGACCTGGCGCCCCTCCAGCCTCTGGAGCAGGCCGGTGTAGTGTTCCGTCCCTCCCTGAAAGCCCTCTCCACCTTGGTGGACAAGCGGCGTCAGCGTCACGTCTTGCAGGACTTCAACATCTCGGTCCCCACCTGGATCGACCTCAACGAGGCTCTGACGCACCCGGAACGCCTCCATGACTTTGGCTATCCCCTGATGGCCAAGGCTGCCTCTGGCGGGTATGACGGCCGGGGTCTCCAGATCATTGACAGCACCGAAACTCTCAAGGCATTTGTTGAAACCGTGGACCCGGACGACTGGTATCTGGAGCGAGTTGTGGACTTTGAACGGGAGTTGGCCATGGTGGGCGTCCGCTCGGTTGAGGGAGAGGTTCGCTGTTATCCCTTGCTGGAAACCCGCCAGCTTGGGCAGGTGTGCTCCACGGTTCTTGCCCCGGCAGCCGTGCCCCAGAGCGTGGAAGCCCGCGCCATCACCATCATTGGCTCCACCCTGCAGCAGCTCGACTATGTGGGTGTGCTGGCCGTGGAGATGTTTTTGGCGCCGGAAGGCCTCCTGGTGAACGAGCTGGCTCCACGCACCCACAACTCCGGACATCTCACCATCGAGGCCTGCGCCACCAGCCAGTTTGAACAACATCTGCGGGCCTTGACGGGGGCATCCCCGGGACCGACGGACCTGTGTACGCCAGGGGCCCTCATGATCAACCTCCTCGGGTTCGAAGACAGCCGGAAGACCTATGACCATGAACAGCAGGCCCTGGCAGCCCTCTCCGGCTTTCGTCTTCACTGGTACGGGAAGCGCATCAGCCGACGGGGCCGCAAGCTGGGCCACGTGACCCGCTGCCTCACCGGTTCCACCCCTGACCAGCGCCAGCAGGCCGTTAAAGAGAGTATGGCCGCCGTAGATCGGATCTGGCCGGTGTCTCGGTCCATGACTTAAGATAGCGGCGGAACTGCTGCGTTGGTCTTCTGCTTTCTCCAGTGTTCTGATCTGACTCCCTTTCGATGTGGGAGGCATGTCGCGACGGTGAAGTAGACCGGTCTCGTGCCGGAAACGGATCCCAGCTTTTGCTTCCCCCCTGGCTGATCCCAGGTCGAAACCTGAGGCAGGACGGCATGGCGGTTCCAAATTTTGACCTCGGCCTTTAATGATCCAGAATGCGCCGCACCGCGTTTTGGATCATGACTTTCTCCAGTTGGGTGGTGATGAACACCTCCTGGCTGGAGCGGCCTTTGCGGGCGATGGCCTTGAAACCACCTCCCCGGGGCAGGGGTGTGGTGATGCGCAACTGGAAGGTTTCGGCATTGGCGCTCCCGTGGCGGATAACCGCCGGGGTACATGTCGTGATCCCTTCCACTGCGGCCAGTTTCCTGAGAACCTTGAGTAGCCCCGGAATGTAGGTGGAGTGGGTGACAACAACTCGACCCATGGTCATGGTCAGTGTGAACTGCTCACGCTAGTGTGAGGCGGCAACGACCCACCGTTCATGTTGATTTCCGTTGGCTGGGCTGCCCTGGCCGCCATGTTCAGCCTTTCCATTGCATTTGTGGTCTGGGGGCGGGATGGGGATAACACGCTCAAGTTCTAAGACCCTTCCGGTCCCACAGCCCAAGTCTCTGTTGTGAGTACAGATGGCGGAACTTTTTACGGCAAGCCGTGCCCTGGGCCTGATGGCTGTGGTGTTGCTGGTATTCGTCACCGCTGGCGTCATGTACCTGTCGTTGATGGAAGCCAACGACAGGCGCCGCCGCCGCAAGCCGGAGCAATCCTCCTCAGACCGCCAAAAGCGCTAAGGGGACCGCAACAGCTCTGGCCAGGGGCTGGCTAGGCCTTCTCTTGCGATAGAAGGGCTGCCAGCTTGCGGCGGAATTCCCCCTTGGGCATACCCCCCTTCAACTCACCATGGATGGTGAAGGTTCCCTCCGGATCGCTGACCACCAAATAGGTGGGCCAGCCCATGCCCTCCTTATTGGGATACTGGGCCAAGAGCACCTTCCTGTAGCGCCGATAGGTGTCGATGTCCTGAAGCATCACGTTGATCAACTCGGTACCCAGTTCCATGGCCACCTTGGCATCGTAGTGGGCCATGCGATGGCAGGTGCCACAGTCCTTGGAGCTGAACTTGAGCACAGTGACTGTCATGGCCTAAAGATCCCTTAACATCCGTGGCTTCCGTAGCTTAGGTGCTGCAGGTGCAGGTTGCCTGGAGGCCGGGTGGTTTCCGGGGACTCCCTGCTCAGCCACCTCAATGGCTTCGACCCGCAACGCACGAAGCTGCCGGCCCAATTCAGGGCCACGGGGCACACCGGCAGCGAGCAATTGTCGAGCGTTTTGCCGAGGCTGGAGATGGCGCCAGCGAAGGCACCAGCGCAGCAGGGGGCGACGGGGTTGGAGTCCGCACACCAGTGCCATGGCCACCGCCTGCTCCATGGCCACGCTGGACACACGCCGGGGACCGGCAGCACCGGGCCACCCTTCCAAAGCGGCTGTCCACTGGCCTGCAGACCAACTCCGCCCTGGCGTCCTGGAAGCCTCCCCCATTAAAATCCTCTGAAAAACTTCAGGCGAATAATAGTAGCCTTTGGATGGAGCGGGGGAGCTGAGGGTTACAAGAGAGACCTTAATGCGCTTTAGTTAAGAGTATGGGCCGCATCCCTCTCTCCTGATCCTGGATCCACAGTGCAGTTTCCCTCCAAGTTCACGGTTGCTTCCGCTCCCGTCCTGGCTGCTGTTGTGCTCCTCTCTGGATCTGCGTCAAATCTCAGGGCGGCCATTGACTTGCACTCGCGAGTCTTTCAGGAATTGACTCCTGGCACGTCGCTCTCCGGAGAGCAAGCGCGTCTGCAACGTCTGATCTGGGTGCAATTGGGGCAAGACGGCTCCCACCTTGCGTTGGCTGAGGCGCTTGATCTACCGCCGCAAACACTGCTCCATTTCAATGGGGTTACCGAATCCCAACCGCTGAAGAAGGGCAGTTGGATCAGCCTCCCGGCCCTGTTCAAGTCCCATCTGAAGGCCTATACCGGGCCATGGATCAATCCCTCCAGCCTGCGGGAGAAGCCGCCCGAGTCTTTAGTCACGTCCGCCACTCTGGCCCAGCGGGAAGCCACGGTCTTTGAAGACCAGCAACCCCTGATTTGGATTCAGCTTGCCCAGAGGGTCTCCTACGAGGAGTTGGCCAGCCAAATCAAAATGTCTCCCGACATCCTGCGGTGGATCAATGGGGGTTGGACAGACGAGAAACCACTGGCCCAGGGGAGTTGGATCAGCGTGCCCCAGGACTGGCGCTTGATGGTGAAGTACGCAATTTCCCTTGATCTCTTGACCCTTCGAGACACGCCACCGCCTGGGGTTGCCTTTTATACCAAGGCCCCCGGGCGAGGAGAGCGCATCCACACCGTGGCAGAGGGGGAAAGTCTGGCAACCATCTCCCCGCAAGGGGGCCATTTTCTGGCCACCGTTCATGTCCTCAACCCGGGCCTTGGTGGTCAGGATCTGCGGCCAGGCATGAGGATCAAGGTTCCCCTGCCAGATCGCAGCAGCCAACACCTGGCCGCACGACCGGGTGTTGCTGGTCTATCCTGGCCCAGCCAGGTACTGACTGGCCACCAGCAGGAGTTGCGATTTGATACGCGCTGGAGTTGGCCCACCCTGTCCGGGTTGGTCACCTCCGGCTATGGCTGGCGCTGGGGACGCATGCACAGCGGCATTGATATTTCCGACCACGTGGGCACACCTGTGCTGGCTGCTGCGGATGGTCAGGTGAAGCGTGCCTCGTGGCACCACAACGGCTACGGCTACCTGGTGGAGTTGACCCATCCGGATGGCAGCCTCACCCGTTATGCCCATAACTCCAGAATTCTGGTGAAACCCGGGCAGGCCGTACGGCGCGGCCAAGTGATCAGTGAAATCGGCTGCACCGGAATCTGCACGGGTCCCCATCTGCACTTCGAGATTCACCCCACCGGCCGCGGCGCCGCCGATCCCCTAGCCCTGTTGCCTGCCCGCGTAGCCAACTGACCTTATGGAAGCAGAGCGCCCTGGCGTGTTGTTAGGATGGCTGTCATGGCTCGGTAGCTCAGCCGGTTAGAGCGTGGGATTCATAACCCCAAGGTCGGGAGTTCAAGTCTCCCCCGAGCCACTTCCTTACCGCTGAACGCCCCATCCCCCGGACGGTAGACGATAGGGGTCATGCACTGCGCCCTGGGTCTGGGGGGCGATAACCCCACCCTGGTATCCCTTAGGGAAAATCTGTTAGAGACAGGGGAAGTGAGAGCCCGATGGCGGACGACTTCAGCTTGTTCAAAGGTTTCCAGGCTGTTAATTCTGGCTTAAAGCCTTCTCAAGGCATTGGACATTTTCCGATTTAGGTATTAACCGTTACCTTAAGCCAAGCTCTCATCCTCTGGAATCCTGACTGTGCCTTACGGAGGTTGCTCCCAATGAAAAGCTGTCCTTTCCTCGCTTGGAAAACTCTCCTGGCCTGGGCAATCTCTCTCCAGGACGAGCTTTCTCATGGTGAGACAACGTCCTACAGACAGAGTTGTCCAATTTTTCGCGGTGCCCCAGAGCCCAAATTAATCAGTGCAGTCTTTGTCTCAGAGCCACAACCCCCTACAGTCCTGCAGCATGAATCCAATTGTGATAAAATCCAGGAGCGCAGGAGCGCAGGAGCGCCCTCTCAATGTGTCCGCATCACGGCATCGATCTTCTCTGCTACCTTCCCGCCTGAGTTTTCCGCAGCAGCAGGTTGGCCAGGGCCTGATTCCTGCGAAGATGTGGAACATCCGCCGGCCTGACCGCTCCCCTCAAAACAATTCTGACCTTTCCGCGAACTATTGTACTGCTCTGGGCATTCTAAGTCATTTGTCTCCTGCGCTCCTGCTCGGCCCTGCGCTCCTGCTCGGCCTCGCGGACGCGGCGCAGGCGAAGTTCTACCAGCACCATCTGTACGTCTATGGCGGTTCCCGGGAGGAAGGCCCCGGGGCCGAAGCCAGGAGGGTGGGGCGTCGGATCACGGCGTACCCGATTCCCACGGTCCGACCGATCACCGTCAAGCTCAACAAGCCAACCAGCATCTCATATTTGTCGCAGGACGGCTTACGAACTATAGTTACATATGCAGGCCATGACATAACATACAACCTATGCTTCTCTGGGGCGGCAACGCTTGACCGTGACAACTCCTGAGATCCGGGCGAGGATTACCGGATATTGAGAAACGGCGTTGCCGTCACTGGAAGAAGCTGCGTAAACGGGCTTACGATCGAGGCAGGAAGCACAACGCCGCCAGCCGCCGACCAGATCTCGATCGAGGTGAACCCGGACGATGCCTTCGAGCCGAATGAGGCGGTGGTCATCACCCCGACCATCACGTCGGCAAACGCCAAGGGGTTCCCAGGGAGCTACACGATCGTCAACGACGACCTGAGGATCGCGGATCCGCAGGTGACTATCGACATGACCGGCGGCGCGGTGAACGAGGGCGAGTTGGCACGTTTCCGGATTCGGAGCGCCATGCGGCCGGGCACCAAGACCCCGACCGGAGGCCGCGCTCTGCGCATCAAGGTCGCGGCCCGGGTGCCCTGGACCAATGAAGTCTGGCCCGGCGTGATCATCAGGACCGCCACCGGTACGGAATGGTTCGAGGTGCCCACCTACGGCGTGTCCGGGGACTACCACCTGTGCGCCTGGGTGCGTCCCGGCAACGGGTACACCATCGGCGGGACGTCGGGGGACGCGCCGCAGACAACAACGGACAACCGGCGGACGCTCACCGACGACCAGGGCTACGCCTACCAAAACCCAGCCTACGGGACCCGGTTCAACGTGAACGACGGATCGGCCGCTAGCTGCCCGTCGGGGCACACGGTGCTGGTCCGTGACACGGCGCCGCTCCCCCAGCAGACGGCCGTGACCCAGGTCCCCGCGACGTCGGTTTCCAACCTG
>JAJDVL010000015.1 GCA_022826155.1 Prochlorococcaceae cyanobacterium jk18x22bins.40 | reverse complement strand
AGGGTGGTGACGGCATTTATCACAAAGGGTGGTGCCTTGTCAAGGGGTGTTGCAGTCTCTCGACACGCCCTAACACGGAATCATTTTGAGATTTCCAACTCTCACGGGTACACCCCTTTCTGGGAGCGGGTTGGAAACGGTTTCATCGCCAATTACCGCACCCCATCCTTCTATTATGGCAGTGTTGCACTTGAATGTTCCGATTCTCACTGTCTTATTCCTTGTCTCGTTTGTTTCCCCGTCAGGGAGGCAAACGACATCACGTCAGAGTGATTGGGCCACTCAATTGCGACACTTCCCATGCGTGACACAGAACGTCCACCCGTTCGCCCTGGGTGGCACGGGATTACCGGGCTTCCTGGTCCAGCAGGAGGCCCATGTCCCTGGTCTCCAGCCAGCGCCAGCCGCCGCTCGCCAGGGAACCCAACGGCAAGGCGCCGATGGCCAAGCGCTGCAAGCGCCGCACCGGATGGCCCAGTTGATCGGCAATGCGGCGAATCTGCCGCTTCCGCCCCTCCCGCAACACAATCCGTAGACAACTGCCCACGGCGCTGCGGTGCTCCACCTCAACCCGGGCGGGACGGGTCCGACGACCGTCCAGCACCAGCCCGGAGCGCCAGGCCGCCAGACTGGCGGCGCTGGGGACCCCCATCAACCAGACCCGGTAGGTTTTGTGATGACCATGACGGGGATGGGTGAGGCGCAGGGCCAGATCACCATCGTTGGTGAGCAGCAGGGCGCCTTCGCTGTCCCGGTCCAGGCGGCCCACGGGGTAGAGCCCCTGCCCGACAGCAGGGGGCAACAGGTCCAGGACGGTGGAGCGGCCCTGGGGATCCCGGCAGGTGCAGAGCACGCCAGGGGGCTTGTGGAGCAGCAGGGTGCGGCGATGCTGCTGCCGGGCAGCCGCCAAGGGGAGCAGTTGACCGTCCAGGGTGATGGAATCCACCCCCGCCACGGCCCGGTCCCCCGGTCGTGCGGGTTGGCCGTTGAGATGGAGGCGTCCGGCCTGGAGAAGGGCATCAGCCTGGCGGCGGGACATGACCCCCGCCCGGGACAGCAGCTTCTGCAAACGTTCAGGGGCGGTCATGGTGAGCAGACAGGGGCAGAGGCAGGGTCCCGTTCACAGAAGAGCCCCCAGGGCTGGTCATGGAGGGATTGTAGAATCAATATCGTGCCTGCTATGATTGGCGTGAACAAGAACCTCCAGGGCTACAAGCACTTGAATACCATGGGCAAGCAATCACAACGTCGAATTGGTGCATTGTTATTTCCGGGTTTCGAGCTGCTGGATGTTTTTGGACCTCTTGAAATGTTTACGCTATTGCAGGAGCGCGGCGCGGTAGAAATCATCATGGTTGCCCAACAGTCCGGACCCGTAAACAGCGTTTGTGGTCCTGCCTGCGTCGCGACGGTTGGCTTTGGCAACTGCCCTGACCTTGATGTGTTGCTGGTGCCAGGCGGTCAAGGTACACGCAAACAAGTGAGCAATCTGGCATTGTTGTCTTTTCTGCGCTGTGTTTATCCCAATCTGGAATTTTTAGCATCCGTTTGTACAGGCGCTGGCCTGTTGGCAGCAGCGGGACTGCTCAATAGAAGGCGCGCCACCAGCAATAAACAGTCCTTTGCCTGGGTTGTCTCCCAAGGTCCCCAGGTCCAATGGGTTCCCGAGGCGCGATGGGTTGAGGATGGACGGATCATCACTGCCGGTGGTGTCGCCGCGGGAATGGATATGGCCCTGCGCCTGGTGGAGCGCCTTGCCGGGGCAGAAATGGCGAACCTGACGGCTCAGTATACAGAATATGATTGGCATCGTGACCCCGGTTGGGATCCTTTTGCCAGGCAGGCCGGGCTGGTTTTTCCCTTGTCCCCGTAGGCCAC
Organism: Prochlorococcaceae cyanobacterium jk18x22bins.40; assembly: GCA_022826155.1. GTDB lineage: Bacteria > Cyanobacteriota > Cyanobacteriia > PCC-6307 > Cyanobiaceae > Synechococcus_B. The sequence goes on along the minus strand of JAJDVL010000015.1, from coordinate 5,571 downwards.
GTCGAAGCTGGAGTTGCTGACGAATTGTTTGAAGTCCGGGTTGTCCATGAAGTGTTTGAAGAACTGGGTATTGTCTTTCATGATGTCCACCATGACCCGCTGAAGCGCTGCGTCGTGCTCAATGCGGACATTTTCGGAATCCGAGTTCTTTTTTGCATTCCTGAACGCCAGACCTTCCAGCAGCTTGGCTGGAATCTCCACCGTAATCATCTTCAGGACCCGATCCTCATCCGCCCACGGGATTCCACCGAACAGGTGATTGAAATCTGCGATGATCCTGGAGAGCAGATCCGTCTGGGCCTCCCCCTGTTTGCCGTTGCCCTCGCCGGGTACGGGGTCAATTTCCCCGTCTTCATCCTCCAGGAGGATGGCCCGCAGGGCCTTCTTTTCGGCCCGGTAGCTTTCCATGTCGATGGCGTCAAGGATGCCTTTGGATAGGTCCTCCTCCACGGGGGCCGGCAGTTTCGGGATCAGGAAATGCAGGAAAATTGACCGCTCTTCCCAGTCCCGGTTGGCGTAGGGGAGGATTAAGAAGAGGAAACCATAGGTGCGCACAAAGCCCTTGGCCTTGCCTTTGAATGCCGCCTGCCCGTCCTCGTCCAGGTCGCTCCTGTAGATCGCCACGCACTGCTCCAGAATCGGGTCCAGTTGTTCCCGCCCCATGTCGTTCAGGTAGTGCTCCACGAACGCCTCCACGTCGGTGGGGGAATACACCTGGGCCTTGTCCAGGTGGCTTTGGAGGTCATGGAGCCTGTTGGGGTCGGTCTCGTCGGAGAGGATGGTGGCGCGGTAGTAGGGGGAGAACGCCTGCTTGATGGTCTCCGTGTCGTTCTGGAAGTCCAGCACGAAGACATCACGCTTGCCGGGGTGGGCCCGGTTGAGGCGGGAGAAGGTCTGGACCGCCTTGACTCCCGCCAGGGGTTTATCCACATACATGGTGTGGAGAAGGGGTTCGTCGTAGCCGGTCTGGAACTTGTCGGCGCAAATGAGGAAAGGGTAAGGGTACCGTTGGATGTTGTCGGCGATCTTGGCGGATGGAAACCCGTTGAGGGTGGCCTCGTTCACTGACCTGCCGCCGTCGTTGTGCTCCCCCGCGAAAGCGACGATGGCCCGGTGGGGGCTTTTGCGCTCCTTCAGGATATGGCGGATGGCGTGGAAATACTGGATTGCCCGCTCAACGCCGTTGGTGACCACCATGGCCCTGGCCTTACCGTCAATTTTGCGGTGGGCGATCACCTGTTCATGGAAATGGTCCACCATGATCTCCGCCTTATGCCGGATGGCGTGCTGATGCCCTTCCACATAGCGCCGCAGCTTCTTTTGGGCCTTCCTGGCGTCAAATTCCGGGTCGTCCGCTACGGTCTTGGCCAGTCTGTAGTAGCTGGTGATGGGGGTATAATGTTTGAGCACGTCCAGAATGAACCCCTCCTGGATGGCCTGTTTCATGGTGTAGACATGGAACGGCCGATGGCGTACCGTGCCGTCCCCCTGGGGCTCCGGGTTCCCGAAAATTTCCAGGGTTCTGTTCTTGGGGGTGGCGGTGAAAGCGTAGTAGCTGGCGTTGGGCAGCAGCCTGCGGGAGGCCATCAAGTGATTGATCCGATCCTCGCCGGTCTCCTCTTCCCCCAACGCCTGGGCCATGGCCGCGCTGGCGCTGCCCCCCTGGCTGGAATGGGCCTCGTCAATGATGATGGCGAAGCGGCGACCCCGCTGCCGGTTGTCGATCTCCTCAAGGATGAAAGGGAACTTCTGGATGGTGGAGATGATGATCTTCTTGCCCTGGGCAATGAACCGGCGCAAATCCCCCGACCCTTCCGCATGTGCCACCGTGGCCCGCACCTGGGCGTATTGCCGGATGGTGTCCCGGATCTACTGATCCAGGATGCGGCGATCCGTCACCACACCGATAGTCCAATTTGCCGGTTCACGTGCTCATACCCTTGCACTTCCTTGCACTGGCACGGGAACCGCCAAGCGCTCCCGCACCTCTTCATAGATGGGGACTTTCAAGAGCGAGTTCTCGGTCACTTCCAATGTGACAGCCAAGCCGTACGGTATCGGAGCCGGAATGTCTCCTGCATCGGCACGGCAATTGACCTTGATCTTGATGACTTCGCCATCCTGAAAGTCAGGCGCCTGGCTCCCTTCAAAGACCTCGTGCTGGACAGTACCGCGCAGCGCAGCACGATGATCAGCGAACTGTCGTTTTGAAGCAAGGTCATTCTTGGCATCAAACCACAGATGGGCAATTCGATAGCTCTGGTGTGTTCCGTTCGCTGGAGAGAGCCACGCAAGTGTGATTGTCAAACGCCATCGCCGTGGTGTGGTCTGCGCAGACAGGCTGGGAGGAAGGGGAAGCTTAAAGATAGACGCCTCCCCATCATCCAGCGCTCCAAAACCAAGGACCGTGACACGCTGTTCCGTGCAATTCATCACCCTATCGATATTGGTGGAGCCATAGCCAAGAAACCGGCCCAGGTATTCCTTTGATGGATTGTTATTCTCGGATGTCTTGAGAGCATTCTTATACCGATCTCCAGATTCAGACCAAGTTGCGCCGTGAACCAGTAGCGCTTTCACAAGTACAACGGGGTGTCTCACCTGAACTGGATTCCTCTGATTGTCGCGCAGCTCGTCTATGAGATTTAGCAAGGCTGCTGCTGCCCGTGACGCCAGCGCTGCGGCGTTGCTTGTGCCTCTGGTGTATGTGGTGTGGTTGAGTTGGCTTGCTTTGCCAGGAGAAGCGACGCGCAAGCCTGGTGGTGACGTAAACTGTTTAATCTCAAGTGTTGCTTTTTGATGTGTATTGCCCAACTTTTCAGACACAAATTGTTTACCGCCGGATAGAAAGATGTCAGGCTTGATAGCACGGCGGTAACCAGGACCTTGGGAACTGATAATGCTCGGAAGGCCAGGTCGTGAGAAAGGATCGATTAGCGTTGGGTCAAGTGGTGGCGGCGCCGCATCGGCGTGACTAGCGCCAACAGTGATGCTGTTCAGCGACTCGGCGGGAGACAACAAGCGCCTGTTGCGGGTGTCCTCTGCAAGCGCTTTGATGATGGCTTTCTCTTTTTTGGTGTTCGAGAGGTGCTCGAATTCGGCCCTTGGGACACTGGTTACTTCAATATCGTGCGCATGATTTCCCGCACTAACAATAAACAGCAACTGATACTCCCAAGCCAGCCAGTCCAAAAGCCTTGCCCATGCGCTCATTTCTCGAAGGAAAGGGCGGCAGGGATCGCCCACCGACAAATTGATGATGCGGACAGTGGGCGCTGCGGGCGGCTCGCCATTCTCACTCTCAAACAACCGCCGCACTGATCGATGGATGAGATCAACGGGCAACATGTTCTCTGGGATGGCTTCTCGGGGCTGCCCGCCAAAGCTGTGCTGTGGTTGCATGATTGGCCGTACGTACAAGGGTGTCCGGGCATAACCGTCTGGTTGATTCAGATCCCCATGGCAAATGAGCGAGGCCATGGCCGTGCCATGTCTCCGTTCACTTGCTTGATAAGCGGACTCGTAGTTATCTGGATCGTCTACCACGATGCGCTGTTGGAGCAGTTGATGTCCAGTCAATGGAAGGCCGTCCAGCAGCGCCACAACTGGGTCACCATCAGGAGGTTCCGCCTGCGTTGCGAGTTTCGCGAGTTCCTTGTCCGTGAGCGGTGTCGTTTCGGGATTGTCCGAACCAGGAATACCACACTGGCCTACCGGGCGGACGTACATCAGATCCTCACATTGCAGGAGCCTGATACTGCCCAACTGTTTCGGGTCGCTAATCACTGCCTGAAGTTCGGTAATTGGCATGCGTCCAAGGATGCTGTGGTAGGCGATTTCCGGGATGATGCACTGCTGGATTACCCGTCCGTTGTGGGATTCAATGATACGCCGAAGCTGAGATTGCGCCTGTTGTCGACGGGTATATTTCTTGCGGAACCATAACTCTGCCTCGAATTGGACTTGGTCTTCCCCATGCTGCACACGATCCCTCCAATCCTCCAGAATGCCGGTTTCCTTGATTCGGTCCTCCGCTCCCCATGGCCGAATGGTGTGGAGGTGGCGAAACGCCTCCTTGAGACGCGCCAAGCCCTTGGGAAAACTTGTCCCAGGATCACTCTTCCACTTTCTGAATAGGCCTCGTAACTCGCTGAGGGCTTCCTGATCTGTCATTACCATGAAAAGCTGACCCTTCAGCTTCTTGTCCGGGTTGGTTTTGTCTTCAAATCCGTAATCAGGCTCAATCTCTTCAAGCTCGTACTCACCCAACCACTCCAACCCTGGTATTTTGCCAACCACATTGATGAAGTTCTGGATACTGCCCACAGTCTCAAGAACCAGCACTTGCTCGGGAACAATGCCAAGCGGATTATCCTGAAGCGCAATGCGTTGCCTGTCCATGGCCTCCTGGAGACGCTGGAACTGTGGTTCCAAGCGCGTCGCCTGACTTGCAGCGTCTGGAATCTTGGCCTTGCCGCCACCGCCAAACCGTTTAGCTCGTGCTGCCGGCGCTGGCGCAGGAAAGACCAGCAGGGGATAGTTGGTCTCCGCCATCATTAAGGATTACCCTCCGCCAGGCCATCTTCCCCCGGCTTGAAACGCCCTTTCCAATGCCGCAGCCGGCTGGTGACGATGGCCTTGACGTCAGCGTTTGGGGAGTCCAGGGCTGCCTTGCGCAGAACATCGTGACCAAATTCCTCAATCTCGGCAAAGCTCAGCCCTTGCAGGCGTTGGGCGAGGCTGCGCGGCGATATGCCTAGCTCATGGCCGTGCTGCTCGGCAAAGCGCCGGAACCACTTCTCGATCTGGCCCCGTTTTGGTGCCGGTAACTCCACACACACTTGAAAACGCCGCCAGATGGCCCGGTCCAGAAGTTCGGGGTGGTTGGTTGCTGTCACGGCCACCACGTGGCTGGGCAGGGCATCGATCTGCAACAGCAGCGAACTGACGACCCGCTTGATCTCGCCCGTTTCGTGCTGATCTCCCCGCTCCTTGCCGACGGCGTCGAACTCATCGAAGAACAGCACACAACGGCGCGACCGGGCCTCCTCGAAGACACGGGCAATGCGTTGGGCCGTCTCCCCCAGGTAGCTCCCGACGACAGCTTCATAGCGCACCACCAGCATGGGGACGCACAGGGCGTTGGCCAGAGCTTCCGCCAGGGTGGTTTTGCCGTTGCCGGGAGGCCCGGCAAGCAGAATGCGGTGTCTTGGTTCCAGGTTGTAGGAACGCAGCAGGTCGGCGCGATGCTGTTCAGCGATGAGTTCACCGATGATCTCCTCCACCTCCTGCGGCAGGAACAAATCTTCCAGGCAGCGCTGCGGCATGATCTCCGCCAACAGGGGGCCTGCTGATGCCCGCAGTGGCCGGGGCGTCGTCTGTGGTGTCCGCCCGTTGCCGTTCTGCAGATGCCTCAGCAGCCTGTCCGCCAGGATGGTGTGATTTTTGGCGCGCTCCTCCGCAGCCATGGCTTCAATGACCTTTCGGACTTGCTCGCCGTTGCCCTGTGTGCTCGCCTTGGCCAGTTTCAGGAGCAGGTCTGCCCGTGCCATGGCTAGCTCCCTTCCCCCC
>JAJDVL010000034.1 GCA_022826155.1 Prochlorococcaceae cyanobacterium jk18x22bins.40 | reverse complement strand
CCCATGCACCCCAATTCGATGGTGGCCGGCAGACTGGCTTGAATGATCTGACCCACCGCCTCCTGGCTGGCCAGGGAATAGCCCAGATGGCCATGGAGGAGGTCTTGCAGATAGGTGAGGTACTGCACAGCCAACGGCTGGTTCAGCCCCAGTTGGGCCCGCAGAGCTTCCCGGGCGGCGGGGGTGGCGCGAAGACCCAGCAGCGCATCAACGGGATCCCCGGGGGCAACCCGCAGCAGCAGAAACACCAGGCTGGAAATGATCCAGAGCATGACGGGCGCCAAGGCCAGCCGTGTTGCCACATAGCGGAGAAGATCCCGGCGCAGCGCCATGGAAGTGTTTAGCGACCCAGGGCATCGAGGCGCAGCCAGCCGGACCCGTCATAGCCCAGGCCCGTCACGGAGGACTGGGACCAGGCCCGGTTACGACCTTGCCAGACGGGGATATAGGGCACGCCAGCGGCAATGCGCTCCTGCAGGGCCACCAGGGTGGCCTGGCGCTGGTCCGGCGGCTGGTTCTGCTGGTCCTCCAGAAGCTGGGCCGCCTCGTCGTCAAACCAGAACACCCCCCCGTAGACCGCATACCCTTTCCTGCAGACGCTGCCCTCATGCTCGTCACAGCCAATCATGGGCCGCAGGTAATTCTCCGGGTCCAGAAAATCGGGAGCCCAGTCGTACATCACCATGCTGAAGGCCCCTGTGTCCAACTGGTCATAGACGGTGGTGGACTCCAGGCCATCCACCTGCAGGACGAGGCAATCCCCCAAGTGTTCCGCCAGAAACTCCTGCCATGTGAGGGCCAGGAGCCCATCGGTGGGCACGTTTGAGCGGTAGGTGAAGTCCACCGTCAAAGGGTTGCCCTGGCAGTAGCCGGCCGTGGTCAGCAGTTGCCGGGCCTCGTCAAGGTCCAGGTCCGGCCATGTGGGCTGCGCTGCGGCGAACAGATCCGGGATCAAACTGCGCAGGGGGGTGTTCAATCCCTGGCTGGCCCGCTCACTCAGCAGAGTCCGGGGCAGGGCATGGGCCAACGCCCGGCGCACCACCACCTGATCCAGAGGGGGGCGGTCCGTGGCCAGGGCCAGCACTTCAATGGTTTGCGGCGGGCTGGAGGCGGTGGCAAAGCGACCTGCCGCGGCGCCTTTTTCCAGTTCCAACTGGTGCTCCGCCTCAAGACTTGAGGAGAGCAGCACGTCCACCTCCCCAGTCTTCAGCGCTCCGAACAGGGCGGTGGAGTTTTCCAGACTCACCAGGTCGAGACGGGCACTGCGGGCCGGGTCTCCCCAGTAGCCATCAAAACGCTCCAGACGGTGCTGGGTCCCATCGGCGCGGCGGGACGCCAGACGATAGGGTCCTGTGCCCACAAAACCGTCCGCCGGCAAGCAGAGCCCGTCTGTGGCTTCGTTCTCGGCAACACCGTCAGGACATGGTGCATAGGCACTGGCGGGAACCGGCGTGAGACCGGCAAAGCTCAGCAGGTTGCGGAAGGGGGCATAGGGTTTCTGCAGCTCCAACTCCAGTTCCAGAGGACCCACCACCGTGATGGACGCCACGTCGTCCAGCAGATAACTGAGGTTCCCGCCCCCATCCCGGAACCGTTGCAGGCTGAAGGCCATGGCCTCCGCATCCAGGGGGCTCCCGTCGTGGAAGCGCACCCCGTCCCGCAGGGTGACTGCCACCCGCAGGCCATCGGCACTCACCTGGGGTGGCGCCGCAGCAAGGCGGGGAATCAACTCCCCCGTCTCGCTCAGGGCATAGAGGGGATCCCCCAGCGCCCGAATCAGTTGCAAGGCGCGAGTCTGATACGCCTTGGCGGGATCCAGGGAACTGATGGCTCCCTTGGTGCCCACCACCAGGTGGTCCGGGGAGCGGGACGGGGCACAGGCAACTGCGCTGAGCCCCAGGAGGCCAACCAGAAGGGACAGCCCGGTCCGTCCGTGCTTAGCCATGGGCATCCACGATTCTTGTCTGGTGTTGATTCCGCTCGGGAATTGGGCAGGTGAGGCCCACCATCACGTTGCCCAGGTCTTCCTCGAAGACGGGCGTGGTCTTCTCTTGCAGGGGCCATGGCCGTAGCCAGCAGCGGTTGTGCAGGTTGTCAATGGCGATGACTTGATAGGTCCGCTCATCAAGTCGCAGTCGCACACAGTCGCCCTGGTTGATGACCATGACTTGCAGGAACAGTGTGATAGCTATCTTCAGCTTAGAGGGTGCGCAGGGAACAGGCAATGGAGATTACGGTGTCCAGTTGGTCCAGGGCCGCCAGGGAGCGACGGAAACGGGCCTCCTGCCCCTTCTGGGTCACCACCACCACCTCGGCTCCCTCCGGGCTGCTGTGGACTTGAATGATGCTGCGGATGCTCACCCCCTCCACCCCGAAACAGGCGCCGATTTGACCAATGACGCCCGGGTGGTCCTGCACCTTGAGGCGCACGTAGTTGCTGTGGTGGGTCAACCGGGCGTCCGCGAGGCGGCACTGCTGCCAGCTTACGGCCGCCAAAAGCGGGTCAAGCCCCGCATGGCTGCCATGGGCCACCTCCCGGATAGCGGCGACGTTGAGCATGTCCGCCACCACGGCGCTGGCTGTGGGTCCGGAGCCTGCCCCAGGCCCGTAGAACATCACCTGTCCCACGGGTTCCCCTTCCACCAGCACGGCGTTGTTGACCCCCTTGACCCCCGCGATGGGGTGGTCCTTGGGCACCAACGTGGGGTGAACATGGACATCCAGCAGTTGAGTGCCGTCCGTGGCCTGCTCAAGGCGGGCTGCGGTGGCCAGCAGCTTGAGGGTGTAGCCCAGTTGGTCGGCATAGGCCAGATCCGTGGCCTGCAGGTGGCGAATGCCCTCCGTGGGCACCTGCTGCCGCTGCACCAGCCCCCCATAGGCCAGCCCTGCCATGATGGTGATCTTGTCCGCAGCGTCATGACCGTCCACGTCTGCCGTGGGGTCCGCTTCCGCATAGCCCAGGGCCTGGGCGTCCGCCAAGACGTGGGCAAAGGCGGCACCCTCGCTGGCCATGCGGGTGAGGATGTAGTTGGTGGTGCCGTTGATAATCCCGATGATCCGCTGAATCCGATTGGCCCCCAAAGACTGCTTGAGGGGCTCGATGATGGGAATGCCGCCCCCCACAGCGGCCTCCATCAGAACGTAGACGCCGGCCTGGGCTGCTGCTGCGTTGATCTCCACCCCATGGTGGGCGATGACCGCCTTGTTGGCGGTGACCACCGGCTTGCCCATGCCGATGGCCCGCAGGATGAGGCGGCGGGCCGGCTCCAGCCCCCCCAGCATCTCCACCACCACGTCAACGGTGGGATCTTCCACTACGGCCTCCAGTTGATCGGTGAGGCAGCCGGTTGGGAGGGAAACGGCGCGGGGCTTCTTCAGGTTGCGCACCCCGATTTTCCGCAACTGGAGCTGTCTAACGAGGGGTTGGCGTCCCTCCGGGTTCAGCAGGATCTCGGCCACCCCTGTTCCCACGGTCCCGAGTCCAAGAAGTCCGACGCCAAGGTTCATCAGATGCACACCTGAATTCCCATCCTATGGATTAGTAGCGTCCCATTCGTCCCAGAAACGGTCCTGAAGCCGGGACCGGGTCGTCGTTGTCGGGAGTCCGGTCTCTGGAGGATCGGGACCAGAGGGAACGCTCCACGGTCCACAGCACCTTGCCCTGCTGCTTGTGTCTTGTGAAGTGGAATCCATAGTCGTCCCTGCTGTCCCGCCAACTGGTGATGCCATGGCCCAGCACCGCGGTCAACTCCTTGGTGGTGAGCACCAGGCGGGCATCCGCGGCCTCCGCCAGTCCCCGGGCCCGCTGCAGCGGATCCGCCTGTGGCGCGGGGGCCAGATGGGCCAGGAAGGCGGTGGCCATGGCGGCCAGTTGCTGGGGGGCAAGTTCAAGGTCGTGGCCGGACATCGGCGGCGTGGGCTGTTGCGCCGGGACGACCTGTGCCTCCAGCGCGTCGTAGCGGCGGCTGAAACTGCTGCTGTCCTTGCCCTGGTTCAGGTGTCGATGGAAGCGCTCCGCCAGGGCGGCCTGCTCCATGGTCAGACACCGACACCGCCCCCGTCGCAGCGGCGTAATCCCCAGGAACACCAGGCGGCGGCTCACGGTTCTGGGGGTCACACCCCAACGCCGTGCCAACTCCGCCTGGGAGACCAAGGGTTCAGCATCGTCCATGGTGATTGCCGTATGCCGTGTGTGGGCCAGGTCTAGCGGTTGGCGGTGGTGGTGGCAAGCCACACCAGCACTGTCTTCACCGTGTCCAACAGAATCACCATGGAGTTGTCCCTTTTAGGGAGAGAGGTTTCACGGTAGACTGAACCTCAAGGCACCCCACCCCTGATGCCCAAGTCTCTGCAGCTTGCCCTGGTTGCGCTTCTCGCCGGGTCGTCCTGGCAGCCCCTGCGCGCTGCACCCTGGTGGGAAAACTACGGAGAGAAGGAGAATTATCTTTGTAGTAATCAAGTGGTGTTGCAACTGCGCCGCAATGAGCATCAAGCCTCGATCGAGAACCTTTCCGAGCCCAGCAATACGTTGTTTCGGGATCGCTCGGTGACTGCTGCGGAACGGTATACCGGGACCCGGATCACCCTGGAGCTGCGCGACGACAAGCTGAAACTTGATTATGGCTGGTCAACACTTCAATGCAAACGACTGTGGAGGATTTAATCCATTCCCTTGATTCCATGACTGGTACGCCTGAGCCGCTCCCTGATCACCTGGTGCTCCTTTCTCTTGCCTTGTGTCTGATCCTCACCTTTGTCTTGGCGTATCAAGTGCGCCCCAGCTCCTGGTATTTTGAACGCCGGCCCGCACCGGATCACCCTCCTGCCTCTGTTGTGGAGTCCCTGGACAGGGGTGAGTCTTCCCCACATCTTGATTTTGGCGCAGGGTTCACGGTCAGAACAGGAGGTTGACCACCCCAACGCCGACGCCGCTGATCCCCGGTCATAGCCTTGGTTCAGACGACGATGCCCCGTGAGTATTCCGGCGACCATCCCCATGGGTGTGCGATTCCTCTGCACCATGGCCCTGGCGTGGACTGTTGCCGCCGCCACTGCTGAGGAGGCAAACGCCGGTGGCGAAGTGGCCCCCCCGCCTGTGGGGGCCATGGTTGTGGACACGGTCCCCTTGCCCGGCCCGGCGTTTATCCCCCTACGGAGCACCCAGGCCGTCACCATGACCGCCAGGGAGGCCCGGGCCCAGGACGTGCTCATGGGCCTTCTGCAGGGCACCGGCTATAACTTCACCTTCCTGGAGCACCACAAGGAACCCGCCATGGAACCACGGGTCACCGTGGACTTCCGGGATGAGTCCCTGGAGGAAGCCGTTCATTTCGTATTGATCAGCTCCGGCCTGGAAGGCTACCTGGAGGGTCGCACCTTGATGGTCGGCCCCGGTCTGTTGGGCCGCAACATCAGGTCCAAGGTGTCCAGGGTGATCCGCCTCAATCAGGTGGATGCCGCAGGGGCGGCGGGATTTTTGGCCAACCTGGGCGCCACCATGAGCGTGACCCACTCGGTGACCACCACCGCCACAGAAGCCCTCCCCCCAGGAGACGCCTCCACGGGAGATGATGCCGGCCACGGGAGCCAGGTGGCCAGCACCACGGTCACCGCGGCGGTGTCCGAGTTTGGAGGCCGGCAGGGGCCGCTGCGGGGACTGCGGGGAACCACCGATGAACGGCTCAACACCATCACCGTTGTGGGGCCGTCCGACCTGGTGGATGTTGCCCAGGGTTATTTGCGGCAGATGGACCGTCGCAAGCGTCAGGTTGCTGTGAAGGTGCGCATCATGAACGTGGATCTCAATCGCAGCAAGGTTTTGGATCACAGCTTCTCCGCACGGATCGGTGATGCGTTCATTCTTAGTCAACCGGGGGAGTCACTATTCAATTTTGCTGTTGTCAAGTCCGCAGAAATGCTGGGGACGGGATCTTCCGACAACAAGGCGAGTGGTGGCTCCAGTCCATCAGGACTTGCCGATCCAAATTATTCTTTCTATTCCCAACTTGAGGCTGCGATTGTCTCTTCTGAAGTGAATCTTTTGGCTGAGCCCACGCTGTTGGTTCAGGAAGGGGAATCCGCCAGCATTAACACCACCACCAGCGTGATTACCGGGAACACCACCACCACCAGCCCTTCGGGGATCACCCAAACCAGCCAGGAGCGGGAGCAGGCGGGACTAAGTCTGACGGTTGACGTGAGCAAAATTGACGACAACGATTTTATCTCCCTCAAGGTGCGTCCCAAGGTGTCTGTCCCCGCACCCGCCGGCATCCAGAACGGCGTGCCCATTTTCAATATCACCGAGCGGGCCCTGTCCTCCGGCAGCGTACGTTTGAGGGACGGGCAAACGCTGGTTCTCAGCGGCGTGATTCAGGACTCGGACCGGGAGCAGGTGACCAAGTTGCCCCTGTTGGGGGACCTACCCCTGCTGGGGAAGCTGTTCCGTGGGTCCAGCCGGACCCGTGAAAAGACGGAACTCATCATCCTGGTGACCCCGTCCCTGGTGCAGGAGGACCAGCCGCTGGCGCTCCGGCCTTAGGGGACCACTTGCTGCCGCTGCCGCACCAGGGGACCGATGGTGAGCCCGCCCACCAACATAAGGGTAAGCAGGGCAATCAGGAACGGGGCGCGGGGCGTGAGATAGGTGAACAGAATCCCTGCAGTCACGGGACCAACGGATGCGCCGAGGCTTTGCAAGGCCTGCACACTGCCCATGGCTTTTCCCTGGCTGCCGGCATCCAGTCGCCGTGAGATGACGGCCCTGAGGGAAGGCACCAGCAGGCCGATCCCCATGGCCCACATGACCACGGCGCTATCCACCAACGGCTTGGCCATGGCATCCAGGGCTGTTGGTCGAGCCAGGCTCACCAGCAGGCACCCCAGCAGCATCAGGCCGATCCCTATGGAGACCAGACGTTGCTCCCCCAACCATCTGCTCAGCGGTCCCAGCAGGACGCCCTGAACAGCAATGGCCACCACCCCCAGCAGGGCGAAGGCCTGCCCCACGTCCGTCGCCTGCCATGACAACTCCAGCGTGACGAACGGCACGAGAATCGTCACGCAACTATAGAGAACGATAAAAAACAAGCCAAATCCCACGCTCAAGCGACCCACGCGGGGGTTGCCCAAGGTTTGAATCATGTTCCAGAAGGGGTTGAAGGCGCTCAGATGGAAGGAAGGCTGACGGGCCGACACGGGAAGGGTTTCAGAAAAAAACCACAGGGTCAGCAACAGGTTCAGCAAGGCAACGGCAACGGCCATTGCAATGGGCAGCGACAGATGCACGTCCATCAGCCAGCTCCCCACCCCAGGCCCGATAATGAAGCCCAGACCAATGGCGACGCCCACCAAGCCCAAGGCTTGAGCACGCTTTGCCGGTGGAGTCACGTCAACGATCACGGCCTGGGCGGTAGCGGCGGTTCCACCAGCTACCCCGTGCAGGCTGCGACCAACAAACATCAGCGCCAGACCAAGGGACGCACTGGAACCCGCCATCAAGGTGGTGCCCAATGCGGCGCCAAGTCCGAACAAGCCTACGCTGACGGCCGTGCCGACGATGCAGACCATCAGCACAGGCCGTCGCCCGAAATGGTCACTCAGGGAGCCGATCACCGGCGTGGCCAGAAACTGGAACGCGGCATAGCTGCCCCCCAGGAGGCCCACCACCAGCCCCACGTGCTGGGTGTCCACCAGCGGCGCCACCAGAAACGTCAGCAGCGGGAAGACCATGCTCTCCCCAATGCGGTCGTTGAGCAGGGTGAGAAACGCACAAAGCAGGGCTATGGATCTTGTCCGGCTCACGATCAGGCTGAATCATGGTGATGGTCCGGACAAACCGGAGGAGTTGCGTGGACCGGCAGGGATGAATCCTAGGCTACGGCCTGGTCTTGCAGGCAACACGGCCATGGGGTTGCAGTGCCAGGCCCCATGCAGATGGCCCAGCCTGGAAGTAAGCTGTGACTGGCCGTTGACTTCATTCTGTCCAGTTACCTCGCTGCAGCGCTCCAGCTCACCAGCACACCTGATCCCGATGCCAACCTGCAGGCCGCAGAGGAGCAGATTGACTTGGCCGCACGCCAGGGGGCTGCCCTGGTGGGCCTGCCGGAAAATTTCGCCTTTTTGGGGGACGACCAGCAGAAGCTCGCGTTGGCGCCCATGCTGGCGGAGCGTTGCAGCCAGTTCCTGGTCACCATGGCCCATCGCTATCAAGTGACCCTGTTGGGTGGTGGTTTCCCCGTGCCTGCCGGTGACGGGGCAGTCTACAATCGGGCCGAACTGGTGGGACGGGACGGGCAGCTACTGGCCCGCTACGACAAAATCCACCTCTTTGACGTGAACCTGCCCGACGGGAACACGTACCAGGAATCCGCCACTGTGCGGTCCGGTGACGCCAGCCCGCCGGTGGTACACGTGCCCGGGCTGGGCTGCCTGGGGCTGTCCATTTGCTATGATGTGCGTTTTCCCGAGCTGTATCGCTTTCTGGCCAGCCGTGGCGCCCGGATGTTGCTGATTCCCGCCGCCTTCACCGCCTTCACGGGGAAAGATCATTGGGAAGTGCTGCTGCGGGCCCGGGCCATCGAAAACACTGCTTACGTCTTTGCCCCTGCCCAGACCGGGGTTCACTACCACCGCCGCCAGAGCCATGGGCATGCCATGGTGATTGACCCCTGGGGAACGGTTCTGGCGGATGCGGGGGCCAGTTCCGGCGTGGCCATGGCGGAGATGGACACGGATCGTCTGGAGCAGGTACAGCGCCAGATGCCCAGCCTGTGTCACCGTCGACCATCCCTCTTCCCCCCTCTCCATCCTTGAGCCGGATCCCCGTCCATGTCCTGGGTCCATCATCCGGAAGATCTACCCATCGGCTTGTTTGACAGTGGACTGGGGGGGCTGACAGTGCTCCATCAACTGCAGCGCCTCCTCCCTGGCGAACCCCTGCTCTATCTGGCGGACTCCGCCCGGCTGCCCTATGGGGAACGCTCCCCGGGGGAGATTCGCGCCATCGCGGAAGAAGCAGCCCATTGGTTACGGGCCCGCCGGGTGAAGGCCATGGTCATGGCCTGCAACACCATGAACGCCTTGGCCGCTGACGTGATCCGTGCCGAAGTGAAGGTGCCGGTGGTGACCCTGATTGACGCCCTGGCCGCCAGCTTGACCCTAAAGTCCGGGGATCACGTGGTGGTGCTGGCCACGGCAGCCACGGTGGACAGCGGCGCCTATGGCTGTGCCATTCGCCGTCACTTCCCCACGGTGCGGGTGCAGGAAATCGCCTGCCCGGAGCTTGTGCCCGCCATTGAAGCGGGAGAACGGGACTCGGCGCGGCTGGAGCGGGCTATCACCAGCTACCTGGCCCCCGTCCTCCACAACCCTCGCCCGATTCAGGCCCTGATCCTGGGGTGTACCCATTACCCCATTGTCCGCCCCCTGTTGCAGCGCCTCCTGCCCTGGCCTGTGCCCCTGCTGGATCCCGCACTGCCAGCGGCGCGGGCCCTGCAACAGTTGATACAGACCACGGGCTTGGCGGCCCACCGGCCCAGGGGCACCATGCAGTTCTGCTGCACGGGGCAGACCACCCACTTTGCGGCGGCGGTGTCCCATTGGTTGAAGCAACCGGTCCAGGTTGAGCAGGTGAGATTACAACAACCAGCGCTCCTCGGCCACTAGCATCCAGACCAGTCAAAGCATTGCATGGCCTCGGTCGCTCAAGTGTTGCAGCCGGTGGAGGCCGATCTGGAGGTACTCCTCGGCAATTTACGAGACCTGATTGGTGCGGGTCATCCCATCCTCCAGGCAGCAGCGGAGCATCTTTTCCAGGCGGGCGGCAAGAAACTGCGCCCAGCCCTGGTGCTCATGCTGGCCCGGGCCGTGGCCCCTGGCGAGCCCACGGATCAGCGGCAACGGCGGCTGGCGGAGATCACCGAGATGATCCACACCGCCAGCCTGGTCCATGACGACCTGGTGGATGAAGCCTCCACCCGGCGGGGCGTGGCCACCGTGCATCACCTGTTCGATTCCCGCATGGCGGTGCTGGCGGGTGATTTCCTCTTCGCCCAGGCCAGTTGGCACTTGGCCAATCTGGGCAGCCTGGAGGTGGTGCGACTCCTCTCCCGGGTGATCATGGATCTGGCGGAGGGGGAAGTGCGCCAGGGGCTCCACCGGTATGACAGCGGGCAGACACTGGAGGACTACCTGGAGAAGAGCTACCGCAAAACCGCCTCCCTCATGGCCAACAGCGCCCGGGCAGTGGGGGTGTTGGCGGGGTTGCCGGAGCCGCGGCTGGAGAGCCTCTACCAGTTTGGCCGCCAGTTGGGTCTGGCCTTCCAGGTGGTGGATGACTGTCTTGATTTCACAGCCAGTGACCAGCAGTTGGGCAAGCCTGCTGCATCCGACCTGGCTGCCGGCTATCTCACAGCGCCCGCCATCTTTGCCCTGATGGAAGATCCCCCTCTGGCGAAGAGGGTGGAGCGTCAGTTTGCCGGGCCCGGTGATCTGGAGGCCGCCCTGAAGGCGGTGCGGCAAGGCTCCGCCCTGGAACGGACCCACGCCCTGGCCCGTGACTTTGCCCGGGATGCGGAAGCGGCCCTGGCCTGGCTGCCCCCCAGCCAGGAGAAAGAAGCCCTCCTGGCCCTCCCCGAGGTGGTGCTGCGGCGTCTCAACTGACGGCTGATTGCAGCCCTGCTTGAGCCTCGGATGCAGATTTCAGAGAGTGCCTAGCCAGTCCGGTTCCCGTGTCTTAACTTCTTTACTGCGAGGATTGAGGGGTCAGCCGGCAAAACTCGGTATAGGTGCTGGGACCCGGCTGCACCTTCAGCCACATCCAGGCCGCCAGCATCCCTTCCCTTGAGATGCTGGCATTGTCCGGATCCGCCCGGAACGCGGTGATGAAATTGTTCATGCGGGCCGAGGGGATCTGCGGCAGGCGGCCTTCGGTCTGCATCAGGCTGCGCAGGTGGTCAGCCATGTCGCCATAGGTGAAGCGTAAGCACGCCTCTTGCTGCTGGCGTCGCCAGTCGTTCAGCCAGTACCATTGGCCTGACTTGATTCCCAGGCCTGGCGCAGCAGCCTGGACCAGATCCAGCAGGAAGGCTTTGGTCGTCTTGTCTCCCACGTAGTTGGTGACCACCGTGTCAGGCTTGAGCACATCGCGGGCCTCCCCAGGCTTGCGGGGCATGACCGGCTTGCGGTCCGGCACCTTTCCCGTTTGCAGGAATTCCCGGATTAACGCCTCCAACTCCACCTTGCGGAAATTGCCTGCGGTGATGCCAACCTCACGGGCGAAACGCTTCAGTTCAGCAGCGTAGTCATAGGCGTTGTCGAATTCCTTGATGCTCATCCCCCGATGCAGGGGCGCAGTATTCCCATAGGTGCCGGGATCATTCGGCTCAACTGCGTTCTCGCAAGACTTCATGGCGGATGAGCGGAAGGGATCCTCCAGGGGGTTGAATGGAGCCACGTTACTGGCTGGGATCCATGGCTGCGGCTGGCATTGAATCCATCCTCCACGAAGCGCGCTGCTTTGCGCCCCCTGCAGATGCGCAACAGCAGGCCCGCATTGGGGGCATGGCTGCCTACACCGCCCTGGCAAAGGAAGCCCAACGGGACCCGGAAGGCTTCTGGGGGCGTCTGGCCCGCCAGGAGCTCCACTGGTTTGAACCCTTCCGCCAGGTGTTGGACTGGAGTGCCGCCCCCATGGCCCGCTGGTTCAGCGGCGGCCGCACCAACGTGTCCTTCAACTGCCTGGATCGCCATCTGGCCCATGGACGGGCAGAAAAAACCGCCATCCTCTGGGAGGGGGAACCCGGCGATGTGCGGCGGCTCAGCTACCGGGACCTCCACCGCCAGGTGTGCCGCTTCGCCAATGCCCTCAAAGGCCTTGGCGTCCGCAAAGGGGACCTGGTGGCCCTCTATATGCCCATGGTGCCGGAGGCGGCCATCGCCATGCTGGCCTGTGCCCGCCTTGGGGCCCCCCATTCCATTGTGTTTGGCGGCTTTTCCGCGGAAGCGTTGCGGGATCGCCTCATTGATGGCCAGGCTAGGGTGGTGATCACCGCGGATGGGGGCTTCCGCAAGGACAAGGCCGTTCCCCTCAAGCCCGCCGTGGACGAGGCCCTGGCGGATGACGCCTGCCCCAGTGTGCAGGACGTGGTGGTGGTGCGCCGCACGGAGACACCCATCACCATGACCCCAGGGCAAGACCACTGGTGGCATGGGCTCATGGAGGGGGCCAGCGAAGACTGCCCCGCCGAACCCATGGACAGCGAAGACCGCCTCTTCATCCTCTACACCTCCGGCTCCACGGGCAAACCCAAGGGGGTGGTCCACACCACGGCGGGCTACAACCTGTGGGCCCATCTCACCTGCCAATGGGTCTTTGATCTGCAGGAAGACGACATCTACTGGTGTACCGCCGACGTGGGCTGGATCACAGGCCACAGCTATATCGTCTATGGCCCCCTCTCCAACGGGGCCACCACGGTGATGTATGAAGGGGCCCCCCGCCCCTCCAAGCCCGGAGCATTCTGGGAGCTCATCGAAAAACACCGCATCACCATCTTCTACACCGCCCCCACGGTGATCCGGGCCTTCATGCGGGCCGGTCGCCAGATTCCCGACGGCCATGACCTGTCCTCCCTGCGGCTATTGGGCACCGTGGGGGAACCCATCAACCCGGAAGCCTGGATGTGGTACCGGGAGGTGATCGGCGGTGGCCGCTGCCCCGTGCTGGACACCTGGTGGCAGACGGAAACCGGCGGCATGATGATTGCCCCCCTCCCCGGCGCCACCCCCCTCAAGCCGGGCTCCGCCACCCTGCCCCTGCCCGGCATCGCCGCTGACGTGGTGGATGAAGAGGGCCGAAGCCTGCCGGCCGGCCAGGGGGGCTATCTGGCCCTGCGGCAACCATGGCCCGGCATGATGCGCACCGTCCATGGGGACGAGGAGCGTTTCCGGAAGAGCTATTGGGGCGCCTTGCCCCATGGCGACGGCCAACCCCTCTACTTTGCCGGGGACGGGGCCCACCGGGACGAGGACGGCTATTTCTGGATCATGGGGCGGGTGGATGACGTGATCAACGTTTCCGGCCACCGGCTGGGCACCATGGAAATCGAATCCGCCCTGGTGAGCCATCCCGCCGTAGCGGAAGCAGCCGTGGTGGGCAGACCCGATGCTCTCAAAGGCAGCGCCGTAGCAGCGTTTGTCATCCTGGAGGCGGGCCGGCAAGGGGACGACGCCCTGATGCAAGCCCTGCGCCAACACGTGGCCCACGAAATCGGCCCCATCGCCAAACCCGACGACATCTGCTTCACCGACGTGCTCCCCAAAACCCGCAGCGGCAAAATCATGCGCCGCATCCTGCGCTCCCTGGCCAGTGGGCAAACCATCACAGGGGACACCAGCACCCTGGAAGATGCCACGGTGCTAGAAAGGTTGCGGGGTGGGGGTTAGGTGCTCCCCATGGTCATGGGACCGGCCGCCAGCACAGGCTCTATTCCAGTCCAGGCCGGCTGACGGGAATGGAGCACAGAACAATCAGCCTGGATAGGCCGGTGGATCAGTGATGGCCTTCCTGCACAGGTGTTGATATCCGCTGTTGCCACCTCACCTTGGTGCTCTTCAAGCTTAGGCTGTCCCGTCAAGCAGCCGCAGTTGCCACGGGTATGGCCCCATGGCAGCGTGACCTATGGTAGGTTCCTTGAAACAGTGCCTCCAGGAACGACGGATGACCAAGCAACCCACCGTGACATCGGTAGGCTGGGGTGAGTCTGGGGTCGGTCAAGGCTTCTCAGGCTTCCCGTCAGCAGACTGGCGTGGACGACCCCATCAACCTTCAACTGATGTTGTGGAACCTGGCATGGACAATGCAACCATGGCAGAGATGGAGAAGACGAAAGCCCCAAACTGTGCTGACGCTGTGCGTAAGAGGCTTGCCAAGCAGGGGATTTCCCAGAGTGATGTGAGCGACGCCGTTGCCTGGGCTCGTTCGTCCATGAATGCATGAATGGCGCCATTCTGCTTGGTCTATAATACAAAAGCTTTGATATCAATTCTTAAATAAGAAACTCTTAATCAGTGAGTAGATATTGTGTCACCAGTGCTCGAGTGATTGTCTCGCCACGTGTAGAGAGTTGCTTAATATTTTCCTCAGACATTTCGCAAAAATCAACTGGATAGTCAATCACGTCATCACGGTTGATCCAGTTAGCAGGTTTAAGAGATACACGATTGTCAATTTGACCGAGATGAATGTAGATAAAATTATCAATGCAGCCAGTTCTTACATAACCATGTAGGCATTTCTTCGTTGCATCCTGGGCCTTGCGCATGATTGCTGAGGCAACCTGGATCATCCGACATGGCCAGATTACAGGCACGCCGTGGCCAGAAAACTGCCCTGTACCAGCGTCGCTTACAATAATAATATTAGGATCAAAGCTAATCTGACTAATTGTAGGGTTACGCCCAGGTTCCATAACACTTACACCAAGATTATCAAATACGCCTCCATCAGTGATAATCACGCGATGTGCTTTTGTTTTGACTTGATCATTTTCTGTCTTCTTAAAAGTGATTCTCCAGTCGTATGGCGGAAGCAGTGGCGGATAGGCAGCAGAAGCCATAACTGCATCCGCTATCCTCAGATTACTAGCTGGTACATAGCCATAACGCCAAGAGCCAAAGCATTTATTACTCATTCGGAACGCAGTACCAGTTCTGAGCTCGCATGCATTGAAGACAATGGACTTGTTCTGGCGTGTGGGTGCATCGCAGTTCTGAGTACCTACTAAATCACTAACAGCATCAGCCATAACATGCGTGCGTGAATAGTCGTTTGGTATGTCAACTGCCATAAGATTCAATAGGAATCGAATGAAGCGACCAGGATGAAGAAGCTTCATTAGTGCAGGCTTGAACAAACCACGACGAAGGAACTTGAGAGCATTTCTATCAATCTCTGCAAATGGAGCGTTAGTATAACCAATTAAACCTGTCATTACCGACCCGCCAGACACACCAGAAATGATATCAACCTCATCAAGTAGCTGGAGATCTTCAAGAGCACGCAATGTGCCGAGATGGAAGGCAACAGCGCGGGATCCGCCACCGGATAGGGACAGTCCAATTCTCTTGCCAAGGCGCGCTACGGGGGGTGGTATCGTCACTCCCCCACGAGGAGCTTTTTTGATTCCAGTCTGCTGTGAAGCCGATTCGCGCCTCTCGAACATATAAGCCCCAATCTGTGGTTGTTGTTTGGCAGCATATCCGACGATAATCATCAACTGATGGAAGCCATCGCCATGGGCGCCAGTAAAGATGGAGTCGATAGCTTTATGGTCTATGGCACTGGGCTTAGCAGCACTGGTTGGATGGGAATGCCAAGTGCCGATGCAGCACACGATCTCATGGGTTTGTTCTTTGTAACTTTTGCATAGGTCCTCTATACCATTAGTTCCACATATGAAGTGCTCTTCAGAGAATTTGCTGTCTTGTGGCGAGCCACTAACATTATTTATCCATACAATATCCAGAGTTTCATCAAAGTATCCAAATAGCAGACCACCTGTTTCATGATTTATAGATCGTTCGCGGGCTCCAGCACGAATCCAGCCGATCATATCTCGCCAAGCATGTTGTGACATTCGGAAATCCAATCCGTCAGCAGTCCAGCGAATATCTGGACGAAACTTGAAGTGATGTTCGCGGTGCTCAGGTGTTTGAGAAAACAGAAAACCGTTTGCGTCATTACCTTTCTCAGCAAACGCCTTAGCAAAAATATTGAGCGCTCGTGCTGAAAGTGCTGCAACATCAGCGTGCGAACCAACAAAGGTTGGATCAGAGCAGCCAGGTTCTGGTTGTCGAAGCTCCTGCAGGACATCTGACCTCCAGAAAGCCTTGACCCAATCGCTAAGCCAGTCCCTCTTCATTGCTGCCAGTCCAAGACGCCGAAGCACGTCAAGGGGGCCTGCGCAGAACCCTGCAGGGATTGTTACGGCAACCGCATGTTGTACGTTGGCGCTAACCATCACAGAGGCAACTGGAATCTGCGATACACTCTCTTTGAGGACAGATTCAAGCTTTGTTCTCACCCTCAGGGAAGCAGTCGCATCAATAACCACATCAATACCAGTGTCCCAATCTGATCTTGTTAGAGTCTCAGAAACAATATTCTCAATTTGTACTCTAACTATTATGTGAGGGTAAATTCGTTGAATTTGACGTGCAAGTGCAACAGCTTTCGCATCGTTAATGTCAGACGTTAAGTAGTTTTGGCGCACCAGCAAACCCGGAGTTACTCTAGCTTTGTCATAAAGAGAGAGTTCAGCAACTCCCGCTCGTGCGAGGTGTTCAGCGATAAGTCCCCCAATAGCTCCACAGCCCCAAAGGGCTACACGCTTACCGCGAAACCAGTCCATTGCGCTGTCTTTATCACGCTTGATTATGATCTCTGGACGATTTTCGATGACATGACACCAGCGTACACGCGCTTCCTTACGCCATTGCATTAAAGGATTAAACATGGACTGAATAAGTCTCTCGATTTCCTCTGGAGTATCTTGGCCTTGATAGTTACTACTAATTTCACAAGCAATAGATGCATTACGCAGCATGATGACATCATGCGCTTCAATTTCCCAAAATGTGAGATGTTGCTGACGTTGCGTGAAATCCCCAGCGATACCACGTGAGGGCGTGCCAATGCCAATATACAAAGAAGTATTCTCGGCAATGTACTCGGATGCAAGCATGAGGTGTACAAGGAAGCGGCTGCTTGCAATGCCCTTAGATTCAAGATAGAGAAGTAAAGAATCAACAGTTCTTGGATACTCAAAAGGAAGTTCAAAATCCAGCAGCAATGTTGGTGCAAATAGTTGATTTTCTTGTAAAGAATATGTAGATTTCCAGGAATTAACCTCAAAAAGGTCAAGCTTAGATTGAGTGAGTATCGCAGCACCAAACCATGGCCATTGGGCACGACTGGGCGTGTCAGCATTTACACAGATTGATACTGGGGCAACTGTGTAGGCAACGGGAGGATGGAGTGGACCTTCTGGATGGTCAAGCTCGTTGCGTGCGCCACGACAAAGCCAGCTATCAAGCTGTGCGATAAAACCACGCATACCCTGGGAGGGATTCCATTGGGTATCTGGGGACACGTACAAGCACAATAAGCGTCCCCATTGCACGTGGGGAAATCTGTGAAACCGGCTATGAATAGTCAATGCCCTAGGTGGGTTAAAGGGAAAATCTGGCGGTACCAACAGCTTGATACCTTCGTTGTCGTGCAATGGTAGTCCACTCTCAACGCGCTCGTAGTGGGTGCAATCAATCGAAATATAGATAGTCAGCCAACTTCCAGAGTTCTCACCCTCCTCAATCTCAACGATGTGGAGGGGAGAACGGTCAGTGTCTGCGATCCTCTGTAGCTGATCGCGTGCAGTTTTCTGGCCATCAGTGAGTGCCATGGCCAAATCCAACTGCTGTTGAAGGTGCTACGGCACCACCAGAGACTTTGAGGGCATCCTGCATTGACTTGCTGGATTTGCCGTTACTACCGACATAGGAGAATCCAGTCTTTTTGACCTCAAAGATGACAGGTTTTGGATCCTTCTTGTCAGGATGCTCGTGAGTGCAAATAAATTTGTTGGGAACAATAGTCTTGTATTGGATCTTTGCCTTAGCGTGTGGTGGATTATCTCCCGAACTGTTAGACTTTGGCACTGGCTCAGAACTGGAGACAACATATCCAGGATTGAGTGCAGCATCGCCGATATGACCGACAATATCCTCTTTTAGTGTCTCTTCATCTTCATCTTTATTTTTCCAGTACATGACAGACTTGGAGCAATGATGAGGCGCTAGGAGAACATTCCACTTCAGTGTATCAGCCTTGCTGCGATTAAAGATCTTTCGGATGATCGGATAGCTGAGGTCGCCCATGAGTAGCGCCTGGCCGCTACCTTTGCTGTTAAACAGGGAGATCTGGAATGCAAGGCTGCAGTCGTTACGATCACGCAAGCTGTCATCCTTGAATGGCGCATGTACAAAGGCTTCAAAGACGTGAGAGCAATCATCGCCATCAAGAATTGTGATTGTATTGCCCGGAATCGTTAAAAAGTCTTTTGGAAAGCCTTTGAAAGGTTTTTTATTCAGCAGTTCATCATAGCCAATAATACGAATTCGATGACCATACCCGGGGTCGCCGCCGGCATCAATGGCTGCCTTGACACGTCTCATTGCCTCATTATAAAACGCTTTTGCGTCATCACAGAGGCTCTCCTTCTCCTGGAACTCACGGAATATGCGCGGTGACATCCAAAGCTCAGAGATCTTTACACGATTATTCAAGTCCTTGAAGCCTTGGCAGTGGTCCTGATCGGGATGCGTGAGTGCGAATACTGACAGGTACGGCTTTCTGTCAAGTATTGGCAGGATCTTGATTAGCTCATCAATTACCGACCAAGCTGGATCGTCATCCTCTTCAGACTTGGCCATGTGATGAAGGTCTACCTGTAGGTAAACCTTCTTGTCCACACGGATGGTGGTGCTGTCGCCGGTGCCGACTGGCCAAAAGATGAATCCCTGGTCAGGAGGTTGGATGGTCATGTGTGTGCCTCAACTCACTCAACCCTAACCGTTGTGGAGGATCAGGACGACTCAAATCACAGGCCATTTAGTACGGATGACCGCACAGGTGAATGCAGAGGAGCGCAGGTCTAGGGCTTCTTAGCTGGTTGAAAGCGTCAAGCTAGCTGGCACTTCCCCAAAATCCCCCCAATCCGCCTCGCCACACCAGCAAAGTGCAACACCTCCTCAGCCCGCAGGCCACGCCCCAACACCCCCTGCTCCCGATAGGAGAGCCATTTCTTGAGCACCTGGTACCCCCCCAGCTTGTAACGCCAGACGGGAAGCGGCACGTTGCGCCAGAAGGCGTGGTCGTTCAGGTAGATGTCCAAGGTGGTTTGGCCAGCTAGGGCAAGTGTATCATGGCCCCTTGCCATGGCGCTGCGCTCTTCTGGGGTGAGGGGGCGCTCCACCACCCGCCCCTGGCCAGGCATGACGGCATCGCCCTTGCCAAAATGGCCCCATCCTGCCGTGACGGCAAAATCCTCACTGGCCATGTTGCGCCCATGGGTGGTGGCGGGCACGGCGATGACGGCCATCTCAGGGCGCAGGGGCGCTTGGGTGACGCCAGGGACGGGAGCCTCACAATCCAGCAACGCCGCCAACTGACGACCACGGGCAGCAGAACGGGCCAACGCCGCCGCATCTTCAGCCGTGCCCTTGGGCCAACCGGGCAGGGGGATGTGGGGCCAACCCATGCGCAAAGCGCCAGCATTGGCTTGCCGATAAGCGGGATCATGGAGCACGGCAAGCACATGGTGGAATAAATCGTCCACGCTGGCGCCAAGGGCAGCAAGATAATTCTGGGCCGCG
The DNA here is from genome assembly GCA_022826155.1 of Prochlorococcaceae cyanobacterium jk18x22bins.40. GTDB lineage: Bacteria > Cyanobacteriota > Cyanobacteriia > PCC-6307 > Cyanobiaceae > Synechococcus_B. Next base: position 69,295 of record JAJDVL010000034.1, on the reverse strand, counting down.
ATGGAAAGGTTGGGACTGTGGGTGTTTCCATTGCCCTGGGTGATGCCGTCATCGCGGAGCCAAGTGGGGAAAAGGTGGATACCCCAGAACCCATACTTCCAGCTCGCAAGCTTGGAAGTACACGCTCCATGTGTAAATTCGGATTGAATCTCTCGCTTACTGGAAGCAATCCACAGGTTTCCCTCAAACACATGTGGCCAATAGTCAGCCCGTTTTTCATCCAGTAGCTTGGTCTCTGCTTCCCAGTAGAGGTAGCGGTTATCGAAGGGCCGATAGGAAAAGCGGACAAAACCAGCTTCGTTGGGGCCACCACGCTTTAGCAGTGTATCTCGCACTGCGCGGGCATCAAACCGGGCTGTCTTTTGCATGACTTTCGGATAACGTCGTGCAATCTCTTCATGGGTTAGGTTCGGATTAAAGTAATCGGCAACCCGCGCCCGTAGCCGCTCCAGATCCACATCAACGAGAAACCCATCACGGCTGGTCTGAACACCAGGAAATGACTTCGGAAATAACCCAGGCAATGCCGGCCAATCAAACCAACTTTCACTCATGGCTGTCTGCACAAAAGGCAATCCAAGCGGCAGGACCGGCTTGACTTTCTGGTACACTTCGCCTGGCTCCGTCTCTGCTGTTTCCAGTAGCTCCGCACACTTGCCCTGTCCCCAGAGATGGCGGAAGCTCACCCCATTGGCGGGTTTGTGCTCTTGCTTGCGCACCAGGGTGGCAATGGCGGTGCCCACTTGAATCCCCACGGGATCGCCTTTGCTGGAAAAGATGCTGGGATCAGGTGAGCCGTCCGGCGCCACTTTGCCGGTTTTGTATTTGTCCCCATTCAGACAGTCAATCCGCACCGCATCAAACACCTCCAGATACCGTTCCCGCATCCCCGTAAACGACAACCCATCCAACCAGGAATAATTGGAAATGAAGCAGATGACCCCTTGGCCGGTTTTCTCGGCAATGCGCCGTTCTGCCATCCGAAAGAAACGCACGTACAAATCATTGAGCCCTTGCCCTTCCGGGCGGCGTACCCGGCGGGTTTGACGGTAGGCGTTGGAGAGGTCCCGCTCCTCCGCCACGGCCATGCCGGCAAAGCCGTTGTAGGGGGGGTTGCCCAGGATCACCAGGATGGGTTGGGCTTGTTTCACTTGTTCGGCCCGGTCTCGCTCCTCCTCCAGTTCGGGGAAGGGTAACGGCTTGTTGGTGCGGGGTTCCCAGCCGGTGAGGGCGTTGGTGAGGAAGACGCCCGCCCGTTCCTTGTCGGTTTCCCCCAGGGGGGCGTCCAGCTCTTGCAGGGTGAGGCCCACTTGTAGATGGGCAATCACAAAGGGCGCCGGCATGATCTCAAACCCGAACACCCGCCCCGTGGCGGCGGCTTTCACCCGCGCCCCCGCCAACGCCCCCAACCCTTGGCCCGTCAGGTTGGCGGCGATGCGGCGCAACACCTCCGCCAGATAGGCGCCGGTGCCACAACAGGGGTCCAGCACCACCACGTTCTCGGCTGCCAGCCCGTCGGGGATGTGCAGGTCCTGTTTCAGGGCGTTATCCACCTGGGCCACCATGGACCGCACCACCGCCGTGGGGGTGTACCACACACCCAACTCTTTCCGCAGGGCCGGATCAAAGGCTTCCAGGAAGGGTTCATAGAAGTAGGGCACCGCCTCGCCGGTGTTGAAGCGGGAGAAGAAGGCGGCCCGGTCCACCCGGGCCAGGGCCGCGGCGGTCCAGTCCAACACCTCCACCAGGTCCAGGGGTTGGAGCCGACCCGGCTGGGCCAGTTGTTGGAACAGGGCCGCCAACACCGGCGAGCGCAGATGCCACACCGCCGTGCGCCAGTCGAAACGATCTTGTGGAGTTTCCCCTTGCCGCCCCCATAACACCCAGGCGGAAAAGATGCCGTAGAAGAGGGTTTGCACCAGGGTGGAACGGAAGAAGCGGATGCCTTTTTCCCCGTCAAAACGCACCCCCAGGGCCTCCTCCAAGGCGGAGCGCACCGCCGCCAACTGGGGGGCGTCCCCCGCCGTTTCCACCCGGGCCAGGCCGTCCCGGGCATAGGAGGCCAACAGCCAGGCCAGATCTTTCGGTTCCGCCAGGGCGGCGCGGTGGCACAGGGCACGGGCCAGGTATTCCCCCAGCCCGGCGCCGGCGGTGCGGGCAAAGGTCTGTGGTGTGTCCAGGCCACGCCAGAGGGCCTCGGCGCTCGCCGCCAACTGGAAACTTTCCAGCTTGCTGGGGCGGCCCGCGCTGTCCTCCCCCACCAACACAAAGTGGCGCAGGTTGGTGACCAACACCAGCCGGTAACGGTCCCAATAGCGGCTCACCTGGTCGCTGGTTGCGGTGAGCCATGCATCATCAGTGGCCCCTTTCACCTCCACCACCCCCCGCTCCGGGATTTGACCCTCCCGTGGCGCCCCTCTTTGCAGTTGCCTGGCCCCATAGAGGCCAAAGTCAGGATGGCCTGCCCCCTGATTGGCCAGCTCCCCCACGCAGAACACCTTGGGCCTGAGGGTCGCCCCCACCCCATTGAGGAGGGTGGCCAGTGGGCCGTAGCTGGAGCGCTCCCCCGTGGCGCCACCGGAAGCCCGCACCCGCTGGAGTTCAGCGCAGTAGGCGGCCACCGCCTTGGCCAATTTGTCGCTGGTGGCCGTCATGGTGTCTGCTGTGGCCGAGCGTAGGCCAGGGAGTACGCGCTCCTGGGGATGGACCGTCCCTGGAAGCGGGGAGTGGAGGAGGGGTTAAGGCGTGGGGGCAATGGCGGGGAGTGGCTTCAGGCGTTGATGGCGTCTATTGTGGCAGAGCCTGGGATCCAGCCAGTTCCACCCATGATGGCCTTCCTCAGGATTGGGACTCGAAAGTTTCCCATCTCGAAAGTTTCCCATGGAGTACGGCTTCCTGCACTGGGCGGGGACTTCAATGGGGGTTAGGGGTAAACTGGAGCGAGCAACGTATCCAACGGTCAAGATGAGCAAACCCTCCTGGATTTGGCCCGGCTCCCGCTGGTGGCGTGTTGATTTCCATACCCACTCTCCAGCGTCCTACGATTTCAAAAACAGAGAAGTGAATACCGATGATCATGAGCGTTGGGTCAAGTGGATCACAGCAGCCCGTGATGCGGGTCTTGATGCTGTTGCCATTACTGATCACAACACAGGCGATGGAATCGAGCCTCTGAAGAACGCTTGCTCTCAAGTGGAAACAGAAAAGAACTGTCTTGGGACGCAGAGAGTCTATGACCTATGGCAAGCCCGTGGTGGCACAGGGAAAAACAAACGTTTCTACCTTCCTACGGCATGGCCACAGGGTTGTTTACCGCTGTCTTGACTAAGGAACCTCTGAACAAGTCTCCTTGGGGCTCTGATGAGTTTTGGGAAACCCTGTAGAGACAGGGGAAGCGAGAGTCTGGTGGTGGACGACTTCGACTTGTTCAGAGGTTCCCTAAGGGGGAGAATGCTGTGACACCTTCCTGTGGGCAACACCTTTGTTTTGGGGCTTATGTACCACAGTGCCGAACCCGTCTCAAGGCCGTCTCACTCACTGCCCATAGTCTCATTGGTCTTGAATCAGTCTTGTCACTAAGATTAAATAAAATTGAAGTAGCGGCCTTTCCTGAAAAAGTCTGTTAGACCAAGACCACTGTTAGACACTAAGAAAACTGGCACAAAAGACTACTAAGCTAAGCATTTTATCAGTTAGTCTTGGAAGACCTCAGGCTCTATCTACCCACTGTCCACTGTCCACCTTCACCATTTTCCGACCATGACCATCAATGTTCTTCAAGCTGCAAAGCACCTTTGTGAAAAGTCTGAATGGAGGCTGACACGTCTTGAAGTGCAGAAAATCATTTATCTCGCTCATGTTTGGTATCTAGGAAAAAATGAACAACCTTTAGTAGAAGGAGATTTTGAAGCATGGCCGCATGGTCCAGTAAATGTTGATTTATTTAATTTTAGTAAAAAATCAAAATCACGCGAACTTGATAAGAAAACTTTTGATTTTGTAAAAGACCTTGATAAAAAAACTAATAAAAATGAAATTGAAGCACTAGACAATCTTTTTAACTCTTGCTCTCCTGTTGATGGTTGGGAACTTGTAGATATAACTCATTGGGAAAGAGGGGCTTGGGCAAAGAATTTTAATGAAAATAAACCACAAATTATTCCATTAGAGGATATAAAAGCAGAAGGTAAGGCACGGTTGGCATTAGAGGAAGAAAAATGCTAGTCGCTTTCTTCCAACGAGATAAGAATCAAAAAGGAGGAAGACAAGATCCACCAAAAGATGAACCCCTGAACAAAGCAAAAGGCAAACAAGATTTGGAATTTAGAAGAAAATATGCAGATAGTTTTTTGATGATAGCCAAGATTTGGCTTTTCTTGGTTGTTATTATTCTTATGATAAATATGATATGGAATTTTAAAAACCGCCTTCCGCCTACAAGTAACAGTGTTCTCATAGTTCTCATTGGCACTTCTTTAGGTGTTGTATTAGGTCCAGCTTCTTTGATTGGTGGCAACCTTTTCAAAGGAAAAGATTGAAACAACACGTTTAGAGCATAATTCCAGTCTTGATCAAATTGTTTTTGTGCGACAACATCAACTGTCACATTCACCCACCGTCCACAGTCTCATTAGTTTCAAGTGAGTCTTTGGGTCATACGGTCCCTAGTTCCATCAGTAAATAGGGGTAGAAGTTCTCCATGCTTCATCAATTATTAAGATTTCCAAATTTTTTCAAGATCAGTCATTAGGCCAGAAGCCAGACAGACACAGGGACTTTGGCCTTGGTCGCGCTTTCCCCAAAGACCTGCTATCCTGAAAGAGTCCCTAACCACTAGGGCTATTTGCCTCCTATGTCAACGTCTAAGCAACCTCAAGACTTTTGGAAGCGGCTCAGGCCTGTTGCTTTGGGTTTGCTGGTTGGTGGTGCAGGAACAGTCTTACTTTATGGGGGGACCCGTGTTGTTTTTGCGATGAATAATTATATAAGTGATTCTATTAAAAATAATGTAGTTAGTCCAGTACCATTTAATATATCTCAACTTCCAGAAAATACTACTACTAGAGTTGTAGAAGAAAATTCTACTATCTCATATCCAGTAAATCAATTCGCTGGAAAATTATTAGTAGGACCGGAAGTATTATCAACATTTATTAGTAATTTATTTACTATATCAGTAGGAGCATTTTCAACTTTAGTTGCCATATGGGGAGTAGGCCTAGTGGTCTTGAATGCTAATAGTAATAATCGTAGCAACGAACTTAAAAAAGATATAGAAAAAGTTAATGAAAACATGAAGACTATTCAAGGAGAACTTAAAGAAGATCATAAAATCTTAAGTGAAAAGATAGACAAACTTATTGAAAATCAAAAGTCTACTCCAATAACAACATCCCAATTTTAACCCACCAACTCCCTATACCTACAGATGGCGTACCAGCCGCTCGTCATCTGGAGGGAGAGGCCGCTTCTTGGGCCAGCCATTGTCTTGCCAGGTGGCCGTGCGGCGCAAGAATGCCACGACCTTTTCCACAAGCGTCTCTTGGGGGTCCACAGCTTGAAGGTGGATCGCCGGGGGGCACGCGACAGGGCCAAGGCTCCCCATGGCAACAGGCTGCTTCAGGGGAGGTGAGGTCAATATGAGTGAATGGCGGACAGAACCACCCCCCAGTTAATCCCCCCAAGGCCTGTGGTCAGTCCACCCGCTCCAGCAGACGTCCCAGGAGTTCCTGACTCTGGGTCTGGAGTGTGAGCAACTGCTCCGCTTTGAGACCACCCACACCCAACTGGGCCAGCCGGTGAAGGTGAGAGCAGATCTGGTGGCTGAGGGTCGTATTGGGGGAAGGACCCGAACCGATGACCACGGCGCCGGCAGCCAGCTTGAGCAGCCCTTTCACCAGGAGATGGCTCTTGTTGACCAACAACACATGGTGATCAGGCAGGCTGGGCATTTGCCGTTGCATCAGGGCGCTCACGTCATTGATCCGCCGCATCTGCTCCGGCAAAAGAATCAAGGCGGCCGGGGCGCCTTCCCCCTTGAGGGTTTTCACCTGAACGGTGATTTTGTCGTTATTCAGGGCTGCTTTGAACAAGCTGCGTAGCTTCTCGCTGTCATCTTCGCCACTGGCGTCAGCCAGCTCCGGTGTCTGGTCCGTGAAGCTCTCGTCCAGTTCCGCATCCACCCGCTTGAAGCTCACCTGTTCTTCCCGCTGCTCCAGCCAGGGCAGGAACTGGCTATCAATCAGGGCATCGGCTGTGAGCACCTCAATGCCCTGGCCTGTCCAGAGCTGCAGCGCCGAGCCTTGGGCAACGGGGTCCGTGCAGTAGATCACGGACTTGCGCCGTTCTTCCGGGCAACGCTTCAGATAACCCTTGATGGTGGTGTAACAGCCAGCGTCTGTGGCAATGGGATCACCCTGGCCTTCCGCCGCTGGTGCGGTGGTGGCAAAAAGAACCCGATCCGCCACCTTGTCGGCAAACTTCTCCTCCTCCATGGCGCCAATTTTGATGAAAGGGGCAAGATCGTCCCAGATTTCCCCATAGCGCTGTGGCTCTTCCCCATGGAGCTGGGCCAGACGATCCCCCACCTTGCGGGCAATGAAGCCGCCAATGGAGCGCACCTGGCGGTCCGTCTGCAGAGCGCTGCGGCTCACGTTGAGGGGGAGATCCGGCGCATCAAGCACCCCCTTCAAAGGGAGCAGAAACGAGGGCACCACCTCCTTGACAGAGTCGCTCACAAACACCTGGTTGCAATAGAGGCGAATCTGACCCTGGTCCCACTGGCTGTTCTCTTGCAGTTTCGGGAAGAACAGGATGCCCCGCAAGTTGTAGGGGTAGTCCGTGCTGAGGTGGACCCAAAGCAGGGGGTCCCCTTGGAAGGGATAGAGATAACGGTAAAGCTCTCGATAATCCTCGTCCTTGAGTTCACTGGGACTTTGCCGCCATGGGGCCTTGCAGCGATTCACCGTGTCCCCTTCCAGCTTCACCGGAACGGGCATGAAGTCGCAGTAAGTGGTAATCAACTGACGAATGCGGCTGGGCTCCAGGTATTCCAACTCCTCTTCTTGCAAATGGAGAATCACGTCGGTGCCAGGTGTGCTGCGATCACCCTCCTCCAACTGGAATTGGGGGGAGCCGTCACAACTCCAACGGACGGCGCTGGCCCCCGGTTTTGCACTGAGGCTCCGTAGCTCGACTTTGCTGGCCACCATGAAGCTGGAGTAGAACCCCAGACCAAAATGGCCAATGATGGCGTCCTGCTCATGTTTGTATTTGGATAGAAACTCTTCAGCACTGGAAAACGCCACTTGATTGATATAGCGCTTAATTTCGTCAGCGTCCATGCCAATGCCGTTATCGCTGACCATGATCGTCTTTGCTTCCCGGTCAATGCGAACCTGAATCTCCCCATCCTCACCTTCCTGGCAATCTCCAGCCAGAGCTGCCATCCGCCGCTTATTGACGGCATCAACACCGTTACTCACCAATTCCCGCAGAAACACCTCATGGCCGGAATAAACCGCCTTTTTGATGATGGGGAAGATGTTCTCGGTGTGAATCTGAATCTCGCCGTGCTCAAGAACAGCCATGGGGCATTGCAGTCAAAGCGCAATCCAGTTTATTCCTGATCAAGAGCGTCACCCAGGCCTGCGCAGGTGGGGAATGCCGTACGTGATGAGCCAAAACCCCGAAGACGGCCTAGCCCCGTTGGCGCTGCAACTGGGGGCGCTCCTCCGGCACAATGGCGCCATCCACTGGACACACCTGCTGACAGATGCCGCAGTCAATGCAGACGTCAAAGGCAATCCAGTAAAAGTTGGTGCCTTTGACGTTTTTGCCCTCCCCAGGATGAATGCAAGCCACTGGGCAGGAGTCAACGCAAACCGCCACCCCTTCACAGCGATCCGTGAGAATTGTGTGGGGCATCAAAACAGGGGAAGGGGAACTGATCCTAGTGGGAAAGATAAGTCCTCATGGGGGCTTCAGGGGGCGGACCTCCGTCCCTGGCGGCCGTCAGCCATTCCAGGCAGGGGAGTGGTCGCTGTCTCCAGGCAGCCCTGGCGGCCTCCAGTGTAGGGCACGGTTGGGGCCAGAGTTCAACCTCCACCTGCGCTGTTCGGTGGCGCTGCACACAGGCTTGGGCCGCCGCCTGGCTCATCGGGTGGTCATAGGTAACAAGCACCTGGGGGCCATAGGGGGAGACATGATCCTGGATGGCCTCCCCAGCCCCACAGGGCAACAGTTCGGCTTGCATCTGGGCGCGGTGGTGGCGCTCCAGGCAGGCCATGGCGTTCCCCAGGTTGCCGGAATGGTGACAAGTGACCAGCACCTGCACGTCGGTCTGGCCGGAGAGCGCTGCCCTGCGGCCCTGCAGGAGTCCGCGCAGGCGCTCCACTTTGAAACTGAGGCCGATCCCGCTGGCGTCCCGATCCCCAGGGGCAAAGTGCCTGAGCAGGCGATTGTAGCGGCCACCGGTGGCGACCGGCACCAGGGAGTGGGCACCTTGGCAGACCAGGCGCAGCACGACCCCGTCATAGAAGGTGAACGTGGGCAGAAAAGTGGGGTCCAGTTGCAGGCGCACACCAGCCTGGCGCGCCCGTTCCGCCACCAGTTCCACCAGGGCGCGCAACTCGTCCACAGCAGCAGCTTTTGAGAAGGCCGACAGCGTATCCAGCACCGCCTCCGGCTCCCCCCGCACGCTCAGCAACCGTTGGGCTCGCTGCCGGTCCGCGTCCGAGAGGTCCAGGGCCTGGAGCTGCAAGACGTCGTAGCGGCTCAGAGCCTGGCGCAACCCAGCCTGTTGACCGTGGGGGAAATCCGCCAGAAGGGCGGTAAACAGGGCCCGGTGGCCCAGCAGGAGGGTGGGCTGGTGGTCCGGGTGGAAGGGCAGTTGACGGCAAGCATCCAGCAGGACAGCCACCAATTCCCCATCCCCTGCCAACCCTGGGGCGCCAATGAGTTCAATGCCGCTCTGCAGTTCCTCCTGGACCCGCTCATGGCCACCCACGTCCTCCCGCTGAAACACGCTGCCTTCATACCAGAGCCGCAAAGGCCTGGGCCGGCCGGCCAAGCGGGTGCATGCTGCCCTGGCCACACTGGCAGTGATCTCCGGGCGCAGACCCAGAGCGTCCTGGGTGGCCACCTTGAGCAGAACTTCGGCATCAATGGCGCCAGCAGCCTCCAAGGTATCCAGCCGCTCAATGGTGGGAGGCGCCAACTCCTTATAGCCCCAACGGCGATAGACGCCATGAAGCTGGGCGCAAATCCAGCGGTTGTCCTCCACGTCCTGGGGGAGCAGGTCCCTGGCTCCTCTGGCAGGTTGTCGGCTGGCCTCCTCACTGCCCTGAAGGTCAGAGCGTTCTTGCCAGAGGATCATGGGGAGCCGGGGTCTTGGACCGATGCTAACGCCCCATGGGCCGGCAACCCTTCACCACTTTTTATAGGGCAGAAACTTGCCGCAGAAGACCACCTTGACCCGGTCTCCTTTCGGGTCCTCCTCTTTGCCCACATGGAGAGTAAAATCAATGGCGCTCATGATGCCGTCACCGAACTTTTCCTGAATCACGTCTTTCATGGGTAGTCCATACACCTGCATGATTTCGTAGAAGCGATAGATGAGCGGATCTGTGGGCACAACGGGATCCAGACATCCCTTGGTGGGATAGCGGGTCAGGACTGCCACAGCATCCTCTCCCAGGCCCAGAGCGTCACAAAGCTTGGCCGCCTCTTCGGGCGATGCGCTGGCCTGTCCGTACAGCATGGCCGCCACACACATCTCGTCAAGCCCCACATGGGACGCCAACTGGGCAAACGTCAGACCGGAGGCGGCCTTGGCTGCGAGCAGAGTCTCGGTCATGGTGGCCATGGCGTTGGGGAAAACTGTGGCGATTCTCCAACGCCCAGACCAGCAGTCCCGTTGCCTTGGCTACCGTTACGCACCGGTGGGCAATCCTCTCGATCAAAGCTCAGGCCGATCCTGGCGGCCAGACCGCCAGGGGGCGTGGTTCAGGGTTCAATTTTGATGGCCTCAACAGCCGCAGCCAGGGCTTCACCGCGGCTCAACTGGGTGTGATCAGCGGGCAGCAATTCAAACAGCTTCAGTGCTTCCAGCCGTTTGCGGGTGGTGCCCGCAGCCCCCACAACATAAACATGACGCTTGGCTTTCACCGCCTCCTCTACGGCGTTTTCCACGGCCAATGCTGCGGTGACGCCCAAGTGGGAGACAGCGCCAAGATCAAAAACAACGGCGTTGCACTGGCCAATGGCGTTGTGCTCCCGGCCAATGGTCTTGGCCACGCCAAAAATCATGTCTCCCGTGAGCTGGAAAAGGAGCACGCGGCCCTTCCCCGCATCCAGCAGGGCTTTCTCCTCCTGGGGAAGATCCAAGTCATCATCGGCCGTGCTGATGGACTTCACCACATCACTCTGCTTCTGAGAGAGGCGGTCAATGGTGAGCATATTGGCCACGAATACCCCAACAGCCACGGCCACGATCAGATCCACCAGCACCGTGAGGCCAATGACCAGGTAGAGGATCAGGGCCCCCTTGGCGGAGATGCGGTGAGCCCGCTTCAGGAATCCCCAATCCACAATGTCGAAGCCCACCTTCAGGGCAATGCCTGCCAGCACCGCCAGGGGAATTCGGGCCGCCAGCCCGGAACCAGCCAGAATCACCAGCATCAGCACCAGCGCCCGGACAATGCCGGAGAGAGCTGAGCGTCCCCCGGTCTGAATGTTCACAACGGTGCCCATGGTGGCGCCAGCCCCGGCAATGCCGCCAAACAGGCCCGCCACCAGGTTGCCCAGGCCCTGACCCACCAATTCCTTGTTGGAGTTGTGTTCGGTGCGGGTCAGGCTGTCGGCCACCACGGACGTAAGCAGGGCGTCTATGCATCCCAACATGCCCAGTACGGCGGCATCCGTCAGCATCAGGCGCCACTCGTTGACGCCAAAGAACGGCATCTGCAGACTGGGGAACCCGGCGCTGATTTCCCCGATGCGACGGATGTCCTCCCCGGAAGCGTTCAGCGCAGGCATCAGGGTGAGGGAGATGATGGTGCCCGCCACAAGTGCCAGCAATTGCGGGGGAAGAAGCTTCTTGAAGCGCTGGGGCGTGAACCAGAGAATGGCCATGGTGACGGCCGCCAGTGCAAACTCCAGCGGTTGCACGCCGGTCACCAGTTGGGGCAGGTTCTGCAACGTTCCCACCACCCCTCCCGGGGGCGCCTTCTGCCCCAGGGCCGGCCCCAGTTGCAGCACGATGAGGATGCAGCCAATTCCAGACATGAAGCCTGAAATCACCGTGTAAGGCATTTGGGTGATGTAGCGCCCCAGCCGCAAGACGCCCAGAAGGATCTGGAACACTCCCGCCAGCATGACCACGGTGAAGGCCATGGCCATGCCGTGGGTGGGGTTGCTGGCCGTAAGGTTGGCAATCACGGCGGTCATCACCACCGTCATGGGACCGGTGGGCTCCGAGATGAGGGTGGGTGTGCCCCCAAACAGCGCTGCAAACAGACCAATGAACACCGCACTCCATAGTCCTGCTTCAGGCCCTGCTCCGGAGGCGACGCCAAAGGCCAGGGCCATGGGCAAGGCAATTACGGCAGCCGTGAGGCCTCCAAACAGGTCACCTTTGAGATGCTTGCTGCTGATCTGGTTGAGAAGTCTCATGATTGGTGATCGGGGTCAGTGGGCAGACCACGCCAGCCCAAGGCGAGGCAACGGGCCCACAACAGCAGAGGATAAAGACGTTCTGTCCGTTTTCGGCTGGCAAACACCATCTTGAGCAGCCCCAACAGCCCCGCGGAAGGTCGCAGTTGACCACACAGCAGGGCCACTGCTGCTGGACCGTGAAACAGCCGGGTGTCTCCATCCTGCTCCACCACCAACACGGCTCCCTCGGAGAGTGGGTGTCCTTGCGCCTTCAGTGCCTGACGAAGCTGATCGTTGGCGCGCCCGTCAACGATCTCCAATTGGGGCAGGCGGCCCTTCAGTTCGCTCAACTCCGCGAAACCGTGGCAGAAGGGGCATCCGCCGTCAAAGACCAATTGTAGGCGTACAGGCTGTGGCTTCAAGGCTTGTCAGCCAAGACCATATCCTCTGAAATGTAGCCAGCTTCCCGCAGCAGTGCGGCCAACGCACTGGGGAAATTCGGGTGGCGCATGGACTTTTGGCCGCAGTCTCCACCATGACCATGGTACTCCTCATTGGGACAATACTCCAGCCCCCATTGACTGTCCCGGTCATGGCGCTGGAGCACCACGGGCCAAGCTTCTTCAATGCGGCCCGCACGGGCATGGCTGGCGGCATATCCGGCCAGCAAGCCGTTCACCTCGCCACCGCCGTGGTTGTCCAGGCGTTGCGCTTGGCGTTGCGCATCCTCTTCAAAGAGGGGACGCAGGTGGGGCTGGTGGCCGACATCGATCATCTGCTCCCCCTGCAGCGCCAGAAACTGGAGCGGAGCGCTGGATCCTGTGTAGGAGGAAAAGCGATAAAGGAAGCGATTGTCCACTGTGGCCAGCAGGTACCCGTGGCCCGGGACAGGCTCCGTGGCTGCAAAGATATCTCCGTCAAATGCACCCGCATCAATGGCTTGCCACTCACCCTGATGGTTCTCGCGGAAGATGGTGACCAGAGCACAGCAATGGGCGCCGCCGCTGTATTGGGAAAACAGCACTTCCGGGCTATCGTTGTCCATGTCCAACTCCACCATCTGCATCAGGGCGTTGGTCACGGGACTGGGCAAGCCCATGTGCTCCAGCAGGGGGGTATCCGTCAGCAGGCTGATGGGTGTGTCGTCCTCGCTGGCGGCAGGCCAGAGCCTGAGCACGGGTTGTTGTTGCTCGCCGCCGTACCCATCCGGCTTGATACGAAACGACAGGTCCGCTCTCACGCCCGCTGCCGTGAGGCTGCCGCCTGATGGGTTGTCGTCCAGCCCGGTCCGCAGCAGCAGAGGCTCAAAACCAGCCAAGGGGTTGGTACCTTTGAGTTGCTGCGGACCCAACGCTGTGGTGATCAAAGGTCCCAGCGCCAGCCATCCCAAGGCGGCGCAGATGCCAGCCAGCACCGCCAGCCACGGGACCATGGTGGTGGACTTCCAGGAGGGCATGGTCAAACGATGCTAGGGTCTGGCATTCATTGAGCCAGCAGATGGTTGAGGCTGCCAGGTCCTGGCACCTGGACAAGCCGTGGCTCCTTAGGCTGGAGTAGGTGTAACGTCTCCCATGGACCCTGGTAAATTATTCAGCTATTCAGCCATGGAAAGTGAATTTCACCGCGTTGCTAAAGGCAAAGGCGATAAGGGAGGATCGGGTGGTCCGGGCGTCCCCTGGTTCCTCATGGCCGGCAGCCTCCTGCTATTGCTGCTGCTGAGTCAGGCCGTGTTCATCGTTCCTGCCGGCACCGTGGCGGTGATCACCACTCTGGGGCGGGTGACGGGCTCCCCCCGGGGCGCTGGCCCCAATTTCAAGGTGCCCCTGTTTCAGAACACCCATCGCTTCAGCGTGAAAACCCAGGTGCGCCCGGAGCGATTTGCCAGCCTCACCAAAGACTTGCAGGTGATTGAAGCCACAGCCACGGTCAAATACGCCCTCAAGCCCCAGGAGGTGGGACGGGTCTACGCCCAAATTGCCACCTTTGACGGTGACGTCTATCCCCGCATTGTGCAGCCCTCCCTGCTGAAGGCCCTCAAGTCCGTGTTCTCCCGCTACGACCTGGTGACTATCGCCTCCCAATGGGGCAGTATCTCCGAGGAGGTGGAGCAGCAGGTGGATACGGAACTCAGCCGTTTTGGCTATGTGGACGTGCAGGGTCTGGACCTGACCGGTTTGCAGATCGCCGAAGAATACCGTGCCGCCATTGAGGAGAAGCAGATTGCCGAGCAGCGGCTGCAGCGGGCCCAGACGGAGGTGCGCATCGCAGAAGAAGAGGCCAAGAAGTTCCAGACCCTGTCCCGGAGCCTCAACGACCAGGTGCTCTACAAGCTGTTTCTGGATCGGTGGAACGGGCAAACCAGCGTTGTGCCCAGCTTCCCCGGTGGTGGGTCGATTCCTGTGATTGTGGATGCCCAGCCCTGATTCGGCTACAGCACCGGCAGCCGCAGAAGTTGTGCCGTCACGGCCGTTCCCGCAGGCAGTTCTGTGGTAGAGGCGTCAATTTCCAACAACAGATCGGCCCCCTGGAGGGACGCCAGCCGGGCTGAACTCTGGTCGCCACAAGGTGTGGCGAGAGGGTTCCCCCGGTAATCCGTGGTCAGATGGGCACGGACCAGTTCCGGTCGGCCTGGTCGGCGCCGTAGCGGGTCGGCCAAGCGAACCCGCAGGCGAGGCCAGGGCTCTGGCGCCGCCCCTTCCAGAGCTTGAAGCGCCGGCCAGACCAATTGCAGGAAGGTCACGGCTGCCGAGACAGGGTTGCCGGGGAGACCAAAGAATCGGGTGCCGGCCATGGTGCCCGTGGCGAAAGGCCGGCCCGGTTTGAGAAACAGCCGCCAAAATTGCAGCGTGCCCAGCCGCTCCAGCAGGGGGCGCACATGGTCCCCATCGCCAACAGATACACCTCCTGTGCTGATCAACACGTCACTGCGGCCGGCCAACCTCAGCAGTGCCGTCTCCAACCGTTGGGGATCATCATCGACCCATTGGTGATCCACCACCGTCAGACCAAGCTGTTCCAGCAGCGAGAGCAGCAGCGGGCCGTTGCTGTCGCAGATGGTCCCGGGGGGAAGAGGATCTCCTGCCGGGCGCAACTCCGAGCCCGTGATCAACAGGGTCACCCGAGGCCGGGAATAGACCTGGGCTGTGCATAGGCCACACCCCATCGCCCTGACCACGTCCACACTGCCCAGCCGCTGCCCCGCACTCGCCAACTGCTCGCCTGGAGCGGCTTCCTCTTGGGGGGAGCGAACCCACTGGCCCGGATGGATGGATGTCTCCAGGGTGATCATGGAGTTGGAGGGTTCCCCCTGCGCCAGTTGCACGTCTTCTTGGGGCGCCACCGCATCGGCGCCATCGGGCACCACCGCCCCTGTGAAGATGCGCACCGCCCGCCCCGGCTGCAGAGGACGGCCATAGGGGGCGCCAGCGGCTGAACATCCCACCACAGGCAGCGACTGGCCCGGCCGGCCATCGACGGCGCGTAGGGCATAGCCGTCCATGCTGGAGGCCCGGAAGCCGGGCACAGCCCTGGGCGCCACCAGCGGCGCCGCCAGCACCCGACCACGGGCCTGCCGTAACGGGCAGACGTTACGCCCTGGCAATGGGTTCAGGACCGCCAACAACCGGGCGCGGGCCTGGTCCAGCGTGTACCCTTGCCTGACCTCCTGCACAACGCCAACTCCTTTGTCGTCACCCTGGACCAACTGAGCCTAGCCAACGGCAACCGGCGGACATCCCTCACACCAGGGCTTGGGACCAGGAAGTCTCCACCGCCTGGCGCCGCCACAGTTGTCGATAGGGTCCGCTCTGCTGAAGGAGCGTCTGATGTTGGCCGGATTGGACAATGCGACCGGCCTCCATCACCATCACCCGATCACAGGAGGCGGCGGCAGCCAGTTGATGGCTGATGAACAGCACGGTGCTCTGACGGTGCTGACGGAGATTGTCCAGGATGCCGGATGCTGTGGCGTTGTCCACACTGGCCAGGGCATCGTCCAGCACCAGAAGGGGCGCCTGCTGCAGCAGTGCCCTGGCCAGGGCACTGCGCTGCCGCTGGCCACCGCTGAGGGTAATGCCCCGTTCTCCCACCATCGTGTCCAGCCCCTTGGGAAAGCCTTCAATGTCCCGACTGAGTTGGGCGGCAGCAGCGTAACGGACCACCTGCTGTCGTTCCGTATCCGGTTGGCCGTAGCGCAAGTTGTCCTCCATGGTGGCGGTGAACAGATAAGCCTCCTGGGGAACCAGGGCAATGCGGCTTCTTAAATCATCCAATCGTAGTTGCCGGATGTCTTGCCCATCCAGAAGAATGCTCTTCTCCGGTGGATCAACCATGCGCCCCAACAACCGGGCGATGGTGGACTTTCCACAGCCCACGGCACCCACCAGCGCCACCATTTCACCTGGCTGCAGAATAAAGTTCACCCCCGTGAGCACCTCTCTATTGCTGTCGGGATACCGGTAGTGGAGGTTCCGCACCTGGAGTCGTCCTGCCGGCCGGGGCGCCAACGGCACGGCTGCCATGGGGTCGGTGATCTGCGGCTGGCGCGTCAACACCTCCTCCACCCGCTCCAGACTCACTTGGCCCACTTGAAAGGTGTTGATGGTGAAACCAAGCAATGCCGTGGGAAATACCAGTCGCTCGGCGTAGAGGAGCAGGGCCACAAAACCGCCAATGCTGAGGCCTTGGGGATCCCCCAGTGCGGCGGCCTCCAGCCTTCCCGCACCCAATGCCAGAAGCAGCAGCAGGCTGAGGTGGCTGATTTTCTCCAGGGCGGGAAAGAGCGTGGACCGGACCTTGGCCAAAGACAGTGCCGCGTTCCGGTAGTGGCGATTCAAGACGCCGAACGCCTCATGTTCGTTGGCCTGCTGACCGTAAATCTTGATGGCGCTGATCCCTGACAGGTCTTCCTGAATCAGGTCACTCAATTCCGAGAGATGCTCCTGCTGGCGACGCTGTAGCCGCGCCATGCGTTTGCCAAACAGTGACACCAGCAGCAGCATGGCGGGGTGAAGCGACAACGCAGCCACGCTGAGACCCAGGTCAATGGACACCATGGCCGGCAGTTGCATGCCATAGATCATGGCCACGTTCACCATGTTCAAAACAGCAAAACCCAGCATCCGACGCACGTTGTTCACGTCGTAGGTGGCGCGGGTGATGAGTTCTCCGGTGCGCATCCGGGCCAACCAGCCAGGCTCCTGTCCCAGCAAGTGATCAAAGAGTTGCTGCCGCAGACCTGCCTCCACGGAAATTCCCACCCCGAACACCAGGAGACGAGAGGTCATGCGCACCACCGCCATGACCGTGGCCAAGCCCAGCAACTTGGCGGCTCCGCTAACCAGCTCCCCCATGGTGAATCCCGGCGCCAAGCGGTCAATGGTGTCCTGCACCAGCAGGGGGAGCACCGCGCCGACGAGATTCAACACCATCAACGCCATGGCTCCTGCCATCAACTGCTTCCCATGGGGCGCAAGCTGACGCTGCAGCCGCCTGAACTGCACACCGACTGAGGCCATGGCACCGTTGCGCTGCGGGCAGCCTAGGGGACCCAAGGGAGGCTATCCTGTGCCCGAGTGCGTGCGGAGAGAGGATCCAGTGGCGAGCCAGCAACAGCAGCATCCTCTTCACGGCAGGGATCGTCCAGTGGTGGATCGCCTTCTTCAGGTTCAATCGCCCCGTGATCAGGATCTGGTGGATGGCGCCCGACTACTCCAGCGTTATCGGAACTTCCCTGGCGCTGAGGATATCCGGAACGACCTGGGAACAATCTTGAAAACATGGGGACTGAGCCAGTCGTCCCTCTACCAGCGCAGTCGCGCCATTTGGGCCAATGGGTTTCGACCAAACCTGGCTGCGGACGATGGTCTTGTGGGCAGTGGTTTTGACAGCGCCAGTGAGGCCTCCACCCCTTCCTGAGCAACCCGATCCTTAAGAGCTTTCTAAAATTTCGTAACGGAAATTCGAGAGATTCCTTAAGAACAAGGGGATTGCTTTGTTAGAAAAGCTACCAAAGCGTCCTTCTTTCAGATGGTTGGCCTTTACGACGCCTGTGGAATCCTCAGGTTCGCCGCACATGAGTCGGCTGACTGCTTGGCCTACGCAGAGTTTTTTGAGCTGCAGGACGGGGACTTCACCGTTGAGCCGTTGCTCATAGGGCGCTCCCAGGATGTTGGGGCTGCCCTGTCCCCATCAGTGCAAGACGCAAGCCGTCCACCACATGCTCCCGTTGATCCGCGGTGAGTTCCGGGAACATGGGAAGGCTCAGCACCTGATCAGCAAGACACTCCGTAACGGGCAGGGATCCAATGCCATATCCCAGGTTCCTGTAGGCCTGCTGACGGTGGATCGGGATGGGGTAATAGATGATGGTATTGATTCCCTGCTGTTGTAGGGTATCCCGCACTTGGTTACGAATCTGAGGGCCGACGCCGGGAATGCGCACCACGAATTGATTCCAACTGTGGCCAGCCACTCCCTGTCTGGGCAACACCAGTCCACTGACGCGGGCCAGAGCTCGACCATAGGCCTCGGCGTGCTGCTGGCGGGCATGGACGAGTGATGGCAGACAGGGAAGCTTGACCAGAAGAACCGCCGCCTGCAGGGCATCCAGCCGGGAGTTGTAGCCCAGGGCGTTGTGGACGTACCGCTCGGCCATGCCGTGGACCGCCAGTTCCCGCATCCGCTGCGCCAATCGGGGATCATTGGTGGTGATGCAGCCCCCATCGCCAGCCGCACCCAGATTCTTTGTGGGGAAGAAGCTGAAACATCCCACGTCTCCCCAGCCCCCCACGGGCCGACCAGCCCAACGGGATCCTGCGGCCTGGGCGCAGTCCTCCACCACCTTCAGACCGTGACGGTGCGCCAAGGTCATGCACCGCTCCATATTCAGGGGACGACCAAACAGATGCACCGGCAGCAGCGCCCGGGTGCGCGGCCCGATGGCTGCCTCCACCTGGTCCAGATCCAACAGATAGCTGCCAGGATCCACGTCCACAAAGACGGGACGAGCCCCCACCGCACTGATGGCCTCAGCAGTGGCAAAGAAACTGAATGCGGTGGTGACCACTTCGTCGCCGATGCCCACGTCCAAGGCCCGCAGCGCCAGGATGAGAGCATCGGTGCCACTATTGCAACTCACCGCATGGGCTGTGCCCACGCTCTGGGCAAAGGCGTCCTCGAATTGGGCCACCACCTTGCCGCCGATGTACTGCCCGGAGTGGAGCACCTCCAGCACGGCCCGATCCAGGGCCGGACCCATGGTCTCCAGTTGCCTGCACAGATCAAAGGGCGGCACGGCCATCGGGCGGTCCACTGCGCTTCAACCAAACCAGGCGGGCTCAGCACCAGGATGCCACTTGATATTGCAGCCGAGAGAGGGATGCTGCAGGGCCGCAACCGGCTGACCTGACAGGACTGCATCCAGGGCAGCCCGCAGGTCGGCCCCGTCACAGGGAACACCGTTGCTGGGGCGAGATCCATCCAACTGGCCCCGATAGACCAGCGTGTGGTTGGCGTCAAAGAGGAAGAAATCCGGTGTGCAGGCCGCATGAAAGGATTTCGCCACAGACTGATCCGCGTCATGGAGGTAATGCAGATCCATGCCAAGGCGCTGCTTCTGGGCCACCATGTATTCGGGACCATCCTCCGGGTGGGTCTGCAAGCTATTGCTGCCAATGCCCACAAGGCTCACCCGCCCTCTGTAAGCCTGATCCAGGCGGGCCAGTTCGGGCTCCACATGCTTGACAAAAGGGCAATGGACCGCCAGAAACATCACCAGCACAGGCCGGGAGGGAAGCTGGGTGCTGGATAGCGCCTGGCCATCCTCCACCCGTGGCAACTGCCAGGGCGGCATGGATGTTCCCAGGGGAAGCATGGTGGATTCCGTGCGCGCCACAAGACTCAGGGGAATGGGGGACATGGGGGAGTGTAATGGCTGGCACACCCCAGGCGGATTTTCATGCTCATCCCTTCTGCGGCAAGGTTTCGGGGCCTGATTCCTTTATTGGCTCGACATTGGACTCCGCTGCTGGCGGGGGCCTGCTGCACCGTAGTTTACGTGGGCACATTCCCCCTCCTTGCACAGGTGGCTGGCCACTTGTTCCCAGCCATTGGTGGGGAGCGTTTCCAGGACGCACTGCGCATGATCGCGGTCGCCATGGCCATTTTTTTGGTCCAGAAGCTGGCGCAATACGGCAAAGACATCCTGCTGGCTGGTCCATCCCTCTGGGTGAGCCAAGCCCTGCGGCAGGTCATCTTTGCACGCCTGCAGCGGTTGGCCTTCCCCGCATTGGAAAAGCTGTCCATTGGTGATCTGGCCTACCGCCTCACGGAAGATGCGGACCGCGTCGGGGAGGTGATCTACAAAACCATCCACGACAGCACACCCAGTGTCCTGGTGCTGATGGCGGTGCTGGGCTATATGGCCTGGTTGGATAGGCCGCTCACTGCAGCCACCTTGTTGCTGGCCCCCATCATGGTTGTGCTGGTGGGCTGGTTTGGCCGGCAGGTGTTGCGGGCTTCAGAGCGCAGCCAAGCCCAAGTGAGTGAATTGGCAGCACTGCTGGCGGAAGCCGTTGGCGGCCTGCACCTGGTGCGGGCGTTTGCATCGGAGGAGTGGCTCCAGCAGCGCTTTACCCGGCAGATTGATGGACATCGCCGGGCCCGTCTCCGCACTTTGGAGTTGGTGGCGTTGCAGCATCCGGTGGTGGGCTTTCTTGAAGCCGCAGGGATCCTGGCCATTCTGCTGCTGGGGGCTTGGCGTATTCACACCGACAGCCTCACCACTGAGCAGTTCATCAGCTACCTCGTTGCACTGGGGTGGCTCATTGATCCCATCAGTCACCTCACCACCAATTTCAACGAGTTTCAGCAGGGTCAGGCCTCACTGCGGCGCTTGCGGGAACTGGAGCAGGAACCCCTGGAGCCTCCGGATCCCCCCCAGCCCCTCAGCCTCGGCAAGGTGCAGGGTGAATTGCGTCTTGAGAACATCCACTTCAGCCATACGCCAACCCAATCTCTCTTTCGGAACCTCAATCTCCGTGTTCGGTCTGGTCAATTGGTGGCGCTGGTGGGCGCCTCAGGGGCCGGCAAGTCCACCCTGTTTTCCCTGTTGCTCCGCTTCAACATCCCCCAGCAGGGACGCATTCTGCTGGATGGAAAGGACCTGTGCCATGTGCGGGCAGCGGAGTTGCGCCGTCAAATGGCCTTGGTGCCCCAGGATGCGCTGCTCTTTTCCGGAACCGTTGCCGAAACCATTGACTTTGGCCGTGGCCATAGCCCAACTGCCATCCGCCGCGCCGCACAACTGGCCAATGCGGAGGCGTTCATCCTGGCCATGGGAGGCTATGGGGCCAGGATTGAGGAGCGCGCCACCAACCTGTCAGGTGGTCAACGGCAGCGGCTGGCCATAGCCCGGGCCGTGGTGGGTGATCCGGCTGTGCTGCTGCTGGACGAGGCCACCAGCGCCCTGGATGCGGAAACGGAGGCCGCTGTGCAACAGGGCCTCAGGCGGGCCATGGCGGGACGCACGGTGTTGGTGATTGCCCATCGCCTGGCCACTGTGCAGGGGGCAGATCAGATTCTGGTGTTGGAGCACGGTGTCATCGTTGAACAAGGCAGCCATCAGCAACTCCTGTCCCGAGCCGGCCGGTACGAAGATCTGTGCCGCCAGCAGTTGATTCACGCCGCGTCAGCGGCGCCAGGGTCAGTGGTGCCGGGACAGGGAGACGAAGGTGATAAAATTGCAACGCAACTTTAATCCGCAAGGATGGCAAACGAAAACCAGCCAATCACATCACCGAGCGATGCGCCCATTCTGAGTTTTGAAGGCAAGCGCTATGACATCAATAGCCTGCCGGACGACATCAAGCAGCTTGTCATTGGGATGCAGACGGCCAATGCGCAAATCAAGATGCACGAAGACACGCTCAAGCTTCTGAGCATCAGCCGCCAAACCATGGCCAGGCAGCTCAGCGAACGGCTACGCACCATTGATCCTCTGCCCGAGTCCCAATAACTTCCCCTCATCGGGTTCTGTGGGCCAGGGATCCAGTCCCCGGTCCACATCGCTGACTCCCTTAGCGACTGGTCTCCAAAGGCTCCAGTTCCAGAAACCGAAAGACTTGCTCGTCACCATCACAGCGGATCAGCCGCTCATGCAAGGTCCAGTGACCAGTGGCCAGCGGCGCAAAGACATCGCTGAAATGCTGTTCCGGGCCCAGGGGCTCACCACTGCGGGGATCGCTGTAGCGGCTCCGATAGTGGCGGCTCAGGTATCCCGCACCCGTCTCGGTGACGGCCTCCGTGTGGATGGTCACCACTTGGCCGTGGATATGGCGATGGACCATGGTCACCACGTTGCCCCGGATGCGATAGCGGTCACCCGCGGCCTTACCGGTGACAATCACTTCCATGCCCACGGCATCGGTATCGCCGGCAACAAAGCCGTTCTCCCCATGCACCTGCCCAAAGGGGCGGCGCACCCGGTGAATGGCCACCTCCCAGAGTTGGTGATGTACGGCTTTGGCCAATGTCTGATCCAATAAGCCCTCAACATGGGCCTTGAGGTCCGGCCCCACTTGAAAGGTGCCGGTTGCCGTCTCCCCCGCTCTGGTAACCTCGCAACGCCCTCGATAGCCCGGGAAGCCCTGGTCCCAGGTGTAGCGATTCTCATAGGCCGCCTGAAACGCGTCGCGGCAATTTGCGCCCGGTTTCAGGGTGGGGGCAGCGAGTTCTGTGGGCACGATGGTGGCGGTCATGGTTCAACAGCAGATCAGGAAATAATGATGGCGATGGCTTGGGAGCCCCTCGCCGGGGCCTAACGGGAAGCCATCGGAGCAACATTACCCCCGCCCCCAGCCACCGGTATCACCGTCACGACGAACAATCCTGCCTGTGCTGGATCCCTGGCGCTCAACGACCGGATGGGTCTGGTGCTGTAGCGTCCTTCTCGGATGTCTTCCGAGGTTGCCACAGGCAACCCAGTCCATAGCCAGCCAGAAGCCCCCCCAGATGGGCCTCCCAGGCCAGGTTGGGCACAATCAGCGGTAGCGCAGCATTAACCAGCAGCCAAAAGCCAAGTTGCTTCATCAGATGCTTCCCCCAAGGGGTATGCCTCTGGCGGACGGCAGCAGCAAGCCACACTCCCAACAGCCCAAAAACGGCGCCGGAGGCGCCCACGGCAACCGCATTGGGATCGCCCAAAAGAAAAGAAAAGGCGCTCCCCGCTACAGAGCAAGCAGCCCACAGCAGGCCAAAACGCAATGGACCCAACCCCTGCTCCACTTGAGGACCCAGGTTGTAAAGGGCGAACATGTTGAACGCCACGTGCATGAAGCCCGGGGCGTGGAGGAGTGTGACCGTCAGCATACGCCACCACTCTCCCTCTGCCACCAGCCAGTTGGCCAGGGCAAAGCGCTCAAAAAGTTCACTCCGGAGTGGGGGCCAAAGCCAGCACAGCAGGTGCATACCCACCGTGACTGCGATGATGCCAGTGGTGACAGGGGAGCTGGACACGCAGGTTTACGGGTTGCAGGCCATCATAAGTCGTGAACCTACCCCGGCTTGATGACGTCTGCCCTAGCGTGAAGTGCCAAGGTCGTGCATTCTATTCAAGGCCACGTGGGCTGAGAGAACGGCGCCCTCCTGCCAGCCAGGCAGTGCCGTAATCTGGCTGCCGGCAAAATAAAACGGACCGTCAGGCTCGCGGAGCACAGCGGTGGCCTCCTCAACAGGCTCCGTTTCTCTGGCCCACGCCCCCTTCTGAAGGGGCACGTTAAGCCAGGCGCGGCTGACTCCACACTCCATCTCTGTTGTATATCCGGGATGAAGCTTTTCTCCCTCTGCCAGAGCATGCTGCAGGCGCTCCGTTTCTGGCATCTTGGAATAACGGAGACCGAGCTCACGATCCCAGATATAAGCCCCAAGAACAATGCCCTTCTCTTGGTGATAACCGTTTGCAGGATACCAAATCTGCGTGATGTCCTGATCCGTCCAGGAGATGCCACCGTAGATTGCCTGGTCTTCTTCCCAGAACCGCCGCCGCGCCTGAAAGGCGATCTTCACAGATTCCACAAACTCAAGGGACTGGATGGCATGTTGGGTTTTGGAGGAGAAATCGTTGGGAATATCCTTCAAGACGGGTGCAGGAATTGTGCAGATCGCGAAGTCACCCTCAACAGCTTCCATGATCCCCTGGGCATTGCGAAAGAGAATGCGCACACCCGTGTTGGTGCGCCGCAGTTGCTGGACATGGCAATCAAGGCGCACCAAATGCCCGATGCGCTGCTCAAATGCCTTGGGGATTGCATCCATCCCCCCAATCGGCTGGAACAGAGTGGGACTCTGGTTGAGGAACTGGCTGAAATGTAGCTTGTACTCCCAGAAATCCGAGGTGAGCAGTTCACGGAAGTCAAGTGGCGCTTCCGGCTCACCGCCACCGGCAAAGCCGGCATTGTCACGGCCCCGATAGCCTGCCCGGTTGGAGCCTTCATAGGCAAGACCCTCCGCCTTCAGGCCACCAAACTGCCGGAGCATGATCAGGATCCGCTCCTTGTCTTCGGCCGTGAGTTCCTGATCCAGTGCACCACGATCCACAGCCTTGGCCAGCAGTTCCGCGACGTATCCCCGCACATCGGTCATCACCCGCCGTGCCGTGATCGGTTTGCCGGCAAAACCCTGGCTGTCATGGAAGACTGCCGCACGGTTATCGTTGGTAAACACCTCCAGTTCAATGCCGAAGGCTTTACAGTAGCCGAGGAGTGCCCGGTGATGATGGGGGATCCGGGCTGGTCCGAGATTGGCGTAGAGGTGATCCTCGCGATCAAAGCAAACCTCCTGGCGCAAGGATCCCTCGTGGAGGATGTCGCCACCGCGTGCGGTGAGATTGCGCCCGCCGACCCGGTCTGCTGCCTCCAGCACCACACAGTCCCAGCCAGCCTGGGCAAGTTCCCAAGCAGCCACCAGTCCGGCAATGCCGGCACCCAGAACCACCACCCGCTTCCCCTTGCCGGATCCGACCGGAAGATTCAGCTCGGGCGTCTTGGCCGAGGCGGCCACCATGCCCAGCGCTTCCATGGTCCGGTAGGCGGCGGCTGAACCGGCTGCCGTGCCGATTGCACGCAAGAGGAAACGCCTGGTGACCCGCTGCATACCACAATCCCTGTCTCACGAGTTGTCAATATAGTCCACCGGCTTGCGGGCCACAGGATGCAGAATGCAGTCCATTGGCGGCAGTCACCAGAGCCGTCAGCCGCTGCTTTAGGGCAGGATCACCCAAGGCAAGGCTACCAAACAGCTTCTGCCCCACGGCAACGGCATCCACAGCGCCCATCTGTAACCACTGGAGCGCAGTTTCCGGCGCGAGCCCACCAGCAGCAATGCAGGTGGGGAGTGGCCCAAGGGGGACACGCAACCGGGACCAGTAGTGAACTCCCAGGGTGGTGGCGGGAAACAGCTTCACCATAGTGCAGCCGTGGCAACGGGCCTGGTGAACTTCCGTTGGCGTGAAGACACCTGGCACCAACGTGATGTCCAGTTCCCTGGCGCGCAGCAGCAACTCTGGTTTCCAGACGGGCATGAAGGCATAAGACAAACCGGCGGCGGCAACCTGGCCCAGTTGCCGGGCCGTAATCACACTGGCGGCCCCCAGGTGCACCTGGGGGCACCGTTCCCGCAGGGCGGGGATCAGCCCGGGCAGCCATGGGGCTGTCCAGGCCAGTTCTATATGGCGCCAACCCACAGATTGCAGTAGCGCCACTTCCGCCAGAGCGCGCTGGGGATCACGTGGCCGCAGCACAGCCAGTAGTGGCTGGCGGAGCAGGCTTGTCGTCAAATTGGCCGCCAAGGCCACCGGGTCCACTAAAGGTAAGCGGCTGCCCGCACATCCCTGGTCACCAGAAGGTTCTGCAGTTCGTCCGCATCAACGGTTTCCTGCTCCACCAGCATTTGGGCCAGCTCATCCAGAATGGGCCTGTTTTTGATAAGCACCTCCTTGGCACGGCGGTAAGCCCCGTCCACCAGGGTGGCCACCTCCTCGTCAATGAGGGCAGCCGTATCATCGGAAAAATCCCGCTCGCTGGCCATATCACGACCCAGAAACATGCCGCTGTCCTGGCGGCCCAGCGCCACGGGTCCCAGCCGGTCACTCATGCCAAAACGGGTCACCATTTGACGGGCCACACGGGTGACTTGCTGCAGGTCGTTGGACGCGCCAGTGGTAACCTCCTCATCCCCGTAGACAATTTCCTCAGCCACCCGCCCCCCCAGGGCAACGGCCATCTGGTTCTCCAGATAGGCGCGGGAGTACAAGCCGGAGTCCAGCCGCTCCTCGCTGGGGGTAAAGAAGGTGAGGCCACCGGCCCGGCCTCGAGGAATGATGCTGATCTTTTGCACAGGGTCGTAGTCCGGCATGAGCGCCCCCACCAGGGCATGGCCGCCCTCGTGATAGGCCACAAGGCGCTTGCGCCGCTCACTCATCACCCGATCTTTCTTCTCCGGACCAGCCATGAGCCGTTCAATGGCGTCGTTCATCTCGTCCATGGACACCTCCGTCAGGTGACGGCGAGCAGCCAGGATGGCGGCCTCGTTCAGCAGGTTGGCCAGATCAGCACCGGTGTAGCCGGGGGTACGCCGGGCAATTTTGCTCAGATCCACCCCTTTGCACAGGGTTTTGCCCCGGGCGTGGACCTTGAGGATTTGCAGGCGCCCCTTGTAGTCCGGTCGGTCCACCACCACCTGACGGTCAAAGCGGCCTGGACGCATCAGGGCCGCATCCAACACGTCGGGCCGGTTGGTGGCGGCCACAATGATGATGCCGGTGTTGCCCTCGAAGCCGTCCATCTCGGTGAGCAGTTGGTTGAGGGTTTGCTCCCGTTCGTCATTGCCGCCCCCAAGGCCAGCGCCCCGCTGGCGACCGACAGCATCAATTTCGTCGATGAAGACGATGCAGGGGGCATTCTTCTTGGCCTGCTCAAACAGGTCCCGCACCCGGCTGGCCCCCACACCCACAAACATCTCCACAAACTCCGAGCCGGAGATGGAGAAGAAGGGAACCCCCGCTTCGCCGGCAACGGCCTTGGCCAGAAGGGTTTTCCCGGTTCCAGGGGGACCCACCAGCAACACCCCCTTGGGAATTTTGGCTCCCACCGCCGTGAAACGATCCGAGTTTTTGAGGAAGTCCACCACTTCGGTGAGTTCCAGCTTGGCCCCCTCAATACCGGCAACATCATCAAAGGTGACCTGGGTTTTGGGCTCCATCTGGACCCGGGCCCGACTCTTCCCAAAGCTCATGGCTGGGTTCCCGCCGCCGGACTGCATCCGACGAAGCAGGAAAAACAGACCGCCCAACAGCAACAGGGGGAATGCCAGACTGAGGAGCGCAGCCTGCCAGGCGGGCGGTCCGGAATCCGGCAGTACGGCAATGTCCACCTGGTGCTGGCTCAGCAGAGGCAACAGGTTTTGATCAGGGGCTAGGTTGACCAGGGAGCGTCGGTTGTCCGTATGCACCACCTGAGCACTGCGTTGATCGGAAGCAATGGCCACCTTGGCCACTTGGTTGGCCTCCACTTGGTCGATAAACTCGCTGTAGCGCAGAGGTTGGGGCGCGTTGGATTGCCCCCGCTGGGGAATGAAGGCTGTGACGATGGTAATGAGAATTACAGCCAGCAGGGCATAAAGACCTGCATTACGCCAGCGCTTGCTCACTGTCTTGGGTGTGTTGAGGTGGAGTAACCCTAACGAGCCACCGAGGCTGTTGGGTCAGGACGTGCCCACGGCTCAGGAGGAGCGCAGCACCTCCACAACGGAACGGAAGGCGAACCATTCGGGAATCGCCTCACCACTGCGCAGCATCTGGCGAAACTTGGTGCCGCTCAGTTTTTTGATGTGCAGGTTCTTTTCTGCAGCGCGGTCGGCACTGATATAGCCCTCTTCGTCTGTGTACACCAGGTTGAGGGATGGCACCACCTGCATGCCCAACTCGTGGCAGTGGGTTCTGGCCAGATCCTGGGCGTCGTAGGGACCGTAGAAGTCTTCGCCGGTAATGGAGGATTTGCAGCCGGCCATGTCCCGACCAATGATGAAATGGGTACAGCCGTAGTTCTTGCGGATAATCATGTGCTGGAGCGCCTCCCGCGGGCCGGCCATGTGCATGGAGTAGGGCAGATAGCTCCAGTGAATGCGCGGATTCTTCACCTCTTCAGCAAGGCGCTCATAGGTTTTCACCCGCACCTCGCCGGGAATGTCGTCCCCCTGGGTGGGGCCGCAGGTGGGATGCACCAGCACCACCGCATCCGATGTCACGTTCTCCGCCTCCAGCGCCCCGGTGAACAGTGCATAGTGGGCCTTATGGATGGGGTTGCGGCATTGGAAGGCCACCACGTCGCGCCCCTTGGGAAGGCGGTCACGCAATTGCGTGGGGGTCTGGCAGGAAAATCCTCGGTGGGGCAGGCTCAACCCGTGAACCGGGCCACCCAGATAGTAGCGGCCCCGCTCCCCGCTGATCATGCGCACCGCGGGATGTTCAATAGAGGTTGTCCCGTAGCACTGCTGGGCTTCCCAGGGCTTGTTGGGGAGCCACTTGCTCGCCACGTCCATCACGGCCAAAAATTGGCCCCGATAGGTGAGCAAGAGACGATCACCCGGCGTAATATCCTCCCGATCCGTGTGGAACACAACGGGCAGCCCGAAGAGCAGACCGCTGCTGGTGCGCATGGTATCGATGACGGCGTGATAGTCCTCCTCTCCCATAAAACCGCGCAGGGGCGAGAACCCACCCACCAGCAGCAATTCCAGGTCGCAGGCTTCCCGGTCGCCACAGGCCACCGTTTTGGTAACAGACTCCATCAGAGCAGACCGGTCCGCTTCGGAAACCATCCGGTTGACCAGGCTGTTGCCGTGGGGAGCAATGTGGGACGGAGGACTGATGGTGGCGGTCATAGGTGCTAATGCAGCCGAAGGAGCTTGCTGCATTGTGCAGCAAGCTCCTTCGGCTGCGAGGATAAGGTCAGGTGACCTTGTCAGCCCGCCCGTAGAGTTCTCCAGTGATCTTGAGCTCCAGGGGCTCCTTGCTTCCCATGTCCGTATCGGACTTCTGTAGCGCCGTGAACAGACCACTGAATTCACCAGTCTCTCC
Organism: Prochlorococcaceae cyanobacterium jk18x22bins.40; assembly: GCA_022826155.1. Taxonomy (GTDB): domain Bacteria; phylum Cyanobacteriota; class Cyanobacteriia; order PCC-6307; family Cyanobiaceae; genus Synechococcus_B. Next base: position 40,509 of record JAJDVL010000034.1, on the reverse strand, counting down.
ATCCACACGGGTGATGGAGAGACTCAGGGTGCCCTCACTCTCCAGGTAGCGCTTCACGTTTTCCCGCTCCAACTCTTCGGAGCTGCCCACTGGCACAAGTCCAACAGCGCTGTCATAGCCTGTGGTCAGGCCCCGGCCCTTGGGATCGAGGAAATTGCTGGTACGGTAGCTGGGAACGATGTAGGAGCCTTTAAAGTCAGTGCTGGTGGTGATGGCCTCACCGGGGGCTGTGGCCACTAGGTCCTTGCTGCTGAACACGAAGGGCACTTCCTCGCCACCGGGCATGATGACGGTGATCAACTGAAAGTCCATGCCGCCTTTCTCGGAAAAGGTGACTTGGTTATCGGCAACCGTCAGGTCACCAAACACTTCATCCAGGGAGGAAGTGTAGCGGGTGAGAATTTTCCCATCCACAAAACGGGGGGCCTGGCGTTTGTTGACGGGCTCCACCAGCACTTGAACGGAGGAGGGATGCAGGCAGATGTTGGTGAACTGGTAGCTGGCCTCCGGGTCCAACGGGATGACCCCCCGGGCGGACTCATCCACAGTGAAGCAGTCGTTGGCCAGGCCGGTGTTGAGAATCTCATCGTAGGTAAGGCCGGCGCGGGTCCTGGCCTTGGCGTCACCGCCACAGGCGGTGACAAAAATCAGGCACAGCGCCAGAACAGCCGCGACCAGGGGGCGGAATCGCATTGCTCGAAAACCACGATCGGTCCCCGATCCTACAGGTGGAGACCGGCCATCATGCTTACGATGTCGCAGCTTGCAACAGGCCTCAATGACCAATCATCCCGGCCCGTCAAGTCCCCGTCCGAGCAATACAGCGTCCGGGTCCATGGCTGACCACCGCTTGCAAGTTCTTCGGGACACCATGCAGGCCCTGGTTGCTGATCGGCGCGGCGATAGCGTGGGTTTGCTGGAGTTGTTGCGTGAACTGGAGCGTTTCCACCGCCAGATTGAGCAGGGTCCCTTCCGTGAAGCACTCCCTGACGGGCGCAACGCCCTCTATCAGCTTTTGCAAGACATGGAACGATCAGGTGGCTGGCCTTATATCCCGCGCCCCCAGCTGCGCAGCCTCCTGAAAATGCCGGAGACTTCCCCGGAGCACCGTAACTAATGGGTCTGCAGAGGATCTTTACGTTGAGGTTGATCGGGGTCCGGACCGTTGAAACTGGTGAATCTCTCCAGCCAGTGCCGACCAGATGGCGCCAGCCATGGTGGCCTTATCCTGGCTGGCCAACCTGTGCTCCCGACCGTCAGCCCACAGGAGAATGCCCCCGTTGGGCTGGTTGCCAAAGCCGCGTCCTGCACGGCCAACGGGATTGAGGACAATCCAATCCAACCCCTTGCGCCGCAGCTTCTCCAGCGCTCGGACCCGATCCAGCCCATGCTCGGCTGCAAATCCCAGTATCCACTGATCCCCCCGCGTGCGAGCCGCCAGAATCGACGCCAGGTCTGGAGTGTCTTGCAGGGGCAGGGGGTTGGGCAGCGCATCCTTGGCCCACTTGACGGCAGTGGTGACCCCTGGGGCATGATCCGCCACCGCCGCCGCCATGACCAGTCCATGGACCTGGGGAAGACGCTGGGCAAGTGCTGCACCCATCTCCGCGGCCGACACCACCGGGCAGGTGTCCAATGGGTCCAGCCAACTGGCGGGCACGTTGCTCAGGGGGCCATGGACAAGCTGTACAGCAGCGCCCCGTAGGGCGGCCATGAGGGCCATGGCGACACCCATGCGGCCACTGCTGGGGTTGGTAAGGCAACGGACCGGGTCCAGGAACTCCCGTGTTGGCCCGGCGCTGCAGAGAATGCGCAAGCCTCTGAGGTCAGCCACGCCCCCTGTGGTGAAGGCTGCTCTGATGCCCTGCAACAGCAGTTCCGGTTCCGGCAGCCGACCCATGCCGCGACTGTCGCAGGCCAGCAGGCCCTGGGCGGGGGACATGGGAAGCAGGCGGGGCCACCGGCACAGGGCCTGCCAGTTGGCCTGCACGGCGGGTGCGTCCCACATGGCTGTGTTCATGGCGGGGGCTGCCAGCAGGGGGGCTTGGGTGGCCAGAACGGTACTGCTGAGTAACGTGTCCGCCATCCCATGGACCAGACGGGCCAGTGTGGTGGCTGAGAGCGGTGCCACCACCACCAGCTCGGCCCACTCCGCCAGGGCAACGTGCAATGGTCGTGGCTGGCAAGGATCCCATTGGTGAGCCTCAAGGTTGCAAGGCTGGCGGGAGAGGCTGGCCAAGGCCAAGGGACTGACAAATTGCTCCGCCTTGGGGGAGAGCACGCAGCGCACCTGTGCCCCTTGCTGCACCAGGCTGGACACCAACCGGGGCAACTTGACGGCGGCGATACTTCCGCAAACAGCCACCAGAATGCGCCGACCCACAACCGGATCCATGGGCGCCAGGTCTTTGGGCGCCAGGTCTTCAGTCTTCGTCAAAGGGCTCTTGGTCAATCAGGTGGCGATAGGGCTGCACCAGATCAGGGCGGTGGATAGCCAATGCCCGTAGCAGGTGCCAGTCCTGGAGGCCCCCAAAGGCATCGGCATAGTCGTCCTCCTCCAAACGCCGGGCGATAGCGGCAACAGTGGTCCGATTCATGGCGGCCAACTGCTGCTCAAGCTGCCGGGATGCACTGGTCAGATCGGAAACCATGATCCGGGAAGGTGGGTATTCTCCAGTTTGGGGGCAGGGGCGGGTATGGTGGAACCATACCCTTGGGGAGTTAGCTCAGATGGTAGAGCGCTGCGATCGCACCGCAGAGGTCAGGGGTTCGACTCCCCTACTCTCCATGGCCTCAGTTGTCCCATGGCTATGGTAGGGTGTGCATATGTCTCAGTCCAAGCGCGAGCAGGTGGTTAGCCATCTGCGCTACATTCGGCAAGAGTTGCGGGAAATGCACCAGGGGGTTCAGGAGGATGGCCTCCTGCCTGATCCTGGAGAGGTTCGTGGCGTCATGGCCCAGATGGAAGCCCTCCTGGAATTGGTTGCCGGCCGCTCAGGCCGCAAAGCCAAAAGCTCCACCAACCAGCCTTGACCTCTCCTCCGCAGTTGAGGGAGGAGTCAGTGGCACTGGTTTTTGGGAGCTTTCTGTAACGCCTGCAGAGCCGCGCAGGGTAGTGAATCCAGCAGTTGGCTGCATGGGGTAGGCTTCCTTAGCCAATTGAGGGTCCAACACAGTGAGCATCCCCGCCAACGCCACCGAGGCACCAACCTTTGCCAAGGTTTGGCAGCAAGTGAGGCACAACGCCCCCACCTTTGCCGCTATCTGGGGACTCATCTTGATCACTGCGCTGATTGACACCGTCTTTTCAATATCACTCCATTTTGTATCACTTAATTATCTACTGGAAGGAAATATCAGTGCATATGACGCTATTGCCAGTTTTTTTGGTTCTCTGCCCACAACACAAGCAGACATTATTGCCAGTTTTATTTCTACGGTTGGTTCTCTGCCCACAACAATTCTAGCCAATCTGGCCAGTATTCTGATGGAGGCGGTGGCGGCAATCTATTACACTACAGATCGCTGTCCCCATCCTGGCGAGATCGTTGGTATCCTCAGTCACAAACCGTTGCGCTATCTACTGGCCGGCTTTCAATTCTTCATCGTCGGAGTCATTGGCTTGCTACTCTGCTTGATTCCGGGCATCTTGGTGCTTCTAGCAGGTCCACTCTACGTCCACTACGTCTTTACAACCAATCTAAACCTGATAACTTGTCTGAGCAAGGCGTTGAAAGGGATGTTTCAGAATTTCGGCTCCTATTTCGGTGTTTCATTGCTGTGTTTCCTGGCTGTAATTGTTTCAATAGTGCTCTGTATTTTCCCCGTCCTTGCAATGTTGCCAATGACAGCTCTTTACATGCAAAACTACATCCACCACAAAGGGCTGGTTGGCGCCCGGGAACTTGCATGAGCTCAGTTGGCGGGGAAGGTGGCCCAGCCCAGCAGGGTCCAGCCCGCCACCCGCAACATCCAATAACTCAACAAGAGCACCACAAGTGCGGCCATGGCGCCACCGGAGGGCAGCGGTAGCGCCAGGCGGCGTTGCCGCAGGGATCGCCAAGCGGCCCAGCCCAGCCAGCCCACCAGAGGCGGCCCGAAGATATGATGATGCAATGCCAAGCCCAGGTCTCCCTGCAGGCTGGCCATGGCCGAGCGGGTGAGGTGACAGGTGGGGCAGGGGATGCCGGTGATGGTTCGAAAGGGGCAGATGATCCCGGGCAGGTGAACCCCTTGGCTACGGGCAACGAGGTAGCCGAGGGTGGCCAAGGGCAGGAGAGCAAGCCAGCGTCGATGCCCGATCATGGCGTCCACTTCACTCTTCACTGGAAATAGCGTGATCAGAGGCCAACTGTCGGGCCGCCAGGGTCAACCAGTTCCCGTAAAGCGTCCGGCCAACGGGTATCAGTGCCTTCAGGCCAGCCTGGCTGAACCGGGCTTGGTGGGCAATGGGGCGCAGGTCGTCATCCTCGGCAAACCAGCGCTCCGCCATGGCTTGATCCAGTTCCATGTGGCCCTGCACTCCATAGGCTGCAGGGCCAAGGGCCGCAATCTGGTTGTGGCAGAGAGGGCTGCTGGCCATGGTCTCCACAGAACACTCTGGAACCACCTCTTCCCCGTGCAACTGAAACACCGGTAAAGGGTCGGGCAGGCCGTGCAGGAGGGGATGGTGGCGACCGGCAGGGGTTTGATGCAGTGTCCATGGTTGCCCCTGGGGATCCAGCCAACCCAACTCCCGTTGCCGGGCAGCACGGATCACACAACCCTTGGCCTTGGCCAGCACCTGCAAGCCCAGGCAGATACCCATGACGGGAATGTGTTGCTCCAGCAAGTGTTGGCAGAGACGGATCAACTCAGGGATGCGTCCATGGCAATCATTGGCGCTGGCCGGTCCCCCCAGGAGCAGGAAGGCCTGGCCCTGTTGTGGCTCGGGAAGAGGTTGATCGGTCCAGAGTTGCGTCACCTGAAGTTGCCAACCGCGCTCCGTGGCCAGGGGGGCGATGAGACCAGGCCCCTCCCGCGCAATGGTCTGCACAATGCGCAACTGGGGTGTCCTGGGCATCAGCCCCTGATCAGTTCAGGTCCAGTTTGCCCCAGGGGACGTTGGAATGCACCGGGATCCAGACCTTCCCGCAGGCTCAGCACCACACCGGCAGCTTCCTGGTAATTGGCGACGTGAATTACCCCCTCCAAGCCCAGGGCTTCTGCGGTAACCTCCAGTTGGGAGGGGTTATGAACCGCCAGGATGGGGATCGCCCGCTCAGCCGCTGCCAGAACCGCCGGCCCACCCAGGGCGCCGTGGGGCGCCACCAGGGCGCCCACCTGATGAGCCAGCAGATCACCCATCCGGGCGGCAGCGGCAGGGATGAGCTGGGGCGCCCGACTCAGCCCCACCAACACGGACGGCAGGAAGGTGTAGCCCAACTCCTCCGCCGCTGCACGGGGATCCACGTCCGACAGCAAGGGCAACGGGTGTACAGCCGGGGCATGGGCGCAGGGAAGTCCCAACTCCCACACCAGCAGGTGGCTGATCACCGCCTCTGCCCCAGCCAGAGCATCCACCCCTCTGCCATGGCGGTAGCTCTGCAACAGGGGAGATGTGGGGGACTCATCGGGGAAGCTGGTCACCACAGCCACGGCTGTGGCGCCACGGTGTTGAAGTTGGCGGCCAGCATCCAGCAGTAGGTCAACACGGTTCACGCCGCCCCAACTCATGCCACTCGCCCCCTGCTCCAGGCGCACCCCGAGGGACTTCGGCGTGACCACCTCAGGACCGATGGGCAAACCCAGGCTGAACCGTGCCGCGGCAGCCACCTGACGGTGGCGTTCCAGCAAGTCTGGCTCCAGGCCACCATCCAACAACAAACCCAGGCAATGGCGATGGTGGGGCCGCAGGGCCGTCTGCCCTTGGCAAAAGCGATCCAGCGCCCAACCCTCTGTAGGGTGGATGCGGTCATCAGGCCAGTACAGGGAGGCGGCGTTCAGGACGTTGGGGTGGGTGATGAGGCAGCCGCTGGCAGCCGCCAGAAGGCGCGCCACCGGCAGACCGTCCCCGGCAAAACCTCCCTGCTGACAGCCAATTCCGGTGGGGATGATCAGCACCGTGGGCATGGGTGGCGCGCCCATGACTATGGAGTGCAATGGAGCACCATTGCCTCCAGCCGGATCCACCGCTGTCCCTCCGGTAGGGCTGTACAGGCGGTAATGGCCCAACGGAGTGGTGTGCCGTGTTGAGCCAAAGCCTTTTCAATGGGCTCCAGCAAGGGGCCGGGCTCAAGAATCAACTCCAGAGAGACCCTCTGCAACCGCGGGGTGGAATACCCCATGTCCGTGACAGACCCACCACCAGCGCTCATGTCTGGTATTGACCAAACTGGGCTTCATACAGGGCATCCTCCTGGCCACCTTCCAGTTGCAGATTGCTGCGAGGATACGCCACACACAGCAGGGTAAAGCCCTTCTCCTGCAAATTATCCCGCACACCCATGGCATCGGGCTGCACCACGCGGCCCTGCTTGAGCAGGGCCGCGCAGGTGGTGCATAGTCCTGTGCAGCAGGAACAGGGCAGAACGACTCCGGCCGCTTCCGCTGCGGCCAACACCGTTTCATCCCCACGGCAAGGGAAGGTGTGAACCTTTCCTTGTAGACAAACAGTGACGGTGAAGGTGTCCATTGGTCAGCTCAACCCATGGCGGCGGCGCCACCCACCACCTCAAGAATTTCCTGGGTGATGGCTGCCTGCCTGGCTTTGTTGTAGTCCAATGTGAGGGTTTTGGCCAGGGCCTTGGCATTGTCACTGGCGTTGTTCATGGCCGTCATGCGGCTGGCCAGCTCCGATGCGGCTGCTTCCTGGAGGGAACGCAGCACCTGGTTCTGCACGTAAAGGGGCAGGAGTGCGTTCAGCAGTTGGGCAGGAGTCTGCTCAAAGACCATGGCGGAGGGCAGCCTGGGCTGGGTGTTGGGGAGTGAGCCACGCTCCACCTCCATGGCGCCCTCCTTGCTGGTGAGACGGAACATCTCGTCGTCCACCGTGGCGATGCCCTGGGGATCCAGAGGCAGGAGGGTTTGCACGACGGGCTTGGAACTCACCAGGTTGATGAACTTGGTGTAGATCCCTTCCACCCGATCACTGCTTCGCCCCTGAAACAGGGGCAACAGTCGACTGGCAATGTGGGCAGCCTCAGCGGAGGTGGGCACTTGCTCCAGATTTTCAATGCTGTCCACAATGTGGTAGTCTCGCCGGCCAAAGTAGGCATTGACCTTGCGGCCCACCAGGAGGAGGTTCACCTGCAACCCCCTGGCTTTCAACTCCCGATGGCGTTCCTCTGTGCGCTTGATGACGTTGGCATTGTAGCCGCCGCAGAGCCCCCGATCTCCAGCAATGGAGACCAGGGTGACGGTTTTCAACTCACGCTGCTCCAGCAGGGGAGCATCAACGGCTTCAAAAGCCATTTGGGACTGGAGATTTTCCAGGACCCGCGCTAGGCGATCGGAGAAGGGGCGGCTGCGCAACACCTGCTCCTGCGCACGGCGCACCTTGGCCGCCGCAACGAGGCGCATGGCCTCGGTGATCTTGCGGGTGTTTTTGACCGAGTTGATCCGGTCTCTGATCTGTTTGAGATTGGCCATGGTTCAGCGAAGTGGTGAGGACCTGGCCGGATCAAACGGCAGCCAGCATGGTGGACTTGACCGTCTCGATGGCGGCTTTGAGCTTATCCTCCGCCTCCGCGGACATGACTCTCTTGGTCTGGATCTCCTCGACAAAGTCCTTGGCGCTGGTCTTGAGATAGTCGCGCAGTTCCCGCACAAATCCCTGAATCCGCTCCACAGGGACGTCATCCAGTAGACCTTTGGTTCCCGCATAGACCAGAGCCACCTGCTCCGCCAGGATCAAGGGGCTGAACTGGGGCTGCTTCAGCATTTCCCGCAGCCGTGCACCACGGTCCAACTGAGCCCGGGTGGCGGCATCCAGGTCCGAAGCAAACTGGGAGAAGGCCGCCAACTCGGCTGCCTGGGCCAACTCCAGCTTCAACTTGCCGGCAATTTTCTTGATGGCTTTGGTCTGGGCGGCGCCGCCCACGCGGCTCACGGAGATGCCCACGTTGATGGCCGGGCGAAGACCGGAGTTGAACAGGTCCGAGGAGAGGAAAATCTGACCATCGGTGATGGAGATCACGTTGGTGGGGATGTAGGCCGACACGTCCCCAGCCTGGGTCTCGATGATGGGCAGGGCAGTCATGGAGCCTTTGCCCATGGCGTCACTCAGCTTTGCGGCCCGCTCCAGGAGGCGGCTATGGCAATAGAAGATATCGCCGGGATAGGCTTCCCGTCCGGGGGGACGGCGCAGTAGCAGGGACATCTGCCGATACGCCTGGGCCTGTTTGGAGAGGTCGTCGTAGATCACCAGGGTGGCCTTGCCCTCATACATGAAATTCTCGGCAATGGCCGCACCGGCATAAGGGGCCAGGTATTGGAGAGCGGCAGGCTCCGAGGCATTGGCAGCCACCACCACGGTGTAGGCCAGGGCGCCCCGCTCCCGCAGCACCTGCACCACGTTGGCCACAGAGGCCGCCTTCTGGCCAATGGCCACATAGACACAAATCATGTCCTGATCCGCCTGGTTCAGGATTGTGTCAATGGCAATGGCGGTTTTTCCGGTCTGGCGATCACCGATGATCAGCTCCCTCTGGCCCCGACCGATGGGAATCATGGCATCGATGGCCGTGATGCCGGTCTGCATGGGCTCATGGACGGAGCGGCGCTGGATGATGCCGGGTGCCGGAGACTCAATTAGACGGGTGGCCGTGGTTTCAATGGCCCCTTTGCCGTCCACAGGCTCGCCAAGGGCGTTGACCACCCGTCCCAACATGGCGTCACCCACGGGGACGGAGGCAATTTTGCCTGTGGCCTTGACGCTGCTGCCCTCGGAAATGCCGTGGCCTTCGCCCATGAGGACGGCGCCCACGTTATCACTCTCCAGGTTCAGGGCGATACCTTCCGTACCGTCTGCAAATTCCAGCAGCTCACCCGCCATGGCCTGTTCCAGGCCATAGATCCGGGAAATGCCGTCGCCCACCTGCAAAACGGTGCCGACATTGCTGACGGAGACGGATTTGTCGTAATCCTCAATTTGCTGTTTGAGGATGGCGCTGATCTCGTCAGGACGGATGGAAACCATGGCTTGAAGCGGGGGAGAGCAGTTGGGTTGGGGGGAGAGGGATTCAGGTGGCTTTGGCCAGGCTGAGGCCGAGGCGACGGACCTGTCCGGCCAGGCTGGCATCGACAACCTGGGAACCGATGCGCACAATCAGACCACCGATCAGGGACGGATCAACCGTGACGGAGCAGTCCACAGCAGCACTACCGGCCATGGTCCGAACCTTTTGTTTGAGCCGGTTTTCCTGCTCCGGGGTGAGTGGGGTCGCGCTGGTCACCTGGGCCAGGGCAATGCCTTTGGCCTTGCGGTAAAGCTCCAGGAAACGCTCGAACACCGCGCCCGTCAAGCTGATGCGCTGGCGATCAGCCAGCAGCTTGAGCAGGTTGAGACTGGCCGTTTGTCTGACCACCTCCTTCTCCTGAAACAGTGCCGTGATAACGGCTTTTTTGGTGTCCGGTTCAAGGATTGGGGATCCCAGAGCATCTCGCAGGAGGTCCGAGGTTGTCCAGAGTTCAAGTACAGCCTTGGCATCAGCAGCAAGATCATCGCTGGCGCCCTGCTGATTGCCGATTTGCAGGAGCGCTTCGGCGTAAGGCGTGGCGATGGTGTTGAGAAGGGGCATCGTCTAGCCAAGGGAGTGGATGGTGGCCTCCAGAAGCTCTGCCTGCTTCTTGGGGGAAAGAGCTTCGGGAAGATCCTGAAGGGCCAGAGCGATGGCTTGCTCAGCGGTGCTGCGGCGCAGTTCGTTGCCAATACGCCGCGCTTCGCTGTCCATGTCGGCCTTGGCTTCCTCCTGAAGGCGAGCCATCTCGGCGATGGTGCGCTGCTCACCCTCGGCACGAATGGCATCGGCGCGGGCTTGGCCATCCCTGAGAATTGTTTGGGCCGTCTCCCGGGCGGCAGCCAACTCGGCCTGAGCCTTCTCAAACTGGGTTGTCGCTTCAGCAAGGCGGGATTCCGCCTCGTTGAGATCCTGGAGAATGGTCTCACGGCGGCGAGAGAGGATGCCACCGAGGAATCCCTTCAAAAACCAGACCAGAACAGGGATGAGGATGGCCAGATTGATCAGGTTGTCGTTGAGGATGTCAAGGTCAACGCCAAAACCTTCTGTTGCCAGCAAGAGGGGGGTGGCCATGGTGGTGGGGGCGACGATGGGCATGGATAGATTCAGACGGCGACCAGGCGCTGAATAATCAAGTCGGCGAGCCGACGAGATTCGTCAGTCAGAGCAGCATCGGCTGCCGACCGCTGGGCTTCAATGTCGGCTCGCGCCTCCTCCCTCAACTTCATTGCAGAGGCCTTGGCTTCCGCCAGGGCAGCTTTATGAAGCGTGGCCACCTCGTCTTCAGCCGCGGTAATAACAGCCTGAGCCTCTTGACGAGCCTCTTGCAACCGGGCCTTGAGATCTTCTTCAAGGCGTTGCACCTGGGCCATTCGTTCCTTGGCGTCCTTGTGGCTGGTGGTCACAAAGCCTTCCCGCTCCTCAACCACCTTGCCAACAGGCTGGAAGAACAGCTTGTTCAAGATGAAGGTGAGGATCACCACCTGAATGGCCATCAACGGCAAGGTGGCATCAAAGTCGAAGAGGCCGCCTTCAGGAACAGGAGCCTCGGCCAGTGACAACCAGTTGATCATTGGGAAGTTAGGATGGACGATGGTTCAGGACAAGCACGGGGCGGGGTTCAGGCAGCCTGGGCCGCAGCGTCTTGCTGGCTCACCTTCAGGAGAAGGGGTTGGCAAACAACAGCACCAGGGCCACCACGAGGCCGTAGATGGTGAGAGATTCCATGAATGCAAAAGAGAGCAGCAGGGTGCCGCGAATCTTTCCCTCGGCCTCAGGCTGACGGGCAATGCCTTCAACAGCCCCACCAGCAGCGGTGCCCTGGCCAATGCCGGGTCCGATGGCCCCCAGGCCAACGGCCAGACCGGCTGCGACAACAGATGCTGCGGGAATAAAGGATTCCATGATTGAGGGGATGATGGTTGGGGGTGCGCAGATGGTACGCGGGTGTTGGAGGCGCGCCTGGAACATTCCTTAAGACAGGGAAGGGGCCCGAGACTTTCGGACCGCGCGCAGTGATTGTGAGCGACGGAGGGAGCCGCTTCAGGCGTGCTCCTCGTGAACCGCCTCGCCAATGTAGTAGGCCGCCAGGGTGGCAAAGATCAAGGCCTGAATGGCACTGGTGAACAGGCCCAAAAACATCATGGGCAAAGGCACAAACAGAGGCAGAAGCAGCACCAGCACAGAGACGGTGAGCTCATCGGCCATGATGTTGCCGAACAGACGGAAGGAGAGAGAGAGGGGCTTGGTGAAGTCCTCGACAATCTTGAACGGGAGCATGATGGGGGTGGGCTCCACGTAGTACTCGAAGTACCGCAGTCCCTTGCGGCTCAGCCCGGCGTAGAAGTAGGCCAGGGACACCAGCAAGGCCAGGGCAACAGTGGTATTAATGTCTCCCGTGGGGGCGCCCAACTCACCGGAGGGCAGGCGCACCAAGCGCCAGGGCACGAGGGCCCCTCCCCAGTTGCAGAAAAAGATGAACAGAAACAGCGTGCCGATAAAGGGCATCCAGTCTCGGTAGGCTGCTTCGCCAATCTGGTCCCGGGAAAGGTTGCGGATGTAGTCCCAGAGGAACTCCAGGAGATTTTGTAGTCCCCCGGGCTTACGTCCCATCCGGCGCGTCCCTACCACCACAATGGTCAGCAGGGCGCCAATGAGAATCCAGGAACTGAGAAAGATCTGACCGTGAAGGTCCAGTTGGCCCAGGTGCCAGTAAAAGTGCTGGCCAATTTCCAGACCATGGGTTTCTTCAACCATGGGTTCGGCATCACTGGCCGGTAGAGCCTCGGCAAGGGGAAGAAGGGTCTGCAACAGCATGACTCAGGCAAGTGGGGAACCGGAAGGGAAGGTTGTGGGCCTGTGGGAACCCGTCAGATCGCCGAAGGCGATGAGCAAAATGGCTGGCTTGTAGAGCACGAAGCCAAGGAAGGCCGGCAAGAGATCCAGCCCTTGCAGCCGAAGGGCCAGGATGAACAGCAGAACGGGGACCCCCAGATGAGCCTTCCCAAGCCTGTTGGAGCGCTTGCCCAACCGTTCCACGGAACGTGAAAGCAGAAGCAGGTAGAGGATTCCCGCAGCGGCGCCGGCAAGAAGGCTGAGGCACGTATGCAGATCCCAGACCAGGGCTGTCAACAGGCCAGAACCGATGGTAAGGATCAGTGTCAGCCGCAGTACCCGCTGCCGAAGACGGAAGAACTCCATCATTGGACCGGGCACCATCGGACCGGGTTGATCCTCTGGCACCTTCGCGAGCGAAGAAGACCCGGCAACGAATGGTATGAACCCAGCCCAACCATCGCGATCACCAAGAGGAGACGGGGGCAGGTTGTGGCCAGCGAGGCGATGGAGCAACTGGTCCCGCCAGAGGATTGTTGGATGGGCCTGAAGCAAATCTTCAGGAGACGCCTCAATGGCTAGCCCGTGGTTCACCTCCGTTCTGTCCACAGAGTTGCTTCACAGGCCAATGCGGGGAGATTCTAACACCCAGGGTCAGTGGATCGTGGGGCGCAGCAGAATCAATCTGCGCTTCCAGAGTCTCCTGACCTGTTCCCCCAGGTCCGCTCGACTCCTGCCGTCGTCAGCGTCCACCAGATGCTGCAATGATTGTGACGGCGCTGCATCAATGGCTTTCAGCAGGTTCACCTCCTCCTGGTCAAGATCCATGGGCTCCAGGTCGGGGTCCAGCAGTCGCGCACCGGGCCAGCCCCACAGGCAGGGATTGCGCTGGGCGGCGGCGGCCAGCAGGTCCTCGTCACAACTCCAGGTGTGGTTCGGCAGGGGTGGTTTCCCCAGGAAGAACTCAAAGTGGCTGATGTCTGTGTTCAGGGCCTCGACAAGCTGCCATTGCTGCCGATCCGGGAGAGCCCTGGCACGCTCCAGGGCTTCCCCCTGCAAGAGGGTGTTCAACCGCCAGACCCGGGGATTGCTGAAGCCCAGAAACTCCAGCCCGCAACCCTCCACCAGTCGGAAGAGCCTCTCCAGGGTGTAGCTGGTTTCCTGGGGATGGAGATACATGTCGGCAAAGGCCGCATCATCGACCGTATCCAGGTTCCAACGCCGCTGATGGCGCTGCCGGATGCTGTTGTTCTCAGGCAACTGGGCAATGAGTTGACGGGCGAACCGGACCCCCGTTCCGTCTGCCTGGACGCCCAGCAGTCCCAGAGCGTACTGGGTCCTGTGAATCTCCCAGCGGCCTCCGTCTGCATAGAGGAACAGGTGCAGGATGCCCCCGTCCGCCAAGGCCCTGGCCAGCGCCGCAAGACCAGCGGCGGGATCCGCCATGTGATGCAGAACGCCGACGGAATTGATGAGCTGAAACCGCCCCAGGGACGGAGCCTCCAACAAACTGATGCAGTGAAAGCGGATGCGCTGCTCGCCGCCGGAGCGTCGAAGGCGCTCCTGGGCCACAGCCAGGGCCTTGGGGCTGATGTCCAGGGCGGTCACCCGGGCTTCGGGATTGAGATGCACCAGGTAATCACTGCTCACGCCGGAGCCACAACCGGCATCGAGAATGTTGAGGGACTGGCGGGGACGGGGATCAGGTGCCTGACCTGTGCAGTGGCTATAGGCAGTGGCGTAGCACCAACGCCAGTTGTAGCCCGGCGGCGGACCATCCTGCAGGGGATCTGGCGGATAGGGGAACGCGTTGTAGAAGTCACGCACCCGGGGCGTGGCCCCATCAGCCATGGTCATGGGGTGAGGAGATTGCGGCACCAACAAGTGTCAATGGGGAAACATCTCCGGACACCCCCGGCGCTGCAAACATTTGTTCACTGATCCTCTGACTTCCCACAGCGACAGCGTAGCGTTTTGGCACAGAAGGTCTGAGCCATCAGGCCGTGGCTGCATCGGAGCCTTTCCTTCATGACCGTGACCGTCAGCAGTGGCAGCAGTAGCGTTTCACCGCAACTGTATGACACCCTGCCGCTTTCCAGCCTGCGTCAGGCTGAACAGCAGGATCGCTTCCCCGATCGCACTGAGTTGGATCGGCTGATCAACTTTTTCCAGGGTGGGCAACAACGTGTTGACGTTGCCCGTCGCCTTGCCGCCAACGCCGGCGTCATCATCGCTCAAGCGGCAAACCGTATTTTCTCGGGCGGAACACCCCTGGCCTACCTGGAAGAGCCCCCGAGTCGCACTGCGGCCGTGCCCGGTGTGGGGTCAGCTTTCCCGGAAGGTCGATCGGAACAGAAAGCCTTTGACCGCTCTGTTGAGACGTTTGCCCAACCGACCGGTTCCAACCGGGGCGTGTTCACCCGCCTACTGGAGAACTTTCGCCAAGCAGGGGACGTGGCGGTGGTCACCCCGGCAGGCTTCGCTCCCATTGACGTCTCCCGCTACGGCAAGGAGCGCATGACCAAGTCCCTTCGGGATCTGGGCTGGTTCCTGCGCTATGTGGGATATGCCGTTGTGGCCGGTGATCCCAGCATTCTGGTGGTCAATGCCCGTGGATTGCGGGAGGTACTGGAGAAAGGTTGTTCCATTCCGGCAACGCTGCTGGCCCTGCAAGAAATGCGAGCCGCAGCCGCATCCGTGTTCCAGGATGAGCCGGAGAGCCGCCAGTTGGTGGTGGACTGTTTCAACGTTCTGCTCAAGGAGCTTTCCGAGAGTGGCCCCTCACCCCGCCTCCGCCCTGGCAGTGGGGTGGCCCAGGGGCTCCAGCTCCCGGCAGCCTATGCCGAGGCTGCCGCCTCGCCAGGTCGCTACGTGATGCGACCAGGGCTGTCCGGTCGGGAAAAAGCAGAGGTGGTCCGGGCAGCCTATCGCCAAGTGTTGGAGCGGGACGTGGCCAAGGCCTACTCCCTGCGGCTGGCTGCTCCCGAGACCGATGTGCGCAACGGGCGCATCTCGATGCGGGAGTTTGTACGCAGCATTGGGCATTCTTCGCTGTACCGTCGAGACTTCTATAGCAACCAGTCCAACAGTCGGGTTGTGGAGTTGGCCTTCCGTCATTTCCTTGGGCGTGGCGTGAGCACCCTGGAGGAATTCCGTCAGGCCTTTTCCGTAGTCTCCAGTGGTGGACAAGGCGCCCTTGTGGACTTCCTGGTGGATTCCCCTGAGTACGGCCGCGTCTATGGTGAAGAGACGGTGCCCTACCTGCGGGGTTTGGGGGAAGAGGCCCAGGAAAGCGCCAACTGGGGTCCCAACCGCAAGCTTTTCAATTACGCGGCGCGCTTCCAGGGGGCTCCCCAGTATGTGACCAGCTTCTCGGGCCAGCGACGTCCCCTGCCGGATCAGCATGCCTACGGCGGCGCCAACGATCCGCTGGCCAATCAGTACGGCGCCATCTTCCCCTCCAGCACCAAGGCCCCCAAAACCCTGGCTGCAGGCTTTGGATACGACAGTCGCCGCTTGCTCGTGGGAAGCGCCCCTGGCCTGAGTGCCCAGATGGGCTCAGCGGACTTGCGCAAGCCCCGCCCCACCACATCGGGACCCAAGGTGGTCCGCTTGCAACAGGTGGCCACGGGTGGAGCGTCAATTCCCCGCCGTGGAGGACAGCCCAGCATTCGCCACACCGAGTCGTCCACCCAGGCTGTTGTGGCAGCCGTCTACCGGCAAATCCTCGGCACCCTGGGCTATGAGGGGGAGCGCCTCTCCAGCGAAGAGATCAAGCTGGAGAACGGGGACATCACCCTGCGGGAGTTTGTGCGAGCGGTGGCCTGCTCCAACAGATTCCGCAAGCGCTACTGGGATGGCCTGTACGTGGTCAAGGCCATTGAGGTGATCCACCGGCACCTGCTGGGACGCCCCACCTATGGCCGCTGGGAAATTGACGCCTATTTTGACGTGGCCTCCCGGGAAGGCTTCTACGGCATCGTGAACGCCATGCTGGACTCTCGGGAGTACGGCATGGTCTTCGGTGAGGACACGGTTCCCTACGAGCGCTACATCACGCCAACGGACCGGGTGACGCGCCAGGTTCCGGGCCTGCGGCCGGATTACAGGATCCCCTATGTGGGCGATACGTCCAATCCTCTCCGTGGCGAGCGGCGGCCCGAGCGACGGCCCCAGAGGGGATTCCAGTACAGCGGCGCCTTGCCACGCCGTGGTGTGGACCGTGTTCGTCCCTTCCCTGGGGCCCGGACCACGGTCATGGTGCCGGTGGCGACGCCCCGCTTCGTGCGGGGGCTCCCGCTTCCCCGCAAAGAGGCGGTGTCCCTCACCAGCCGTGGCGACAGCAGCCAGCTTCAGCAGGTGGTCCGCGCTGCCTATCGCCAAGTGTTGGGCAACATTCAACCTACGGAATCCGAGCGGCTCATCGGAGCAGAGTCCGAATTGGCCAACGGGACCATCACTGTGCGGCAGTTTGTGCGGAAGATTGCCTTGAGCAACCTGTACCGTCGCCGCTATTTCGAGGTTTGCAACCCCCAGCAGTTTGTAGCCTTCAACTTCCGCCATCTGCTGGGACGGCCTCCGGCCAATCAACAGGAGTTGGCCGTCCATGCCCGCTTGGTGGCAGAGCAGGGTGTGGTGGCCGAGATGGACAGTTATCTCGATAGCGACGAGTACTTGCAGCGCTTTGGGGAAAACGTGGTGCCCTATTCCGTCGAGGACACCGTCCCCCGCACCTACACCACCCCCAGCTTCACAACGGTGTTTGCCGGGATGCCGGCGGCGGGTCAGTCCACCACCAGCACGGTGTCCGACGTGGAGCCACCCCCCTGGACAGCTAAAGTGAGCGAGCGGGGCGCCACGCCAGCCTTCCTGAAGGGAGTGCCAATGCGCAATCTCCCGGCAAACCTGCTGTTTACCCCAGCCACCGGATTGTTTTCCGCGCTTGGTCAACCGAGACGAACGCCACAATCCGTCAAGTTCCGTCTCTCCTCCAACCCCGGTGAGGAGGAGTTGACCGTTGTGGTTAACGCCGCCTACCGCCAACTTCTGGGACGGGTTCCCCTTGCCAAGGAGCGGCTGACCTCGGCCGAGTCTCAACTCCGCTCCGGACGCATTACGGTGGCTGGCTTCATTGCCCAGGTGAGTGCCAGTTCCTTGTTCCAGAACCGGCTGTCTTCTCTTTCGGCACTGAAGGCCGCCGATGCAGCGTACATGGCTCTTCAGGGCCGCTCCCCCAGCCAAACGGAGGCCAGCGCATTTGCTGACCAACAGGCCCGTGTTGGCACAATAGCCGCTGTGACCGCCCTATTGGATACGCCGGAGTACAAGGAGCGTTTTGGGGACAACACTGTGCCCGTGGTGGAGGGAGCCCGGACGTTCCCTGGTCGCAGTCAGGCCGTGATCACGCGGACAGCCCGTCTGGATGGGGGGCCTGCAGGCATCACCCCACGACCTTGAGGTTGGTGGACCCAAGCCCTGTGTCAAGGCGTTGCTTCAATGTTATTGAAATCTGGTAATTTTAACGGGAATTCTTAGCATTGCAGCGCTTTGGCACTGGCAAAATTTTTATAACGAGCAGCAGCCAGCGGAGCAGGGTTGTCTCTAGTGAAGACAGAGCTAATTTTGTGTTCTGCGGATAGAATCGGCTTGTCTATACGGGCGCCTATGCTGCTGTTCCTTTTTGGTGAATAGTCACCGTGAAGAACTGTTACATAACCCTGAGGATTTCCGACAATGCGACCTGACTGCCACCAAGACAATTGGCACGGGAACCAGGCCAACGGCTGGCCTGTGGGATGGTAATCAAACGTTACTTGCCTTGTATTTGTTACAGAACCAGGGACGTGAACGCTCCCAACCGCCATGGGTCGCCTAGTCTACCTTAGGCATTGGCCAAGGCGGCTCTTCTGGCCCTCCTACAGGATCAGTTCAGTTTGCCTTAATCCTTCCAATCCCCCCTAACCCTGGTCCTCTCAGGAGAGACCGTACGCTTCGAGGCCGAACCGAATGAGCATCGTCTCCAATTCGATCATCAACGCCGATGCCGAGGCCCGCTACTTGAGCCCCGGTGAACTGGATCAAATCAAGTCTTTTGTCTCTGGCGGCGCCCAGCGGCTGCGAGTAGCGAATGCTCTTAGCGAGAATCGCGAGCGCATCGTCAAGCAGGCTGGCAGCCAACTGTTCCAGAAGCGCCCTGACGTCATCTCTCCCGGCGGCAATGCTTACGGAGAGGACATGACCGCCTCCTGTCTGCGTGACATGGACTATTATCTGCGTCTGGTCACCTACGGGATTGTCTCGGGCGATGTCACTCCCATTGAGGAAATCGGCATCATTGGTGCCCGTGAAATGTACCGTTCTTTGGGCACCCCGCTGGACGCCATTGTGGAGTCGGTGCGTGAAATGAAATCCGCATCTCTGTCCCTCCTTGGTGGCCAGGATGCTGACGAGGCATCCTTTTACTTTGACTATGTGATTGGCGCCCTGTCCTGAGGCCGCCGCATTTTTCCCAGACCCTTCCTCCATTCTCCACGCTTCTCAGGTCATGCAAGACGCAATCACGTCCGTTATCAACTCCTCCGACATCCAAGGGCTCTACCTGGACGACGGCTCCATGTCCAAGCTGCAATCCTACTTCCGCAGTGGCGAGTTGCGGGTGCGGGCGGCTGCGACAATTAGCGCCAATGCTTCCGCCATTGTCCGCGATGCTGTGGCCAAGGCACTTCTCTATTCGGATATCACCCGCCCCGGCGGCAACATGTACACCACCCGCCGCTACGCCGCCTGCATCCGCGATATGGACTACTATCTGCGGTATTCCACCTACGCCATGCTGGCTGGGGACACCTCCATTCTGGACGAGCGTGTTCTCAACGGTCTTCGCGAGACCTACAATTCCCTGGGTGTGCCCATCGGTGCCACCGTTCAGGCCATCCAGGCCATGAAACAGGTCACCGCCTCCCTGGTGGGTGCTGACGCCGGCAAGGAGATGGGTGTGTACTTTGACTACATCTGTTCCGGCCTGGGCGGCTGAGCGCCTAGCGGATCAAATCCCGCAGTGAGGAACGTTTTATGCGTCTTTTCAAGATCACCGCTTGCCTGCCCACGCAGCGCAACATCCGCGCCCAGCGGGAACTGCAAAACACCTACTTCACCAAGTGGGTTCCCTACGACAGTTGGTTCGCTGAGCAGCAGCGCATCCAGAAGCAGGGGGGGAAAATCCTCAAGGTTGAGCTTTGTGCAGGTCGCCAACAGGACAACGTTGGTCTTTAGAGTTAGTTCACCCCCGCAAGCCCCTCCAATGAAAGCCTGGCTTTGCCAGGCTTTTTCTGTGCCTGGGATTTGGAGAAACGGTAGCGATGATCAAGCCAACGCTCGACTCCCAGGGCGACGCCTGGCCTGCGGATGCACGACTGCTTCTCCTGCTGACTGCCCTCTGGAGCCTCGTGGGACTTCTTATTCTGGCATCCGCCAGTTGGTGGTCTGCACAGCAGGAGTTGGGGGACAGTTTGTACTACGTCAAGCGCCAAGCGTTCTGGCTGCTGGTGGGCTGGTGCCTGCTCCTGATCATTGTACGCCAGCCTCTGCGCCAGTGGTTGCGCCTGAGCGCCGTAGGCATGCTGGCCGGTCTGGCGCTGCTGGTGCTGACCATCTTCTTTGGGGTCACCATCAACGGCGCATCCCGCTGGCTGGTGGTCGGCCCTGTGCAGATACAGCCCTCGGAGTTGATCAAGCCTCTGGTCATTCTCCAGGCCGCCGTTCTGTTCTCCAATTGGCAGCGCCACTGGATGGTGCAGCGGTTGTTCTGGATTGGTGTTTTTGCCGTAGTCCTGGCTTTGATTTTAAGGCAGCCCAACCTCAGCACGGCAACCCTGCTGGGGCTGCTGCTCTGGCTCATGGCCTTTACTGCCGGTCTGCCCATGGGCCAACTCATGGGGGTCGCCGGGCTGGGTCTGGGGGCAGGTGTCACAAGCCTCATGGTGAATCCGTATCAACTTCAGCGGATCATTGCCTTCTTGAACCCGTGGTCGGACCCCACGGGTAGCGGCTATCAGTTGATCCAAAGCATTTTGGCCATTGGATCAGGAGGCATGAGTGGCGCCGGCTTTGCGCTGTCAACCCAGAAACTCCACCACCTTCCCTTCCACACCACGGATTTCATTTTTGCAGTCTATGCCGAAGAGCTGGGCTTCCTCGGCTGCCTGATCCTGCTCTGCTTTCTGTTGGTGTTTGCCTTGCTGGGCCTGCGGGTTGCCTGCACCAGCCTGAATCGGAAGTCTCAGCTCGTTGCCAGTGGGGCCACCATTCTCCTGGTGGGCCAGGCCATTCTCAACATGGCTGTCGCCACAGGGGTAGTCCCCACCACGGGGCTGCCCTTCCCCTTGTTCAGCTATGGGGGGAGCGCCGTGCTCAGTTGCCTGGTCACAGCAGGACTCCTCATCCGCGCCAATCTGGAGCGCACGGAAAAAGGCTACGCTCTCAAACAGAAGCAGCGTGGTTAAGCTCGTGCCCCTACTGGCCTCTGCAGTGGATTTTGGCCTGGCCAATGCTTCCCGCTGGGGAGAGCACCTGCTGAACCAGAGCCTCACCGCTCCGTGGCCCCTCAGCCTGGCTGTGGTGACCCTCTTGGGTCTCCTCGCATCCCTGGGCCCCTGTTCCCTGTCCCTTCTGCCCGTGACCATGGCGTTTCTGGCGGGAACCAACTCCGGCACGCTGGGACCCTGGCAGCGCAGCAGCGCGTTTGCGGGGGGCATTGTTGTCACCCTGACAGGGCTGGGCCTCCTCAGTGCCTTCATGGGACGGATCTACGGCCAAATTCCTGCATTGGCGACGGCCTTGGTGGCTGGCTTGGCGTTGGTCATGGGCCTCAACCTCCTGGGGTTGCTGCCCATGGCTTGGCCCACAGGACCGACAGGACCATGGATCCATGGCCGCATTCCCCCGGCGCTTACCCCCACGGCAGCGGGTCTGGCTTTTGGGCTGGCGGCCTCTCCCTGCACGACGCCTGTCCTGGCTGTGCTCCTGGCCTGGATTGGCAGTGACGGCCATCCCCTGTTGGGCGCCGTGCTTTTGGCGGGCTTCGGGGTGGGACAAGTGTTGCCCCTGCTTCTGGTGGGAACCGCTGCCGCGTCCCTTCCCCGGCTGCTGGCGCTCCGTGCCTGGACCCAGTGGATTCCACGCTTCAGCGGCGCCGTCCTGGTGTCGGTTGGCAGCATCCTTTTGCTCTCGCAACTCCCCCTACCTTCTTAAGGCCATGGCATCAGACATGGCGTCAAATACCCCACAGGTCTTGCGTTTCGGACAACGACTGCTTGCCCTGGTTGGTGATCTGCGGCTGGCCATTGGCTTGCTGCTGCTCATTGCCCTCGCCAGTGCCCTGGGCACGGCCTTACCCCAAAACGAGCCCACCAGCGCTTATCACGACCATTACGACACTCAACCCTGGCTGGGGCTGCTGACAGCGGCCCCCATTCTGGCTCTGCA
This sequence comes from Prochlorococcaceae cyanobacterium jk18x22bins.40, assembly GCA_022826155.1. GTDB lineage: Bacteria > Cyanobacteriota > Cyanobacteriia > PCC-6307 > Cyanobiaceae > Synechococcus_B. Next base: position 18,973 of record JAJDVL010000034.1, on the reverse strand, counting down.
GTTGGATCACGTCTATTCCAGTGGGTGGTTTCTCGCATTGCTGGCGCTACTGGCCGCCTCCTTGACCACGTGCAGCATCCGCCGCCAATGGCCTGCCCTGCAAGCAGGGCTGCAGTGGGCGGACCATCAGCATCCCCACCAATTGAGCCAATACAGTGTTGGACTCACACGAAATGCGGGACCCCAAAGTCTGCAGCACTTGGCCCGGCTTCTGCGGCAGCGGGGCTGGACGGTGCGGCAGAAGCCAGGGCGACTGGCGGCCAGGCAAGGGGTGATCGCTGGTCGGAGCGGCCCCCTCCTGGTTCATGTGGGTTTGATTGTGCTGATGACCGGCGCCGCCTGGGGCGCACTGGGGGGACAACGACTGGAACGTTTTTTGGCGCCTGGCCGGACTTTGGAACTGGTGGACCGTCAAGGGGAAGCCCATCTTTCCATTCGGTTGCAAGGGTTTTCCGTGGATCGGGATGCACGGGGTCAGGCGCAGCAGTTTCACTCCCAACTGTTGTTGTCTTCCCCCGCCATGGCTGACACGCGCCATGTGGATATCAGCGTCAACCATCCTGCCCGCCTGGGGGGTGTAACGGTGTACCAGGCTGACTGGCAGGTGGCTGCTCTGACGGTGCAGCTTGGTCGGAGCCCCCAGTTGCAGTTTCCGCTCCAGCCTCTGCCCAGCCTGGGGGAGCAGGTTTGGGGAGTCGCCATACCAACGCGCCCCGACGGATCTCACCCCGTGTTGCTCACTGTTGCCAGCGAGCAGGGGCCTGTGCTGCTGTACGACAGCAACGGGGAGAGGCTGGGGGTACTGCGGGTTGCCGGCCCCCCGCTGGAGGTGGATGGCCTGCCCATCCGCATCACCCGTATTCTGCCCGCCAGTGGCTTGCTGATCAAGCGAGATCCGGGCGTTCCTCTGGTCTATGCAGGATTTGCCGTGGCCCTGCTGGGGGGCGGTCTGAGTGTGTTGGCCAGCCGCAAACTCTGGGCCGTTGCAGCCGAGGGCCGCCTTCACGTGGCTGGCCTCAGCAACCGGGACGTGGTGGGTTTTGGTGAGGCACTGCCCCGCTTACTGGATGCCCTCACTGACGCTGACCATGGTGAACCGTGATCACCGTGTGAACGTTGCCCCGGGGTGAAAAATCAGCCACCAACTCCATCCAGCGGGGTGAGCAGGCCGCGACGCAGTCGTCCAGGATGCGGTTGGCCACTTCTTCGTGGGAAATGCAGTGGTCCCGCCAACTGTTGACGTACAGCTTGAGGGCCTTGAGTTCCAGAACCTTGGGGCCAGGCTGGTAACGAAGGCGCAACACGGCAAAGTCGGGATAGCCGGAGAAAGGGCACTTGCAGGTGAAGTCCGGTAGCTCAATGGCGACGTGGTAGGAGCGGCCAGGGTTGGGGTTGTCGAAGCAGATCAACTCAGCGGCAGCAATGGCCCGCTCCCCGTAGCGGGGCGTGATGGTTTGGCGCTCTGTCATGCCGGTCAGGGTCCAGAAACTGGTCCGGAAGGGGCTGTGGTGTTCACCCTACAGGCGGACAACCCGGCCGTATTCCTGAAGTTTCTCCAAAGATTTGTCAATAAACCCGTAAAGTGCTTGTCATGAACAGCGCAGAAGGCCTACATGTGATGACGAGGACAAAACGTTGGGCGCACCCATGGCTCCGGCTTCAGGTGCGCTGGAAGTAGCCAAACCGCGACGGTGAAGCAACGCACCTCTTGAACAAAGCGGATTTCGCCAGTCCATGGCTGGCACTGCCCGTTCTGTGGAGGTTTCTCTCATGGTCCAACTCAAGTATCGTGGTGTTGATTACGACACCACCCAGCGCCCTGATCTCAGCGATCAACCGGTGGAGCACGTTTACCGTGGCATCCACTTCAACAAGGCTCCCCGCCACGAGGCCGATGTCCTGTCGGATCGTCCTGTGCGGGTGAGCTATCGGGGAACCGTCTATGAAACCCGCATCGCCGAAGCGCTGAAACGCTAATTCCGTAGCCATAGCTACTGAAAAACAGAGGCCACGCCCCACTAATGGCAAAGGAATCAACACTCTCCTCAATGGATCTGTTCCTGAGCCCGGTGGCTGGTGTGGCTTCTCCCATATCTTCAGCGTCTTTAGCCTCTGCTGGCGCCTCTTCTTCCCCTCCCCAGCGAATTTCCGTCCATAGTGCTCTGGGGATGTTGTGGCTCCAGTTGCACTTTGAAAATTGCCACTGGGACTCTTTGGCTGCCGGGTGCGTTGAGCTTGAGTCTGACACCTTGCCCGAATTTCTCTCGGACTGCTCCGCCGCTGGTGTGGTTTGCTGTGGCCCGTTGCCACAGGCCTAAACACACTGAATCTGCTCTGTCCGTTGGATTCCTAATTCTGTTTCCGCATTTCTGAATGTCATGAAGAAAGTTGAAGCAATTATCCGTCCTTTCAAGTTGGATGATGTGAAGGTTGCCTTGGTCAATGCCGGTATTGTGGGCATGACGGTCACCGAGGTGCGCGGCTTTGGCCGCCAAAAGGGCCAAGTGGAACGCTACCGTGGCTCCGAATTCACTGTCGAGTTTCTCCAGAAACTCAAGCTGGAGGTGGTGGTGAATGACGACAAACTGGAAACGGTGGTGGATGCCATCCAAAATGCCGCCCGCACAGGTGAGATTGGGGACGGCAAGATTTTCATCTCCCCAGTGGAGAGCGTGCTGCGCATTCGCACCGGTGACCGGGACAGCACTGCCCTCTGAGGAGCGAGTTCCGGTTCAATCCCCGGTAGCCCGCCCACTGTCCTGGCCAAGGGCTGCCTGAACCGTTGACTCCACCTGTTCCGGCTCAACAGTACGTCGTCCCTCGCTTTTGTCGGGCTGCACCAAGTGGAGCCAGTACTCCTGGTTGCCGGCAGCGCCTTTGATGGGGGAGGGCGCTAACCCCACGGCACGCCAATCTAGATGGTCTGCCTTGGCCTGAACAGCTTTGATGGCACCGGCCTGGGCCCGGGCATCCCGCACCACCCCGCCACGGCCCACCAACGTCCGCCCCACTTCAAATTGGGGCTTGATTAACACCGCTGCCTCCCGAGGTGGTTTCAAGAGGGCTTTTAGCGGCGGCAAAATCAGACCCAGGGAAATGAAAGAGAGGTCCGCCACCGCCAAATCGGCCCAGACGTCATCAGGTCCATACAACACGGCGGGGGTGAGGTAGCGCAGGTTGCAGCGTTCCTTGAGCACCAAACGGGGATCCTGACGCAGACGCCATGCCACCTGCCCATAGCCCACGTCCACCCCGTAGATGCGTCGGCAGCCCTGTTGTAGCAGGCAATCCGTGAAGCCACCGGTGGAGATGCCGGCATCCAGGGCCGTGCGACCAGCCACCCGCAACCCAAAGGCACGGATGGCCCCCAGCAATTTCTCACCGCCCCGGGAGGCAAACCGGGCCTGCTGCTGCACCTGCAAGGCAAGGTCATAACGGGTGGCCTGACCGGGCTTGTCCAGAATTCGGGCGCCACTGCGCACCCAGCCCGCCCGGATCCAGCGCTGGGCCTGCTGGCGGCTGGGGGCCAAGCCCCGCTCCACTAAAAGCTGATCCAGCCGCATCTGTCCTTGTCCCATGGGCCAGTGTGTTGCGGGGCGGTCTCCCCCGGTGAGCCGGTAAGTTACTTACTGCGCTGTAGCAGATTGTGATCGAACGCTATACCCTCCCGGAGATGGCGGCCGTCTGGAGCGACGAGGCCCGCTATCAGCGCTGGCTGGAGGTGGAATTGGCTGCTTGCGAGGCCAACTGTCAGTTGGGGAGGATTCCCCCTGGGGCCATGGAGGACATCCGGGCTAGGGCCAGCTTCAATGTGAAGCGGATTCTCCACATTGAAGCCCAGGTGCGTCACGACGTTATTGCATTTCTCACCAACCTGAATGAGCAGGTGGGGGATGCAGGACGCTACATCCACATGGGCATGACCAGCAGTGATGTGCTGGACACTGCTCTGGCTCTACAAATGAAAGCGGCGGTGGCACTGCTGCAGCAGGAACTCAACCAGTTGGAGGCTGCCGTCAGGCAACAGGCTCAACGCCATAAGCACACCGCCATGGTGGGACGTTCCCACGGCATCCACGGGGAGCCCATCACCCTGGGCTTCAAGTTGGCTGGCTGGTTGGCGGAGGTGCAGCGCCACCAAGGGCGTCTGGCCCGGCTGGAGCAGGTGGTGGCCGTCGGGCAGGTCAGTGGGGCCATGGGGACCTACGCCAACATTGATCCCCGTGTGGAAGCCCTGGTCTGCACCCAGCTTGGCCTTACTCCGGACACCGTCAGCACCCAGGTGGTCAGCCGTGATCGCCATGCCGAGTATGTGCAGACCATGGCCCTGGTGGGGGCAACGCTGGATCGCTTTGCAACGGAGGTTCGCAACCTGCAACGGACTGACGTGCTGGAGGTGGAAGAGCACTTCGCCAAGGGGCAGAAGGGCAGCTCCGCCATGCCCCACAAGCGCAACCCCGTCCGCAGTGAACGCATCAGCGGCCTGGCGCGGCTCCTGCGGGGCTATGCCCTGGCGGCTCTGGAGAACGTGCCCCTTTGGCATGAACGGGACATCAGCCACAGCTCCGCCGAGCGAGTGCTCCTGCCGGATTGCTCCATCACCCTCCACTTCATGCTGCGGGAAATGACCGACGTTGTGGCTGGCCTGGTGGCCTATCCCGAGACCATGCTCCGCAACATGACCATCTACGGCGGCGTGATCTTCAGTCAGCAGGTGATGCTGGCGCTGGTGGCTGCTGGTCTCAGCCGTGAGGAGGCCTATGCCCTGGTGCAACACCATGCCCACAAGGCCTGGAACCAGCCGGGTGGTGACTTCCAAGCCAGTCTGGCGGCTGATTCACGGGTGAAGGCCCACCTGAATGGGGAGGCGCTGGCGGCCTGTTTCTCTCCTCAACAGCATCAGGCGAACCTGGATCAGGTTTGGCAGCGTCTTGGATTGTGAGCACAGGGACAACGATGGCCAAGAGTGGCGTGATCACCCTCAGAAACTGGTGTCGAGCCTGAGTTCAGTCCCGTGCTCCGGCGCGGTGTCGTTGTTGTTGACGCTCTTCCACCGTGTCACGTCGAAGGCGAAGGATTCCCCATCGTCCGGGTGGGTGAGGTTCTAGCCGGTGCGGTAATCGCGCCCACCGTCGTAGAGGTCCAAGCCCACATCTGGTCTTAAAGCAGGCCGACTTGAGGCTCATGCCAAAAACCTGGTGTTCCAGTGAGTTAAGCCCCAACCCACTGCGTCAGTCCAGTGGGCGAAGGAAAGTCTGCTCACGAAGCGCTTGCCAGCACCCATCTTCAAAACGCCACTCGATGTTACAGAGGAGTTTCATCTCCTCATCGTTCATTCTACTATGTTTCCGTATCAGTACACAAAACCTCCATACGCTCCAACAACATCTTCCTCCCCGTCTTACGCTTCCTGCTCTCCTACTCAAGACCCGCAAAACTACTCTCCATACGCTCCATGTCAGCGGGACTCCTTCCAGATCCCAGTCACTCCGTTCTAGCACTCTCATCACTTGTTCAGAGGTGTCTTAGCCAGCGAAGGAGAAGGATTCAGCCACAGAAATGGGGGCAACCACTTTGGCCCCACTGCATCGCCAGGCAATCTCTGGATACAGACCAGGCAGCAGCCAGCCAGCAGCGCCGCTTCGCCCATAGACTTGACCCGGACCCACCAAAGCCCCTGTCATGGACAATGTGCAACTTCTCGTCGATTTGTATCAGGACGCCCAGCGGCAAGGGCCAGGTGGTGAGGAACAAACACGTCTTGCGATCACGCTTTCAGGACTTAAAAAGTCAAGGGAGCTGAAGATTGCCGACATTGGCTGTGGCTCTGGCGCCGCAACTTTCGTACTGGCCAAGACACTGGATGCCCACATCACGGCCGTTGATATTCATCCGGAATTTCTCAACAGACTCGCAGAGGCCGCCAGCCGCATCGGGGTGGCCGATCACGTCGTCACTCGCACAGAGTCCATGGAGCAACTGTCTTTTGCGGAGGAAGAACTGGATGCCATCTGGTCGGAGGGCGCAATCTACAACATGGGATTTGCAGAAGGGATTGAAGCATGGCGGAAATATCTGAAGTCGGGCGGGATCCTTGCTGTATCCGAATTGACCTGGCTGACCGAGGAGCGTCCAGAGGAACTTCAGGCCTATTGGGATAGGGAGTACCCGAAGGTGGATACTGCCTCTGCCAAGATGGACATCCTGGAACGCCTGGGGTTCTTGCCGCTAGGCTACTTTGTGCTGCCTGAGAACTGCTGGCTTGACAATTACTATCGCCCCATACAGAAGCGCTTTGCCGGATTTCTGGAGCGACATAAAAAGTCTGCCGCAGCAAGGGCGATTATTAAAGCTGAAGAGAATGAAATTCTATTTTATGAGAAATATAAAGCTTTTGTCGGCTACGGTTATTATATTGCTCGGAAAACGGCGGCGGCCCATGGGGCTCCGATCACAGGCCAAGCCCCACCGCCAGCACGCCTTGTCCGCCCCCAGGACAATGACCGGAATTCAGACATGGTCGATACTGGATTTGAACCAGTGACATCATCCGTGTGAAGGATGCGCTCTACCACTGAGCTAATCGACCGAGAATGACAGTGGATGTTACCACCCTACAACAGCCAGCCCCATGGTGGGCCGCAACGCCGAGCTTCACCGCGTGGCTTTAATCGCTTCCATGGCTATGGCCATGGGACCCGTGGTGGCCGTGATGGGGATCCTTGGCGCCAGGACCAAGGCGCACCAGGCCCATGCTTCCCGCGTCACTGCCCACAAACCAGACCCCCATGGTGCTGACGCCGGCCGTGAGCACCCCCATGCCCACCACCGAGCCGGTGATCACCCCCATGGCCACGGCGCCAAGGCTCACCACCCCCATGGGTACCACCCCAATGGCCACCACCCCCATGGGCACAATGCCAATGGAAATCACCCCCAGCGGGGCAATGCCAAAGGCAATTTTCTTGGGGCGTGAGCCGCAATGGGCCGGCCTGGGTTCGGCAGGGGTGGTCAAGGCAGCGCTCTCCTGGAGACAGGATTTGGACACAGTTAAGTCGGTGGCAGGTTGGCCTGGCCAGGTCGGGACTTGTTCCGGCGCTGGGCCAACTCCAACAGAACCTGGCGCCAGGGTACGCCATGGTGGGCCAGGGCCACGAGCATGTGGTAGAGCACGTCAGCGGCTTCAGCGCTGATGGCGTTGGCGTCGTCGTCCTTGCAGGCCATCACCAACTCTGCCGATTCCTCGCCGATTTTCTTGAGAATGCGGTTGTCCCCACCGCGGAAGAGGGCGTTGGTGTAGCTGCCGTCTTCCGGCTGCTGGCGGCGCTGCACAATCAGTTGGTACAACTCGGATACTGCGTCAGCCGGGGGAGCCGGGGCGTGGGGACCGCCGGGAGACGGCTCGGCGCCAGAGTCGTAAAAGCAACTGCGGGCACCGGTGTGGCAGGCCACGTCCCCCACCTGCTCCACCGTGAGCAACAGTACGTCCTGATCGCAATCGTAGCGCAACTTGCGCACCCGCTGATAATGCCCGGAGGTGGCCCCCTTGTGCCAGAGTTCCTGCCGGGAGCGGCTCCAGTAGTGGGCCTCCCCTGTGGCCACGGTTTGCTCCAGGCTGGCCCGATTCATCCAGGCCACCATCAGTACGGCGCCATCCAGCCAGTCCTGGGCGATGGCGGGAATCAGCCCTGCATCATCAAAACGCAGCATCTCCAGGGGAGGGCATTGCAAGGGCTGGTGGGAGGGGACGGAAGACACCGGCAGGGCGCCATGGCCCGGCTCCGGGGCAGCAGGATAGGTCATGGTCCGTTGAACCTTCGGTGATTGTCCCCCACAGGGGACCACCCTGGCCATGACCCCACTCTCCTGCCCGGCCCATGAGGAGTCCCTACACCTGCAGCAAAGCCTTTACGGATTTCCCCTGTTGTCACCGCCAGTGGCGCCACCAGGGTCACTGTCGTTTTGTCCATGGCTATAGCCGCTCCTTCACCTTTTGGTTTGCCGCTACCCACCTGGACGAACACGGCTTTGTGGTGGATTTCTCCAGCCTGGGTCCTCTGCAGCGGCAGTTGGCAGAGCAGTTTGATCACACCTTCCTGGTGAACAGCGATGATCCCCTGCTGGCGGAGTGGCAACGGCTGCACCAGTTGGGGGCGCTGGATCTGCGGGTGCTGGAGAACGTGGGCATGGAGGCCACGGCCAGGCTGGTGTGGGGATGGGCCAATGCCCTGCTCCGACAGCGGGATCAGGGGCGCTGTTGCTGCTGGAAAGTGGAAGCTCGGGAAAACGACAGCAACAGCGCCTGCTACGAGAAGTGCCCTGACTGGTATGACAATTAATGCAGCAACGGGACCATCAACAGAGAGGTCATGGCGAGCCTGGGCATCAATCTTGATCACGTCGCCACGGTGCGTCAAGCACGCCGCACCGTGGAGCCCGACCCTGTCCAACTGGCAGCTCTGGCGGAGTTGGGGGGCGCCGACGGGATCACCGTTCACCTGCGGGAAGACCGGCGCCACATGCAAGACCGGGATGTGGAGTTGCTACGCCACACCCTGCGCAGCCGCCTTAACCTGGAGATGGCCGCCACGGACGAGATGGTGACCACAGCCCTGCGGGTGCGCCCCCACCAAGTGACCCTGGTGCCTGAGCGCCGTCAGGAGGTGACCACGGAAGGGGGCCTGGACGTGATGCAGGAACTGCCGACGCTGCGCCAAGCGGTGGAACGCCTCCAGGGGGAAGACATTCCCGTGAGCCTGTTTGTGGATGCCGAGGCGGATCAACTGCAAGCCTGCCGGGCCTCCGGCGCCCGGTTGGTGGAGTTGCACACCGGGGCCTATGCCAACGCCACCAGCCCCGCTGCTGAACTGGCCCGTCTCCAGGCAGGAACACGCTTGGCCCACGCCTTGGGGTTACGGGTGAACGCGGGTCATGGCCTCACCTACCAGAACGTGGAGCCCGTGGCCGCCATCCCCGGCATGGAAGAGCTCAACATTGGTCATACCATTGTGGCCAGAGCCCTGGCCGTGGGCTTGACCACCGCTGTCCGCCAGATGAAGGCCTTGATCCAGAATCCCCGTCAACACCTTCCAGCTATCGAGGATTGATGGCCATCTACCATTACGTTGCCGCCAGTGAACGCTTCCTCTGTGAGGAGGAACCCCTTGCCGAAGTGTTGCGGGAGCGGCGCGAGCATTACAGAGACCAGGGCAAGACCGTAGATTTCTGGTTGGTGCGCCAGCCGGCCTTTCTGGAGGCAGAGCCTGTCAAGGCTGACGGCGCCGCTGTTCCCCGTCCCGCAGCAGCGGTGGTGTCCACGGACGCCAAGTTTATCGACTTCATGAAGCTGCGCCTGGAATGGGTGGCCAGAGGGCAGTTTGAAGCGCCCACCCCGGCCATTCCCGATCCCCTGGCCAGCCCCTAAGGCTGCGACGCCCCCCTGTGCTGGTGAAGAAACTGTCGGCAGGCTTCCACAATGCGCTGGCTGGCATGACCGTCACCGAAGGGATTCACGGCGCGGGCCATGGCGTTGTAGGCCGCCGGGTCTGTGAGCAGGCGCGAGACTTCACGGAGGATGGCGCTGGCCGAGGTGCCGATCAAACGGGCTGTGCCGGCATCCACGGCCTCGGGCCGTTCCGTCGTATGCCGCAACACCAGCACGGGTTTCCCCAGAGTCGGGGCCTCCTCCTGAAGGCCGCCGGAGTCAGTGAGCACCAGGGTGCAACCGGCCATGGCGCCCACCAGGGCTTTGTAGTCCAGAGGCTCCACCAAAAAGGCCCGTGGATGGTCCGCCAGCATCCGCCCCAGAGGCTCACGCACCGTGGGGTTGGGATGCAGGGGCAGGAGCAGAGTGACCTTGGGATGGTTGTCCAGCACTTGGCGCAGGCCGCGGCCGATCTCCTGTAGCGGTTCTCCCCAGTTTTCTCGCCGGTGAACCGTTGCCAGGAGCACTTGGTGACCGTCCCACGCCAGGCCGGGCACAGGGCAGGCGGGCCGCTGCTGCACTACGGTCAACAGGGCGTCAATCACCGTATTGCCTGTGACCGCAATGACGCCCAGTGCATCAGCGGTCTTGAGGTTGTAGGCTGCGCGGGATGTGGGAGCAAAGTGGAGCTGGGCCAGTTGGCCAATCAGGCGGCGATTGGCTTCCTCCGGGTAGGGATTCCATAGATCGTCCGTACGTAGGCCTGCCTCCACGTGGGCCAGAGGAATGCGCTGGTAGAAGGCAGCCAAGGCGGCGGCAAAGGCGGTGGTGGTGTCCCCCTGAACCAGCACCAGGTGGGGGGGGTGACGGAGAAAATCCTCTTGAAGACCCGTCAGGGCCGTGCAGGTGATGTGAGCCAGGCTTTGCCGTGGCGTCATGAGCGCCAAGTCCCGGTCCGGGGCCAGGCCGAACAGATCCATGACCGGCTTGACCAGATGCTGGTGCTGTCCGGTTTGAATCACACGGGTGGAAAAGTCGCTGGCCGCCTTCAACGCCAGGATGACGGGCGCCAGCTTGATGGCTTCCGGGCGGGTTCCAAGGACAAGACTGACCCGATGGTTCACGCTGGCAGTAGGGAACTGATCCAAGGATTAGGCCTGATGCAGGCCTCCGGCCAGTGCTGATTCAGGCCAAGCGCAACAGCACTATCACCAGGATGGCCACGGAGATGCCGATCATGGCCAAACGACCGTTCCAGATTTCTGCTTGCGGGGTGAAGCCACGCTTCCAACGATTGAGTTCTTCACGGCTGACGGGTTCGGCAACGGGGCGACCCAGATCAGCCACCGGGGCATCCGGCTGATTCATGGCGGGCAGGACAGAGAGTTAAAGAAAATGTTAGAACTTCAGAAAGGAGGGTGTGGACCATAGAGAGAACCGGCCTCGTGCAGCGGCAGTCGTGGGCTGACGCCAATCGTCCAGGGGCTTTGGCAGCCCGAGGCCAGCCGCTGACCAGCGGCCACGCCAATCATGGCGGCGTTATCCCCGCAAAACGCCAGTGGCGCCATGACAAGGGTGAGCCCCTCCTCCCGGCACCGTTGCTCCAGGGCTTGGCGCAAACGGTGGTTGGCGGCCACACCACCCACCACCACAAGCCGGGACAATCCCTGATCCAGGGCACAGCGCACACTGCGACTGCTGAGCACCGTGGCCACGATGGACTCAAAACTGGCGGCCAGATCCGCCACCGGCAACGGCTCCCCCTGGCGCTGCAACCCTTCGATACAGCGCAGCACGGCTGTCTTCAAGCCGCTGAAGCTGAAGGCATAGGGTTCATATCCGCCCCCCGTGCGACTGACCCGACCCTGGGGGAAGGCAAAGCGTTGGGGATCACCGCCACCGGCCGCAGCCTCAATGGCGGGCCCCCCCGGATAGCCCAACCCCAGAAGACGGGCCACTTTGTCGAAAGCTTCACCGGCTGCATCATCTACGGTGGCGCCACAGAGCTGGTAGACGCCAGGGCCGTCCACCCGCACCAACTGTGTGTGGCCACCGGAGACCAGCAACACCAGAAACGGTGGTTCCGGTGGTGGGCCGCCCGTCAACTGGGCAGAGCAGAGGTGACCTTCCAGATGATGAACCGCCAGAAAGGGCTTGCCATGGAGCAGGGCCATGGTCTTGCCGGTGGTGAGACCCACCAGTAGGGCCCCCACCAGGCCGGGGGTGGCGGTGGCGGCAACGGCACTCACCTCATCCCAGCCGATGCCGGCCTCCCCAAAGGCCTGGTCCACCAGGTGGGGCAGGAGTTCCACATGTCGCCGTGCGGCCAACTCCGGCACAACCCCGCCATACGGAGCATGACTGGCCACCTGGCTGGCCACCTGGCTGGCCAGGACCTGTTGGCCATAGGGGGCACGACTGTTCACCAGGGCCACTGCTGTCTCATCACAACTTGTTTCGAGGGCCAGAACGATGGTCAATGGTCTTTTCCGTTTCCTTTTAAGATTGTGATCAACGTGCGGCCCACAAGTCGTCATCTTGCCGTTTCCGGCGAATGACAGCTTTTGTCCTTACCGCCGTTTGCCTTCCCCGGATCCCATGAAACGTCTCTTTGCGGCGCTTCTTTCCGCAGTTCTGCTGTTCGGATTTGCGCCTGCTGCCCATGCCGATGTGGCAGGGCTCACCCTTTGCGCCGACTCACCCCGCTTTCAGGAACGGGCTGCCGCTGCCACCACGGAGCAGGCCAAGGCCCGCTTTAACATGTATAGCCAGGCCTCCTGTGGAGCGGATGGCCTGCCCCGCCTCATTGTTGATGGCCGCTTCAGCCACGCTGGTGATTTTCTGATTCCCAGTCTGCTTTTCCTTTACATGGCCGGCTGGATCGGCTGGGCTGGCCGCAGCTACATGATGGCCATCCGCGGCAAAGGTTCTCAAATGAAGGAAATTCAGATCGATACTGGCTTGGCCCTTAACTGCGCATTAGGCGCCGTCAAGTGGCCGGTTGATGCCATCGCCCAGATGCGGAGTGGCGACATGTTTGCAGACAACAACCAGATCACCATTTCTCCCCGCTGATCTCCATGACAAAATTCCTCACCACTGCCCCTGTGCTGGCTGCTCTTTGGCTCACGTTTCATGCAGGCATTGCCATTGAGTTCAACCGCTTCTTCCCTGATCTCCTGTTTCATCCCCTGTGAGCCCCTCTGATGGGGAGGGTAATGGGTCATCTTGCACTCTCGTTTGAGACGAACCTCAACATGGGTTGCAGAATGGCTTCCACATCAGCAATGGCCTGATTCAAGTTCCCATTGAGGATCACGTGGTCAAACTCCTCTGCCCGAGTCAGTTCTTCCCTGGCCCGGGCAATCCTTTTGGCAATGGAATCCTCGGAATCACTGCCCCGGGCACGAATGCGCTCCTCCAGGGTCCCCATGGAAGGGGGTCGCAAAAATACCTGGACGGCAGTGGGGAGACGGCGCCGCACCTGACGGGCCCCCTCCACCTCGATTTCCAGCACCACCGTCTGGCCAGCACGGAGCCGGGACTGAATGGGTCCAATGGGGGTGCCATAGGCGTGGCCGGCAAATTCGGCCCATTCCAGAAATTCACCCCGGGCCACCTGGTCCATGAAGGTCTGGCGATTCAGGAAGAAATAGTTCTCCCCATGCCGCTCACCGGGTCGTGGCGCCCTGGTGGTGGCGGATACGGACAGCCACACCTGGGGATAGCGGGCCAAAAGTGCCTGCAGGATGGTGCCCTTGCCCACCCCACTGGGGCCGGTTAACACCAGCAGGCCGCCGGTGGGTTCGGCAAACTTCACGGCAGCATCAGCCGCGGATTGATGCTCGGATCTGGCGTTTGTATTCCCGTGCAACAGCAGGATTTCACCACACTCTGTGCAGTCTGCCATGGGCTGGACCAGCAGGTGGTGCCCGGTCGTTAATTCCCCCTGCCAAAGAGAGGACCGATCAAGCCGAGGGAGCGGTATCTGACGCGCCCGGACCTCTTGTCTTTGACTTTCTCCACCAAGCCTTCTTTGACCAGGTGTTTCAGGTAGGGGGGAACCTGACCCCTGTGGATTTGCAGTGCCTGGGCAAGTTCGGGAATGGTCCTGGAGGTGTCTGAGCCCTTGAACAGCGTTCTGAGCTTCATGTCAACAAAGCGTTTCAGCCAGTCGCCAGCCAATGTCTTGGGGATTTGCAGTTCCTTGGCGACGCGGTCAATGGTCCTCGGCCCATCCATGTGTTGGAGTAGTTCCGTGACCTTGGCAAACAGTTCGTCGGCTGGTGAACGGTGAGTCGTGAGGAGAGGCTCCTGGAGCACGGCCGGTTCCGGTGCAGGGGATGCCGCAACGCCGGGCCCAGCGAGGATGGATTCCAACTTCTGCGCCGTCTCGGGATTGGGCCAGGGCTTTGCGCCAAGCTTTCGCAACTCTGAAAGACCCCTGGTCACGTCTCCACGGGTACGCACGTAGACCGGAACCAGATTCAATCTTGTGAGTTGCTCGCTCGCTCCGGCCCAGGTGCCGCCTTTTCTGTCGTCGGAGTTCACCACCAGCGCGGCGTCCGCCAATGCGTAAATCAGCTTGTTGCGCTGCATGGCATGGCCCACATGGAAGCGAGCCGCGGGATCGTAGGGGCAGATCAGAGCCAATCGCCCACCCATGAGTGCCTCCCGGTACTCCCTGCGCACAGCAGCCTTTTCCAGACCGTCAGCCATGACGCCCACCGCGTTCCCGCCTGCTGCCAGCGCTCCACCCATGGCGGCCTGATCAATTCCCCGTGCGCCCCCGGAGATCACGGCGTGCCGGGATGCCGCAGTGAGTCGTCCCACGTCTTCAGTGTACGCAATCAGCGTTTCGTTGACGTGCCGGGAGCCGACAACGGCAAGACCGCCCGTGTTCAGAATCGAGGCATCACCACAGCCGTAGAGAACCGGCGGAGCACCGTCTTTGAGCCGTTTTTTCAACCGCTGAGGATACTGTGCATCGGCTCGGCTCACAACCCAGATCGCCCGCGAGCGCCAGCGCTCCACTGCCTGACTGAGAAGAAATCCGCGGCCGAGCAGGCCTTGGAGTTGTCCCGGATCCAAGGTGATCCGGCACTCTTCCACAAGGGAGTCCGCGTCAGGTTCCAGCAGATGGGCAGGCTCCCGGTGCAATTCCCGCAGCAGCCGCGCCAGCCGGCCGTACTCTCCCGCAGTTAAAGGGTTGACGGACGGCTTGCTGCGCCCAATGACCAGAGGGGCCGTCAACAGCAGAATCGCCTGGGTATTGGGAGAGAGCTCTGCCTTCATCGCCTGTCGTTCGTCAAGGCGAGGGCGAGGGGCCACACTTTCCCGCTTCCGTGGGAGCGCAGCAGCCACGCGGCAACCGTCAAGGTCCAGCGGGAATCCACCATGTCGTCCACAAGCAACACCGGGCTACGGGATAAGGATTCCCCGGATACCACAAGGGAGCCGTCCACGTTCCTCGCCTGTTGCGTGCTGTTCGCCATCCTCTTCTGCTCGGGGCGAGCCTCGGCCTTGTGCAACACCTGATGGAAAGGTAGACCCAGTTGCCGAGCCAAGCGTGCGGCAAAATCGGGAACCGGATTCGGGCGACGCTGCGACGGGATGCAGGTGACCCACTGGGGCGATGGGCTGGGGCTCCAGCCTGCCATCAGATTGACACAAGCTCTGACAAGCTCATCCGCAAATTGATCATCCTGGTGCTTACCACGCCTGACAATCTCCCCCCATCCGGCATCACCCCAGGTGCAGAGCGCCTTTCCAGGCTCCGCCCGATGCTGCGCCGGAATGTTGCCCCACACGCGGTATCCTGACAGGCCACCGGCTGGCCATTGCTTGCGCGGTTCGATCAGGAGGCTGGTGCGTTGAAGAAAAGCCACCGCGTCCTGCTTCGGACTGGGCGCTGCCCGGGTTGGCAAAATCGGCAGGTTCGGGAGACGAACCGCTCCTGGATCCCCATCCAGCGCCCGAATCAGGAATTCCATGTGTCCGGACTGCAATTCCACGTACTCCTGCATCTGCCGTTGCTCGTCACGCCTCAGCCTGGTGAGGCGCTCTGCCCGCTCCCAGAAGTCGGCGCTCAGATTCACGGCGGTCAACTGCCACTTCCCTCCTTTCTTGACAATTGGTGCCGGGGATTCCAGCGAGAGTAGGGCCATCGTCTTGTCAATGCGGCCCCTGCTCATATTGACTTTTCCCAGCAGTTCTGAAATGGACAATCCATCGGGAGCGCCCTCAAGCGCATCGACGACTTGCTGAACTTCAGCGGGTATCGGAAAGGCGCTGTGGATGAAATAGTTGGCGATCCCTGCCTCTTCCTCACCGCTGAGCAGCACCCCGTACGCAGCATCCAGCGCACGCCCGGCCCGGCCCACTTGCTGGTAGTAGTGAACAACCGAGGCAGGGCTCTGGTGGTGAATCACGAAGCCCAGATCCGGCTTGTCGAAACCCATGCCGAGAGCCGTGGTGGCCACCAGCGCCTTGATCCGGTTGTCCAGCAACGCCTGCTCCAGTTCCTCACAGCGGTCGTTGCTGGTCCGTCCCGTGTAGGCCTCGGCCTGGATCCCCCTGAATTGCAGCCATGCCGCCACCTGATGGGCATCGCGGACGGTGAGCGTATAGATAATGCCGTGGCCACGCAGCTTGGGAACCTGCTCCGCCAGCCACGCCAACCGCTCCACCTGCCGAGGCAGCCGTATGGTCTGAAGCAGGAGCAATGGACGGGCAAGACCTCCCCGTTGCACCTCCAGGTGGGGACCGAGCACCTGACCCAAGTCCTCCATCACCCGGTTGTTGGCGGTTGCAGTGGTTGCCAGCAGTCTGAGGTTTGGCGGCAGGTCCTTGATCGTGCGTCCGATCCGCCGGTAATCGGGCCGGAAGTCATGTCCCCAGTCCGAGATGCAGTGGGCTTCGTCAATGACAAAGAGGGCGATGCGATCAGCGATCCGGGCCAGCACCTCCTCGCCAAAACGCTGGTCTTTCAATCGCTCGGGCGTGATGAGCAGGATGTCCACCTCATCGCGTCGCAACTGCTCTTCCACACCCCCTCGATCTTGCTGGTTATCGGAGGCGATCCGGACCGCCTTGACCCCCATGCGCTCTGCGGCGGCAATCTGGTTCCGCATCAGCGCCAGCAGCGGGGAAATCAGCAGCGCAGGTCCGGCTCCGGATTCCCGCAGCAGCTTGGTCGCAATGAAGTAGACGAAGCTTTTGCCCCACCCTGTCTTCTGCACCACCAGCAACCGGCCGCCATCTTCCACCACATGACGGATGGCGTGTTCCTGCCCTTCGCGGAACTCGGCATCCGGTCGTCCTGTACCCTCTCGCAGTAATGCCAGAGCACGTTGGGACTGGTACCTCATGAACATATGCCACCCCATTGAGGCCGGTTAGAATCATCAGGCGGCTGGAGGGTTCGGCAAACTTCACGGCAGCATCAGTCGCGGACTGATGCTCGGATCTGGCGTTGGCATTCCCGTGCAACAGCAGGATTTCACCACACTCTGTGCAGTCTGCCATGAACTGGACCACCAGGCGGTGCCCAGTCGTTTTGTCAAGGCTCAGCAAACCGATGGCGCCACCATCCACGTGGGTTTGCGCACCATCAGCACCCACCTATGGCTGGAACTGAGCTGGTCTGCGGAGGCGCCGCGCTTCCACCCCTGCTTGCCGCCACCACGCCAGGGCGCCGGCAGCACCCTGGCTCAGCAACTCCATCATGGTTTGCGGGGACTGACATTGACGGCCCTGCGGCAGCCCCCATGGGAGCGCATTGTGCAACTGGAGTTCAGCAAACGACCGGGTGCAGTGGTGGAGCGCCAATTGGTGGTGGAGCTGATGGGCCGCCATAGCAACCTGTTTCTCCTGGATGCCGGGGACCGGATCATGGCCATGGGGCGGCAGGTGAAGCCCCGGCAGTCCCGTGTACGCCCCCTGGGCTGCGGTGACCACTACAGCGCTCCGCCGCCTGCCCCTGGCCGGGTGCCGGATGGACAGGAGTCCTGCACCAGTTGGCAGAGACACTTGCAGTTGGCGCCCCTCCCCCTGGTCCAAGCCCTCTGGCAACGCTATGGCGGCATCAGCCCCAGCCTGGCTCGCCAACTCTGTGGCGCGGCCGGGATTGACGCCACACTCTGTGTCACGGCACTGACCACGGCCCAGTGGCAGGACCTCCATGGGCAATGGCAACACTGGTTGGCTGCCCTGGAGGTCCGGCGGTTCCGGTTTGAGTTGGAGGGGGATCAGGGTTATCACGTGTGGGCAGCGCCGGCGGCGGCCCAGGACAGGGCCAGTCCCACGGATGGAGGGGACCATGGTGTGGGTCTTGCCCTGGCGGCATTCCATGGTCGCCACCTTCGCCATGCCCGGATGCAGCAGGATCACCAGCGCCTGGTGCAGATTCTGTGCAAGGCCATGGCGGGAGAACAGCGGCTGCGGGACGATGTTCAGCAACGCTTGGCCGCTGTGGCGGACCACACCACCCTGCAGCGCCGGGCAGATCGATTGATGTGCTGCCCGGATCTCCAGCGCAGCGGGCTCACCCACCTGTTGGTGGCAGATCCCATGGGAGGTCCTCGGGAGTCCATTGCCTTGGACCCGGAGAAAACCATCCTGGCCAATGCGCAGCGGCTCTACCAGAAGGCGCGCAAGCTGCGCCGTTCCCGTCAGGTGCTGGAACCACGCCTGGACCACCACCGCCAGCGGTTGGCGCGGCTGGAATCTGCCCATGGCCAATTCCTGCTCCACTGGAGCGGCGCCCCTCCCGATCAGCAACAGGCTCTCCTGGAGGAGTTGGAAGACGAGCTCCGCGAACTGGACCTGACGCGCTCCCGCTCTGTGGTTTCCCCAGCCGGAACAACCGCATCCTGCCCCCTTCAACTGCGCAGCCCCGGGGGACTCCGCCTATTGGTGGGGCGCAACAACCGACAGAACGACCGCATCAGCATTCAGGAGGCGCGCCGCGGTGATCTCTGGTTTCATGCGCAGGGAATGCCTGGCAGCCACGTGGTGCTCAAAGTCAGTGAAGCCACTGGGGCCGACGAAGACGATGTGCAAATCGCTGCCGACCTGGCGGCCTACTTCAGTCGTGGGCGGGGCAACGGCGCCGTTGCCGTGGTGAGCACCGAGACCTGCCATCTGCAACGGATTCCTGGCGCCGGCCCAGGGGTGGTGCGCTTCCGTGAAAGCCGTGTGCTTTGGGGTCGCCCGGATGCGGCGGTGTCTCTACTCCAGAGCGAGGGTCCCTAGTCTTTGTGGTGGTTACGACCATTGCGCCTCTGTGTCCACCCAGCTTCCCCTCAAGACGCAGTCTGTGCCCCCATCCGAATTCCCCGATGAGGTGGAAATGTCCCTGTTGGGCCACCTTGACGAGCTGCGCAGCCGCCTGCTGCGGGGCCTGGTGGCCATCGCCACCGGCGCAGGGCTGTGTCTGATCGGGGTGCGGCCGCTGGTGCGCCTCCTGGAGCAGCCTGCCCAGGGGATTCGCTTTCTGCAGTTGGCCCCTGGAGAATTTTTATTCGTGTCGTTCAAGGTGGCGTTATA
>JAJDVL010000051.1 GCA_022826155.1 Prochlorococcaceae cyanobacterium jk18x22bins.40 | reverse complement strand
GGCCTATGGCCCCCACAAAACCCTCTACAACCGTTGCCGCCGCTGGTGAGATAAGGGTGTGTTTGATCTGATCTTTTCTGAGTTGTCAGCATCCGACTCCGCAGAGCTACCCGATGCCGCAGAGCCAGAGGTGCTGATGATGGGAATTAAGTACTTGACACCACTGGGAATCGAGCTTCTGCTGGTGGAGTGAAGCACCTTGAGCCATGGCCAGCCGCTCCACCATTAACCTGCTGGAACTCTTCCAGCTCTTCCCTGATCAGGAATCAGCCCGCCTCTACTTGGAAGACCGTCGCTGGGGCGGCAAGCCGGTCTGCCCTTACTGTGGTTGCTCCCACCAGATCGTCACCAGGGGCGGCAAACGGAGCGGTTACTACCGCTGCCGCTCTTGTGGTCAAGAGTTCACGGTGCGGAGCAAGACCATCTTTGAGCGCTCCCACGTGCCGTTGCATAAGTGGATCTATGCCATGTACTTGGTGGTAACGGCCCGCAAAGGGATTTCTTCCCTGCAACTGGCCAAGGAGATTGGGGTGTAGCAGAAGACCGCATGGTTCCTGCTACAGCGGATCAGGCAAGCCTGTGGCCAGGACCTGACCCTGTTGCAGGGCATGGTGGAAGTGGATGAGCTCTACGTGGGCGGCAAGGAGCGCAACAAGCATGAAGACAAGAGGGACGGCGGTGGCCGTGGTCCATCGCTCAAGCAGCCCGTGCTGGGCATGAGAGAGCCCGGCGGCCATGCCGTGGTCATGCCAGTCCCTTCCACCAGCAAAGAGTTGTTGCAATCACGGATCAGCCAACACGTGCAGCAAGGAGCAACAATCTGTAGCGATGAGCACGCCAGCTATGAGGGCATCGAAGTCAAGGGCTTCCACCACGGCAGCGTGAACCACAGTGCTGGCCAGTATGTAGGTGCCAACGACATCCACGTGAACGCTGCTGAATCCATGTGGGCGCTGTTGCGGCGCAGCCTGATGGGAGTGTGGCGCCACTGCAGCAGGAAGCACCTGGGGCGCTACCTTCATGAGGCCACCTTCAGGCTCAATGAGGGCGACGTCAAGCACCACACCCTTGAGCGGCTAAGCGCCCTAGCGCTTAAGGCCTTCACCACCCGAATCACCTACCGCCAGCTCACCCATGACGCTTGCTGCTGAGTTCTTTGCCGGTATGGGGCTAATGTGGGCAGGGCTGAATTCTGCGGGAATCCGTAGGGTCTTTGCGAACGACTCAAGGAGTTCAACGCATTCTCGGTCTGATATTGGATTGGCAAGACGTGCCAGAACCATTGCCAACTTGGCCTGCCTGATCAGCGAGAGAAAAGTCAAGAACGGGATTCGTCGGACACTGCTGGTGCAGGCTCAACGCCTGGAAAGTCTTGCCAGGGCTAGGCTTAAGGACGTGGTGTCAAGTACTTAATTCCCGGGTATCGTGGTATTGAGAAGCGCGAGGCCCATCAGGATAGCAAGGTGGCACAGCACATTGGGATGGGAGCAGGAAAGCGCCGAAGATTAGCCAGAAACCAGGTGGAGCGACTAATGCAGGAGTGCAAGGCAAGTGTGCGGGCCAAGGTGGAACACCTGTTTTTCTATGTGAAGCAGATGTCTGGCTACAGCAAGACCCGCTACCGTAGCCTGTCGAAGAACGAGAATCGGCTGGCCCTGCTTCTTGGATTCGCCAATTTACTGCGTGGGGAATCCTGTATGGCATGATCCTCATAGGATAGGTGTGCTGATTGAGGTGAATCAGCCAAAAATCAGACCATGCAACGAGGCTTATGACTCCTGTTAGCCAGCTTTGAGGAGCATATGTCACGAATCACAATCCAAGATCTTGAATGCCACCCCCTTGTAGGCTAATTCAGAGGTTCCTTAATAGAGGAAATTCTATCAAAAGTTGAAGAACTCAAGGATACTACAGAAACCTGACAACGTTGACTGCAGGAAACACTGACCGGCCAAATTCCCCCAGATTGTACTGCTCTTTTCAATCACCGGTGGGGCAGCAGCCAGAGTTGGCAGAGACTCTGAGGTGCTGCCCATAGGTTGGGTTGTTCCATATCAATTATGCCAGCTTGAATTTTTGGCGTTCTAATTCTAATTCCTTGATGTAGGTTTTAATCTCGGCTATCTCGTTGCGGAAGTGGCGGGATGGTTTAAGGTACGCCTCGATGGTCTTCAAGTTCCTGAATGGCGTGTTCCAGCTTCTCGACTGGTTTTGTACTTCTGCCAGCCAGCCTTGGAAGCGTTATCCGAGGGATCGTTCCTGGTGATTGACGAGCTGGATACCCGTCTCCACCCTGGTCTTTCCCGAGCATTCCTGCCCCTCCTTCACAGGAAAGCAACTGACTTCCCCATGAGCGAGACGACAGCCCGCCAGAGGGCTTTGCCCGATGCTTCCAGGTGTCCTAAGGTTCATCAGGAGCTGCAACACAGAGCTGCTGTAGATAGGGAGGAATGGCGACGTCTGCTGGGGTTTCAGCGAAGACTGCCCGTACAGACAAGCCGAAGGTGTTTAAGAGATAGATCGCACTTTTACGGGAGGGTTGATTAAATTTCTGAATCAGAGAATTTGTGTCAATTTTATCTACAGAACCAGACAGATGATTAAATAGAGTTACCAACTTTAGGAGTGCTCCTTCAAAAGCCTCGGGATCCAGAATCCTGAATAGTCTGGACAAGGCATCATGACTGGGAATATCATGCTTCAACTTGAGAAAGGTGCATAGAAAATCCCTATGGACCTTACTGAAGTTTTCCATATCCACACACGTTTCATGCCCACAAATCACTGCGACGACGGCCAAAGTGAGCATTTCAGCAAGGTCATGCTTGGTTGCATTGCTCTTACGGGGGTCCTCCAGGTCTTGAAAAGCCTCAACGATCCGAGAAGCCATGGTGTCAGTCCATGATCAGCTTGATGGGATTGTGAATGAGGTTGGCAGTTGTGTCAAGGACCAATCGCATGATACAAATTACACTCATCCTGCAGGAGTCAGTTGAACGGCTGCGGCTTTCAGCTCCGGTTGCTGGGAGATGGGGCAGCCCAGGGCGTGCATCAGGTCGTTCACTTCACAGGCGCCGTCCTGGCTCCCTCCCCAGTGCATGGGCAGAAACACTGAGCCTGGGCGGATTTGATCCCGAACGGACACCCGCGCCGTGACTTGACCACGGCGAGAACGGACGAGGGCAACGGCCCCGTCCGCCAATCCGGCCACGGTGGCATCCACGGGATTCACTTCCAACAACGGCTCAGGGTGCATGCGGCGGAGACGCTCCAGTTGGCCGGTGCGGGTCATGGTGTGCCAATGGCCCAGATAGCGGCCGGTGGTGAGCACCAGAGGGAAGGTCCTGTCAGGGGGTTCCGCCAGGCCCCCCGGCTGGTCCGCCATGAAGCGGGCGCGACCCGTGGGGGTGGGGAAGGCGCCCTTCTCGTAGAGCCGGCGACTGCCACGACCGGGGGTGACGCCAGCCGGGAACGGCCATTGCTGCGGCCCTTCCCGGCGCAGCAGGTCATGACTCAGGCCGGAGGTGTCGCACACACGGCCAGCCGAGAACGTGACGAACTCTCCATACACCTCTGCCGCGGACCCGTAGGAAAACTGCTCGACGAAACCCAACCGTCGTCCCAGTTCCGCGAACACCTGCCAATCCGCCCGCGCCTCCCCCGGCGCCGCCCGAAACCCCGGACAAAAGGTGACTCGCCGCTCCGAGTTGACCATTACCCCGTCTTTTTCGCTCCACTGGGCTGCGGGCAGCACCAAGTGGGCGTAGCGGCTGGTTTCCGTGTTGCTGTAGGCCTCGCTCACCACCACCAGGGGACAGCGAGCCATGGCTGTCTTCACCTTCTCCAGTTGCGGCATGCTCACCAGGGGATTGGTGGCGGCCACCCACCAGAGATCCAGAGCGCCAGCCTCCATGGCTTCAATCTGCTGCCAGGCGTTGAGGCCGGGTTTTGCAGCGATGGGTCCCAGCTTCCATCGGGCTTCCACGTCAGCCCGGTGCTGCGGGTTGCTCACCTGGCGGTAGCCGGGCAGCAGGTGGGCCAGGCCACCCGCCTCACGACCGCCCATGGCGTTGGGTTGCCCCGTCAGGGAGAAGGGTCCGGCGCCTGGGCGACCCATCTGCCCCGTCAGCAGGTGGAGATTAATGAGGCCGGACACGGTGGCGGTCCCCTCCACAGATTGGTTCACCCCCATGGACCACAGGCTCAGGGCTGCCCGACTGCGGGCCCAGAGGCGCGCCACCAGGCGCAGGTCACTGCTGCTGATGCCACAGATGGACGCAACCCGGTTTGGTGTCCAGTCCTGCAGCAGCTTGGCGTAGGCAAAAAAGCCGTCTGTACACCCTTCGATGAAGTCGAAATCCAGGGCGGTTTGGCGCAGCAGCAGGTGGCCGATGCCGTGCAGCAGCACCAGGTCCGTGCCGGGTCGAATGGCCAAGTGTACGTCCGCGGCGCTGGTGGTGGCGGTTTGACGGGGATCCACCACGATGATCTGAAGATCTTTCTTATGGCGGCGTTTGCGGCGCCGCTTGGCCAGCCGCTGGAACAGGACCGGGTGGCAGTCCGCCATGTTGGCGCCAATGATCAGGGCCAGGTCGCATTGGTCCAGGTCCTCGTAGCAGCAGGGCGGACCGTCGGAGCCCAGGCTGCGGGTATAGCCGGCCACAGCCGAACTCATGCAGAGGCGGCTGTTGGCGTCAAAGTTGTTGGTGCCCAGAGCCCCCTTCAGCAGCTTCTGGGCCATGTAGTAATCCTCGCAGTGGAACTGCCCCGAGCCGTACATGGCCAGGGCTTGGGGACCCTTCCCGGTCAGGGTGCTGCGAATGCGTTCCAGCAGGACGGCGAAGGCCCTATCCCAGGTGACGGGCTGCAAGGGCAGATCCAGGCGGGGGCGATAGAGGGGACGGGTGAGGCGACCGTTGCCCAGGGTTTGCCCCACCGTGGCCCCCTTGATGCACACCTGGCCCAGGCTGGAGGGATGATGGCGATCCCCCCGTGCTCCCCACACCGGGGTACCGTCCTGGCCGCGAAGGGTGGCGCGCCCCTTGGCGGCAGGGGGCAACATCTCCAGGCCACAGCCCACACCGCAGTAGGGACATTGGGAGCGCAGAGGGGGTTCCACGACGCCAACCTGGGCAGGGCTGCTCATGAGACGGCCGCAAGCTCTCCCTCGTGGAGTTCAGCGAAGGAGCCCTTCGGTTCCCGGAGGAAGAACATGCAGAAGAAGCCGACGATCAGCCCGGCAATCCCCAACACCTGGAAAAAGGCGCTGTTGGAGGCGGCAATCACGGCGGGGGACGGGTCTGCTCCACCCCCCATCCAGCCGGGGAGCAGGGCAAAGACGGTGAGGTAGGCCACGGCGCCCACGTTGCCGTAGGCCCCCACCAGCCCGGCCACCTGGCCAGTGACACGGCGCTTCACCAGGGGAACCATGGCAAAAGTGGATCCCTCCCCGGCCTGCACGAAGAAGGAGCAGAACATGGTGAGCGCCAGGGCCAGGAGAATGCCGGCCGTGCCAGTGAAGGTGCCGGGCTGAATGAGGCTCATGAGCAGATAGCCCACCCCCAGGCCAATGGTGAGAAAGGCCATGGTGTTTTTCCTGGATCCCATGCGGTCGGAGAGGAGACCGCCCCCTGGACGGGCTGCCAGATTCATGAAGGCATAGGAGGCGGCCAGGATGCCGGCCAGGGCTTTGGGCAGGTCAAAGGTGGTTTCAAAAAAGCTGGGCAGCATGGACACCACCGCCAGCTCGGAACCGAAATTGACGATATAGGTGAGTTCCAGGATGGCCACCTGCTTGAATTCATAGCGGTCCTCCTTGGGGTAGTCCTTCTTGCCGGTGACCAGTTGCCAGTTGGTGCGAAGAACCCCCCAGGATTGCATTCCATACCAGATCACGATGGCCAGCAGGGTCATGGGATAGGTGGCCTCGGTGAGGAACCCCACGGTTTTGAGACGCCAGGCCAAAACCGCCAGGATGCCTGCGAAGGGAACGTTCATGCCCATGAGGCCCCAAAAGTCCCGCATGGACGTCACCTCCAGGCCAGCAGTTTTGTGAGGTCGCTGATAGGTTTTGCCAGGGGGCGTATCCCGCACGCTCAAGAAGTAGAACACCCCGTAGATGGCGGCGATGATGCCGGTGAGGGCAATGGTGCCGCGCCAGTTGAGCACCACGTCGCCAATCTGGGCGCCACCGGCAAAGCTGAGCCAGCCCGCCACAATCACCAGGGTGAGGGCCGAGAACGCAGAACCGAAGTTGCCCCAGCCCCCGTAGATGCCTTCAGCCAGGCCGATTTCCTTGGGAGGAAACCATTCTGCCACCATGCGAATCCCGATCACGAAACCGGCCCCCACAATGGAGAGCAGCAGCCGGGCCACCACCAATTGGCCAAAGCTTTGGGCCGTGGCAAACATCAGACAGGGGATTGCCGCAAACACCAAAATGGCGGAATAGGTGAGGCGCGGTCCGAACTTATCCAGCAACATGCCGATAATCACCCGTGCCGGCACAGTGAGAGCAACATTGCAGATGGCAATGGTGCGGATCTGTCCCAGTTCCAGACCCATATCCTCTCTCACGGTGGTGGCCAGGGGAGCCAAATTAAACCACACCACAAAGGTGAGAAAGAACGCAAACCAGGTGAGGTGCAGCGTTCTGTACCTCCCCTGGAAAGACCAGAGTTCACCAAGCATGGAAGTTAGGGGTTAGTCAAACCCTGGCTTCAGGAAAAAAGCGACCAGGGGCCTAGCTCGGTGCACAGGGCTAACCGATTGGCATCATGCAACCAACCCACGGGATTCAAGAATGTGGCTGTTGTTACACGATCTTGAGGGAACAATGAATGATCCTCTTGATCATCTGTTGTAGCGCCCATTGCGGATGCCTTCCTCGTCTTGCTCTGAGCGGCCCCTGGCGGCGATTCTCTGCGGTGGTCGGAGCCGGCGCATGGGGCGTGACAAGGCCCTGATGCCCCACCCCCACGGGGGCAGCCTGTTGCAGCACACCTGCGTCCTGACCCTGGCCACCGGCTTGGAGACCGTCTGCCTGAGCCGTCCCCACCAGGGTCACCGCCAGCACCTGGCCACTGTCGCTGGCACGGCTCCAGATCTGCGGCAGGTGACCGTCCTGGAGGAACAACCTCCTTGGGAGGGTCCCCTGCTGGCCTTGGCCAAGCTGATGACCATTTGCCCCGGCCGCCCCATGGTGCTGCTGGCCTGTGACCTCCCCCACCTCAGTTCTTCCCTGCTCAATGCCCTGGCTGCCCCACTGCCGCCCCGTCATGCGCGCCTCACAACCGACGGCGCCCAACAGCAGCCCCTGCTGGCCACCTATGGCGCCGACCTGGCGGCCACCCTCCACCGAGCGGTGGCGGCCGGGGTGCGCAGCTTTCGTCAATGGCTGCCCGGCTTGCAGGTGGAGTGGCTACGGGTTCCCTCCACAGCGCTGGTGAACCTGAACCGTCCCCAGGACCTTGCCGCCGCCACCCATGACCACAAGCACCCTTGATCAACTGGGGCGAACCCTGGGGGTATTGCGCCTCTCCCTCACGGCCCGCTGCAACCTGGCCTGCCGCTACTGCCGCCCCGAGAACCAGGATCCCCGGACCCTGCTCACCCATCAACAACGCCTCAAGCTCGTTGGCGTGGCGGCCCGGCTGGGTTGCCGCCGCCTGCGGCTTACGGGCGGGGAACCCCTGCTGGCTCCGGACCTGGTGCCCTTGATTCAAGCCGTGAAAGCCCTGGACCTGGTGGAGGAGGTGGTCCTCACCAGCAACGGGGTGTTGTTGGATCGTCCTCTGGCGCGGCGCTTGCAGCAGGCGGGCCTGGACCGCATCACCATCAGCCTGGATGGGGCGGATCCCCAGGCTGTGCTCCGCATGGGGGGTGGCCATAGCTTTGCCCGAGTGGTGGCAGCCGTTGGCCATGCCCGGGCCGTCGGTCTTCCCGTCAAGATCAACATGGTGGTGATGGCCCACGGCAACGGGGACCAAGTGGTCCCCATGGCGCGTCTCTGCCGGGAACTGGGGGTGGAGTTGCGGCTGATCGAGTACATGGACGTGGGGAACCGCAACGGTTGGCAGCCTCAACAGGTGCTCACCGCTGCTGCCATGATCGCCCAGATTGCCCGCCGTTGGCCCCTGCAGCCCGTAGGCCGCCAGCCTGGCGCCACTGCACGGCGTTGGCGTTATGGGGACGGGGGAGGATTTGTATCCACCATTGCTTCCATCAGCGAACCGTTCTGTGGGGATTGCAACCGGTTGCGGGTGACCGCTGACGGGGTGGCCTATACCTGCCTCTTTGCCAGCCAAGGCACGGACCTGAAGCCCGCCCTGGACCCCCGGCAGCCCGATGCCGTCCTGATGCAGCAACTGGTCTCCCTCTGGCGGCAGCGCCGGGATCGCTACAGCGAAGAGCGGACTTCTCGACAAGTCAACCCCACGCCACGGCCCAGCCCCGCGGAAATGGCCTACATCGGCGGCTGATCCAACGGCTGATCCGTGGGCTCCCGCAGTCGCGGCAGCAGTTGCACCAGGTTGCAGGGGCGGGTGGTGTCGTCCAGTTGGGCGCGAATCAACTGGTCCCAGGCCGTGGTCACCGCATCCACGGAGCCCGGCAATACAAACAGGACCGTGCCGTTGGCTACGCCTGCCAGGCAGCGGCTTTGCAGGCTGCTGGTGCCGATGGACCCAAAGGACACCACCCGGAACAACTCGCCAAAACCGGTGATGGTTTTATCCAGCAGGGGGGCGACGGCTTCCGGTGTGCCGTCTCGTCCTGTCAAGCCGGTGCCGCCACTGCTGATCACCACCGCCACCTCCGGATGGGCAATCCAGCCACTGACCACGGCCCGAATTTGGTAGCGATCATCCGGCACCAGTTGCCGGTCCACCAGTTCATGCCCCGCCTGGTGAATGCGCTGCGCTAGCAGCGCACCGGAGGCGTCCTCCGCCATGGAGCGGCGATCCGACACTGTGAGCAGGGCAACGGGAAGACAGGCCATGGCCAACTGTGGCGCCAATGATGGTCCAGAATGCCCCAAACTGGAACGACGCAAAATTGTGTCCAGCACCGATCAACCCGTGACCAGGACCACCGTGCGGGTCCTGTTGTTTGGCCGGTTGCGGGAGGAGCAGGGCTGGCACGAGCGGTTGGTGGAGTTGCCCCGACCCGTCACCACGGTGGCCAGTCTCCAGCAAGCCTTGGGCATCCATTGCCCCGGCCTCCGCTGGGCCGTCAACCAGGACTTCGCCCCACCGGACCACCCGCTGCAACCCGGCGACGAACTGGCCTTTCTTCCCCCCATCACCGGGGGATGAGCCCCTGGCTAAGGTCATGGCCACGAGGCTGGGTCCAAGGGTATCCATCCGGGCATTGAGATCGGATCCAAACTCAGCATCGCCACCACCACGGCAGGCTCCAGCCATGGACAGTGGCCAGAGCCTGTGCTGCCGGGCATTGTCGTGGCTGTTGCCCGGGTCTGCGTTTCGGAATTGATGGGTGGGGTGTTGGGGGGCATGGGGTGAATGGATTCCTTCCCTGGTCAGGGAACCGCCGTTGCCGTAGGGCCATGGGAGGAGGGAGGCCGTCCGTCTCCGCCGCCGCGGTCTTCAGGGAGCCGCCGCGATCAGCGATAGGGCAGGGAGAAGCGCAGCTTGAGGGAATGTTCCACCGGCGAGGTGGCGGTGTTCTGCTCCTGACGTTCCGCTTCGATGGAGAATTGCCAGGGATCAGTCTCCAGTTGTTCTGTGTAGGGAG
>JAJDVL010000046.1 GCA_022826155.1 Prochlorococcaceae cyanobacterium jk18x22bins.40 | reverse complement strand
TGGGTGCGGGCCTGGCGCCCGTTCTCCTCCCCCACAACGGCATACCTGCGCCGGTCCACGGGATGACGTCCAATGGGGCCGTCCCATGCGCCCTGCTCCTGGGGCAGGACCCCATGGACAAGCCCCAGGTAGCGGCGGCTGCAACTGCGCTGGGCGATTTGCTGTTGCAAATTCATGAGTGCGGCCTGGCTTTTGGCCACCACCATGCAGCCACTGGTGTCCTTATCCAGCCGATGGACAATGCCGGGGCGCATCTTGCCGTTGATGCCTGGTAAATCAGGGCAATGGGCAAGGAGCCCGTTCGCCAGGGTGCCGTCCCGGTGACCGGGGGCAGGGTGGACCGTGAGGCCGGCGGGCTTGTTGATGACGATGATGGTCTCACTGGAATCAACTGGTTTCCTGATTCAGTTCGCTCAGCAGTTGGGTGCAGTGCTGAACGAGGATCGGTAGATCTGTCTGAATAGCGCCCCAGACAATGCGATCACTCACGTTGAGGTACTCATGGGTGAGCAAGTTACGAAAATCGATGATCTGGCGCCCTTTCGGGATGGCTGCAAACAGCCGAGGGTTGCGCCGGGCAACCACTTTTAGGGCTTCGCCAATAATGATGAATTCCCGCTCTGTAGAAGACCGGACGAGCCGGCTTCTTCTGTAGGTATCTTCATCCAGTCCTGCGGTTGCCGCGGTGATGGCTGCGGCAGCTTCGAGGATGTCGTTGAGGTAGGCGCGGGGATCACGCAGCATAGATTTCCTGCTTGCTGGCCTCGATCGTTGCCTTGATATAGGGGTTGCGAACGGCGTCCACCATCACCAGGTCCACGGGGGCAGACAGGCTTTTGCGCAGTTCGCTCAGTAGGCTGAAGTAGGTCCTGTAGAGCGTTCCAGGTTCACAAGGTTGAAACTCCACCAACAGGTCGATGTCGCTCTCTCCATGGCGGTAGTCGGATCGCACCACGGAACCAAAGGCATGCATGTGCGCCACCTGATGGCGTCGGCAGGCGTCGGTAATGGCCTCAAGCTGGGGCTGGGCAAGGGCGAGACTCATAGCGTCACTCCGACCAGCAACTGTCTGTAGACTACCTCAATGAAGTGGCGCTAGCGCAGCGTTCGGCTGTGCTCGCGTGGCCTGGGACGACACCCCTTGGCCAAAAGCCGCGACCTGGATCCAGCCCTCCGTAACTGGTGGGCCACTCTTGTGAGCACCCTGTTGCGGCTGATTGGCCCAGTTCCGGCTCAGGGACAGCGGTCGGCAGCAGACCGCAGGCGCCGCAACAACCTCTGGAAACAAGGGGGCAGTTCCGCCCGGCAGACAATTTGCTCCTGGGTGAGGGGGTGATTGAACCCCAGTTCAACGGCATGGAGCATCTGACCGGGCAAGGCCATGGGCAGGCGGCGGCAGCGACTGTAGAGGGGATCCCCCACAACGGGATGGCCCCCGTGGCTGCAATGGACACGAATCTGATGGGTGCGGCCTGTCTCCAGTTGGAAGCGCGCCAGGGAGTAATCCCCCAGCCGTTCCAGCACCTGCCAACGGGTACGGGCCTGCCGCCCCCGCTCCTCGGGCACAACGGCATACTTGCGCCGGTCCACGGGGTGGCGGCCAACGGGGCCGTCCCATGCGCCCTGCTCCTGGGGCAGGACCCCATGGACAAGCCCCAGGTAGCGGCGGCTGCAACTGCGCTGGGCAATTTGCTGTTGCAAACTCATGAGCGCGGCCTGGCTCTTGGCCACCACCATGCAGCCGCTGGTGTCCTTGTCCAGGCGGTGGACAATGCCGGGGCGCATCTTGCCGCCGATGCCTGGTAAATCAGGGCAATGGGCAAGGAGCCCGTTCACCAGGGTGCCGTCCCGGTGACCAGGGGCAGGATGGACCGTGAGGCCGGCTGGCTTGTTGATGACGATGAGCTCGGCATCCTCATGGAGAATGTCCAACTCCATGGGCTGGGGCGGCAGGTGGTCCAGGGGTTCCGGGGGCGGCAACCAGAGTTCCACCTGATCCCCATGGCGCAGGGGGGTTTTGGCCCGTGGGGTTGTGGCGCCGTTGACCCGCACCAGTTGCTGGGCAATGAGCTTCTGAATGCGGGCGCGACTCTGGTCCTGCCGCTGCTGCACCAGCCAGCGGTCAAGGCGCATGGGCAGCGGTTTGTCGTAGGTGAGACGCACCAGTTGGCCAACGCCACTGCCGAAGGCTGCGCCATGGTCGGTCTCCGACGAGCAGGGGGGGCCATGTCTTTCCATCCCCGTCACCCCTATGGCGATGGTTGGGGCGCCTGGAGGGCAACGGCCCCCAGGCGGCCTCTGCGGAAGTCGTCCAGCAACCGCTGGGCCATGCGGGCGGTGCAACCGCTGGCGTGCTCAGCGGCCGCGGCCTGCAGCCACCGATGGGGCGCCCGGGGATCCGTCGTGACGCCGTAGCGGCTGGCCAGCAGTCCGGTGAGGGGCTGACCCACACGGGGCGGGGGGAGGTTGGCGAGATGGCGCAGCAGGGCCTGGGCCACGGCCTCGTGGTCGTAGGCGGCCTGGCCAATGTCGTCGCAGATGGCCAGCAGCAGGGCCGCTTCCTGATCCTGGAGGCGGGGCGGCAGGATGCCGGGGGCATCCAGAAGGTCCACCTGGCCGCCCATGCGCACCCATTGGAGAGACCGGGTGACCCCGGCCCGCCGTTCACTGGCCACGGCCCGCCGTCCCACCAGCCGATTGATGAGGGCGGACTTGCCCACGTTGGGGAAGCCCAGCATGAGGGCCCGCACCGGCCGTGGGCGAAGACCCCGCCGCTGGCGACGGGTGTTGAGGGCCGCACCGGCCTCCACGGCGGCCTGCAGCAGCGCCTTGCTGCCGCCGCCGCCGCGCCCGTCGCACCAGACGGGGTCTTCCCCCTGCTGCTGGAGCCACCGGTGCCAACTGCTGCGCGCCGCTGGAGGCACCATGTCCCGCCGATTCACCACCAGCACCCGGGGTTTGTTTCCCGCCCAGCGCTCCAGGGAAGGGTGGCGGCTTGCCTGCAGAATGCGGGCATCACACACCTCCAGCACCAGATCCACCCGGTCCAGTTGCTGGCGCAACTGCCTCTCCGCCCGGGCAACATGGCCGGGATACCACTGGATGCCGGGAGAAGCCATGCCGGTGGCGGTTTAGACCGGTCTGGGCAGGAAACCCAAAGAGCAACACCCCATCAGGCCGTGCCGCAGAAGGTGACCTTGGGAAACTTGGGTTTCACCTCTTCAAGACTTTTGCCTTTGCCTTCCTCCTGCCAGTAGTTGATCACTTCCGTGGCCTGGTTGAGAATTTCCACCCGCTCGTTGTCGGTGATCCACTTTTTGTTTTCCAACTCGGATTTGAGGGTTTCCCAGGCGTCGTCCCGGGGCCAGAAGTAATAGCTGGTGAGGGGGCTGGGGCCGCCGCCCACAATCTGGTCCACAGCCAGGGCCACGTTGTCCGGCAGCCACAGAATCTTCAGCAGAAACCGCCCCTCGTCAGGACGGGGCGTGTGACCGGAGGTGGCAACAGAGGGCTCGGGCCCGTCCTGGGAAGGCGCCGGAGTGGGACTGGAGCTGTTGCCGGGCTTGGGCTCGCTGGTTTCCGGGAGGGGTGTGGCGGTGGCTTCGCTCAAGGTGGGAAGAGACGTCTTTTATGGTTGGGGGCTAATCTAGCAGACCACCGGCAGCCCGTCTTGGCCCCCCTTCGCGCCCTGCTGCTGTTTGATATCGACGGCGTGGTCCGCGACGTGGGGCGCAGTTATCGCCTCGCCGTGGTGGAAACCGTAGCCCACTTCAGTGGCTGGCGGCCTACCCCTGAGACCATTGACGCCCTCAAGGGAGAGGGCCGCTGGAACAACGACTGGGACGCCAGCCTGGAGTTGCTGCGCCGCCGCCGGTCCCGGCAGCCGAACCTGCAACTGCCCCCACGGGATGCGGTGGTGGAGGTGTTCTCCGGATTCTACTTTGGGCGGGATGATGGCGGCGCCGTAAGCCAGGAGCCCCACCGCTGGACCGGCCTCATCCGCCAGGAGCCTCTCCTGGTGGATGGCGCCTTTTTTACCGCCCTCAGCAGCGCCGGCATTGGCTGGGGTTTTGTCAGCGGGGCTGAACCCCCCAGCGTCCGCCACGTATTGGAGGAGCGCCTGGGTTTGCCCCAGCCCCCCCTGGTGGCCATGGGGGATGCCCCCGACAAGCCGGATCCAACCGGCCTTCTCCAACTGGTCGAGGCATTGGCC
Organism: Prochlorococcaceae cyanobacterium jk18x22bins.40; assembly: GCA_022826155.1. Classification (GTDB taxonomy): domain Bacteria; phylum Cyanobacteriota; class Cyanobacteriia; order PCC-6307; family Cyanobiaceae; genus Synechococcus_B. The sequence goes on along the minus strand of JAJDVL010000046.1, from coordinate 72,522 downwards.
GCCAGGGATGGCGTTCCCCTCACCCATCTGCCCATGGGGTACGTGGGGGATACCGTGGCGGACGTGCTCACGGTGGTTCATGCCCGGCGGCAACAACCCCGGCTTCGCTGCAAGGCCCTGGCCGTGGCCCCGCCCCATGTTGCCGCCGCCGCTGCGACGGTGCGCGCCGCCTACCACCAGCAACTGCTGGCCGCTGGCGCTGACGCCGTGATCGGCGCCACCGCTGAACTGGCGCCGGAGCGGGTGTTTCAGCTCCTCCTGAAGTAGTGACTGACGTCCTGGGGGATTCAGGCAGTGCTCCTCATCAAGAAAAGCCGTCCTGAAGGACGGGGCTTGCGTCCCAGGACAACCGGCGGTAAAATCATAAGGGAACCCATAGGAATTCTGGTTGTGAAGAAAGCCACGGCATTCTGGGATCAACTTGCCAAAAGCTATGCTGCCTCCCCCATTAAGGATATGGAATCCTATAAGTTCACGCTGCAGCGAACACGCTCCTACCTGACGGTGCAAGACAAGATTCTGGAAATCGGTGCCGGCACAGGATCCACCGCCCTCCTGTTGACATCATCAGTTGCCCATATGACAGTCACTGATATTTCCCCTGAGATGGTCAAAATCGGCCAGGCAAACGCGCTGCAACAGGGGGTCAATAACATCGATTTTCTTGTTGACGATGCCATGGTAGAAACATTGAGTGGACCATATGACGTCATCCTGGCCCACAATCTCTTACACCTTATTGAGGATGTTTCCAGTGTGCTAAGTAGGGCACATGAGCTGCTGAGACCGGGCGGCCTTTTCATTTCCAAAACCCCTTGCAAGCCGCAAGGGTTTGGTTCAATCAGTTATCGTCTCATGGAAATTTTCCTACCAATCATGCAACTTCTGGGGAAGGCGCCGTTCGTCGCGATTCCTAGCGTTGCCACTCTTGAACAACTCATCGAGGACCAGAATTTCCAAATCATTGAAGCCTGTAATTGCCCCACAAGATATATTGTGGCGCGCAAGACTGCTGGAAAGCCAGAAAACAGCAGAGAATCTGCCCAGCAAGTCAATGGTTAAGCCATCTTGCCAAGCGCAAATCCCATGGCAAATACAAAAGATGTAAATAACATGACACCCGGACTCACTACCATTATATTTACAAGTGTGGTGACAGCAAAACCCTTGCCAGTTTCTCTTGCGGTAGCCACATCCGGAGTGCTTCCTATCACTATATCCGCGGGTGCATTGTTGGGGACATCAGGCTTTGCCACGTGGGGAGGCAGGGATTTTTCGTGGTGCCCGCGGTTCCCTCACCGCTCCATATCCCCCACACCCTTCAGGGCCGCCGCCGTCAGCACCTCATGGCCGCTTGCCGTCACCGCCACGTCGTCTTCAATGCGGATGCCGATCCCTTGCCAGTTGTCGGAGATGGAGGGTTGCCCCTCCGGGATGGGCAGTCGGTTACTGATGTATAGCCCTGGCTCAACGGTGAGCACCATGCCGGGTTCCAGGGCGGTGTGGTGGTCCCCCAGTCGGGACGCCCCCACGTCGTGTACGTCCAGACCCAGCCAGTGGCCGGTGCGGTGGGGATAGAGGTGGCGATAGTCATGGTTGGCGATGATGGCGTCCCGGTCCCCCTGCAGAAGGCCCAGTTCCAGCAGCCCATCCACCAGCACCTCCACTGCAGCGTTATGCACCTTGGCTGAACTGCTCCCCGGCTGCACAGCGGCGATGGCCTGGCGTTGAGCGCTCAGCACCAACTCGTAGAGAGCCCGCTGCTCCCCGCTAAATCGCCCGTTGATGGGGAAAGTGCGGGTGATGTCGGCGTTGTAGTAGTCCATCAGACTGCAACCGGCATCAATGAGCAGCAGGTCCCCGTCCCGCAGCGGGTCCTGATTGTTGGTGTAATGGAGGATGCAGGCGTTGTCTCCCCCCGCCACGATGGAGGGGTAGGCGGGCTGGCGCGCCCCGGCATTACGGAAGTGGCCCTCCAGCAGGGCCTCAATCTGGTATTCCCCCATCCCGGCCCGGACGGCCTGCCGGGCCTGCTCGTGGGCAGCGCAACTGATGCGGGCGGCTTCCCTCATGCGCTCCAGCTCACCGGGTTCCTTGCGCAGGCGCATGGCGTGGATGGTGGCGCTCACGTCAAAGAGGCTGGCGCTGGGTCCCCCATGCCGCTGACCCCGCTCCAGTTGCTGGGCCCAGACCCTCAACACCAGCGGTTCCACGTGGGGATGGTGACCAACGCGGAAGCCGATGCGTCCAGCGCCGTGGAGATAGCCGTCCAGGCGTTCGGCAATCTCCCCCAGGGGATGAGCGGCCTCGGCGCCGAAGTGTTCCATGGCGCCCTCCACGCCCCAGCGCTGGCCGTTCCACACTTCAGCCGTGGCGTCCCGTGGTTCCACAAACAACACAAAACGCGGATCCTGAGGGCCGCCGTGGCCGTGGCCACGGAGCACGGCCACGGCATTGGCCTCGTCCAGGCCGCAGAGGTAGAAGAAGTCGCTGTCTTGTCGGAAGCGATGATGCACGTCGGCGTGGTGGGTCACCAGGTGGGCGGCGGGCAGCACCACCGCGGCATCCTCCAGGCTGGCCAGCAGACGTTGGCGTCGTTGGGCATGGGCGGACTGATCCGGACGGGAATTCACGGTGGGCAGGGGGGAAGGGAAACGGTTAAATAAAAGTGTGTATCAGGTGCAGTTTGACCAAACTCGATTCATCTGTGGGGAGACCGGAAGAGGGGATGGGCAACCCCGGGTGGCGACGGTGGACGCCCTGAGCGGACTTCTCCTGATGGCGGTGGCGCTCCTGCTGGGGTCTGCCTTCTGCTCCGGCAGCGAAGCTGCCATTATGATCACCACCCCCCTCCAGGTGCAGGATCTCTGCCGCCGTGGCGTGTCCGGCGCCAACAGCCTGAAACGCCTGCGGCTTCAACTGGGGCGGACGCTGGCGGCTGTGGTGGTGATTAACAACATGTTCAATATCTTTGGCAGCATCATGCTGGGGAGTTTTGCCGGCTGGGTCATTGTGGAGCAACTGGCTTTGCCGAACCAGTGGTTGGCCGTCTTTTCCACCCTGTTCACCTTGTTGGTGATTGTGGTGGGAGAAATCCTGCCCAAGGCTTTGGGGGCCCGCTTCAACGTGCAGGTGTCCCTGGTGGTTGCCCCCGTCCTGCTGCAGTTGACCCGGCTGCTGCGGCCACTGGTGTGGGTTCTGGAGCGTCTGGTGCCGGCCCTGACGGCCCAGAGCACCCACGTCACCGGCGAGGCGGAAATCCGTCTGCTGACCAGCCTGGGTCACCAGCAGGGGTGCATTGAAGCCGACGAGGCGGCCATGATCGGCAAGGTGTTCCAACTCAACGACCTGCGGGCCAGTGAATTGATGATGCCCCGGGTGGCGGCCCCCACCCTGGCGGGTTCGGAGCGGCTGGCCACTGTGGAAGCCCTGCTCCTGGAGCGCAGCGATCCCTGGTGGGTGATTCTGGGGGAGGAGGTGGACCACGTGCTGGGGGTGGCCAGCCGGGAGGCGTTGCTGGCGGCGCTGGTGCAGGGCCGTGGGGAGCGCTCCCTGGCGGAGCTCAGCGAACCGGTGGTGTTTGTCCCGGAAATGATCCGTGCCGACCAGTTGTTGATGGACTTCCGTCACCACAGCGACCGGGTGCGGGTGGTGGTGGACGAGTTTGGCGGCTTTGCCGGCGTGATTGGCGCCGATGCGGTCCTGGCCTGGCTGGCTGGCTGGCGCCCCCTGCCCCAATCCCAGCCCCGGTGACCATGACCATGACCGTGGTGAATGCTGATGGCGCCGTGGCGGACCGGGTGCTGGCCCTGCTGGAGCACTGGCGCCAGCGGCTGGTGCTCTCCCCACGGGAGCAAACTTGCCTGGGACCCCACCTGCGGGCGGTGGATCACCAGTTGCAACGCTTGGCCCGGCGTCGCCCCCGTCTGGTGGTGTTCGGTCGGGTCGGGGTGGGCAAATCCAGTGTGCTCAATGCCCTGCTGCCCTCGCCGTGCTTTGCCGTGGACGTGGCCCACGGCTGCACGCGCCAGCAGCAACAGGCCCTATGGGTTCCCCCTGCCCCCATCCCCGGCCTGCAGGGTGTGGACCTGGTGGACACCCCGGGGTTGGACGAGATCCAGGCGGCCGCCCAGGGGCGTCTGGCCCGCCGTTTGGCTCTGGGGGCCGATCTGGTGTTGCTGGTGCTGGGTGGGGACGTCTCCGCCCCGGAGGCCACGGCGCTGACGGAGCTGCGCCGCTGTGGCAAACCCGTGCTGCTGGCGCTGAACCGTGCCGACACCTGGACAACGACGGAACGCCACCAGTTGGTGGCGGCCATCGGTGGTCGGGTGCGACAGTTGCTGGGGGACGGGGTGGACTGGACTGCCCCCTTGGTGGTCGCCGCGGCGCCCCGGCAACCGCAACAACTTCCCGACGGCAGGATCCGCAGCGAGGCGGCGGCCCCCCAGGTGCAGCCCCTCCAGGAGGCCTTGCTGCGCCTGTGGCAGTCCGACGGGGTCCGCCTCCTGGCCCTCAACAGCCTGCAAGCTGCGAGCCGCTTCCAGCGGCTGCTCATGCGCTGCCGCCTCCAGCAGCGCCGTGCCCGGGCCCAACAGTTGATTGGCCGCTATGCCGCCGCCAAGGCAGCGGGCCTGGCCATGAATCCGGTCATGCTGGTGGATCTGGCGGGCGCCGCCACAGCCGATACGGGCTTGATTCTGCAACTGGCCGATCTGTACGGTGTCCCCCTCCCCAGGGCTGGCCCCCAGCGGCAGGCCCTGCTGCGACAACTGGGCACCAATCTGCTGTGGGTGGGGGGCGCCCAGTTGGGCCTGCAGGGGGCTTTGGGTCTTGTGAAACACCTGCTGCTGGCGGCAGCGCCGTTCACGGCAGGCCTCAGCCTGGCCCCCGCCGGTCCCGTGGCCGTGGCCCAGGCTACCCTGGCGGTCCATACCACCCGCCTCCTGGGGCGGCTGACGGCCCACAAGCTGGTGACAGGAGAAGCCTTGCGGTTGTCCCCATCGGCCACCATGGTGCAGCACCTGGTCCGGCAACAAGGTCCCCCCGCCCCGTGGTTGTGTTGGATCCAGGCAGAAGAGTTCCGTGGCCAGCCCTTCGCCCGGAAAGACGCGGCCCTGCTGCCATGAGTAGCCAGTTGCCTCCCCCCGCCATGGCCCTCTTCGGCACCAGTGCCGATCCACCAACCATTGGTCACCAGGCCATTCTGGCCGGCCTGGGCCAGCGCTACCCCATGGTGGCCACCTGGGCCAGCGACAATCCCTTGAAACACCACGGCGCCCCCCTGGCGGTCCGCCGCCAGTTGCTGCAGGTGGTGGTGGACGGCCTCAAGGCCCGGATGCCCCAGGGGCGCCGTCTGGAGTTGCGGCAGGACTTCAGCAGTCGCCGCGCCCTGGACAGTGTCCAGGCGGCCCGGGCCTGCTTCCCCACGGCCCGGCTGCTGTTTGTGGTGGGGGTGGATCTGCTGCCCCAGATTCCCGACTGGTACAAGGCATCCGAGTTGCTGCGTTCCTGTTGCCTGGCGGTGATTCCACGGCACAACGGTCCGCCGCCGGAGCCGGCCATGGCCCGGCTTCAGGCCGCCGGCGCCCAGCTTGAGGTGCTGCCGCTGCACATCCCACCGGTCGCCAGCTCCCAGGTCCGCCAACGGCCCGATCCTGCCCTGGTGCCGGAAGAGTTGTTGCCCATGCTGGTGTCCCGAAGGCTCTACGGGTTCACCGGCCATGCTGCCCGGCAGTCGCCAAAGGAAACCTGACCATGGCGTTGAACCTCTGCATCGGCCTGGCGCAACTCAATCCCCTGGTGGGAGACCTGGAGGGCAACAGCCGTCAGGTGCTGGTGGCTGCCCGCGAGGCCGCTGCGGCGGGAGTCCAGGTGCTGGTGACGCCGGAATTGGCGCTCTGGGGGTATCCCCCCCGGGATTTGCTGCTGCTGCCCAGTGTGTTGCGGCGGCAGCAGAAGGTGCTGGATGCCCTGGCCCTGGCCTTGCCGGAGAACCTCCGGGTGCTGGTGGGTGTGGTGGTCCCCTTGGCGGACGGGGGGGGCTGCCCCCTCCACAACGGCGCCGCCCTGGTGGGAGACGGCGGCTGGCGGCTGGCGGCGGCCAAGCGGCTCCTCCCCAGCTACGACGTGTTCGACGAGCGGCGGTATTTTCGTCCGGGTGATCAGCCCGGCCTGGTGGAGATTCCCCTGGCGGGGCGTCCCCTGCGGTTGGCCGTCACCATCTGCGAAGACCTCTGGGTCGACCCTCGGCGCCTCCGTCAGCCCGCCTACGACTGCGACCCCGTCGCCGAACTGGCGCCCCTGGCGCCGGACGTGATGGTGAACCTCTCCGCCTCCCCCTTTGCGGTGGGCAAGCAGACGCTGCGCCGGGAGTTGGCCACCGCTGCCGCTGCCCGCCTGGGGTGCCCGGTGGTCTACGTGAACCAGGTGGGGGGCAACGATGAACTGGTGTTTGACGGCCACAGCTTTGTGGTGGATCCCCGGGGTGTTGTTGCCTTGCAGTTGCCCTCGGCCCGGCCGGCCACCCGTTGGGTCCACCTGGCTTTGCCCCATGGTCCGGTGGCGCAATCGGCCGGGTCCCCCGTGGCCGCCCCGTCCCCCCAGGAGGAGCTATGGAAGGTGCTGGTATTGGGGCTGGGGGACTACGCCCGCAAGTGCGGTTTTCGTCGTGCCGTGTTGGGGCTCAGTGGCGGCGTGGATTCCGCCCTTGTGGCCTGTCTGGCCGCCGCCGCCCTTGGCCCCCGGCAGGTGTGCGGCCTGCTGATGCCCTCGTTCTTCAGCTCTCCCGGCTCCGTTGTCGATGCCCGGGCACTGGCCCAGGTGCTGGGCATGGCCACCACCACGGCGCCCATCACCCCCCTGATGGATGCTTTTGTCCAGGCACTGAACCCCGCCTTGGGGCAAGACCCTGACGGGGTGACGGCGGAAAACCTCCAGTCCCGCATTCGCGGCACCCTGCTCATGGCCGTGGCCAACCAGGAGGGCCGTCTGCTGTTGTCCACGGGCAACAAATCGGAGTTGGCGGTGGGGTATTGCACCCTCTACGGAGACATGAACGGCGGCCTGGCGGTGATTGGCGATCTCTACAAAACCGACGTCTACCGCCTGTGCCGCTGGCTCAACAGCCCCGCTGCCCGGCAACAGCGCCGCGCCGCCGGCTTGCCGACCCGGGGGGTGCTGATACCGGAGGCCATCCTCGACAAACCACCCAGCGCCGAACTGCGCCCCAGCCAGAAAGACAGCGACTCCCTGCCGGATTACGCCGTTCTCGACCCCGTCCTCCAGCAGTTGGTGGAGCAGCACCACACCCCGGATCAATTGATTGCGGCGGGGGACGATCCAGCGCTGGTGCAACACGTTTGGTCCTTGCTGCGGCGGGCGGAATTCAAACGACGCCAGGCGCCACCAGTGCTGAAGGTGAGTGGCCGGGCTTTCGGGACGGGCTGGCGGATGCCCATTGCCACCTGCTGAGGCCCCCTGGTGCTCAGGTCCCTCACCCTGGCGCCGCTGCCGGGGTCTCGCTGCCGTGGCGCCGGTTGTGCCGATCCAGGTGTTGGAGCAACTGGTGCAGCACGGTCATCCTGGGCAGCACCACCCCCCGGCGACGGGCCACGGCCAGGGGATACCCGAGGATGGCCTCCAGTTCCAGGGGCATCCTGTTGTCGTAATCCCGCTTCATGCTGGTGACGTAGGGGGCCATGGTGGCTGTGCTGTGGAGCATCTGCTCCAGATCCGTGGTGGGGATGGCGACCTCCTGACTGGCGGCGGCCCGCTGCACCTCTTCCATCAAGTCCCTGGCCAATGCCCGGGTTTGCGGATTGGCGATCATCTCCGTTGTGGTGGCCGAGAGCACCACGGAGAGACCGTTGAACGGCACGTTCCACAGCAGCTTCTTCCAGCGGGCGTAGCCCAGATCCGTAGTGACGGCGGTCTCCACGCCAGCCTGGCGCCAGTGGCGGGCCATGGTCTCCAGCAGGGAAGTGGTTCCCTGGGGTTTGTAGCCGTCCCCATAGGCGCCGATGGTGAGGGAGCCGTAATCCTGGTGGTGAATTGTACCGGGGGCGCCCCGATGGGAGCAGATAAAACAAAGTCCCCCAAGAATCATCCGGTCTGATTGAACCAATTGCGCAAGCTGTGGTTCAATCCCCAGGCCGTTTTGTAAGGTGAGGAGAATGCCCTGGTCCGCCACCCATGGTGGCAGCAGGTTTTTCAGCAGGTTGTTCTGTGTCGTTTTAAGAGCGATCAGCACCACGTCACATACAGGAATGGTAGCTGGACTGGCGTGGGCGTGAACAGCAGGTAGACAGAAATCACCGTCTTTTGAATAGATCTTCAGTCCATAGCGCTGCACATGGGTGTAGTCCTTGTGTAGCAGGAAGTGAACCTCCATCCCGGAGCGTTGGAGCTTGGCCCCGTAAAAGCCACCGATGGCCCCCGTTCCGATCACGGCATAGCGCATGGGTTGCCGCAGCAGTGGGGACAACCTATCACCTGGGACCTTGCTCGGGACGGGGCGGCGGCGGCAAGGATTCCCGCTGGCAGAAGCAGCAGTGCCCCCAGCGCTGCAACTCCCCTTGGGGCGTGGGTGTGTTGCAACGCTGACAGAGACCTGCCCCCGCCTGAGGGCGGCTGGGGTGTTGTGCCCAACTCTGCTGCTGGTGCCGCCCGTCCAGGCCCGCCAGGGGCCGCTGCGCCCGCTGTTGCAGGCGCAGCGCCGTGACGGCAAAGCCGGCAGCCTGCAAACGCCCCAACAGTTGGTGACGGCTGTACTGCACCGCCTGGAGCCAATGGGGGTTGTCCACGGCCACCGTCAGGGTGCGCCCGTGGAGGCTGAGGGGACGGCTGTGTTCCGCCAGGCTGGGGCCGGCCCAGCGGGACCACTGCCGGCCGAGCCGGGCCATGGGGCCCGTCCACCGCTGCTGCACCGTTTGCAGGCAATGGTCCAGTGTCCGGGGCGCCGGGCGCCGGGACGGCCTCAACACCTGTGCCGGCCGCACCTCAACACCCTCCCCAAGCCTGGATGCCTTCATCCCCACAGCCCACGATCACTGCACCAATTCCAGCACCCCCAGCCCTGAATCGCCAACCGTGGGAAGCCTCTATTGTTGGAAACAAGGCCCCCAACCCATGACCTCCAACACTCCGCCGGCCCGCCCCGAAGTGCAGCCCCAGGCAACAACCACGACTGCGGCAGCCAAGAACGGCCTGGGGCGCCCCCCATGGCTGGAGCCTGCCGTGGTGGTGGCGGTGATTGGCGTGGTGGTCACCATCCTTGGCCTACTGCTGTCCATCGCTTTCGGGGTCTACGCCATGAACGCCCGCATCGATGATCTCGGCGTCCGCATCGACGACCTCGCCATCCGCATGGACACCCTTGGTGCGGACCTCAACGCCCGCATCGACGATCTTGGCGCGGACCTCTCCGCCCGCATCGATGCTCTCTCTGCCCGCGTGGACGGCCTGAGCGTCCGCATCGACGACCTCGCCACCCGCATGGACACCCTTGGTGCGGACCTCAGCGCCCGTATCGACGATCTTGCCGCCCGCATGGACACCCTTGGCGCGAGCCTCAGCGCCCGCATCGACGACCTCGCCACCCGCATGGACGCCCTTGGTGCGGACCTCAGCGCCCGCATTGACGATCTTGCTGCCCGCATGGACACCCTTGGCGCGAGCCTCAGCGCCCGTATCGACGCCCTCGCCACCCGCATCGACAGCCTCTCTGCCCGTATGGACGATCTGGGTTTCGGTCTGAACAAGGTGTATCAACTCCTCTTGCCCAAGCAGTCCTGACCCACCCCCTGCACCCCTGGCCAAGCCCTGCTAAGCTGCGCGCCAACCTAGCCCCGTTGACGCTGCCGTCATGTCTTTCTTTTCACGACTTTGGCGACTGCTACGCGCCAATGCCAACGACCTGGTGAGCCGTGCGGAAGATCCCGCCAAGATTCTGGACCAGGCCCTGATGGACATGCAGGCGGATCTGGTGAAGCTGCGCCAGGCGGTGGCCACTTCCGTAGCCAGCCAGAAGCGCGTTGAGCGTCAGGCCAGCCAGGCCCGTGTTCAGGCGGACCAGTGGTACGGCCGCGCCCAACTGGCCCTCCAGGGGGGCGACGAGGGGTTGGCCCGCGAAGCCCTGGCCCGGCGCAAAACCCACATGGACACTGCCCAGACCCTGGGTCAACAGTTGGAATCCCAGGCGGGACAGGTGGAGACCTTGAAGCGCAGCCTGCTGAAACTGGAGGGCAAGATCGCCCAGGCCAAAACCAGGAAAGACACCCTGAAAGCCCGCGTCCAGGCGGCCCAGGCCCAGAAGCAGCTTGAAGGGGCCGTCAGCGGCATCAGCACCGACTCCTCCATGGCCGCCTTCGAGCGCATGGAGGAGAAGGTGGAATCTCTGGAAGCGGAAACCGCGGCAGTGACCGAGCTGGCGGGTGAAAACCTGGAGGCCCGTTTCGAGGCCATGGAGGGGAGCGACGTGGATCAGGATCTGGCGGCCCTGAAGGCTTCCATGGCCCCTGCCCCGGCCCTGCCCCTTCTGCCGGACAACAGGAAAGCCACCCCCCAGCAGGCCCAATTGGACGACGAACTGGCCGCCCTGCGCCGCTCCATGGATCTCCCCCCCAACTGAGCGCCTCCCAGAAAGAAAAAATGTCAAGCCAGTAGCTTGCACTTGCAAAAGACGCCTTGCTCCTCTAGGATTCCCTACACGTGGTCCTCGTGTCCATGTCCTTGTGTGTGAGGTTCTCTCAATGAAACCGTTTCAGCGACTGCTCGTTGCAGCCCCGGCCGCTGCGCTTCTGCCTGTTGTGCTGGCGCCTGTCAGCAGCCTGGCCAACGACGTTCAATTGAACCTGGATACCGTCCAGGGCTATTCCATCGCCCAGGCCACCACCATCCGGGACTTTTCCGACGTCTACCCCACGGACTGGGCCTACCAGGCACTGTCCGAACTGGTGGAAACCTATGGATGCGTCTCCGGGTTCGGTGACGGCACCTTCCGCGGCAACCAGCCCGTGACCCGCTTCCAGATGGCGGCTGTCCTCAGTTCCTGTCTGGACTCCATCTCCGCCAAGGTGGACATGATGGGTGAGGAGATGAAGATGAGCGCCATGGAAGACATGGACACCCTGGAGCGCTTGGTGGCCTCCTTCGAGGAAGAGCTCATCACCCTGAAAGGGAGTGTGGACGGCCTGGACGCCAAGGTGAGCGAACTGGAAGACAGTCAATTCTCCACCACCACCAAAGCCAGCTTCGAGATCGCTACGGACTTCGTCTACTTCGCTTCTGATGATAAGGATGCGAAGGGTACCTATGGTATGCCTGATGGTATGCCTGAGAAGATTACAAAAGACAACTCCGGCCTTGCTCTGAGCAGCGAAGTTGAGGTAAGCTTTGAGACCAGCTTCACCGGTTCCGATACCCTCAGCTTCTCCCTGACGGGTGACTTGATGGCCAAGGGATCGGCGGACTACCTTTCCTCCGGCGACTTCTATGGTGTAGCCGGCGACGAAGAAGATGTTAGTTTCGGCGGTTTCTCCTACGAGACAAGCCTTGACCTGGGCGGCATGATGACCACCCTGACGTTCGGCACAGACGTCGATGATCTTGATCCCATCGTCGGCCTTGGCACCTACTACGGCGGCGGTGGTTATGATGATTACGGCCCTAGCGACTTCGGCGACGCTGGCGTTGGCTTCAGCGTAGATCTCCTCTCCAGTGATGCGGGCACCCTGACAGCCTCTGCCTCCTACGCCGTTGATGGTGGTGATGCCGCAGATCAAGCAGGCGAGATGGGCATCTTCGGTGAAGAGACGGACCGCTCCGGTGTGTTGGCGTTGAGCTGGGAGGGGGCGCTGTTTGGAGGCAATGATGCCCTGTTCACAGTTGCCTACCAGAACATCAAAGAAAACAGTGATAATGATTTAACAAAGGGTTACTTCCATTTGGTGGCAGGTTCCTACTTCACAGACACCATTTCCCTCAGTGGCAGCTACAGCTTGGGTAAGTGGGATTATGACATGGGTTCAGATATGGATTCTGCCCAATGGATGATTGCCCTGAACATGGATGATGCCATCTTCCCCGGCAACTCCGCTGGTATTGCCTACGGCACGCCTGAGTACACGACAGATCCTGAAACTGATGACGTGATGCAAGTGCTGGAACTCTACTACACTTTCAGCATCAACGACAACTTCGAGATTCCCATTTACCTGGACTTCATCTCGAACGCTGACAACATGGACAATGCTGACGCCTTCGCCATTGCAGTGCGTCCTACCCTCTCCTTCTGATCTTCTCAGAAGTTGTGTGTACACAGGGGGCCGCAAGGCCCCCTTTTTCATGTCTGCCCATCCCGGCTCGCTCTTCATCAGAAACAGCGCGCCCGCACGTTGCAAAGCTGGATCTGTCAACCTTGACTCAGGCCACCTCGTTCGGGAGGGGGTTTATCCTCCAAGCAGCAAGTCTCCCAGTTGGAGTTGGCTGGGCAGCCGTTGAGACGCCAGCACTTCGGGTGTGTTGTCCTCAACTGGATCTCCGGTCGGCGGTAACGCCACGTCCGTAGCCTTATCTGGAAGCAGCGGGGCATGCTCTGCCAGGGCCGACCCGTGATCACAAAGCGGTGATCGCTCATCACAACCTCCATCTCTGATGGTTGAAACACCCCTACACCCATCTGACAACCCCCTTTCTGTCCACAGGCCCTAGAGCTTGGCACGCCAGATGATATGGTGGGAGAGCCGCCAACGACGGTGCCGCTCCTAAACATGGCGTCGTCCAGCTTGAGTTGAACATGCAGTTCTGATCACGGTGCGTCCCCAGCGCCCCATAGGTAGACCCCAGCTACACTGAGATCTACCTTGAGATTTGTCCGGCCTCAGGACATGCCCTTTGTATGCTAGGGTTTAAGCCATCCCCTCGGCCCAGACAAATGGACCCCGGCTTAAGTCCGTTTCGACCCGGTGTACCCGTCCCGATTGAATCTTTCGTAGGGCGTCAGCACGAGATTGAGTATCTGCATCGGATGGCAATGGCTAGCACTCATGGTCGGTTGAAGGTTGGTTTTGTTGCCGGTGAGCCGGGGATTGGCAAAAGTTCGCTGGTGCAATTTGTCCGTAGTCGCTGTGAGCAGGAAGATGATATGACAGGTTGCCATGTCTTTCTTGGTGGCGCGCGGGATCTTAATGGGATGATGAGGAAAATCTGTAATCAATTATTAAAAGAGAGCATCAATCAGCCATGGCACGAGAAAGTGCGTGAATTTTTTGGTAATCATATTCGCAAGGTTGGCGCATTTGGAGTTATTCTTGAATTAAACCTGGAAGACCAAGATTTCTCGACAATGGTCAATAATTTTGGTTTATACATTCAAGATTTTATCAAAAAAACGGACAAACAAGGACTGCTACTTATTCTGGATGATGTTAACGGCTTGGCAAACTTAGAAGAGGTAGCTCATTGGTTTAAAAGTACAGTTGATGAATTATCTATATCCTACTCAGGCATTTGTCTTTGTATTCTGGTTGTTGGGCTGGAAGAGCGTCGCAAAGCTCTGATTCAAAATCAACAATCGCTGGCTCGTGTTTTTGACCTATTGGATATAAATCCCTGGACTGAAGAAGAGACACGTGAATTTTATGAGAGCACTTTTACTTCTGCAGGGGCAAGAATTAGCTCAGAAGGTTTAGAGAGCCTTGTTCAGTACGCTGGTGGATTGCCGGTCTTTGCTCATCAGCTAGGAGAATCGGTCTGGCACGTGGCTCAGGAGTGTATGGTTCAAGAGCTGGAGATTGACAAACACACAGTGCTTCGCGGAATTGTTAATGGTACTGAAATCATTGGGCGAAGATTTCTGGATCGACAAGTCTTCGATACGATCCGTAGTGAGAAATATCGATCAATTCTAAAAAAAATGATGAGTGATAAGCCTATCTTCCATTTTCGCCGCTCAGAGATAATTAAAAATCTGACCAGTGGAGAAATTAGAGTTTTTGATAACTTTTTGCAACGCATGAAAAACCTAGGTGTTCTGACGCAAGATCCATCTGTTCGTGGTGGTTATCGGTTCCTTAACCTACTGTATTCCCTCTATTGCTTTTCTTATGCTTCTAGAATCTGAGTTGCCCCCCTTCCTCTGGTAATTTCTGTGACCTTATTGTCTATATTTCTGTTACACATCTCAGGTTTTTGATTCCACGTTTTAGACTATGGTGTTCCACCTGGGACTTATGGTGCTGAAGGGCTGAATCCCTGACCAGGACTTGCTATGGAAACCCTGGATATCTGCATGGACTCCTGTGGAGAGGGTGCGAATCTGATCCACCGCGTGGGCCACCACCTGCTTGGTGGAGCGGTCACGGGCGCTTGCAACGGTGGTGCTGGTCCCCTGCCCTTGCTGGCCTTGCGCTTGGCGTTGGACATGTTTTTGCGCTTGCCGCCAAACATGGGGTAACCAGGGCAGTCGCGGCACCGGTGTGTCATGGACGGGTGTTTGATGCCGCATTGCATGTTCTGGCCGCCACAGTGAGGGCAGCGGAGGCCGTCTAGCCGGATTTGCTTTTGAGCGCAGTAAGACTTACTTGAAACCAATGAGACTAAACAGTGGCTGAGACGGCCTTGAGACAGGTTCGGCACTGTGGTACGTAAGCCCCTTGATAAAGAAACGCGGTCGTGAGATTCAATACTCACTTACAGGCAATGCAATACTGGCAACAATGCTGAACCAGTTTTAAAGCAAGACTCCTTAAGACTGAAGCCAAACTCTAGTGTTCAAGAGGGCTCTGGTGGGTTTCGGCACTGTGGTACATAAGCCCCGTCAGAATCCTGTGCGGATCCAATTTGAGGTTTTCCAGCGTTTCCCTGAACAGCTCACCCCCCAAGCCCCTAGGGCCGCCAGGGCATCCCCCATGGTGGACGCCACCCGGTAGCTGAGGGCGGTGGCCAGCAGGGCCGCTTCCTCCTCCACAACCCCACCCAGCCATAGCACCAGCACCAGTTCGAACACCCCCAGTCCGGCGGGGGCGCCGGGAATCACCAAACCGGCTGTCCAGGCCAGGGCAAAGGCGGCCAGCAGGGATCCCGGCGGCACGCCTGGGGGCAGAAATCCGTGGGCGCAGAGGGCAAAGCCCAGGTAACGCACCAGCACAAAAGCCATCTCCGCCAGCAACGGGCCGCCGGGGAACGATCCCGGCAGCATTGGGCCGGGGGACAGCTTGGCGGCGGCGTTTCCCCCAACCCGGGGCAGCTTGACGCGGCGCAGGAGATGCCTCGTCAGGGGCTCCTGCCAGCCCGGCAGCAGACACACCACCGCCAAAGGCCCCAGCAGCCCCAACCCCTGCCGCCAGCCCCCCAGGGGCAGCAGCAACAGGGCCGCAACGGCCATCAGCAGGGGATCCAGCAAGACGGCCATGGCGGCTTGACCCCAGCCATGGCCATGGCGGCGCAGCAGTTGAATCCGGCCTGCCAGGTGCCAGATGCCGCCTGGAATGTACTTCAGCAGATTGGTCCGGGCAAAGACAACCACCGCCTGCCCTGTGGGCAGGGGACAACGCAACCAGCGCAGCAGCACCGCCCAGGCCACGCCGTTGACGGCCACAGCCAGGCCACTGACCAACGCCCCGACCAGCAACAGCCCCCAATCCGAGGGGCTTGGGGTCAACTCCAGAAGCTGACGGCCCTGATCCGCCATGGTCCAGGCCAGGTAGGCCATGCACGCCAGGCTGACGGACCAGCGGACCAGCAGGCCTGTTCTCTTCTTCACGAACGACGTTGCAGTGCTCAAGGCTCCAGGAACGGTTGGATCCGCCGTCGCACCTCCTGGAGGGGCAGGTGGTGGCGGCGGGCCAGGGCTGCCAGGTCCTCGTGTTCCGCCTTGCCCCGCTTGCTGCCGTCCGGCAAGGTGGCCCACTTGATCCGCACCGGCCCCAACGGTGTCTGCCGTTGCTCCTGACGCCGCGGCAGGATCCAGCGGTGATGCCACTGCTCCCGCAACCCCAAGGTGCTGGAGTGGCTCCACAACACCTGGCGCAGGGCCTGCCGTTGATCCGGCCGCACCAGGACCTGCACCAGGTGACCAGGGCGTTGTTTTTTCATGTACACGGGCTGCAACCAGGCATCCAGTGCGCCAGCATCCAGCGCCGTCTGCTGCAGGGTGGCCAGGGCTTCCCCGTCCATGTCGTCAACCTGGCAGCTCATCAGCACCACCCACTCCTGGAACGGCTCCAGCGCCGTGGCGGGCTGCCCGTGACTGGGTAACGGCTCCGCCAGCAGCAACCGCAACTGGTTGGGGCGATCCAGTTGGCGTTGTCCAAGGCCGATGCCCACCCGGCGTGGCACCAGCGCCGGCGCCGCCCCGAAACGCCCGGCCCAGGTGACGGCCAACGCCAATCCCGTGGGGGTTACCAGCTCTCCCTGGGGCCAGTCTTCGCCGCTCAGCAAAGGAACCTGGTGGGCGCTGGCCAGTTCCAACACCGCTGGAGCGGGGATGGGCAGCAGGCCATGGGCTGTGGTCACGGCGCCATGGCCTGGGGGCAGGGGCGAGCAACTGATGGTCTGCACATGGAGATGGCACAGGCCGGCACAGGCGCCCAGCACGTCGGCGACGGCATCCAGGGCGCCCACCTCATGGAAATGCACCGCATCCACCGGGCAGCCATGGACCCGCGCCTCCGCCTCCGCCAACAGCCCGAAGCAGCGCAACGCCGCTCGCCGCACGGGGTCCTCCAGTGGAGCCGTCCGCAGGAGTTGGCGCAACTGGCGCCAATGGCGGTGCTTTTTCTGGGGCGTCAGCACGTCCACGTGGGCTTTGATTCCCCGCAATCCGCCGTTGTGGCCCACCCGGGTCACGATGCGACATTGATCCGCCAGACCCAGTTGGTGCAGAGGCCGATTGAGGACCGCCTCCGGTACACCCAAATCCGCCAGGGCCGCCAGCAGCATGTCCCCCGCAATGCCGGTGGGACAATCCCAGTGGAGAAGCGCCGTGGTCATGGGTAGTGGGGCGTGTTCCTCTTCAGGAAGCCGGGGACCCATCACCGCCAACCCGATGTGCTTCCAGTTGCTGATTGAACTGCATCAGTTGCTCATCACTCAGAGCTTGGCGGCTGGTGTGACCGAAGTGGCGTTTCAAGAAGGCGCGGCCTTGGTCTGTGGTCCAATTCAACTGGCGCAACAGGGTATTGCCGTTCCGGATCAGCAGCTCTCGCGACGGCTGGTGGGGGGGCAGCTCATGCTGTCCGGGCAACGGCGCCGTACAGGGATCCGCCGGGGGCGACAGTCTCTGCAGGGCGTCAATGTAGAGCCGTAGATCCTGGTAATCGGTGATGCCGCTGCGCTCCATGCGGCCAAAAGACCGCTCCAGGTACACACTCTCCTGGTTCCGATCCCAGCCCAGCCTCTCCAGTTGCGCCTCCACCGCGGCCAGGTCGTCACTCCAATCCGCCGGTTCGGAGGCGTCAGGGCTGGGGGGAGACGGTTGGGGTAGGGGCGTGGCAGATTGAGGGGAGATGGCGGGTTGTGCAGCGGGAGACGTCAGAGGGGAGGGTTGTGGGTCCGATGGGCTGGGCGGGTCTGCCGTTCCAGGCTGTGCATCCTCGGATTTTTCAGGGGGGGCTGGCGCCGGGGCAGGGTGGGCCTCAAGCAGCATCCGGGCTGCCCGGCGGCGGGCCCGGTCTTCCGCCACCTCGGCGGTGGTGGCTTCCCCCAAGGCCATGGCCAACACCTGGCCCCCTTTCTCACAACTGACTTCCACCACCCGTGCCCCCAGCTCGGCATGAACAAGCCGTACCTGCCACACTGGCGTGGCGGCGCTGGAGATCACGGGATGGTTCGATTCCACAGGACCACTTCTAGATCCGATTGCGCCGTTGGCGCAATTCCGCCAACACCTCCACGGGATCCGTCTTGCCCGTGGCCGCCTGCAAGGCGGGGGCATGGCAGCGCAGGAAAGGGTTTACCCGCAGTTCCACCTCAAGGCGGGACGGGATGGTGGGCAGTTGGGCTTGGCGCAACTGCTCCACATGGTGGGCAAAGGCTTGCAGGTGCGGGTTGTGGGGATCCTGGGCAAGGGCAAAGGCCACGTTCTTGGCGGTGTACTCATGGGCACACCAGATGCGTGTGTCGAGCGGCAGGGCAGCCAAGCGCTGCAACGACCCGAGCATTTGAGCCGGTGTGCCCTCGAACAGGCGGCCACAGCCGCAGGAGAAGAGGGTGTCTCCACAAAACAGCTCAGGTGGTTGCCGTTGGCCATTGGTGATGCAGGCCGGCAAGACATAGGCAACGTGGCCAACGGTGTGACCCGGCAGGGCCAGCACCTCCACGGAACGACCCAACAGCACAAAGGAGTTCCCGTCCCTCACCGGATGGGAGAGGGGCGGCAGGCGGTGGCGATCCTTGGCGTTGCCCACCACCATGGCCTGGGGCCAGCGGCGCAGCAACTCCGTGGTTCCGCCAATATGATCCCAGTGGTGATGGGTGTGCAGCACCGCCACCAACTCCATCTCCCCCTGTTCCAACGCCGTGATCACCGGCTCGGGATCCGCTGGATCCACTACAGCGGCTTGCCGCTGGTGGGGACACTCCAATAGGGGGATGAGGTTGTCCTGCAGGGCAGGAAGCCGACGAATGCGCAAACAAGTCACCTCTCCATGAGGAAGAGTGTAGTGTTCTGGATCAGGGGATGCCTTGGAGACCCTGAGGACCTTCTTGGGCCAAGTGGAGGGTTGAGGTGGACTTAGGGGCGGGAGGAACAAGGGCAGGCTCGTGCTGCAGCACAAGACAGAAGCTTCATCGCTGATCAAAAAGAAGGGCTAGGAGGAACCTCTGGTCCTGATCTCCACAGGGCTGTAGGGGCCAGTAGGGCCAGTACGTTGAGCACCTGCTGATGCACGGTACCGGCCTTTTCAGAGACTCCTTAACACTTCAACGAACGAAGGCTTGCGAGTCAAGGGCCGTCCCCGGCCACCTTCAGGCGCAAACCTTCCTTTTACTTGGTTTCCGTGAAGTCCGCGTCGATCACGTCGTCGCCACCACCGCTGGCGCCACCTGTGGCGGCGCCAGCCCCGGCAGTAGCCGTTGGATCCTGACCCGGAGCAGCACCCGAGCCCTGGCCAGCGGCTTGCTGGTAGACTGATGCCCCTGCGGTGTAGAGGGCCTGCTGCACCTGGTCCTTCAGGGAGCGGATGCGGTTCAGATCTTCACCCTCCAGGGCCTCTTTGAGGTCCTTGTTGAGAGCCTCCACTTTTTCCTTCTCCGCAGCGGGCAGTTTGTCTCCCAACTCCGCCAGTTGCTTTTCCGCCTGGTAGGCCAGGCTGTCAGCCTCGTTGCGCAGGTCGATGCGTTCCCGCTTCTGCTTGTCGGTAGCAGCGTTCTCTTCGGCATCCTTCACCATGCGGTTCACCTCCTTGTCGTTCAGAGTGGAGGATCCCGTAATGGAAATGGACTGCTCCTTGCCACTGCCCTCATCCCGGGCGGTGACGTTCAAAATGCCGTTGGCGTCAATATCGAAGGTCACCTTGATCTGGGGCACGCCACGGGGCGCCGGGGGGATACCTTCCAGCTTGAAGGTACCCAGGCTCTTGTTGTCCTTGGCCATTTCCCGCTCACCCTGGAGCACCTGAATTTCCACGTTGGTCTGGCCGTCCACCGCCGTGGAGTACACCTGCTCCTTCTTGGTGGGAATGGTGGTGTTGCGGTCAATCATTTTGGTCATCACGCCGCCGAGGGTTTCTACACCGAGGGACAGGGGTGTCACGTCCAGCAGGAGGATATCTTTCACGTCACCGGACAACACGCCACCTTGAATCGCGGCGCCGACGGCCACCACCTCGTCGGGATTCACCGACTGGTTGGGGTCCTTCCCGGTCACCTTCTTCACCAGATCCTTCACGGCAGGGATACGGGTGGAGCCGCCCACCATCACCACCTCGTCCAGTTCGCCCGGAGAAAGCTTGGCGTCGGCAAGGGCCCGTTCCACCGGCGTGCGGCAGCGGTCGATCAGATGGCTGGACAGCTCCTCAAAACGGGCCCGGGTGATGGTCACGTTCAAGTGCTTGGGGCCGTCCTGGGTGGCAGTGATAAACGGCAGGTTGATCTCGCTCTGGGTGGCGCTGGAGAGTTCGATTTTTGCCTTCTCCGCCGCTTCCGTGAGCCGCTGCAGGGCCTGCTTGTCCTGACGCAGGTCAATTCCTTCTTCGGACTTGAAGGTATTGGCCAAGTGGTCCACGATCATCTTGTCAAAGTCGTCGCCGCCCAGGTGGGTGTCTCCGCTTGTTGCCAGCACCTCAAACACCCCGTCTCCCACTTCCAGAACAGAGACGTCAAAGGTGCCGCCCCCCAGGTCGAACACCAGGATGCGCTCGTTGTTCTTTTTCTCCAAGCCGTAGGCCAGGGCCGCGGCGGTGGGTTCGTTGATGATGCGCTTCACCTCCAGACCGGCAATTTTGCCCGCGTCCTTGGTGGCTTGACGCTGAGAGTCGTTGAAGTAGGCAGGCACCGTCACCACCGCCTGGGTCACTTTGTCCCCCAGGTAGGTACTGGCATCATCCGCCAGCTTGCGTAACACCTGGGCAGACACTTCCTCCGGCGCAAACTCCTTGGCCAGCACCGGGCAATCAATTTTCACCCGGCTGCCAGCATTCTTTACCTCGTAGGCCACTTCCTTGAGTTCCTCGCCCACTTCCTCCGTGCGGCGACCAATGAACCGCTTGGCTGAATAGAAGGTGTTACCGGGATTCATCACCGCCTGACGCTTGGCAATCTGCCCAACAAGCTGGTCCTTGTTCTTGGTGTAGGCCACCACGGACGGAGTGGTGCGGAACCCTTCGGCATTGGCGATCACCGTGGGTTTGCCACCCTCCATCACGGCGACACAACTGTTGGTGGTGCCGAGATCAATGCCAACAATCTTGCCCATGATTGCGATACCTGAAAACGTGACTGCTAAAAGCGTGATTCATCCTCCCCTGCCATGCTCACCGCTCCAGAGGCGTGGTTCCCGAACCCTGCTTACACTCGACCCAGCGTTTTCAAAGCCCTATGGCCGTTATTGGGGGGTCCACAAAGCTTCTGGCGGTGTTGGGTGATCCGGTGGGCCACTCCCTCTCGCCCGTCCTGCAGAACGCCGCCATCCGCAAGCTGGGGCTGGATTGGTGCTACATGGCGTTGCCGGTGGCTGCCGCCGACTTGCCCGTTGCCCTGGAGGGGCTGCACGCCCTCGGGGCCGCGGGCCTCAACGTGACCATTCCCCACAAGCAGGCGGTGATGGCCCTGCTCCATGGGGTGACGCCCTTGGCCCAACGCATTGGTGCGGTCAACACCCTGGTGCGACAGCGCCATGGCTGGATGGGGGACAACACTGACATGGCGGGGTTCATGGCGCCCCTGCAGCGGCAGGGAGTGGACCTGAGGAACAAAACTGCCCTGGTGCTGGGCGGGGGGGGCAGCGCCCGGGCGGTGGTGGCGGGCTGCAGCGCCCTGGGCTGTGGGCGGATTCTGGTGGCTGGACGTGATCCACAACGGCTGCAGCGGTTTCTGGCGGACGCCCAGGGCTTGGCAGATCATCCGGAGGGGGTGCTCTGGCATGGGCTGGACACCGTTCTGGACGCGGTGGAGCTGGTGGTCAACACCACTCCTGTGGGGATGAGTCCTGCCGGCGAGGCCTGCCCTCTGGATCCGGGTCAGTTGGAGCACCTCAGACCCCACACCTGGGTCTACGACGTCATTTACACCCCCCGCCCCACAACACTGCTGCGCCAGGCCCGCGTCCGAGGCTGTGGCACCATCGACGGGCTGGCCATGCTGGTGGGGCAGGGGGCCGCGGCCTTGCGCCTGTGGTGTGGTCGCCAGGACGTGGACGAAGACACCATGCTCAGGGCTGCCAGCGCCGCCCTGGAGGCGCCGCCCGAATCCCGGGGCGCCTCGGCTTAGCCTGGCCATATCCTGGAGCCCCACATGAACCCTATTCCCCTCTGGCAACGTGGGCTGGGTCTGGCCATGTATCTCCTGCCCTGGACCGATGCCCTGGCCATGGGTCGTCCCTTCCTCGCCCTGGGTCTGGTGCCCCCAGCAGTGCAGACGGCCCTGATTCTTCCCGTGCTGCCTCTGAGCTGGATCAGCGGTCTGGTACCCTTCGGCCTGGGACCCATGTTGCTGTTGGTGTTGGTGTTTTTTGCGGTGGCCCGCAACCCGCAAGCGCCCTATTTTCTCCGCTTCAATGCCCTGCAAGCCATCCTGGTGGATGTTATTCTCCTGGTGGCCGGCTACGGTTTGGCCATTTTTGGCTGCCGCCCCGGCATCACGGAAGGGCTTGCCTGCGATACCTTTGGCAACACCCTGTTTCTTGGCAGCCTGTTGCTGGTGCTCTTCGCCGCTGTGGAATGTATCCGCGGACGGGAGCCCGAACTGCCCAGCCTGTCGGATGCCGTGCGGCTTCAGCTTTTCTGAAGTCCGCCCACCAGCGTAGATTGCCCCTTCCCGGCCCGCACCTTACCCCCACGTCCATGACCACCACCCCCATCACTGAAGCACCCCCAACCGCACCCCAGCAAGAACTGAGCTATTACGAGACCATGTACATCCTGCGACCCAACATTGCCGAGGATGCCGTAGACAGCCATGTCAACAAATACCGGGACTGCATCCTGGGTGCTGAAGGGCAGGTGATTGACACCCAGATGCGGGGCAAGCGGCGCCTGGCCTACCCCATTAACAAGCACACGGAGGGGATTTACGTGCAGTTGCACCACGCCGGCAGCGGTCAACAGGTGGCGGTGCTGGAGCAGGCCATGGGGCTGAGTGACGACGTGATCCGCTACCTCACCATCAAGCTGAACCTTGCCCCCGTTCCCCGGGGCTCCCGCAGCGACCAGGACAAGGCCACGGATAATGCCCCTGCCCAGCAGGCTCAGGGGTGACGGCTGGCCCAAACCCGGTTGGCCATGCCCCAAACGTAGATGAAGCCTGCCGCGGCCCGATGGTCGAACTGGTCCTCTCTGCCATAGGTGGCCAGATCCATGGCATAGAGGCCATGGCTGGCCTCCCGGCCGATCACGGTGCAACTCCCTTTGTACAACCTGAGGCGAACCCGGCCGTTCACGTCCTTCCGGGTGACGTCCAGGAAGCCGTCCAGAGCCTGTTTGAGGGGACCAAACCAGAGCCCTTGATAGACAAGTTCCGCCCAGCGCTGCTCCAACTGGCGCTTGGTGGCCATCACGTCGGCCGCCAGACAGACGGACTCCAGCTCCTGGTGGGCCCGGATGAGCAGCAGCATGCCCGGGGTTTCATAGATCTCCCGTGACTTGATCCCCACCACCCGATCCTCGATCATGTCAATCCGCCCGTAGCCGTGGGTCCCGGCCAGGACGTTGGCCTGGCGGATCAAGGCCACCGGGTCCATGGCCTGGCCATTGAGGGAGACAGGGTTGCCCTGGGCAAAGCCAATCTCCACCACCACGGCCTCGTCAGGGGCCGCCTCCGGTCCACAGGTGAGGTCATAGACGTCTGCAGGGGGCTCCCGCCAGGGATCCTCCAACGGACCCGCCTCAATGCTGCGCCCCAACAGATTGAGGTCAATGGAATAGGGGGAACTCTTGCTAACGGGGGCCGGAATGCCATAGCGCTCGCCGTAGGCAATGGTGTCCTCACGGCTCATGCCCCACTCCCGCGCCGGAGTGAGAATGGCGAGATCCGGCGCCAGGGCGGCAATGGCCAGGTCAAATCGCACCTGGTCGTTGCCCTTGCCGGTGCAACCATGGGCCACCCCGTCCGCCCCCAGGGTGCGGGCCACCTCCACCAGCCGGCGGGCAATCAAGGGGCGCGCCAGGGCCGTGGAGAGGGGATAGCGCCCCTGATAAAGCCCGTTGGCGCGAATGGCCGGCAAGGCAAACTCCGTCACCAACGGCTCCACCAGGTCTTCCACCAACGCCTGGCTGGCTCCGGCACGGAGAGCTTTTTGGCGGATGGGCTCCAACTCGTCCCCCTGGCCCAGATCCGCCGCAAAGGCAATCACATCCTCCACACCCCACTCCTGCCGCAGGTAGGGGATGCACACACTGGTGTCCACCCCTCCGGAGTAGGCCAGCACCACACGACGCGCCCGGACCATGGGTTCACTTCATCCTCGATGCTTGATTCTGACGTGCTGCCAGCCACTGGTTCAAGATGGCCACCGCTGCCCCAATCCCAGGCCCCAGCACCACCACCAGCAACGCCGGCGCTGACGGCGGGGTGAGCACAGTGGAGCGTCCCCAATGGTGGATCAGCAGAGACAGCACCCAGGCCAGGCCCCAGATGGACAGGGTGAGCTGCAGTTTGAAGAACCAACCGGAGGCCATGGGAACGGCTACGCTCCTCCAACTCCTGTTAAAATAGCTTTTTACGGTCCTTCCCCGGATGAGCGGCGCCCCTGTTGACCCACTGGACAATCCCAACCCGTCTCTCAGCTACTACCGGCGTGACGACCCTGCGCCAGTGCTGCCTCTGCGGGAGGAGCCGGACCTGCTCAGTTGGCTGCAGGACACAGGCCGGCTTTTGCAGGAAGAGAAGTATCAGGGTCAGGACCTGAGCACCATGGAAGAGGAGGAGTTGTCCGTCCTCATGGGTGAACGGGAGAACTACAGCAAAGACGATGAGCAGGAGGACACCTGGGAAGAGTAACGGGGAAGCAGGACATGGCCCGGCAGCTTCCCCGCCACCACACAAGCTGCCGGGCTCAGGCGCCACGTGGGCAGCCCTCCTCATGGGCTTGGCGCTGCTGGCGGCGCTGCTGGTGGATCGCCAGATGGGCCAGCCCCAGCTCAGCCTCCTCCTCCTCCTCAGCGGCCTGGCGAGCGGGGTGGTGTGTGGCCTGGGGATTCCCCTCCTGCAGCGTCTACGCATGGGTCAGACCATTCGTGTGGACGGCCCCCAAAGCCACCAGGGGAAAAGCGGTACCCCCACCATGGCCGGCTTGCTGCTGGTGCCCTGTGGCGTGGTGCTGGGGGGCTGGGTGGATGCCGGTGACGGTCGGCTACTGCTGCTGGCCGCCACCGGCTTGGGCTTCATGGCCATCGGTGGGCTGGACGACTGGCAGAGCCTGCGGCACAAGAAAAATCAAGGACTGAGGCCCTGCGCCAAGCTGCTGCTCCAGGGGCTGGTGGCCATTGTCTTCCTGGCCAAGGCCGCCCAGCAGGGTTGGCTACCCACCCAGGTGTCGTTCCCCTTGGGGGGGGTGTTGGAGTTGGGGCCGTTGATCTGGCCTCTGGGCCTGTGGACCTTTCTGGCGGAAAGCAACGCCACCAATCTCACCGACGGCCTGGACGGGCTGGCGGCGGGTTGTGGCGCCGTCATTCTTCTGGGCATGGCCATTCAGTTGATGGTGCGGGGCAACAACGGTGATCCGGCCCTGGCAGGATTTGCGGCAGCCATGGCGGGGGCCTATCTGGGGTTTCTGATGCACAATCGCCGCCCCGCCAAGGCATTCATGGGGGACACAGGATCCTTGGCGCTGGGGGGGATTCTGGCGGGGCTGGCCCTGCTCAGCGACAGCCTTTGGGCGTTATTGGTCATGGGTGCGGTGCCCATGGCCGAATCCCTCTCCGTGGTGCTCCAGGTGGGCTGGTTCAAGTTGAGCCGCCGCTGGTGGGGACAGCCCCGGCGGCTGCTGCGCATGGCCCCCCTGCACCACCACTTCGAATTGAGCGGTTACAGCGAGGTGACCGTAGTGGTGGGGTTCTGGTTGGCCGCCGTGGCCTCGGTTGCCCTGGGCTTGCTGGTGCTGGCAGGCTAAGGGAGCGGATTTCGGTGCTCCCCATGCCCCACTTCACTTGGCGCGACAAAGGGCTCAGCGAAGATTGCCACAGCCTGGCCGCCATGGCCGCCCGTTTTGAAGAAGCCGCAGCCCTGATGCGACGGCTGGATCAGGACGGCTTTCGTCTGGAACGCCAGCGGGGGCAACAGCACATCACCCACGGGGATTCCACCGTATTTGCAGACTTCGGCTTTCTGGACGAGGCCGGGCCGGGGCGTCAGTTGGAGTTGGTGGAGTCCTGAGGAAACCACCCCGCCTCCCCCAACGATCACCGGGAAAGGAATCGATAGTGATCCATCCCCTCCAGGATTCCCCAGGCCTGGGGACGGCGGGCAAAGAACACGCTGCGTTGGTGGCGCAGTTCGTCCAGGGAGGGGTCATGGTTGGCCAGAACCACCCCCAGGGGCACCCCCCGCAGCACTTCACCATCCCCGTGCTGGCTGGCGGCCACCAGGACGTGCTCCAGGGGGATGCCCTGCTGGAGGGCCACATGGCGGATGGCGTCCGGACGCCCCCCCGAGAAGGGCAGCAGGTCCAGAAACACGTGGTCCACCAACACCACCTGGGCCCGCAAGCCCTGCTCACGGATGGCCTGGCGGATGGCGGCCACCAGGCTCAGGTCTTCGCCCTTGAGCCAGTAGCTCAGCTTGTAGTCACCCTGCTGGGAGGGGGGTTGCAGGGTCAGACAGTCCTGGAATTCGGCCATGGCGTTCTCCAGGGCAGCCCGATCCCAGCCTTCGCTGATGTGGTCCCGCCAGGCCAGGTCCTGATCCTGGTCCGGGCCATAGGACACGTCCGTGCCGTTGCGGCAGATCCACACGTCTGCCGGGGGTAACTCCAGGGCCGCCAATTGCTCCCTGGCCTGCCGGGGTCCCACCCCCGTGAGAATCCCGAAACTGGTCTGGTGGCGGGTGGCGTGCAGTCGCTTGTTGAGGGCCTGCACGCTGTCCTGGTCCGCCTCGGCCAGGGCGCCGTCCAGGTCGCAGTACAACAGGCGACGACCCAGGCGCACCGTCACGCCAGGGGTTTTGGCCAGGGTCAGGGCGGATCGAGGCAGGCTGTAGTCCTTCACCAGGTCGGCGCCCAGACTCAGGTAGCGCCGGGCGTGGGCCGTCCAACTGTAGTGGCGCTGCACCGCCTCAAGGCCGTTTTGGGCAAAGGTTTGCCAGCGCTTGGGCTGGCCCACCAGCCGCTCGATGGCCGTGCGCAACTGGTCGATGTTGGCCACGTCCGCCAGGAGGCCGTTGCTGCAACGGCCCAAGATGTCCCGGGGTCCCCCATCGTCGGTGGCCACCACCGGCAGGCCACTGGCCGCAGCCTCCAGGAGGGTGAGGCCGAAGGGTTCGGTGAGGGCAGGGTTGACAAAGACGCCACCCCGCTGGGCCGCCCAACGGTAGAGCCGGGGCACCTGGTCGCTGTCCAACTGCTTGGGATAGGCCACCTGGCCGTAGAGATTGTGGTGGTCCACCAACTCCAGCACCTGCTGGAACACCTCCCGCTGCTCCCGCTCGGCTTTGCGGATGTCCCGACGGGCCCCCATCAGCAGGATGAGATTGCCTTGACGCCGCAACCGCTCCGAACTGCCGAAGGCAGCCACCAATGCGGGGATGTTCTTGCGGCGATCCGCCCGGGAGAGGGCCAGTACAGGCGGCCGCCGGGGCTGGCGCAGAAATTGACCCAGCAGGTCATCCAGCTCCGGGGAGGGTGGATCGCTGTCCCGGGCCGGATGGAAGCGCTCCAGGTCCACGCCCGGAGCAATGACCGTCGCCAGTTCCGGATGGAAGCGGCCGTAGCGGGCATATTGATCCGTGGCCTCCTGGCGGGTGCTGGTCACCACCAGGCGGCTTTGGGCCAGAGCCAACTCCTCGGCGTCGATGCGCAGGCTCATGGCGTAGGTTTTCTCGATCTGGGCCCGGGTCTGGCCGGTGGCCAGGAGGCGGCGCAACTTCTCCCGCCCCAGGGAATGGCCGGTGAACAGCAGGGGAATCTCCAGCCGGCGGCTCACCAGGGCGCCCACGTAGCCCGCATCGGCATAGTGGGCATGAATCCAGTGGGGCCGCTGGCCGCGACGGCAGATGTGGTGAACGAGTTCATCGGCCAGCTCGTCCAGGTGGGACCAGAGGAGTTCCTTGCGGAGGTAGCGTCTGGGTCCGAACGGGAGGCGCACAATTTGAGCGCCCGGGCAAATGGTCTCCTCCCGGCGGCTGTAATCACTGGACACCCGACGGTCCTCAACGAGTCGGGTGACCACTTCCACCCGCTCCACGTCCTCCTGCGCAGCCAGGGCCTTGACCAACTCCAGCACGTAGAGGGTTTGCCCTCCCGTGTCGGCGTCACGGCCCAACTCAAGGTTGCGCGCCCGAAACAACCCGTGAAGGTGGAGGTGCAAAAGATACAAGGACCACCACCGTGAACTGTTTTTAACGATTACCACATAAAGTGAATTCATGCCGCGCCCAGCGGGGCAGTTGCAGGAGACTGCAACACAGTGTCAGGCGGGCGGCTGGGGCAAAGGCGCCGTGGCCAGGGGGCGCCGGGCCGGTACACCCACAGGACGGGGGTAGGGGGCAGGGCAGGTCGTCTCCGGCGACAGGACCAGCACGTGACGCTGGCCGCGATTGCCGGGCAGCAGACAACGCTCCCTGGCGCGGATCCCACAACCCAGCTTCCGGGCGGCCTGTTGCAAGGCCTGGTGATCCGCTGCGCTCCAGCGCCCCCGGTACAGGAGGGCCACGCCACGGCGGTCCAGAAGCGGCGCCAGATATTCCGCCACCACCGGCGCCGCCGCCACCCCCCGCGCCACCGCCACGTCAAACCGGCCACGGTATTGGGCATCCCGACCCAACACCTCGGCCCGCGTACACACCACCTCCACCCGTGCCTTGAGGCCAAGTTCACTGACCATGGCCCGCACCGCCGCACACTTGCGCTGCAGGGAGTCCACCAGCACCCAGCGGCTCTCCGGCAAGGCAACAGCCAGCACCAATCCGGGAATGCCGCCGCCGGTGCCCACGTCCACTCCCCAGAGGGGACCGCGGAGAGGGGGGTCCATGCGGGTGAGGGGCCACAGGGAATCCTGCACCTGGGCCACCCAGTAGTCGTCCCCGTCCACCAGCCTGGTGAGGTTGCAGCGGCTGTTCCACTGGCGCAGTTGCTGCTGCAGGGCCGTCAGGGCCTGATGCTGGGCTGGAGACAGGGGAAAGTGGGCCATGGTCCTGTCTTCTTCCTTGGCGGTGGCATCACCCACCTCAGCGCAGCAGCAGACCCGTGAGGAGCAAATTCAGCTCACGCCCCTGGGGCCAGAGCAGATGGCGGCGAATGGTCCATGGCGCCGTCGCCAGGAGACGCACCATGGCCCCTGTCAAACCGACCAGGGGGAGGGTGTTGGTAAGAAAGCCGCTCCAGAGAGGTTGAGGAAGCTGGAAGAAGGTGTGGAAGAAGGTTTGCAGGTCCTTGCTGCCGAGGCGCATCAACTTCTCCAGGCCAAAGCGGTAGATGCCGTGGCGGCGCACCAGGTCGTCACTCCAGAGGTGGCTCCAGGCGGCACGACTCAACGCTGCGCCGGTTTGCCCCTGCCGCAGACCCTGGGCAACGGCGGCGGCCAGGCCGGGACCGCGGCGCAGCAGGGCGCCCAGCATGTAGCCCGAGGCCGGGTGAACCATGGTGGCCGCCCCGCCAAAGCCCACCACCCGCTGCCGTCGATCCGGCAGGGGCAGGTTCATGGGAAACAGACACTGCTCCACCTCCTGCGCCTGCTCCATCACACAGCCTTGCCGCTCCAGGCGCTGCTCCAGGCGGTGTTGCAAGAGGGGGAAGGGGAGGGGGGGACAGGCCGCCAGGGACGTTTCCTCCACAAAATAGCTGCCGTTGCCCAGATCCATGGCATAGAGGAACGTGGGGGGCTCCTGCTGTTGCTCCGGGCTGAGGTGGTGATTGCGGTAGTCCATGAGCACGAAGGAGCCGGGCCGGATGGGGGGTGTGGAGAAGCGCCCCACCACCCCGTAGGCCGCCTGCTGTGCCACGGCAGTGCAACGGGGACGCTGCACGAACACCGGTTGGTGGCCTGTGGCGTCCACCACCAAGCGTGGACGGTAGCACTGCCCCGACGCCCCCTGCACGTCTGTGTGGTGAGGGTGGTGCCGAATCGCCACCGCCCCGTCCTGCCGAATACGGACGCCGTGCTGGCTGCACAATTGCCGCCAGTACCCTTGCAGACCGTCGTTATCAATCAGCCCGTAGTCCAGACCGTGATTCAGCTCCTCGTCCAGGAACACGCTGGAGCAGTGCCGCCACCGGTGGGCCAGCAGAAACCCCAGACCCAGCTCATCCAGCTCATGGCCCCAGATGCCGTAGGTGTTGGGCCATGGCCGCCAGGGATCCTGGGCGGCAAGAAGGATGATCTCAAGCTGGCGCCGGGCCAAGTCCGTGGCCATGGAGAGGGCCGCCGGCCCTGACCCCACCACCAGCACGTCGCAAAGCTCAGCCGCGGACGGGAGAGATGCACCCATGGGTTACGGCAGCCAGGACGCCACAGGCTGTTTCAAAAGGCGTTGAGGTTGACGCCCATCTGCCGGGCATAGGCGTCAAGACCTTTCTTCTGGATGGTGCGCAACGCCCTGGTGGAGATCCTCATGCGCACGTAGCGCCGTCCTTCCGGCCACCAGAGGCGCCGGTGCTGCAGATTCACCTGCTGGAGCTTTTTGGTGCGGATGTGGGAGTGGCTGACGGCCATGGCATTGTTGGCGCGCTTGCCGCTGAGCTGGCAGACCCGGGACATGGAACAAGACCTGAGGGCTGTAGCATAGCCCACAAGGGAGCCCTTTCAGACGGCGAAGGAACTGCCGCAGCCACAGGTCTGGGTGGCATTGGGGTTGGTGAAGTTGAAGCCGCCGCCAATGAGGGCCGTACTGAAATCCAATTGAAGCCCGTAGATGTAGAGCAGGCTCTTGGGATCGGACACCACCTGAAAACCCGCGCCGTCCGCCAGGGTGTAGGCATACACCTTGTCGTCTTCCCGCACGTCCTGGGGCTGGATGAAGTCCATGGTGTAGCTCATGCCGCTACAGCCGCCGGAGCGGACCCCCACCCGCAGGATGAAGTCGCTCCCCTGCTGCTGGCGCAGAAAACCCAGTTGTTTCAAGGCCGCTGCCGTGATAAGGATGCCACGGCCGTCACGGTCCCCCTGGGGCAGCGGGGTGGAGGGGGCTTCAGGGGTGGGGGCGGGAGCAGGTGACAGGGCCATGGTGAGTGGGCTGGGCTTGGGGAGCAGTCTAGGAAGCTGCGGGCAAGGGAGCTTCAAACGGTTTGCGCTTCAAACGGTTTGCAAGGTCGGCTGTTGCAGGGTGGATGGACGGTAGGGGATGAAGCCGGCCTTGCGGGCGCCGCAGATGGGGCACCCCCAGTCGTCGGGAATCTGCTCGAAGGGGGTACCGGGGGCAATGCCGGAATCCGGATCCCCTTTGGCCGGGTCGTAGATCATGGAGCAGACGCGGCAGATCCAGAGTCCGGAGACGGGGTTGGCGGCCTCGGCAGCCTCGCCTTTGCCCTCCAGAGCAGCCAGGGCCACCTCGTAGCGCTCGGCGTGATGATGTTCAATGGAGGTGAGGAAGCCGAAGTTGCTGGCGGCCTTTTTGAAGATGCCGGCGTGTTCACGGGATTCGGTAATCTGCTCGTCGAATTCCGCAGCAGCAGCGGCGTCACGGTCGGAGCGGGCCGCAGCGGCAAATTCCGGGTACATGGTGGTGTACTCGTAAGTTTCCCCTTCAATGGCCAACTCCAGGCAGCGGCTGAGGAGGGCCTGCCGTTGTTCGGGGGTCAAGGCCTGGGGATCCTCAATCACCAACTCCGGATGGAGGAGCCGGAAATGGGCAAAGGCGTGCTCGGTTTCCTGGGCGGCGGTGTCCCGGAAGAGCCTGGCCAGGTCTTTGTGGCCCAGGGTTTTGGCCACTTCAGCGAAGAAGAGGTATTTGCGGTTGGCCATGCTTTCACCGCCAAAGGCGGCTTCAAGATTGGCATGGGTGCGAGGTTTGGCAAGGTCCATGGTGAAGTGAGACGTCCACGCCATCCATGTAACTCATACTCATAACGATTTCGGATTAGAGAGTTGCCAGTTTGACGTCCGGCCACCGGCCCGAGATCAGATCCGCACCCTCTCCACAGGAATCCATGCAGATATCCAGGGTCTCCATGCCCGCATTGATCAGGTCAGCGGTGAAACCAAGGGGACCTACATACCAAAGTAGCAACCCGTCGTCAACAGTAGACCACGGCCCCGTCCAGTTTTCTCCCACTACGGTCCATGGGATATAGGATCTGGTAGTGGCCTAAGCCTATTGCCAAATCACCTTCCTTTTGTCCACTCGCTTTGGAGACCGAATCCATGCCTCCCTTCCCCCCTGGTCTTATTGAGTGGCTACCGCCAGGCTTGGTGGTAGCCATGTCTGGATGGACTTTACGTGAGGTGAAAGCCAGGGAACCTCTGAATAAGCCCCCTTGAGTCTCTGAGAGCTTTTGGAAAGCCCAGTAGAGACAGGCGAAGCAGGAGATTGATGGCAGACGACCCTGACTTGTTCAGAGGTGCCCTAGTTTTTAATTCCTCCGAATGAACCAACAAGCTTATCATCTTCAAGAAAATAAGTTCCTGCTACTTCATTGTGATTTCTACCGAAAAATGCACCATCTAGCTCTCTTGAACTGCCTACCTTTGAGACTGAGAATGAACCATTAGGCGAGACAGGTACCTTCTCGAATGAGGTGTTAACACGAATATCAGGAAACGAAATAACCAAACCTATTGTGTTATTTCTAAAATTATATATTCCATTGAACAATCCATGATGAACATTTCCCAAATCTCGCCCCCTAGTATTATCAGTGGTAATTGCTACTGTTTTTCCTGTATAACTAGCAGTACCTGATGGTCTTGAACCTGTATTATTACCTAAGACTACTGAATATTGAGGACCAAAACTCTTAACAAGATTATTATATGGTTCTTGGACAACTGAAAACATACTATCGCCCATCCAATAATCATAAGTTGTTGCAATCTTAATGTCTGAAGAAGTTAGACGTTTTGTAGGAATTGTACGTTTTGTAGGACCATTAACTAAACCATTTTGATTAAAGGCTGTTTCATCTGCTAAATTAAAAAATGAGGGACCAAATACAAATTCATCAGAAGAAAATTCATTCGCACAACTTAAACCTGAACAATAAAAATCAAATCTGATTCCTCCGGTGCCTGGAAGTATCTCGTTAGAAACTATTAAAGTATCAGGTTCCCCCGGAACCCATAAAGCAGAATCCGTGGCGTCGTTGAGTATACCTGTATATCGATCTCCAACAGGATCGTTATGTACTGGAGGATCCATGGCTGTATCACTGCCAGCAGAACCGCAAGCAGCAAGAAGCATTGATGCAGCAACCAAAGAAGAAACAGTGAAAGTTTTCATGGGAGAAAAGAAGAGCCAGGGCAGCGCGAGGGAAGTTCTAGACAAAGTGAAAAGGGGCGAGAATTGGAATTTGGAGTTGGGGTTGGGCATGGTTTTGGAGTGGTAAGCACCAGGAAGTAAGCAACAAAAGAACAGAGTGTTGTTGGCTGGATCAGCCTGTTTTTCCGGGAGGGAGAAGGTGGATCTTTCCAGGTTCCCAGAACTCGTCAGAGGCTGGAATGCCCAGGCCAGGGTTTGCTGTGGACCGTGCCCAACCGCTGTAGGCAGTGGTGCTCGGGTGGTCCGCGCAAGCAGCGGTCCTCAAGAAGTGGACGCCCAGCTTTTCCAGGAGACTTCTGGGTGGGAAGGTGGGTATTGAAAACCTGATATTTGTCCATGGCTTTTTAAGTGAAGTGTTGCCCGAAGAAAGAGTTATGACTCTGAATTACAATTTCACTTTTTTGTAGGCTTTGCAGAAAAGTTGTTGCTGATGACCCATCCTTAATAGCTAGTTTCTCATTTAAGCTAGCAGCTCCAAAAGAAATAAGAGCAGAAATAGCTGGTGCTGCAAGAAACTCAAGGATTTTAACATATGCTTGTTTATTTGAATCTTGCTCAAATCTTGCAGATACGGATAAAAGATTGATAGTCAAACCAACTGTCAAGCCAAAGCTAACATAATAACCATAATATATGTTAATGTATTGATTATTTATATTTTCTGTCTTAGTAGAATCAAATCTCGGGGAGGTCTCCAGGCAGTAGTTAAGAAGGATAGCCATCTCGTAGCGTGTGGCCTTCTTGTCACCTTGGAACGTGCGCTCCCCTGTGGACTCGTTATAAAATCCGGCCACACACTTGTCTTTCACCAACTTTTCCAGTTGCTCGTAGGCCCAATGGTCGGGATCCTGAATGTCGGAGAAATCCTTGATATCCGAAGGGTTCTCTTGATTGGGAGCAGGCTGGTCGGAAGAAGCCTGGACAATGGCATCCTTCTGGATGCTGTCCGGCTCCGGGTCGTTGGCCACGGCGCCCAGAGGAGCCATGGCGATCAGCAAAGGCAGCGTAAAGGGGAGCAGGGGCAAGGGAAGACGGCTAGGAGCCCCTTGAAAAGCCGTCTTCCCTTGCCCCCCAGGATTGCCTGGTCCAGACAAGCAATCTCTGGGCGTCCTCACCTTTCCCGTGGCAAGGGAAATTTGGCGGGGGAGATTGCCGAATTGTTCCGGGCGCTTACCCCCTGAAGACCGTCTGGCCTGTGCCAGACTGCCACAGGGCTTGGTAGCCGGGTTTTCAAAAGATTTCTTGACAAGTTCGGATAACCCGGAGGGGATTCTCCAGGCTTTCCTCAGCCCTGCCCACCAATCAGCAAGCTCTCCGGGGGGGGGGGGGGGTAAAGAATTGTTACAGCTCTGGCACTACTTGAAACTCTGGAACAAGGATGCATCTCGAGCTGGGCGGTTAGAAACAACTATAATTTAATTTATGTTATGAGGCTCGATGAGGCTCGAACGCCACTGAATGAACAATTCTTCACTTTCCTTCATGTTTTGCCCATGGCCAGCATGGGAAGAAGACAAAGGACAGGAGCCGTTGAAACGCCATGGCCAAATGCAAGACCACAAGGCGCCCCAAAGGCGGGACGGGCAGATCAACCGTGTTGGCGGACAATCGCTTCGCCCGCCATCAATACGACGTCCTGGAGACGTTGGAGGCCGGTCTTGAACTGCTGGGCACCGAGGTGAAGTCCATTCGTGCGGGCAAGGCCAATCTGCGGGACGGCTTCTGCCTGATCCGTGACGGGCAGCTTTGGCTCCATAACGTTCACGTCTCCCCCCATCAGCAGGCGGGCAGCTATTTCAATCACGAGCCCTTGCGGACCCGCCGGGTGCTGGCCCGGCGGCGGGAGATCAATCGTCTGGAGGTGGGAGTGGCCCAGAAGGGGTTGACCCTGGTGCCCCTCAATCTTCACCTGAAGGGCTCCTGGATCAAGCTGAGTCTGGCCCTGGGGCGGGGGCGCAAGCTCCACGACAAGCGCCGCCACGACCGCGCCAAGGAAGACCGTCAAGCCATGCGCGCTGCCCTGGGGCGACCCTGAAGCCACCCCTATGGACGTGGTTGCCGGAGGCCCCGCTGCGCCAGCCATTGGGCGTCAAACAAACGGGACTGGTAGCGGCTGCCGGAATCACAAAGCACGGTGACAATGCAATGGCCCGGACCCATCTCCCGGGCCACTTGCGCCGCCGCCGCCACGTTGATGCCCACGGATCCCCCCATGAACAGTCCCTCCTGCCAGAGCAGGTCGTAGATGGTGTTGAGGGCCGTCTGATCGTCAACGCGGACGGCCTCGTCCACAGGGGCGCCCGCCAGATTGGCGGTGACCCGGCTGTTGCCAATCCCTTCGGTGACGGAGGAGCCGCTGACGCTGGCGGTTCCCGTGCTGAACCAGGCGTGGAGACCGCTGCCGTGGGGGTCCGCCAGCACACAGCGCACAGCGGGATTTTGCTCCTTCAAATAGTGGGCCACCCCGGCATAGGTGCCCCCCGTGCCGGTTGCCGCAACCCAGGCGTCCACCCGGCCACTGGTTTGCTCCCAGATTTCCGGCCCCGTGGTGGCGTAGTGGGCGTCCCGATTGGCCGTGTTGTCGAACTGATTGGCCCAAACGGCCCCCGGTAGCTCCTCGGCCAGGCGACCGGAGAATTTCACGTAGTTGTTGGGGTCCCGGTAGGGCACGGCGGGCACCGTGCGCACTTCAGCCCCCAGGGTGCGCAGCAGGGTGATTTTCTCCTCGGATTGGGTCTCGGGAATCACGATCAGGGTTCGGTAGCCCTTGGCGTTGCAGATGTGGGCCAGGCCGATGCCCGTATTGCCGGCCGTTCCCTCCACCACGGTCCCCCCCGGAACCAGAGCGCCCGAGGCCTCGGCCTGTTGCACAATGCCAAGGGCGGCGCGGTCCTTCACCGAGCCCCCTGGATTCATGAACTCCGCCTTGCCCAGGATCTGGCAACCTGTTGCCGCGCTGAGGCGTCGCAGACGAATGAGTGGCGTATTGCCGATGGCTTCCACGAAACCTTCGGTCATGCCCACCATGGTGCCCCTGCCAATGTCCAGGCTCTGATGGTACCCACTGCACGGGCATTCTCCCCAAGGTCTCTTACGGAGTGGTCCCTATAGGCTGTGGGAGCAGAAGATTGGACGCCATGCCCGGAGGCTGCCGGCAGACCATGGGCCTCGCCCAGCGTTTCCGGGCCACCCGGCAAGCCAGCGAGGATCTGATCCATGGCCTGGAGCCGGAGGATTTGATGCTTCAGGGGATGGCTGACGCCAGTCCGGCCAAGTGGCACTTGGCTCACACCACGTGGTTTTTTGAACAGTTCCTGCTGCAACACGATGCCCAGCACCAAGCTGCGCCTGTTCAGTGGCGCACCCTGTTCAACAGCTACTACCGCACCATTGGCGCTCCCCACCCCCGGCCGGAGCGGGG
The DNA here is from genome assembly GCA_022826155.1 of Prochlorococcaceae cyanobacterium jk18x22bins.40. GTDB lineage: Bacteria > Cyanobacteriota > Cyanobacteriia > PCC-6307 > Cyanobiaceae > Synechococcus_B. The sequence goes on along the minus strand of JAJDVL010000046.1, from coordinate 35,825 downwards.
CCTGCTCAGCCGCCCGGCGCTGGGGCAGGTTCTGGCCTGGCGCCAGCGGGTGAACGGGTCCATGGAACGGCTCATGGCGCGGCTGGAGACGGAAGCAGGATTGGAGCCGTCCCCCCAACACCGCCAACTGCTGGCCACAACCGAGCTGGGCCTGAACCACGAGCAGCAACACCAGGAGTTGTTGCTCATGGATCTGCTGGACGGCTTCTCCCGCAGTCCCCTGGAGCCCGCCTACGCCCTTGCCGCACCAGTTCATCAAGACCGGCCAGCCCACCCGAGGGCGTCTCCAGCCTCTCCGCCGCCACTGGGTTGGTGGCGTCACCCCGGTGGGCTGGTGTGGTTGGGCCACCAGGGGGAGGGGTTCCACTTCGACAACGAGTCACCCGCCCACCAGGTGTGGCTGGAACCTTTTGCCATGGGAAATCGCCTGGTGACCAACGGGGAGTACGCCGCGTTCATGGCGGACGGGGGCTATCAGGACAGCCGCCACTGGATGGACGAGGGTTGGCATTGGCGTCATGACCACCACGTCACGGCCCCCCGGTACTGGCGGAAGGACCATGAAGGTTGGCGGTGGGAGTTCACCCTGGAGGGCCGCTGTCCCCTCCACGCCGATGCACCCGTGCGACACCTCTCCTGGTTTGAAGCAGATGCCTATGCCCGCTGGGCCGGCGCCCGCTTGCCGCTGGAGGCGGAGTGGGAAACCATGGCCCGCCATGCACCCTGCTGCGACGGTCAGTGGCTGGATGGCCAGCGCCTCAAGCCCCGTTGCGCCACAGCCTTGTCGGGATCCCCGGTGGTACAGCAGGTGTTCGGAGACCTTTGGGAGTGGACAGCCAGCCCCTATCGCCCCTATCCGGGCTTTCAGGCGCCGTCGGGGGCGGTGGGCGAATACAATGGCAAGTTCATGAGTTCACAGTTTGTGTTGCGGGGCGGCAGCTTCCTCACGCCCGCTGGGCACCACCGGTCCACCTACCGCAACTTCTTCTCTCCTCGGAGCCGCTGGATGGCCTCTGGTCTCCGCCTGGCCCGTGATGCAGCATCCCTGTTTTGATGAGCCCCACACTGCTGACGCGCCCGGAACTGATCAACCTGCATCCCAGCCCTGGCGACGTGTGCGCCGCTGTGGCGCAGGGCCTGGCCAGGCAGCCGCGGCAACTGCCCCCATGGCTGCTCTACGACCAGGAGGGCTCCCGGCTCTTTGAAGCCATTTGCCGACAGCCGGAGTACCACGTCACCCGTTTGGAGAAGGATCTGCTGCAGCGCCATGGGTCTCATGTTGGGCACTGCTGCGCCGGGCGCAACGGCGCGGCGCCCCTCACGGTTGTGGAGTTCGGCGCCGGCGGCGCCCACAAGGTGACGCCCCTGCTCCATGCCCTTCAACCTGTCGCCTACGTGGCCCTGGACATCAGCGCAACCCATGTGCATCGGGCCTGCATCGGTCTCCAGACGCTTCACCCCCAGGTGTCCATGGTGGCCGTCTGTTGTGACTACGGGCAACTGCCCGCCCTGCCGGATCATCCCCTCCTGGCCGGTCAACGGCTGGGCTTTTTCCCCGGCAGTTCCCTGGGCAACTGCTCCCGCGCCGGCGCCGTGGCCCTCTTGCATCACATGGCCACCCTGCTGGGACCTGGAAGCCTGTTGCTGATCGGCATGGACCAACCCCAGGACATCGCGGCCATGGAGGCGGCCTATGACGATGCCGCAGGCGTCTCCGCCCGGTTTGCCCGCAATCTTCTGGTGCGCCTGAACCGGGAGCTGGGCGCCAACTTTCAGCCACGGCACTTTGCCTACCAGGCCCGCTGGGACGCCAGCGAGCAACGCATTGAAATGGCTCTGGTGAGCCAGCGGGAGCAGGTGGTGTCCATTCCCCCGTTGGAGACTGTGGTTCCCTGGGCCAGCGGCGAGACGCTCGTCACGGAGCACAGCCACAAGTGGGGCGCGGAGGAGGTGCAGGCCATTGCCCAGGAGGCGGGTTGGCATGGCGTGGGGCGCTGGTGTGACGGCCAGGATCGCTTTAGCCTCCATTTGATGGAGCATGGATCCCTCTCGCCATGCTGATCAGCCATGGGACAAGCGGAGCAACGGGCCATTGCCCATCGTGTACAACAGCAACTCGCTGCCGAACTGGAGTCTCTCTATCGGGGCGTGTTTGACCGGATGAGCCGGGAACACCTGGGGGAGGGCGCCATGGCCCGCCTCACCCAGGTGATTCTGCGCTCCCGTGACGGGGCGCTCTCGCCCCTGCAAGAGGCCATGGGGTCTGCTCCCATGCCCGGCGGACAGGAAAAGTCATCCCCCCCAACCCCTGACCATGACGCCACGGCAATGGCTTGAAGACCTGGACCACAGGTTGGACACATGGCTGGACGCATGGCTGGCCAATCACCCTGACCAGGGGGCGTTGCTGGAGGAGGATGAGGGCAGCCAGGCCCGGTCTGCGGGGACCAGCCGCTGGGTGGGGCTTCTGCAGGAAGCTCAACTGCTGCGCCGGGTTCTACTGCAGCAAGGGAAAGCCATTCAACTCTGGCGCCAACGCCGGCAAGAGGCCTTGGCCGGCCACAACAGCACCCTGGCGCGCCAATGCAGCGACCATGAGCGCCGCTGCCGCCAGGAGGGTCAGGTGATGTGGGAGCGGCTGGAGAGGATCGGGTCTCTGCCCCCGGAGGGGTGGCGCACCGCAACCGCACGAAGCGGTTGGCGGGTGACGGAAGCCCCTGCCTCCCTGCAACAGGCCTGGTCCAGTTTCGTGGTGGAGCAGGAGCTGAGGGAACTGCGGCGTCAAGGGGGGGCTTAGCGCGTTGGGGTGCTGGGATCAAGGCTGACCCCTTCCGGGGGTGGCGTGTCGTCGGGATCGGCAATCAGCATGTGCTGCAGCACCACCTCGGGACGTTCACTATCGCGCCAGCGAATCCTGTAGGCGGGCATCTTGGTGCCACGGCTGGTGGCCTGCTCAACAGGCTCCATGACCCAGCCCCGTCGGGACCGCCCCTGGGGATTGCGCTTAATCACCGCATCAGCGTGTTTGAACCGGAAACCAACCCGTTCACCGCTCATGGTGGAAGAACCTCCAGCTTGCTCAAGAGGAAAGGAACACGATGTCCGTTGTCAGCTTATCTCAAGCGTCATCCCTCCTCCGCCGTGGGACGCAGCAAGGGGAAGGCAATGACGTCACGGATGCTGGGAGAATCGGTCAACACCATGGCCAGGCGGTCAATGCCAATGCCCAGACCCCCTGTGGGGGGCATGCCGTGCTCCAGCGCCGTGAGAAAGTCCTCGTCCACCCCCTGGGCCTCCAGGTCTCCGGCAACACGGCGTTCCTGCTGGGCTTCCAGCCGACGGCGCTGCTCCAGGGGATCGGTAAGTTCACTGAAACAATTGGCGGTCTCCCGGCCGGCGATGAACAACTCGAAACGCTCCACCAGCCCTGGCGCGCTCCGGTGGGGCCGGGCCAAAGGCGAGATCTCCACGGGATAGTCCAGCACAAAGGTGGGCTGGATCAATCGGGGCTCCACCTTTTGTTCAAAGGCTTCGTTCAGGAGGCGACCCAGGCTGTCTGCCATGGGGGGAACCTCCAGACCAGCCGCGGCCATGGCTGCACCAGCCTCCGCAACGCCGGGGAACCGGGCAAAGTCAAGACCTGTTGCCTCCTGGACCAGTTGGTGCATCGTGGCTTGACGCCATGGGGGCGTCAAGTCGATGGTTTGGCCCTGGTACTCCAGGGTGGTGGAGCCACACACCTGTTGGGTGACGATGCTGATCAGGTCTTCTGTCAGCTTCAGCATGTCCCGATAGTCGCCATAGGCCTGGTAAATCTCCACCGACGTGAATTCCGGGTTATGGCGGGTGCTGATGCCTTCATTGCGGAAAATGCGCCCCAACTCGTAGACCCGCTCGAACCCCCCCACGATCAAACGCTTCAAGTGGAGTTCCGTGGCAATGCGCAGATAGAGGGGTAGATCCAGGCTGTGGTGATGGGTTTGAAAAGGACGGGCATCGGCCCCACCCGCCTCGGCCTGCAGCACCGGCGTCTCAATCTCCAGAAAGTCCTTCTCGTCCAGGTAGCGGCGGATGGCGCCCACCAATCGGGCACGGCGACGTAAGGTCTGGCGAGCCCGGGGGGTCACGATCAAGTCCAGGTAGCGCTGGCGGTAACGCTTTTCCACGTCGGTGAGGCCATGCCATTTGTCCGGCAGGGGGAGCAGGGCTTTGCTGAGCACTGTCCAGCGCCGCACCTTCACGGACAATTCACCACGGTCTGTGCGCCGCAGGGTGCCCCACACCCCCAGAACATCCCCGCTGTCCACAAGACCCGTGACGTGGGCAAAGGTCTCCGGATCCTCCGGCATCCCTTCGGCCAGGGTGGCCCTCTCAAGGAAGAGTTGGATGGCGCCCGTCTCGTCCTGCAACTGGAAGAAAGCCAGCTTGCCCAGCACCCGCCGCGCCATCACACGACCCGCCACCTGAACGGCAACGTCCCGCTCATCGCCTTTGGGCAAGTCGCCATGGTCCCGCTGGAGGTCCTGGAGACGATGGCTGGGGGCAAAGCCCAAGGCATAGGGCCCGTAGCCCAGTTGGCGCAAGACGTGGGCTTTTTGCAGGCGCGTGGCGCGTAGCTCGGACAAGGGTGCAACCCGATCACTCCTGGCCATCTTGCTGGTCAGGCTGCCCTCAACTGCTGGCGGGGGACACACTGGTGACCCCTTGGGAGACATAGCCGGTTCCCCGTACGGTAAGGATCAGCTCGGGATTGCGGGGGTCCGGCTCCAGTTTGTTGCGCAGTCGGGCCACGTAGACGTCCACCACCCGCAGGTTGGTGGCCTTGCGGGGCGGATAGCCCCAGAGCTCTTCCAGGATGGTGGCGCGGGGCACCACCGTCCCCGGTTCACGGAACAGAAGCTCCAACAAGCTGAACTCCGTGTAGGTGAGTCCCAAGCGCTCACCCTTGCAGGTCACTTGACGGCGGTTGGTATCAATCACCAAACGGCCGGCGCGGATGATGCCGGTCTGGTGACGCGACTCCCGTGGAACGGAAGGTTGTGGCACAGCAGTCACCTCCTGGCGGCGAAGAACGGCGGCAATGCGCATTTCCAGCTCACGGGGCGCAAAGGGCTTGGGCAGGTAGTCGTCTGCCCCCAACTCCAGGCCAGCCACCTTCTCGCTGGTATTGTCCAGCGCCGAAACAATGATGATGGGCACGCTGGATTCAGCCCGCAGTTGGCGGCAGACGCCAAAGCCGTCCAGCTTGGGCAGCATCACGTCCAACACCACAAGGTCGGGCTGTTCCCGGTAAAATTGACTGAGGGCCTCTTCCCCGTCCCCAGCCAGGATCACGGTGTAGCCGGCCATGCGCAGGCGGGTCTCCAGGATGCGCCGCACAGCAGGCTCGTCATCCACCACCAGCAGACGCTTGCGAGGGGTGGCCACTGCGCCCTGGGCCTCCTCAAGCGAGGGTCCATCTCCTGGAGATTGTTGCTGCTGGGTCCCTGAACAGCCGTTCACGCCTTTAGCCACCGGAGACGTGTTGGGCTGAAGCTCCGACTCCATCAACAAAGAAGTTGCAGTTGTTGATGAAGCCTACAGACCCCAATCCGCCCATGGTGGCCCACAACGGTTACGGGGATTGCTTGACATGGCGATTCCACGCAGCAGCGGCGGCTTCCACAGCCTCTTCAGGGGAGAGCTGACCCAGCATGGCCCGCTGCAGATGGTTGTAGATCACGGCTTGCAGTTGCTTGATCTCCGGGTCCGCAGGAACCAGCACCCGGCCTCGCTCCAGGGCGCGAAGACTCACCTCCTGGGCGGACAACGCCTGGGCCGCTGCCTTATCCCCTGGCTTGAGACCCTTCCGGTCCTGGCGGACGTCCTGCTTGAGGGCAACCATGGCCTCGTCCACAGAGGGGAGAGTGCCGGAGGCTTTGGCGAAGTTGTACTGGTTGGCGGGATTGGTGAGGAACAGAGCGAAGTCCACCGCCTCTTCCGGTTGATCGGATTGCTCAGGCACCACCAGGTTCATGACGGCCACGTTGGCGCTGCCGTCGGGTCCGGTCAGGGGTGGAGCCACCCTGGTGCGGGCCGCCACGGCGGGCGCATTGGTGCGAATGGAATTGAGTGCCGCGGCACTGGTGGAGAGAAGAGCCACGTCACCGGATTGGTAGAGCTCAATGGCGCGGCGATGTCCTTGGCTCACCACCTCCCGGGGCAACAGGCCACGGCGGTAGAGATCTGTCCAAAAGCTGAAGGCGCGCCGACCCGCAGGGGTGTTAAACGCTGCCTGCTTCTGCCCATCCAGCAGTTGCACCCCCATTTGCACAAAAGATTCCAGAATTTCTGCGGAGTCTTCGGGCACCACAGAGACAAATAAGGCATGGTGGCCTGTGGCGTTCTTGACAGCCTTGGCAAAGGCTGGCAGGTCTTGCCACCGCGCCGGTGGCTGACGGTAGCCGGCGGCGTCCAACAACTCCCCGTTGACCAGGGTGACTCGGCTGGTGATGTACCAGGGGATCCCGAAGGTGCCCATGGGGCCTGTGCTGGACTGCCAGGCTCCCTCCAGGTACCGTTCACGCTCCTCCGGACTCACGTGCTGATCCAGATCCAGCAGCCCACCCCGACTGGCGAGCTTGGCAGCGAATTTGGGGTTCAGGTTCACCACGTCCGGTGCGGTGCGGGCAAACACCGCTGCCAACAGCTTCTGCTCCACCGCTCCCCAGGGAATATCGGTCCAGCGCACATCAACGTCAGGATTCCGGGCCTCCCACTGGTCCACCAGCCCCTTCATATAGGCGTCAAACTTGGGTGAGAGTTGAAGGGTCCACACCTCCAGTTGCCGTGCCGGGGGACGGGCGCCACAGGACTGGAGGGCCAGAAGCAGGGGGAACAGCAGCGTGGTGAGCCAGACATGGCCGTGCCGGCACCAGGAGCGAGGGCGGGATGGAGAACCTTTAGCCATGGCGGTGACTCCGGTCCGGAGGGCACCACAGCCGCAGCAATAGGGTGCCCACAAGGGGCGCCAGGAATCCCGTCACCAGGGCAGCAGCTATGGTTCCATGCAAGCCGGCACTGGTAATCTCCCGACCAAACCAACCCGCCGCCGCCACGTCACTGGAGAGAATGCCTGAACCAGGCTGGAGGTGACTGGCGCGGGGGTCAGCCAGGAGGCGTAATTGCACCATCAACGTGACGTCGACGAGGAGGGAACCGAAGCTGGCCTGGATGGCCAGGGCGACAGGGCTGGGGGGGCTGACGTGGCGATACCCGGTTCGGCGTCCCCAGAACCAGGCCAGCAAGGCCAGGCCATAGAGAGGTGTTGCGGACCCAATGGTCATGGCCTCCAGGGCAAAGCCCAGGAGGCAAGCGCCGATGAGGCCAGCCCTGAGACCTTGGGACAGGGCCCAGGGCAACAGCCACAGGACCAGCCAGTTGGGACCAACCCCACCAAGCCTGAGCCAGCCAGGGGACGACAGGGACAGCAGCAGCACCACAAGACCCGTTACGCCAGCGCCGATGAGCACGGATGGGGGCGAGGCGGTGGCGGATCTCATTGGGCCAGCTCAGGGGGGTCTTGCAGCAACACGTCAGCCCAGGCAATGGCGTCAATGGGGGCGCTGGGCTGGACCACGGCTTCAGGGGCGGGAGCCCGATTGCGATCAACATTTTGCACCACCCCGACGGGAATGCCGCCAGGCACCAGGGTGCTGGCGGACGAGGTCACCACCACGTCTCCCGGGATGGTGCGGGGGTTTTCCGTGAGGAAGCGCAGCACCGGACGGCCGGAACCAAGGCCACTGAGCAGGCCGTGGTGATTGGTGCGGGTCACCAGGACGCCAACGCGGCTGGTGGGATCCGTGATGAGGGTGACCTGGGCCGTGTTGACGGTCACGGCGGTGATGCGACCAATCAAGCCCCCTGGCGCCACCACCGCATAGCCAACGCGAATGCCGTGGCGACTGCCGCGGCCCAGGGTGAGTTGCCGCCACCAAATCGCCGGACTGCGGGCAATGACCGGCGCCCTCAAGCTGCTGCCCCGTGGGACAGAGGGCAACCCGATCAACTCCTTGAGGCGCTGATTTTCCTTCTCCAGCAGGATGAGACGCTCCATGTTGGCCACCTCTTCCGCCTGCCGCACCCATTGGAGTTGGCTGGGGCCAGGCCAGAAGGGGCGACTGAGGACAGCATAAGCCTCCATAAAAGCCTCGCCAATCACTTGGCGCATGAGGCTGGCCACGGCCAGGGACAGGACAACAGCTCCCAACCCCAACAGACGACTCCGTTGCTCCTTGGCCCGCCGTGTGCTCTGCGGAAACTCTTTGCGCAGGCGAAACATGGGTCCCGGTTCAGAGCGAACTCAACTGGTGGGTGGGTGGACATCCTCAATTGCTGATTTGAGTCTCCAGAACCCTGGACAGCCGACCGTAGTCTTCAAGAACCCGGGCACAGCCCAGAACCACGCATTCAAGAGGGTTCTCAGCTATATGTGCGGGAATACCCGTCTCATGGGCAATGAGATCACTGATGCCCTTCAGCCTGGAGCCGCCGCCTGCCAGCATGATACCCCGCTCGGCAATATCGGAGGCCAATTCAGGGGAAGTACCCTCCAGCGTCCTCTTGATCAGGTCCACAATCGTGGCCAAGGATTCTCCGAGGGCTTCCCGAATCTCACCGGAGGAAATGGTGACCGTGCGCGGCAGGCCCGAGGCCATGTGAAGACCACAGACCTCCAGGCTGAGGGCGTCGTGCTCGTCACTGGGGAAAGCAGAGGCCAGACACACTTTGGCCTCCTCCGATGTGCGCTCACCGATCAGAAGGCTATGGACTTTTTTCATGTATCGGCGAATGGCGTCGTCAAACTCGTCTCCCGCCACCCGTAAGGACTCAGATTTCACAACGCCGCACAGGCTGATCACAGCCACTTCAGTGGTGCCACCACCAATGTCCACAATCATTGTGCCCACAGGCTCCGTGATGGGCAGTCCGGCACCGATGGCTGCTGCCATGGGCTCGTCAATGAGATACACCTCGCGGGCCCCCACAAGGGCCGCATCCCGCAATGCCCGGCGCTCGACTCCCGTCACTCCGCTGGGGATGCCCACCACAAGGCGGGGCGCCATCAACCGTCGACCCTCGTTGCCTTTCTCGACAAAGCTTTTGAGCATCAACTCGGTGGCGTCAAAGTCGGCGATCACGCCATCCCGGAGCGGACGAATGGTGCGGATATTGCCAGGGGTGCGTCCCAGCATGCGATGAGCCTCCTCCCCTGCTGCCGCCAGCTTGCCTGTGGTGAGGTCAATGGCCACCACAGAGGGTTCAGCGAGCACCGTACCCTTCCCGGCGATGTAGATCAGTGTATTGGCAGTGCCCAAGTCAATCCCGACGTTGCGAGCGCGGTTGAAGGGACGAATCATGAGAAAGGTTGTGTCACGAAGATGATAGGGGTTCCAGAGCAGCGTTCTTCGAGCGATGCGATTGTTGCTGAATCAGGCAGGGCAGTCAAGGGGACGGGCTGGGAGAATGGGCAGATGTGGGGGAACCCTGTAAGGGGAAGCCTAGTCAGTGGCTGACCCATCCTTCAACTCACTCACAAGTATCGCCACACCATGAGCGTCAACTCCATCACCCTCGTCGGCCGGGCTGGTCGCGATCCCGAGGTTCGCTATTTTGAATCCGGCACAATGGTGGCCAATCTCACCCTCGCGGTCAATCGCCGTAGCCGGGACGAAGAGCCCGACTGGTTCAACCTTGAAATTTGGGGCCGCACAGCCCAGATCGCCGCGGACTACGTCAAGAAAGGGTCCCTCCTGGGCATCGTCGGCTCCCTCAAGATGGACCACTGGAAGGACCGCAACAGCGGTGAAGACCGCTCCAAACCTGTGATCCGCGTGGATCGGCTGGAACTGCTGGGTTCACGCCGGGATAACATTGCCCCCATGGACGCAGCAGGGTCCGAGCCTGAACCGGCCGGCACGGGCAGCATAAATGAAAGTGAAGATGCGCCCTTTTAAGGGCGCCCAGGACCCCATTGAGGCCTTCGCCTTCGTTCCCTAAAGGTGGGAGCTGCGGGCGCGACGCAGGATCCGCAGCCCCACGAAGACAGCCAAGCCCAGGAGAATCAGCACCAGGACCACCTTGGCAGCCGCGGAGACGGGATCCAGCCATGTCTCCACCCGCTGATACCCCGTGCCCAGCGCCATGCCAGCCACGGTCAGCAGGAGGGTCCACAGAAAGCTGCCCATGGTGGTCCACAGCAAAAACGGAGGCAGAGGCATCAACTCCACACCGGCGGGGACAGAAATCAAGGTGCGAATTCCCGGCACCAAGCGCCCCCAAAACACCACGGCGCTGCCGTACCGCGCAAACCAGGTGCGGGTACGCCTCAGTTCAGCCACGGAAATGCCCAACCAGCGTCCATGGCGTTGCAGCCAGACCTCAAGCCGTTGCTCGTTCACCAGTCGGCCAAGGCCATACCAGGGCAGAGCACCCACCACAGTGCCCAGCAGGCCCGCCAGCACCACAGGGACCAACCGCAACGTCCCCTGTTGCACGTAAAATCCGCCCAGGGGCATGATCAGTTCCGACGGGATGGGGGGGAAAACATTTTCCAGGACCATGGCCGTAAAAATGGCCCCGTAACCCAGCAGAGGCGATGCGGCCACCGCATCGCCAATCAGCCGGGGCAGGGCGATCAGCAAAGCACCCGGATCCATGGGTCAAGAACCTCCATTTATCGGATGCAGTGTATATTCACGACGTCATGAACAACTATGGGACTCACCCACAATAAAGCTGTCAATCACTTCCACACTACCGTTAGAATATCCCCAAACAAAGACTTTGGCCGCAGCAGGGGCGTTAAAGCTAACCCTATCGAAGGGGAACGCAACCTTTTCCATGTAGAAATCCTCCTGATCGGATCGCAGGACTACGAGAGCGTCAGACCGATTGTGATAAGAATACTCCATATGGCACTCCACACGGGATCGGCAAGGATTTTTCGATTAATTCACAGCCACTGGCCAGGTTTTGTCTCTTGTGTTACGGAATCCGTGGTCTGGAGACGAGACCTCAGGTTACCTGGATCGCGGCAGTGCTTTTGGTGGCAGCAGCCACAACTTCCTGGCGCAGATTGGGGTTGAACGCCAGGGCCCGGGTCCAACTGGGCAGGCGAAACCCTGCTGGGGCATTCATGAAATCACTCCAGCAGGGCCGAATCAGTTTTGCAAAGCAGTTAACGATGGATTCTTCCGCATGGCGGTCATAGGGCAGGCCGTTGATGGCAGCGTCCAGGTGGTGTTGCCGCACCCGGTCCTTGGCAATCCGCTGGTAGAGCACTTCCAGGGTGGCGGCCTCTTCCCGACTCAAGGCAATGGACTCGTGCTCCATCAAGGCGCGCATGAGGCAGGCAAGGATTTCCGAACACATGCGTTGCAGCCCCTCCATCCGCGCTGTACCGATGCCCTTGTGCTTGTGGTCGAATACCCCCAGATCCACCTGGGCAATGTGGCTGATGGTGAGATTGCGATACACCTCCGCCAGGAGGCCCATCTCCAGCCCCCAGTCACAGGGAACACGCAGGTTCAGGGCCAGATCGGCGGTAAAGGAAAACTCTCCCGAGAGGGGGTAGCGGAAGGCATGCAGGTAGCTCAGCAGGGTTTTGGGACCCACCAACTGCTGCAAGGCATCCAGAATGGGCATCACGAACAGCCGGGTGGCACGCCCATGCATGCGGTTCTCCTCCAGGGAGAGCCGGCTGTAGAAGGCTTTCACGTAGGCCACACCGAACTGGCGCTCCAGCAGCGGGCTCAGCATTCTCACGGGATAGGAGGGGTTGAACGTGCGAATGTCTGCATCAAACAGGGCAATGAGCTCGGCTTCCAGGGTGGCGGCCGCCAGACCCACCCACACGGCCCAGCCCTTCCCCGCCGGCCCTAGCACATCCAGGCCCGCATCATGGGTGTGGGCCATAAAATCCCGCAGCACAGGCCCGTTGGTCCAAAGCACCTGGACCGGGCAGGGCATCTCCTGGAAAAAGGCCTTCGTTTGATCCACCTCGTCCTGGTGGTCTGCAGCCAGTGCGATGACCAGGTGGCTCAGGTTGGAAAAGCGGGCCAACACATCCCGGGTCAAGGCCAGGGCAGGACGACGCAACTCGTCAAAGAGGCAGGGAATGAGCACACAGGCCCGACGCTGGGCCAACCGCTCGTTGAAACGCTGCTCCTGATTGGCGTCAATATCCCGGTGGTCGTGAACCGTGCTAATGGCGTCCTGAAGAAAATCCATCGAAACCCTTGTGAATGGGCCAGCGCCTTGGCAGCGTTGGCAGCAATCTACCGTCATCAACACTTGCAACCAGAGATTGTGCCAGAGATCAAGGCTGCAAGTGAGCAGGACGCAGCCGCCACCAGCCAAACGCTGAACCGTTTGCTGCAACACGTCTATGCCCAACCGGACCTGCAGGACCGCTTGAGCAAGTTGCTGTCCCGGACGTTGCCCCCTGGTGGATCCACAACCTGCCAGCGCTGGGACCAGGCCACCGCCATTCTCATCACCTACGCAGATACCGTCACCGCCCCTGACGAACCCACGCTGGCGGTGCTGAATCGCTTCCTGTCCCAGGACTACGGCGCCGTCAGGCTACCTGTTCTCCACGTGTTGCCGTTTTTGCGCTCCTCCAGTGATCGGGGGTTTGCCGTCTGTGACCACACGGAATTGGAGCCCCACTTCGGGGACTGGCGCCATCTGCAGGCGTTGGCCCATGGTCGCCACCTCATGGCGGACCTGGTGGTCAACCATGTCTCCGCATCTCATCCCTGGGTGCAGCAGTTTCGCCGGGGCCAGGCGCCTGGATCGTTCATGGTGATGGCGCCCAGAGACTTGCAGGGTTGGGATAACGTGGTCCGTCCCCGAAGTTCGGTGCTGTTCACCCTGATGGACACCCATCAGGGGCTGCGGCCGGTGTGGACCACCTTTGGACCGGACCAGGTGGACTTGGACTGGAGACATCTGGAGGTGCTGGAGGCCTTTGCCCGGTTGATGCACACCTACGTGGACCACGGTGTCACCTGGATTCGGTTGGATGCCATCGGCTTTCTTTGGAAAGACCCCTACACCACCTGCCTGCACCGTCCCAAAACCCGGATCCTGGTGCAGGCCCTTCGCCTTGTCCTGGAGCACTACACCTGCAACGGCGTCCTGCTCACGGAAACCAACGTTCCGGAAGAAGAAAATCTGTCTTACCTGCGCAGTGGCAACCAGGCCCATGTTGCCTACAACTTTCCCCTGCCACCCCTGCTGCTGGAGGCCCTGCTCTCCAACAGTTGCGACCTGATCAACCAATGGTTGGCCCGTTGGCCCCAGTTGCCCCACGGCAGCACCATGCTGAACTTCACGGCCTCCCACGATGGCGTGGGTCTACGGCCTGCCGAGGGCCTCATCAGCCCTGAGCGACTCCACAACCTGCTGATGCGCTGCGAGGAGCGGGGTGGGCTGGTGAGTCACCGCACCGAGGCGGACGGGGGCTTGAGTCCCTATGAACTGAACATTGCCTGGTGGAGCGCCATGGCGGGTCCCGCAACCACCCCGGGACGCCTGCAGTTGGAGCGTTTCCTGGCCAGCCAGTTGCTGGTCATGGCCCTGCCTGGCGTCCCGGCCTTCTACCTGCCCACCCTCCTGGCCGCCAGCAACGACCATTCCACGTACCGGAAGACTGGCTGTCGCCGTGACCTGAACCGACCCCAATTCGAGCTGCAAGCGTTGCGCCAGCACCTGGAGAACACCAACGGTCCTGCCGCCATCATCCGTATCCTCATGGCCCATGCCCTAGGCATTCGCGCCCAAATCCCCGGGTTTCACCCGGAAGCCCCCATGACCCTGCTGAGCCCTGAGCGCAGCGATGTGGTCATTTTGCAGCGGGGTCACAGAGATGATCCTGGCACCGTATGGGTGGTGCAAAATTTCCGTGAAGAGGCGGTGGAGTTGCAGGTTTCCCTGCTCAGCGCCCAACACAACGGAGATTGGAGAGACCGGCTCAGCCAACGCACCATTGCTGGCCCCCTGGTGGTGCTCAGCCCTTACGAGGTGCTCTGGCTTCAGCCAGCCTGAAAAAACTTCTATGCAAACCCCTCCCTCCCGTGCCGCGGCCAGCCAGTGGCTGGTGGTGACCGACCTGGACGGCACCTTGCTGGACCACGCCTACGACTTTTCTGCTGCTGCGCCCCTCCTGCGGCTCCTGGAGCAGCAGGGCGTTCCGGTCGTTCCCTGCACCAGCAAGACGGCTGAGGAGGTGGAGCAGTTCCAGGCCGCCGCAGGCCTCAGCAGCCCCTACATCGTGGAAAACGGCGGCGCCATCCACTTTCCCCACCCAGAGGGCTGGCGGTTGGAAATATCCCATCAGCCCGCCCCTGACGGGGGTGTCGTGGTGCCCCTGGGCTGGCCCAGCCAGCGGCTGCGGCCCCTGCTGGACACCTTGGCCGCAGAATTGGACACCCAATTTTTTGCCCTTGAGGACCTGTCCATTGAGAACCTCATGGCCCGCACCGGACTCCCGCCGGAAGGGGCGGCCCGGGCGGCTCGGCGCCACTGGAGCGTACCCTTTGTGCTGGCAGAAAATCAGGCCATTGAAGCAGTGGAGTCCTTGGCGGCGGCCCGGGGCCTCAAGGTGTTGCAGGGTAACCGCTTTGCCCACCTGATTGCCCCCGGCAGCGACAAGGGCCTGGCTCTGGAGGCCTTGCGCCGTGCTGATCCTCGGCGGCGTGCGGTGCTGGCCCTGGGAGACTCTCCCAATGACCAGGCACTCCTGGATGGTGCAGATCAAGCGATCGTGATTCCCGGCGCCAACGGCCCCCATCCCCGCCTGCGGCCCGCTATCGCCGCAGGGGATTACCAACTGGCCTCCGCACCCCATGCCGTGGGTTGGGCAGACGCCGTCTCCACATGGCTGGCGCTGGCCTGACGGGGTCCACGGAAGTCGCCCTGTCGCCTTACTGAATCTGATCGAACACGGTGAGCATGGGCAGGTACATGGCCATGAGGATGGAGCCCACAATGCCGCCTACCACAAGGATCATCAGGGGCTCCACCATGGCGGTGAGGGTCTTGAGGGTGGTGGTGACCTCCGCTTCGTAAAAGTCGGCAATTTTGGCCAGCATGACGTGCATCCGGCCTGTTTCTTCGCCGATGGCCACCATGGTGATGGCCGTGTGGGGGAACAGGTTCCGGGCTCCGAGGGCAGTGCTCAGCAACTCTCCTTCTTCCAAACCGTTCCGGGCCTGGGCAACGGCACGGTCCATGACCCCGTTGCGGAGCACCGCCCGGGCAATGTCCATGGCGGACAGAATGGGAACACCCGCACGGGTGAGGCAGGCCAGCGTGCGGCAGAACTGGGCGGTGGCGGTCTTGCGCAGCAATGCACCGAACACCACCAGGGTCAAGACCCACTGATCCCACTGACGGCGACCTTTGGGGGTGTTTCTGGCCATGGAGAGCCCGGCAAAGGCCAGGAGCAGCGCCACCAAAGCCGCCACGGCCCACGGTGAGCGCAGCCAGTGGCTCAGATTCACCATCACCTGTGTGAACAGGGGCAGTTCAGCGCCCAACTCGACAAAGACCCCGGCAAAGGTGGGAATAAGGAAGATGGTCATGCCCAGAAAGGCGCCCACAGCCATAATCAGAATCATCAAGGGATAGGTGATGGCCTGCTGGAGCTGATGTTCCAGCTTGGCGTTGCTCTCCAGCACCATGGCCAGGTGGGCCAGCACCTCGTCCATCACCCCGGCGGCCTCCCCCGCCATGACCATGGCCACGGTCATGGCGTCAAAGACCCGGGGCCAGCGCTTCATGGCTGCCCCCAGGCTGTCTCCCTGGCGCACGTCCAGGGAGACGGCGGCCAAGGCCCGCTTGAACAGGGGGGAGCGCTGCTGCTGGGCCACCAGATCCAGGCTCCGCACAATGGGCACGCCAGCGCCCACCAGAGCGGAGAGCTTGCTGGCCCAGATGGCCCGCTCCCGGCGGCTGGGGGAGCGCTCTAGCGTGAACCTCCACCCCGCAGACGGGGGGCGCTCTGGCAAGGCCTCGATCTTGAGGGGCGTCAACTGGCGGCGCAGCAGGGTGCGGCGCGCCTTCACGAGGCTGGCAGCCTCCAGCTCCACGGTCTTGGTGGCGCCCTGCTTGGCGCGACAGGTGGCGGTGTAGCGCATGGTTGGCATCAGGTGGGACGCTGCTGCAGGCAGTAGGGGCACTCCAGCCATTGATCCCGCAACCCGGCACCACAGCGCGGACAATTAAGGGAGCTGAGGGCCTTGGCCCGTCGTTCCGTGGCCAGGCCCACGTCGGTCAACAGCACCCGCTCCACCTCCTCC
Source organism: Prochlorococcaceae cyanobacterium jk18x22bins.40 (assembly GCA_022826155.1). Lineage (GTDB taxonomy): Bacteria > Cyanobacteriota > Cyanobacteriia > PCC-6307 > Cyanobiaceae > Synechococcus_B. The sequence continues at coordinate 19,476 of JAJDVL010000046.1, read as the reverse complement.
AGGGTGGTGACGCCCTGAAGGACCAGCTCCAGGCCGTAGCCCAGCAGGGTTGTCATGCCCCCTGCCACGGCCATGCGGCGCAACTGATCCGTGGTGACGCCCCGGGCCACGGCCGCGGCAATTTCCTCCCCCACGGGCAGCACCTCATAGACCCCCACCCGTCCCCGGTAGCCGCTGCCGCCACACTGGCTACAGCCCGGCGCTCCCGGGGTGGCGACACAGGCGCGATAGAAGCACAGTTCCGTGTCCCCACTGGCCAGAAGTCCCACCCTGGCCAGGTGTTCCGGCTGGGGACGGTAGGGGACGGCACAGGCGGGGCAGACACGGCGCAGCAACCGTTGCGACACGACCCCCAACAGGGAGGCCGCCACCAGAAAAGGCTCAATGCCCATCTCCTGGAGGCGCACAACGGCGCTGGGGGCGTCGTTGCAATGGAGGGTGGTAAGGACCAGGTGACCGGTGAGGGCAGCCTCAGCGGCAATTTTGGCAGTCTCCTTGTCCCGGGTTTCCCCCACCAGCAACACGTCCGGGTCCTGGCGCATGAAGGCCCGCAGCACCATGGCAAAATCCAGGCCCTTCTCCCGGTTGACCTGGGTCTGGGTAATGCCGGGCAGGGTGTATTCCACCGGGTCCTCTACGGTGCTGATGTTGATGCCCGGCTGGTTGAGCAAAGCCAACAGGGCATAGAGGGTGGTGGATTTACCCGAGCCGGTAGGTCCGGTGACCAGAACCATGCCGTGGGGACGTGTACCCATCTCCTGGACCGCAGCACGCACCGCCTCGTTGGTAATCAACTGATCCAGACCCAACTGCACCGTGCTGTGATCCAACAGCCGCAGGCAGATCTTCTCCCCATGGCGGCTGGGCAGGCTGCTGACGCGGAAGTCCACGGTGCGACCCTGGAAGCGGCGGCGGATGCGTCCGTCCTGGGGAAGGCGACGCTCGGCAATATCCAGGTCCGCCATGATCTTGAAGCGGGAGGTGACGGCGGGAATCACCTGCTTGGGTAAACCGCTGTAGGTTTTCTGCAGCACCCCGTCCTGGCGTAGACGCACCACCAACTCGTTTTCCTGGGGTTCCACGTGGATATCGCTGGCCTCCTGGCTCAGGGCTTGCATGAGGATTTTGTCTGCCATGGCCACTGCCGGCGAGGTGTCCTCCGCTGCCACGATCGCTGCCAAGTCAGGGGATTCGGCCTGGTCGCTCTGCTCGGTGGCGTCGCCAGGCTCACTCTGCTCGCTCAGCTCGCCAGCCGGCTTCACCGCCTGCTGCCCGTTGGCGATCTGGCATCCATGGAGGAGCTGTTGCTCCAGGCGTTGTAGCTCCTGCAGGCCGTGAACCGTCCGGGGGGAGAGGGCATGGCCGGCCAGATCCTCAAGAACCTGGATCAAGCCGTCTCCGCCGCTGCGGCAGCGCTGAAAGGCCATGCGCACCTGCTGCTCACTGCAGAATCCCTGGTTGACCAGTTGCCATCCTGCCTCTGGCAGGGGTCCTGGCCCGGTTGGCGTCAAGGGTTGGAAGAATTGGGTGGTCACATTGCCGACTGGGGTGTTGGGCTTCAGGCTTCCCACAAAGTGCGGCCTTCCCCCCACAGCCAGCCCTTGTAGCCAGGAACCATGAACCGCCAAGATGGGTTGTTACCAGCAGTCTTTCACCCGTTGTCATGACAAGCCAGAACCACGGTCAGCCGATCCACTCCCCCGACCACGGCCCCGATCAAGGCGAGGTAACCCCTTCTGGCGTCGTCATGCCCACGTCATCCGAGGATAACCCATCCCCGGAGCCCGGGGCCGAGTCCTCTGCCCAAGGAGACGCAAACCAGGCGGAGGGGGAGGAGGGTTCGGAGCAGCCTCTGCCCTCAAGTTCTGGGGAGTCCGTTGAGGAACGGGTATCGAAGCTGGAACGGCGGCAGGAGGAAACCATTGAAGAGGACATGGAGCAGCGGCAGCCCCCCAGCCATGGGCTGCCCCTCGAGGAAAGAGTGTCAAAGCTGGAGCAATGGCAGGAGGCCATGGACCAGCAGTTCAAGCAGCAGCAGCAGCAATTGGAAGAAAAAGACAACCAGATCATGCGGCGTGCCGCTGAATTTGATAACTTCCGTCGGCGCAGTGAACGTGATCAGGATAGACTTAAACTGCGACATACTTGTGCAGTCTTACGGGAGATACTGCCCGTTGTTGATAATTTCGAGAGGGCACGCAAAGCCCTGTCCCCTGAAAAACTCGACACACTCCACGCTCTGGATGTCCATCAAGACTATCAAGGGATATACAAGCAATTGGTCACAGCCTTGAAGCGGCTGAACGTGTCATCCATGAAGGTTGAGGGTCAGGCCTTTGATCCGTCTCTCCACGAGGCGATGATGCGGGAGCGCAGCCACGAGTATGAAGAGGACGTGGTGATGGAAGAGTTGCAGCGTGGCTACCACCTGGAGGGGGAAGTGCTGCGCCATGCCATGGTGAAGGTGTCCATGGGACCAGGACCCGATGATGGAGCGTGAGCCTTGCGAGCAGGGAAATGGTTCAGCCTTGCGGCGATGCCCCGTTAGATCAAGAGATGGTTCAAACGGGTGACACCAAAGGCCGCCGTGGCGGCCCCAATCCAGCGGTGGGACCACCAAAACACCACCACGGCCAACAGAATGCCCCCATAGGCAGGGCGCAGGAATTCCGACAACACCAACTGCTGCCGCCCATCCAACACCGCTTGAAAGGGAATCACGGAGGTGGTGCGGCGCACTTCTTCAAACGCCTCGCCAAAGCGTTGGTGCAGCCGCCGGTCCCCGTGCCACACGGCAAACAGGTGGTGGGCCACAAGCCCCAGGCTGGCCACGAGGGCAAAGCTGGTCCCCAGCCACAGAGTGTGGCTGAAGCACCAGAGCAGTTGACCCACCATCTGGGGATGGCGGCTGACGCGCAGAATTCCGGTGGTGTAGAGACGCACCCGGGGTTTGAGCAGGGCCGGAATTTCCAGGAGGTGAAAGGTGGCTGGATAGAGGAAGACAAAACTCAAGGCCGTCAACACCCATACGGCAGGCGCCATGCCGGGCACCCCTTGCAGATTCCACAACCGCAGGCCGTCATAGCGATGGGTCAGGAAATAGGCAACCAGCAGCACGGCCATGGGCAGGCTGGCGCCAACGAAGACCAGCCGCCAAAGCCGGGGGCCCAGGTGCTGTTCCCCCCAGAACCGCAGGGCGGCGCCACCACTGTGAATGACCGCAAATCCCAGCAGCAGCAACAGCATCACCAGGCTGGTGTGATGCATGGGGACCACCTCAGGGAAAATTGGGAGGCGTGGCCAGGGGCGGTGTATCCCGCACCTGCACCCGTTTGCTTGTAATCAACGTGCCGTCGGGGTGGACCAGCATGATGGTCCAGGTTTGGCCGCCGGCCATGTAGGGCGCCTGGACCCGTTTGAACAGGCCACCGGCATTGAGGGTGCCAAGCTGAATGGTGGAGGCGCCCATGGTCTCCACCTCGTCGGGGCCCACTTCCAGGATGCCCCCCGCCAACAGCCCGCTGTCCAGGGGATCGTCCAGGATCACGTCCACGTCGTAGCGTTGGCCGGTCAGCACGGCATCGGGGATCTGCAGGGTCACCGGCAACCGCTGATCGCCACTGTAGACCCATGACTCCTCCTGGAGCACCTCCTGGCTCAGGATCTGCCCCTGATGGCTGGAGACCGCCAGGGTCTGTGTGGCCTCCAGTTGATAGAGAACCCCTGCCACCTCACCCATGCCGCGGACGAACAACTCCAGCCGAGCCCGCCCATCCGGGAGGAGCTGGCCCTGACTCACCTGCCATGTGAGCGGCCCAAAGCTCTCCGTCAGCCGCTCCAGCCGGGCGGTCAGTTGCTGGGCGTCCACAGTCCCCTCCTGACCAATCAGGGCAGTGAGTCCTACGGTATCGTTATCGTTGAGCGCTTGGTGGAGACGATCCACAAGCTGGCTCTCCAGCCGGGCTGCTTGCCCAGGCTGCAGCAGGGAAGCGCCAGCCAGAGCCCATACCGTGGCGGTGGACAGCAGCTTGGCAGAGATGGACATGGGGTGTACTCCTGGACGCCTCTTGCCTACGGTACGGTCTTCGCGGGATCATCACCATGGCGCGCCTGCTGATTGCCGCCAGTGGCACCGGCGGCCACCTCTTCCCGGCCCTGGCGGTGGCGGAAAGGCTTCCCCATTGGGACATCCATTGGCTGGGCACGCGGGAGCGCATGGACGGGCGCATGGTGCCCAAGCGTTATCCCTTGCACTGGGTGGCCATGGGGGGCTTGCAAGGGGGGTGTCTGGAGCGGCTGCGGCGGCTGATCCAGCTTCCTTTGGCAGTGCGGGCTGTGGAACGGCTGCTGCACCAGCAACACAGGACCGTGGTGTTCACCACAGGAGGCTACATTGCTGCCCCAGCCATTCTGGCGGCACGCCTGGCTGGGCTGCCGGTGCTGCTCCATGAGTCCAATGCCGTTGCCGGCCGGGTCACCCGCCTGCTGGGGGGGTGCTGTAGTGGTGTGGCCCTGGGGTGGAACTCAACAAGGCTTGGCCGCCCACCCAAGCGCACCTGGACCACAGGCACGCCGGTCCGTTCCATGTTCTATCGCCCGGTCCCGTTGCCGGAGTGGGCGCCCCGTGGACCCGGACCGTTACTGGTGGTGATGGGCGGCAGCCAGGGGGCCCGTGGCCTGAATCGCATGGTGCGGCAACAGGCCAGGCCCTGGCTGGAGGAAGGGTGTCGGCTGGTACATCTCTGTGGGCGCAATGATCCGGAGATGGGCAGCTTGCGGCATCCGGCCTACGTGGAGCGCCCATTCACAGACGAGATGGCCGGCCTCCTGCAGCATGGGGACCTGGTCATCAGCCGCGCCGGAGCGGGCAGCATCAGCGAACTGGCGGCAAGCCGTTGCCCGGCCGTACTGGTGCCCTACCCCCATGCAGCGGATCAACACCAGGAGGCCAATGCCGCAGCGGTCGCCGCCTCCGGCGCCGCGGTCATCGTCCATGAAAATCCCGATGGCGCACCACTGGACCGCGCCATCCGGCGCCTGCTGGGACCCCGTCTGTCCATGGGGACACCTGCTCCGGATCCACTGGTGGCCATGGTGGCCGCCATGGGACGACTGGCCAGAAATGATGCGGCGGCGGATGTGGCGAAGGTGTTAGAAACCTTGCACCAGAACTGAAATTCCATGGTGATGCGGTTCTCGCGCACAGGGGCGCCTTGGCTCTTGCTCATCGCGTTTCTGATTTCAGGGGGATCTTCCCTGAAGGACGATTCCCCCACCCGCACCTGCACTCGCCAATCCTTCGAAGTCGGCCTTTGGGTGCAGGCGGAGGGCATCAACCGAACCCTGGACAGCGCGGAAAAAATCAGGGCTCTGGTGAAACGCGCACGGGCAACAGGCGTCACGGATATTTACGCTCAAGTCTACCGCTCGGGCCGCTCATGGTTCACAACGTCGCTGGCTGACGATTCTCCCGCGAAGCGTTTCGGGCGGGAGCCCCTGGCGCTCCTGCTGGATCTCGCCTCCACGGGACAAGACCATGAATGCCCCATTCGTATCCATGCGTGGATCAACGCCTACGCTCTCGCGAAAAACAAAAACGCGCCCATCATTCAGGAACTCGGGGAACAAGCTGTTCTCCTGGATCAGTACGGCCGTTCCCTCCTCGACTACCCTGCTTCGGGAAAACCCGAGTGGGCCAACGGTTTCGGCCTGGGGACGCCAGGCATTTTCCTGGATCCGGGCAATCCCGCAGTGCGCAAGCGCATCATCAACATCGCAGCCCATCTGGTGCGGAACTATCCGCGTCTGGCGGGCGTCCACCTGGACTACATCCGCTACCCCTACGCAGTGCCCATCTCACCAGGTTCCCGATTCTCGTCGCGTCTTGATTTCGGATACAACGAGGTCTCCGTATCCCGTTTCGAGCGAACCAGCGGACGAACCGCCCCCCGTGCAGACGCGCAAGCAACGGGCACCGATGCTGCGGCGTGGGACGACTGGCGGCGGGCGCAAGTTACGGCAGCCGTGCGGGGCATTTACGAAACCGCCAAAGGGATCAGGAGACAAGTCGTTGTTTCCGCTGCGGTTCTGCCATGGGCGGAACGGGCCTATCTTTCCTCCTTTCAGGACTGGCGCGGCTGGCTGGAAGACGGATTTCTGGATAAGGCCGTGGTGATGAACTATACCGACGATGAACATCTGGCCGCGCAAGTCAACCGCAGCGTCCTCGCCGCGAAGCGGGTAAAGGGTGGGAATGAGGCCCACCAGGGGCAGGTGGTTATCGGGCTGGGGGCGTACAAGTTCACGGATCAGCCGGCGGGCTTGTGGCGCCAGTGGGGTGACGCCCAAGAGGCGGGCGCCGATGGCGTCGCGCTCTTTTCCTATGACCAGATGGTGGACGACGATGCCATGTGGGCGTTTCCCGAAAGCCATGGCCAGGATTGACGTGATTGGCTGTGATGCGGGAGCCCCCAACACCATGGCGGCTCCCCAGCGCCAACTGCTGAGCTGTTGTGATTGCTTGCTGGCCCCTCAGCGGATGCTGGAGCAACTTCAACCCCGGCCCAAGACGCAAGAGATGCACGGCATGGACCCGCTGGACGCAGCGCTGGGGTGGCTCACCCAGCGGCACCAGCAGGGCAAGCATTGTGTGGTACTCACCAGCGGGGATCCCCTCTGGTTCGGGTTGGGTCGTGTGCTGCTGCAGCGTTTTTCCCCCGAAGACCTTACCTTTTATCCGGCAGCCACCTCCATGCAGCAGTTGTTTGCGCGGCTCAAGCGCCCATGGCAGGACGCCGCATGGGTGAGCCTCCATGGCCGTGACACCGACTGTCTGGTGGCCAAGCTGCGGCACCACCCCAGCGCCCTGGTGGTGCTGACGGATCCATGCCAAGGCGGGCCGGCGGACGTGTTGGCCGTCCTCCGTTCCACCCAGATGATCGGTTGTTACGACCTCTGGTTGGCGGAACGCTTGGGACACCCCACGGAGCGCCTGCGCCAAGTGCAGCCCGACGGGCTGCCCACGGACGTGGACCCCCTCAATCTGATGGTCCTGCTGCACCGCCCCAGTTCCCGTATTGCGCCGTTGCCCTGGTTTGGTCTGGAGGACGGCGTCTGGCGCCAGCATGGGGACCATCCAGGCCTCATGACCAAGCGGGAAGTGCGGGTGCTGCTGCTGGCGGAGTTGGACCTACCCCCCAGCGGGGTGATGTGGGATCTGGGGGCTGGGGTGGGCAGTGTGGGCCTGGAAGCCATGCGGCTGCGGCCTCGGTTGGAACTTCATGCGGTGGAGCGGCGGGTGGGAGCCGTTCCCCTGATCCGGCGCAACGCCCTCATGGCGGAGTGTGACCTGCAGCGGCTCCATCTCCACGGGGCCTCCGCCCTGGTCGTTCTGCACAAGCTTCCCGATCCGGATCGGGTGCTCATTGGCGGGGGTGGAGATCGTCAGAGTGTGCTGGAGCAGGCGGCGGCGCGCCTCAAGCCCGGCGGTCGCATTGTTCTTCCCCTGGCCACGCTGGAAGCTTTTGCCGCTGTGCAACAGCAGCTCGGAGAAGCCGGTCTGGAGGTGCATAGCCTGCAGGCACAGATCAGCCGCGGTTGCCCGGTGGGGGGGCATACCCGTCTCCAACCCCTCAATCCCGTATTCATTGTGAGCGGTCGTTCTCCCCATCAGGCTCTTCCAGTCGACTGAAGTCCAGCACGGTCCCCTCCGTCCAGTTGCGCCGCCGGGCTTCGCCAGCAGCAAGCTCCACCACGTGGTCAACGGGTTGTCCAGCGGTGTAGCTGGGGCAGGGCAGGCCGGGGCAGGGCTGGACACCATGGGCCACCCTCACAATGCGCGCCACAGAGGGCGTCTCACCCGGAGCGCCACCCGAAGATCCATGGTGATCGGCCCGCTCCAGAAAGACCAGGTCCAGGGGGATCAGCGTATGGCGCATCCAGATGCCGGCATCCTGCCGATCAAAGCGAAACCACATGCCACGCTCTGGCGGAAGCTGGGAGCGCCCCATCAGGCCAATGGCATACTCCTGGGGCGTGGCCGGCACTTCCAGGTTCACACAGGTGGGAGACTGGAGACCGGCGCTGATGGTCTCCTGCACGGGACCACACACCCGGGCACGAACGGGAAGGCTCTGGGTTGGCACCGCAGCCTGGCCCAAGGCCGCCGCGGGGGCGAGCAGGCTCACCAGGAGCCAGGCCGTAGGGAAGGGGGGGATGAGTGAAGACAAAATGCTGGGGGAGAAGCTGCTGCGGGAAGACCATGGCATTGGATAACGTGACATTGGATCTCCACACACCGATCATGGTTGATGACACCGTCCCCAACGGGGGCGTTGGTGACGAGGTGCAGAGCCCATTTGAGCAGGCCCTGGCGGCCTACCAGCAGGGGGGCAGTGCCGAGGAATTGCTCCCCATGTTTTTGGACATTGTCCGTAGTTCTCCCAACCACGGTGCTGCATGGACCTGCCTGTGCTGGTTACAACTCCTGACCAGCCGCCCCCTGGCGGCCTTGAAGTCGGGGCGCATGGCGGTGCGGCTGAGCCCCCAGGATCCCCAGGCTCGTCTCAATCTCAGCCTGGCCATGCTGGAAACCAGCACCAAGGGGGTCAGGGAGCAGATTCAGAAGATCCAGAAGGTGTTGACCATGGCCCCGGACCTGAAGGACGATCTACAGCGGTCCATGGTGGACGGCCTGGAGCGCCGCGGGGACTGGCAGGCCCTGCGTAAGGTCAGGACCTGGCTCTTCCCGTGAGTTGCTCCCATGGGCCAAGGCTGTTGCTGGTGAGCAACGGCCACGGGGAAGATCTCAACGGTGCCCACCTGGGTCGGGCTCTGGTTCGGCTGGGGGGCCATCCTGCTGCATTTCCCCTGGTGGGCCACGGCGAAGCCTACCAACAGCTTGGCATCCCCAAGGAGCCGGTTGCAACCCGCAGCTTCCCTACCCATGGCATGGGCTACCAAAGCCTTGGGGGTGTCCTTCAGGAACTGCGCAACGGTCAAACCATTGATGGACTCAGGCGGTCCATCACCGCTGCACGGCTTGCCCGCCACTATGATGCCGTAGTGGCCGTTGGTGACGTGGTGCCCGTGGTGGTGGCCCACCTGAGCCGCCGTCCGGCGTTCTGCTATCTGGTGGCCTACTCCAGCCACTACGAGGGCAGGCTGAGATTGCCCTGGCCCTGTGGGCCGAGCCTGCGCAGCAGGCGGTTCCTGGGTGTGTTCAGCCGTGACCGGTTCACGGCTAGCGATCTGAGCACCCAACTGGGGCGAAGGGTGGAGTTTCTTGGCAATCCCTTCCTGGATGCCGTAGGTGTCAGCACCATACCATTGCCATCTCTTCCTCATCCCCGCGTTGGCCTGTTACCCGGTAGTCGCTTGCCGGAAGCCTTAAACAACCTGGCCCTGATGTTGGTCATGCTGTTGCAGCTTCCCCAGCGCCCGGGCAGGGGTCCCCTGGGACTGGCTGCGGCGCTGGTGAAAGACGTCACGGTGGATCACCTGGCAGCCGTGGCGGCGCAACAGGGCTGGCGCCTGCAACGGCACCGTCCCCGGTGCCCCGGTGCTGCGGCCCTGGAGTTGGTGCATGGCGACCTGGGGGTGGAGCTCTATTGGGGGCGCTTTGCCGACGTGCTCCACGGCAGCCAGTTGCTGGTGGCCATGGCCGGGACCGCCACGGAGATGGCCGTGGGCCTGGGAAAGCCAATCCTGCAAATACCTGGCGCCGGACCGCAGTTCACACCCCGGTTTGCGGAGGCCCAGCGGCGCCTGCTGGGACCGGCGGTGTTTTGTGGCACGGGGCCACCGGGTTCCGTTGCCAACGCCAGAGACACGGCACGGCTGCTGATGGCGTTGCTGTGGGACGGGGACGTGCCCACAATCTGTCTGCGCACAGCCCATGAGAGGATCGGGCACTATGGCGGCAGCCAGGCCATGGCACAAGCGATTCTCGGAAGCCTGAACTGATGGGGGAGCGCACCGACCTATGGAAGACATGCAGGACCTGGATGGATCGGATCCTGATGATCAACGTGTTTGTGGTCATGGCTGGCGCCCTGTGGTTTGTAGTGGCGGTGGGGCTCCATAGCCAGGGGCTGGAGCAGCCCCTGGAGCACTTTCAGCAGCTCTGGACACCACTGTTCATGCCCGCCATTGGCCTACTGCACTCCTCAATGGCGGGCTGCAGTGGTTGTGGGGTCTCAAGGCGAGGCGTGAACAATATCCTCCAGGGCCTCGGGCAGCCGTGGATAAGCAAAGTGGAAGCCACGCTCCTTGAGAAGGTCGGAGCGCACCTTTTGACCCTTGAGCACAACCATGGCCCCGTCCCCCAACAGGGCTTGGAGCAAGGGAGCAGGCACAGGCAGCAGGCTGGGACGTCCCATGATCCGCCCCAGGGCAGCAGCCATTTCCCCCATGGTAACGGGATTGGGGGCAACGGCATTGCAGGTGCCCCGGAATGCCGGGTCCACCAGAGCCGCCACGATCAGCCTACAGAGGTCGGTGCGATGAATCCAGCTCATCCATTGGCGGCCACTGCCCACAGGTCCGCCGACGCCCAAACGGAACACCGGCAGCATCTTGCCCAGGGCGCCGCCGTCAGGCCCCAGCACAATGCCAATGCGCAACACCACAACACGACAGCGGTGCTGCGCCCTCTGGGTGGCCTCCTCCCATGCCTGGCACAGGTGGGCCAGAAAATCCGCACCGCAGGCGCTGACTTCCGAGAATTCACCGGCGTCGCTGGTGCCGTAGTAGCCCACGGCACTGCCACTGATGAGCACCTGGGGACCGGGATCAGCAGCGGCGATGGCCTCCACCAGATTCCGGGTGGTAGCAAGCCGACTGTCCTGGAGCAGCTTTTTGTACTCGGCGGTCCAGCGTTTCTCGGCGATGGGCTCCCCCGCCAGGTTGATCACCCCCTCAGCCGTGGCCACGTGGGCTTGCCATGGACCGGGTTGGCTGGTGTCGGCAACCACCACCTGGGCTTTGGATGAAAGACGACGGGCCCGGTCGGGATGCCTGGTGGCGAGGATGAGTTGATGGCCGGCAGCTTCAAGGGCCGGAACCAAACCATGGCCGATGAACCCTGTACAGCCAGTGGTGAAAAGTCGCATTGCCAGCAGAAGCGCAGGGTTCTGCCCCAACTCTAGAAGCCATCAGCACCCATCCCCGATGGATGTGACTGGCTTATCATGGCGGAATTCCCAACCTTGCGCCATGGCGCCAACAGACTCTCCACCTACCGCAGACAAAGACCGGTCCCCGCTGAAGCTGAAGAAAGGGAGTCTGGTGAAAGTTGATCGTCATGCCTACCTGGCGGATGCCAGCCGGGCCGCCAGTGATCCCGAGCCGCCGGATTATCTGTTCCTTGGCCCTGGGGAATTGCTGCAGGTGAAGACTGACGCAGTCTTGATCCGGTGGCGGCCACCGGTTCCCGACGTGTGGCTCCCCGTGGACGTGCTGAGTCTTTACGAGTGAAGATGACGGCGTCTTTGCTGAAGGCCATGGCGCAACTGTCGGGCCAACCGCATCACCTCACGGCCATCCCGCAGATAGTCGTCCACATAACCTCTCGTGTAGAAACTGAGTTGGGACAACCCCTCCTGCACATGGCGAAAACACCGATAGAGATCGGTGGAGAGACCTGTCAGAGCAGGCGGGGCACAGCAGCTCTGGTAAAGGACTTGAACAAGGTCAACCCGCCGTTGGCTATCTGAAATATAGCGGCAGAAAGCAGCCATCGTCCTGTCGTCATAAGGGTTGGCGGCAAGGAAGCGCAACTGCCCGGGAAACGGGGTGATAATTTTGGAAAGCTGGCGGTTGGCAGGGTCAAACACCAGTCGGAGCCATTGATACGTCTCCACCGTGGGGTGGGGAGAAGGAGGGGACGACCGGCGTCGCTGCTGCCTCCGGCTTCGGGCGTGATGGGCCGCTTGGCGCTGGCAGTTACCTTGCTGGGTCGCATCATAGGCTTGACGCGTCTCCGCTTGGCTGAGCACACCATAGGCAAGGTTGATGGCAACAATCCGTTGCTGGTCTCCGCCAGCATCGGGATGATGCCGCTTCACCAGTTGACGATAGGCAACTTTGATGTCTGCCGCCGTTGCTGTGGGGGACAATCCCAGTTCTGTGTAGAAATCCCTGGTCATCAGAGCAGCGCTCCTGACGGAGGCGTGACGTCTCCGGAAAACATGGGCGTACTCAGATAGCGCTCGCCAAAGCTGGCCAGGACGGCAACGATGAGCTTGCCCTGCATCCGAGGGCAAGCGGCCAGACGCAAGGCAGCCGCCACTGTGGCGCCACTGCTCACGCCACTGAGCAACCCCTCTTCCCGGGCCAAGCGACGGCCCATCTGCATGGCATCCTCATCCTCCACGGTCATGATCTCGTCAATCAGGCTTTGGTCAAGAATATCGGGAACAAAGCCGGCACCAATGCCCTGGATGCCATGGCGGCCCGGTTTCCCTCCCGAGAGGACGGGGCTGCCCGCCGGCTCTACGGCAACAGCCATCAGCCCTGGCTTGCGCTGTTTCAGGGCGGCGGCGCAGCCTGTGATGGTGCCTCCGGTCCCTACCCCGGTCACAAGAACGTCAATTCTGCCTTCGGTGTCCCGCCACAGTTCTTCTGCCGTGGTGCTGGTGTGACTCCTCGGATTGGCTGGATTGGAAAACTGTTGCAACTGAAAACCGTTGGGAATGTCCTGCAGCAGTGTATTGGCCCGGCGCAAGGCTCCGGCCATGCCCTCACTGCCGGGCGTCAGTTCCAGGCGCGCACCGTAGGCCCGCAGCATGGCGCGGCGCTCAACACTCATGGAGTCCGGCATCACCAAAATGATGGAATATCCCTTGGCGGCAGCCACCATGGCCAAGGCAATTCCCGTATTGCCACTGGTGGGCTCAATGAGGGTTGTGGTGGAAGGAGAAATCAGGCCATCCTCCTCAGCCTGATTAATCATTGAGATGGATATCCTATCTTTAACGGAGGCCGTTGGATTAAAGGATTCAAGCTTACAGAGAATTTCACTTTTGCAGTCCACGGCCGGGATTCTCCGAAGTCGCACCAGAGGGGTGTTGCCAATCAGGTCAAGAATGGAATCGTGAACATTCATGGCGTTGTTGCTCCCAGGCAGCACCATGGCAAGTTAGCAGGAATTTTGCCACCACCGTCCCCCATCAACGATAGGACAGTTTGACAATTGACACATTGACAAGAGGCGGCGGCGGCGCTAGATTTAATTGCTGGCCACAGGGTGTCTTTTTCTTGTCCATGAATCGTCTTCTTGCTCTGGCCACCGGTCTTGTCCTGGTTCCCTGGTCCGTCCCTTCCCTGGCACAAACCAGCTTGCTGGAATTCCGCTGGAGGCAGGATCCCGGTTACGTCAGTCTTGATTATCGAATCAGCAATAATCAAGCACGGCGGCGCTCAAATTTAAAGCTGATTCTCCCCACAAAAGCCAGAAAACATGCCATTTTGGAGTTGACAGTTCGCGCACCAGAAATCTTTGACAAATGGCGTGGCAAAATTAATGTTGATAGCGTTAAGCTTGGTTATAATTGCATACAGAAATCAGTGTTTGCAGGCACCAAGACCCGCTGTGAAGACTATTTTACGTTATCAGAGGTGACTGAGCTGGGGCCAGGGGTGGTCCGAATCACCCCCGATGAGCCAATCCCTCAAGCTGAGACCATTGTCGTGGAGCTGAAAATGCGCAATCCCACAGCCACCGGGTTCTACCAGTTCAACGGCTACGCCACAGCACCGGGCCAAGTGCAAATCCCTGCCTACCAAGGTAGTTGGCTCGTGGAGATTGACTGAACCATGCCCGTTCCAGACCAGAGCGTCACATCAGGCGCACCTGGAAAAAATGGCCATGTCGTACACCGCTCCATAAATTTTTCAACGTCCCAGCCTCCACTGCGCTGGCCAGCATCTCAATCTTGACGGTGAGCAACTCGGCTGCGTCGCGGGTGTGTGCTCCACCACCTGTTCGTAGTCGGCCAAGAGCCGTTGCTGTGCCCCGCTGGGGGGATAGGATACCTGCTGGTAGCGGCTCCCAAAGTCCACAAATCGGGCATTGCCATCCAGCAAGGCCTGCAGCGGATCTCCCCCAGGCTGAACGCAGCGGTGCCGGCCCCCAGGTTCACCGCCCCCCAGGTTCAGTAGATCTCGCCGCCGCATGGTTTCTGATGCTTGCCCAGGATATTCTCACCTTACCAATAGGGATCCGTCGCCATTTCCACCTTCAGGACACCTTTGGATCCACACACGCTGCTGATGCAGGCGCGCACCACGCGGCCGTTGACTTCAATCTCGCAGGCGCCGCAACTGCCGTAAAGGCAACCCGTGGGAATGGTATGGCCCAGGATCTGCGCTGCCGTCAGCCAGGGGGTGCCTACCGGGATGGATACGGGGTCCCCATCATCCCAGCACACGGGAACCTGGTCGGACGGGGATGATGGGGACATGATGATCAACGCAGTAAGGGTTCCAGGTTGACATCTTCGGCCAGGGCGTCGGCAAGACGATCCAGGAGTCGATCCCGCTGGGCGGCATGGTGGGGAACGGCTGTGGGCAAGGGCGGCAGGCCACGGTGGCTCCGCAACCGGTTGAGCCAGTGGCGACGCCATGGTCCGGCCTCCAGGCAGCCATGGAGATAGGTGCCCACCACACGGCCGCAAGGGCTCACCCAGCCCAGGCCAGATTGGGTATACAGCGGCTGCGCACCATGGGTCAGCGCAGTGGTCCTGCCATGGTGCAGCTCAAATCCTGTGCAGGATTGACCGGGTTCCGGCCATGTGGTGGTGGTGGTGGTCCACTGCCGTTGCACCTTGTCGGGCTGGAACCTGGTTACCAGGGGCAAGAGCCCCAGCCCCGCCATGTCCCCTGGTGTCTCCGCCTCCAGGCCCTGGGGATCATGCAGCCGTTGCCCCAGCATCTGTAAGCCGCCACAAATGGCCAACACCACCCCACCGGCGGCCACGTACCGTTGCAGGCGTTCATCCATCCGGGCAGCCTGCATGGCCTTGAGATCCGCCATGGTCTGCTTGCTGCCGGGCAGCAGGACTGCGTCGTACCGGTCCACAGTGTCCGTGGGCAACAGCCAATCCAACTGGACCGTGGCTTCTGCGGCCAGGGGATCCATATCGGAGAAATTGCTGATGGACGGTAGACGCAGCACGGCCAGACGCAACTCGGCCCCGGGCTTACGCGCCTGGCGCTCCAGCAGGTCCAGGGAGTCTTCCGCCGGAAACCGCTCCCCCAGCCAGGGCAGAACACCCAACACCGGCAGGCCGGTGCGCTGCTCCAACCACAGACGTCCCTCGTCAAACAAACTGCGCTGACCACGGAAGCGGTTGATCAGCAACCCTGCCATCAGGAAGCGCTCCACAGGCCGCAGCAGTTGGAGCGTGCCGATGATCTGGGCAAAGACCCCACCCCGCTCAATATCCGCCACCAAAACACAACGGGCCCGCAAAAACTGGGCCAAGCGAAGGTTGGTCAGGTCCCGCGCCTGCAGGTTCACCTCCACCGGGCTGCCAGCTCCCTCCAGCAAGAGCCGCCCTTGCCGCTGCTGGCAGATGTCCAGACCTTGGCGAATGGCCAGCCAACCCGGCCGGAACCAGTCCCGGTAGTAATCTTCCGCCCGGCTGACCCCCACCGAGCGCCCCAGGTGGATCACCTCGCTGCTGCCCTGACCACAGGGCTTCAGCAACACCGGATTCATGGCCGCGCAAGGTGTCAGGCCAGCGGCCCAAGCCTGCATGGCCTGGGCATAGGCCATTTCCCCACCGTCTTCATCCACGTAGGCATTGAGACTCATGTTTTGCCCCTTGAAGGGGACGGGCTGCTCCCCACGGCGCCGCAACAGGCGACACAGGCCTGCCGTGATGAGAGACTTGCCCACCCCGCTGCTGGTACCGAGCACCATGAGGGGGGGCGGTGATGGTGCTGTCATGACCAGATGCTGAGCCAGCACCGCAGCCTGTTGGCCCAGCACTCCTGCCATGACACAGGGGGGCAGCGTCCCTGCGGCCAGGCGGCCACCACACGACGGCCCAGGGGGGTGAGACGTACACGATCCGTCAATCCCTGGCCATCGACCTCACGGCGCAGAAGACCCACCCGCAGCAACCAACGCACCAATTGATCCGCTTGGGCTTCGCTCAAAGGCCTTGTGGTGAAGGGAGAGTCGGACGCGCAAAGATCAGCCAGGCTCACGGCGCCTTCCTGCAAGGCAGCAAAGCAGCGGCGGCGCAAGGGACTACAGCGGGCAGCCCGGTCGGCGCGCCGGACTGCCTGTCTCTCAATAGCAAGATCCATAGCCACAAAGGCGGACAATCTCGGAGCGGCTAGCCCCCATTTGTGATGCCCTCATCATCTCAACACCCGTTTGCATTGATTCTGGCCTCAGCCTCTCCCTCCCGGCGTCGTCTGCTGGAGCAGGCCCGGATCCCCTTTCACGTGCAGGTCAGTGGTTTTGATGAGGACAGTCTTCCCAGAAAGATGGAGCCGGGTCAGTTGGTTACTGCCCTGGCCAGGGGGAAAGCCGGAGCAGTGGTGGAGCGTCTGCCCCAACCAGGACCTTTGGTGCTTGGGTGTGATTCCGTGCTGGTGTTCCAGGGTGTTACGCAAGGCAAGCCCGCCTCTGCGGACGAAGCTATCCGCCGTTGGCGTGCCCTGGCAGGTCAGAGGGGTGCGCTGTACACAGGTCACTGCCTTCTTGATAGCGGTCTGGAGCGGGCTTGTGAGGGTGCGGTGGTAACCCGGATACAGTTTGCCGCGGTAGATGAGGCCACTATCCAGCACTACGTGGCCACGGGCGAGCCCTTGGGCTGTGCTGGAGCCTTCGCCCTGGAGGGGCGTGGCGGCCTCTTGATTGACGCCATTGACGGCTGTGCCTCCAACGTGATGGGCTTGAGCCTGCCCTGGCTACGGCATCACCTGGTGGCGTGGGGATTCAGTGTGGCTGCGCTGTGGGGGATGGGCGACCACAAAAAAGCCCCCTGAACGGGGGCTGTGGTTCACTGCAGGGATTCTGGCCGAGGGCGAAGGGCTAATCCAGGTCAGGCATGGCCAGAACCGGCTCAGCCTCCCGGTCAATGCCCTTCTCAAAGCCGGCCGCAGCGGCTCTGGCGCGACCAGCATGCCAGAGGTGACCCACCAGGAAGAAGAAGGCCAGAACAAACTGGGCTCCACCCAGCCATTGGCGCAGGTTCACGTAGTTCACCGCGTTGGGCTCGGTGATGATGCCGCCCACGGAATTGATGGAGGCATTGGGAGCATGGGTCATGTATTCCGCTGCACGACGCACCTGCCAGGGCTGGATGTCGTTTTGCAGCTTCTCCAGACTGAGACCGTTGGGGCCCCGCAGCGGCTCCAGCCACGGCCCACGGAAATCCCAGAAGCGCATGGTCTCGCCACCAAAGATGATCTCGCCGGTTGGGGAGCGCATCAGGTACTTGCCCAGGCCGGTGGGACCCATGGCGGAACCAATGTTAGCGCCCAGGCGCTGGTCACGCACCAGGAAGGTGAAGGATTGGGACTGGGAGGCTTCAGCGTTGGTGGGTCCCCAGAACTCGGAAGGATAGGCAGTGTTGTTGAACCAGATGAAGGTAGAGGCAATAAAGCTCATCAGGCTCAGAGCCCCCAGGCTGTAGCTCAGGTAAGCCTCACCGTTCCAGATGAAGGCCCGGCGCACCCAACCGAAGGGCTTGGTCAACACATGCCAGATGCCACCGAAGATGCAGGTGATCCCCAGCCAGATGTGGCCACCGATGATGTCCTCCATGTTGTCCACGCCAACAATCCAGCCTTGGCCTCCCCAGGGGGAGCGCGCCAGATAGCCGAAGATGACGGCAGGATTCAGGGTCGGGTTGGTGATGGTGCGCACGTCGCCACCGCCAGGGGCCCAGGTGTCGTACACACCGCCAAAGAACATGGCCTTGAACACCAGCAGCAGGCAGCCCACCCCCAGGAGAATCAGGTGATAGCCAATGATGTTGGTCATCTGATCCTTGTCTCGCCAATCCTGGGAGAAGAAGGCCGAGTAGTTCTCCAGCACGTCGGGGCCGCGCAGGGCATGGTATAGGCCGCCAATGCCCAGGACGGCGGAAGACACCAAGTGCAGCACCCCCACCACAAAGAAGGGGTAAAGGCTGGTGATCTCACCGCCGGATCCGACCCCGTAGCCCAGGAGGGCCACGTGGGGGAAGCAGAGAAAACCCTGCTCATAAATGGGCTTGTCAGCCGTATAGTGGCTCACTTCGAAGAGCATCATGGCCCCTGCCCAGAAGACCATGAGGCCGGCGTGGGCAACATGGGCCCCCAGGAGGCGACCCGAAAGACTGATGAGGCGGGCGTTTCCTGCCCACCAAGCGTAACCGGTGGAGTCCTGGTCCAGACTGCCGCCGAGGGAAGGATTAGAGAGCGTTACCACGTGGGAGGACCTCTTCAGGGAATAGGAAGCGTTCGTGAGGCTGGTCTGCGGTGGCCATCCAGGCGCGCAGGCCTTCGTTGAGGAGAATGTTCTTGGTGTAGAAGGTTTCAAATTCAGGATCTTCGGCGGCGCGAATTTCCTGGCTGACAAAGTCATAGGCCCGAAGGTTGAGGGCGAGCCCCACGATGCCGATGGAGGACGTCCACAGGCCCATGACGGGAACAAAGAGCATGAAGAAGTGGAGCCAGCGCTTGTTGCTGAAGGCGATGCCGAAGATCTGTGACCAGAAGCGGTTGGCGGTCACCATGGAATAGGTTTCTTCGGCCTGGGTGGGCTCAAACCCCTTGAAGGTGTTGGCGCCGTCCCCATCTTCAAAAAGGGTGTTTTCCACTGTGGCGCCGTGGATGGCGCAGAGGAGAGCGCCCCCCAGGATGCCGGCCACCCCCATCATGTGGAAGGGGTTGAGGGTCCAGTTATGGAAGCCTTGGAGGAAGAGGAGGAAGCGGAAGATGGCGGCTACGCCAAAGCTGGGGGCAAAGAACCAGCCGCTTTGGCCCAGGGGGTACATGAGGAAGACACTCACGAAGACCGCAATGGGACCGGAGAAGGCAATGGCATTGTAGGGACGGATGCCCACCAGGCGTGCAATCTCGAACTGGCGGAGCATGAAGCCGATGAGGGAGAAGGCGCCGTGGAGGGCAACGAAATTCCAGAGGCCCCCCAACTGGAGCCAGCGGACAAAGTCCCCCTGTGCTTCAGGTCCCCAGAGGAGGAGGAGGCTATGGCCCATGGCATTGCCCGGTGTGCTCACGGCGGCGGTGAGGAAGTTACAGCCCTCCAGATAGCTGGAGGCAATGCCGTGGGTGTACCAGGAGGTGACAAAGGTGGTGCCGGTGAGCCAGCCCCCCAAGGCCAGATAGGCGGTGGGAAACAGGAGCAGGCCGGACCAGCCCACAAAAACAAAGCGGTCGCGCTTCAGCCAGTCATCGAGGACGTCAAACCACCCCCGTGCTACTGGCGCGCCCCCTACAGCAATGGTCATA
>JAJDVL010000040.1 GCA_022826155.1 Prochlorococcaceae cyanobacterium jk18x22bins.40 | reverse complement strand
TCAAAGTCCCCATCCTTCAGGGCGGTGAGAGATCTACTGTTGCTCACTTCCAGACTCTTGATCCCCGCCAACTCCGCAGCCGTTACGCTGCCACAGTCCGCCTCCGTCTTTCCCAACATCCTGAGGATTTTAGCCTCGATCCGAGGGGTGCGGTCGCAGATGTTAATCGTCGTCTGCGCCTGTGCCCGCTGTGGGGAAGAGAGGCCAACCAGGGAGAGAAAGAGGACCACACCCAGTGTTTTAATTCCCACCCCAATACGTTTGGACAGCAGTTCCTTTGCGTTCATTGCGCACATTGATGCCATGGGCTCTCAGTCTAATCTGCTACTACAATTTAGTATAAGTTTACAAGATATTTCTTAACAAGACTTAATCATCAAAAGCCCGCACGCCAATGCTGTAGTGCTCCACAGGCTTGCTCGGCCCGTTGCTGCTCCATGGGCAGGGCTTCTGGATTCATGGCGTCGCACTCCGCCCGCACCGCTTCGGCGGCGCTTGCAGCGCCATCGGCAGAGCCTCCAGCACGGCCGCCGCCACTGCCTCAGAGGTCATGCTCCCGGTCTGCACGATGCGCACGTCCGCCTGGGCGTAGAGGGGTTCCCGCGCAGCCAGCAGATCTTTGAGACGCTGGGCCGGATCAGGGCATTGCAGCAACGGTCGTGAGGTGGGATCCTGCTGTAGACGCTCCAGCAGCAGTTCCGCGGCGGCGGCCAGCCAAACGACTACCCCCTGGCGCATGATCCCCCAGTTGGCTGGGCGGATAACCGCACCACCACCGGTGGAGACCACACAGGAGTGCCACTGACCCATCTGCCCCAGCACCGTGGTTTCCATCACCCGAAATCCCTCCTCCCCTTCCTGGGCAAACAAACTGGGGATCTTACGGCCGGCGGCGGTCTCCAGCACTTGGTCCGCATCCAGCCAACGATAAGCCAGCTTCCGGGCCAGGATCCGCCCCACGCTGGACTTGCCGGATCCCATCATTCCCACCAGGTAGAGGTTGGCCCCGGCAAGTTGCCGGCGGAGAAGACGATGTTCAGGGACGCAGTGCATGGGTTGCATTGATTAGGCTAAGTCCAGCTTCACGAATGGCGATGACGGCCATGGTCGCGGCCCCCGTTGCCGCAGCAGCCATCGCCAGGAACGGCACCAGGAACGGCACCAACGCAATGGCTCCCCATGGCGAGGGTCGATTCTGCCTGATCACGCGGCGGGCCACGTTCTGCGCCAGCCACCGCTACTGGCTGCCCGAGTTGAGCGCTGCGGACAACGAAGCCCGTTTTGGTTGCTGCAGCCGTGCCCCTGGCCATGGCCATAACTACGAATTGGTGGTCACCATGGCCGGTCCCCTGGATACCAACGGCATGGTGCTGAACCTGTCGGAGGTGAAACACCACATCCGTCGCCAAGTGACGGATTCCCTGGATTTCAGTTTTCTGAATACCACATGGCCGGAGTTGGCCAGCAAGCTGCCCTGCACCGAGTGGCTGTGTCACTGCATCTGGCAGCGACTCCAGCCCCGTCTTCCTGTGGTGGGCATTCGCCTGTATGAACACCCTCGCCTCTGGGCGGATTATCTCGGTCAAACCATGGATGCTTTCCTCACCATCTCCACCCACTTCGCGGCAGCCCATCGCTTGGCGCGGCCTGAACTGAGTCCTGAAGAGAACACGGTCACCTACGGGAAATGCGCCCGTCCCCACGGCCATGGGCACAACTACCATCTGGAGGTGACCGTGCAGGGGCAAATGGATGAGCGCACCGGCATGCTCTGTGACCTGGCTGTGCTGCAGCAGGTGGTGCGGGACGTGGTGACCGAGCCTTTTGACCACACCTTTCTCAACAAGGACATTCCCCACTTCGCCACCACGGTCCCCACTGCGGAAAATATCGCTCTGCACATCTGTGACCTGCTCCGGCAGCCCGTTAACCGCTGTGGGGCACGGTTGCACAAGGTGCGGCTTCAGGAAAGCCCCAACAACGCCGCAGAGGTCTACGCCGAATCCCCGGTGGCCCACCATCCCGCTGCCCAGGCCCTCCAAGCCCAGGCCCGTTGTTAAGTTGACCTGCTCACCATGGGGACATCCATGGACCCCCAGCTTCGCCTGGTGCTGGCGGTGAGTCCGGATGGACGTTTGGCGCCGCCCCAAGGGGGCCCAGCCAAACTGGGTGGTACGGCTGATCGTCGTGTGCTGGAGGAGTGCCTGGCCTGGGCCGATGCCTGCCTGGTGGGGGCCGGCACCCTGCGGGTCCACGGCAGCACCTGTCTGATCCATGGGGAAGATTTGCTCCAACAGCGCCAGGACCAGCAACGCCCAGGCCAACCTCCCCTGTTGGTGATCTCACGGCAAGGCCTGCTGGACGGCGCCTTGCCTGTCTTTCGTCAACCGCTGGAGTGCTGGTGGCTGGCGCCAGGGGAGACCCGAGCGGACCAGGCGCCGCCCTGGTTCCGGGGCGTCATTCCCCTGCCCCGCTGGCAGGCGTTGCCCCAAACCATGGCCCAAAAGGGCTGGCGGCGGCTGGTGGTGCTGGGCGGCGCCCAACTGGCCACCACCCTGGTGGCCCACGACCTCCTCCACGAACTCCATCTCACCCTCTGTCCCCAGCTTTTGGGGGGCGGCCACCTTTGGCTGCAAGAGGGAGTGGTTATCCCCCCAAACCTGTGGCGCCCCGTGGAAAGCCGTCCTCTGGGGGATGGGGAATGGCTCTGCCGCTGGCGTCGCCAGTCAGAATATGGTCCTTCTCCTGAACGTCAACCATGAGTCCGGATCAACTCCCTTCCATGGTCAAATGCACAACCCGTCACGTGCGGATCTTTGCAGCCTGCGTCGACAACGGGGTATTGGTGCCCGTCAACGACAAACTCACGCTGGACGTGGATCCGGACAATGAATTTCTCTGGAACGACGGTGCGCTGCAACAGGTGCAGCAATGCTTTCGGGAGCAGGTGGAGGCCTATGCGGGTCGCCCCCTCAACGACTACAACCTGCGCCGCATCGGCACCACCCTGGAAAACCTGATCCGCCAGTTGTTGCAGACTGGCGCCATTGCCTACAACCCCGATGGCCGTGTCATGAATTACAGCATGGGACTGCCCCAGCAGGACACACCCCAACCCCGTTGAGCCCCATGTCTCCCCGTCGTCCCAACACCCGCTCTTCGCAACAGCCCCCGCACCGCTCTGCTCCTGGTCGCCGGGATCCTCCTCCCCGCGCCTTAGGACCCGGCAGACCAGGACAAGACGGGTCCTCCCGCCGCTTTGGCAATCTTTGGCTGCTGGCTGGTGTGTTGGTGGTGGGCATTGGCATTGGCAGTTTCATTACCACTACCCAATCTGCGGGGAGCCGCACCGGCAACATCGCCAGCAGTCAGGATTTGGACCTGGCGGTGCCGGACCCGGAATTCTGCAAGCAGTGGGGCGCCAGTGCCTACGTGATGGACGTGGAGCTCTACCAGACCATGAATCCGGTGACCAGCTTCGTCACCCAACCCAAGTTGCAGCCTGGCTGCGTGATCCGGCGGGAAAACTGGTCCGTGCTGCAGAAGGAAGGGGTGGTGAGCGGTGAAGACATGCGCAGGTGCAAGCAGCGGATGAACACCTTTGCCTACATCGGCTCCATCCGGGACCAGCCCGTGGTGCGTTGTGTCTATCAGACGGATCGCACCGACAATCTTTTCCTGGGCCGCAGCGGAGAGGACAGCGGCGGTGTCCTCAACGGCGAAACCGGCCGGTTTTAAGGGGTTCGCTTGGGCGGGCAACGGGGCTATCGGTGCTGGCGAAAAGGGGCAACACCTCCCGCTTGAACGCCTCCGCGGCCCGTGAGCAGTAGCGGGAAGGGTGCTCAATCAGCTTGAGTTGGCGACACACCAGCAGATCCGCAACCCGTCCCCGCACCAGACTCCCCACAGCCAGCTCCCGCTCCACCGTCAACACCGGAAGGAAGGCAACCCCCAGACCCGATTGGACGGCATTCTTGATGGCCTCGATGGAGTTGAGTTCCATATCAATCCTGAGCCGCTGGACCTCCAGGCCGCCGTCGCTGAGCAATTGATCCACCACCTTGCGGGTCGTGGATTGGCCATCCAGGGCGATAAACCCCAAGCGATAGAGGTCCTCCTTCTGCAATTCCGGCTGACGCGCCATGGGATGCTCCAGCGGCAGCACCAACTGCAGCTCGTCATTGGCATAGGGCTGGCACAGCAACTGTTCGGAAATCTCCATGGGGATCTCCCCGCCAATGATGGCCAGGTCAATCTGGCCGTTGAGCACGCTCCAGCTTGTGCGACGGGTGCTATGCACATGCAACTGAACAACTACCTCCGGGTGCTTGTGGCGAAACAGCCCCAGCATCCGTGGCATCAGATAGGTGCCTGTGGTCTGGCTGGCGCCAACCCTCAGGTGCCCGCCCCGCAGGCTGTTGAGGTCTTCCAGGGCCCGACAGGCCTCATGGCACTGGCTCAGAATGCGATCACAGTAGCTGAGCAGCACCCGGCCAGGCTCGGTAAGTTGGGCGCTGCGGCCACAGCGATCAAACAGGCAAACGTTGAGCTGCTTCTCCAGGTTCTGCACCTGGAGGCTCACGGCAGGCTGGCTCACGTAGAGGCTGTCGGCGGCCCGCTTGAAGCTTCCCTCCCGTGCAATGGCCCGGAGGATGCGCAACTGATCCAGGCTGAATGGCAAGTTGTCCAAGCCTGGCTCCTGCTTCGTTCGAGACGTGATGGCAATCGTAGGCGAAATCACCCATCCGGAACCGCAATCCCTGCCTAATGTGAGCCGGGGATACATCGACCCCCAACTCAATGAATCCGGGAACGATGGCGACGGCTGCAGATCTTGCTTGGTTGATTCCGGTCCTGCCCCTTGTGGGGGCCGCCGTTGTGGGCCTGGGACTCATCAGTTTCAGTCGTACGGTGAGCCGATTGCGCCGGCCGGCGGCCCTGTTGCTCACCAGCACGGTGGGGGCTTCCACGGTGCTGAGCCTGGCCACCCTGCGGGAGCAAATAGTCGGGGCGTCCCCCCATGAACAACTCTTTGACTGGGCCAACGCAGGCACGTTCCACT
This sequence comes from Prochlorococcaceae cyanobacterium jk18x22bins.40, assembly GCA_022826155.1. Classification (GTDB taxonomy): domain Bacteria; phylum Cyanobacteriota; class Cyanobacteriia; order PCC-6307; family Cyanobiaceae; genus Synechococcus_B. The sequence goes on along the minus strand of JAJDVL010000040.1, from coordinate 30,026 downwards.
TGCAGATGGGCTACTGCGTTGATCCCCTCACGGCCGTGATGCTGGTGGTGGTGTGTAGCATTGCCCTCCTGGTGATGATCTACTCCCACGGCTACATGGCCCACGACCAGGGCTACGTGCGGTTCTTCACCTACCTGGCCCTGTTCAGCAGCTCCATGCTGGGGCTGGTGGTAAGCCCCAATTTGTTGGAAATCTACGTGTTCTGGGAGCTGGTGGGCATGTGCTCCTATCTCCTGGTGGGCTTCTGGTATGACCGCAACGGGGCGGCCCATGCCGCCCAGAAGGCCTTCGTCGTCAACAGGGTGGGGGATTTTGGCCTGTTGCTGGGCATCCTGGGGCTGTTCTGGGCCACGGGGCAGCTTGGCTTCCAGGGGGTGGCCACGGGAATGGAGGCCGCCGTCGCCAACGGCGTCCTGCCCCATTCCGTTGCGGTGCTCCTCTGCCTGCTGGTGTTCATGGGCCCCATGGCCAAGTCCGCCCAGTTTCCGCTCCATGTGTGGCTGCCGGACGCCATGGAGGGTCCCACGCCCATCTCTGCCCTGATTCATGCCGCCACCATGGTGGCAGCGGGGGTGTTTCTGGTGGCCCGGCTGGAACCCCTCTACAGCCTCTTCCCCCAGGTGCAGTTCACCATTGCCTGCATTGCCGCCCTCACTTGTGTCCTGGGGGCATCCATTGCCCTCACCCAGATGGACCTCAAGAAGGGGCTGGCCTACAGCACCGTCTCCCAACTGGGCTACATGATGCTGGCCATGGGCTGTGGCGCCACCACCGCAGGGCTGTTCCATCTGGTGACCCATGCCTGTTTCAAGGCCATGCTGTTCCTGGGCTCGGGCTCGGTGATCCACGCCATGGAAGCCGCAGTGGGCCATGAACCGGTGCTGGCCCAGGACATGCGGCTCATGGGGGGCCTGCGCCGCAAGATGCCCATCACGGCGTCCACGTTCTTCATTGGTTGTCTGGCCATCAGCGGCATCCCCCCCCTGGCCGGATTCTGGAGCAAGGATGAAATCCTCGGCCAGACCCTGGCCACCAGCCAAGTGCTTTGGGGTGTGGGCTGGCTCACGGCAGGTCTCACGGCCTTCTATATGTTCCGCCTCTATTTCCTCACCTTCGAGGGGGATTTCCGTGGCCACGATGGAGCCATGCAGGCCCGGTTGCTGGCAGCAGCCGGCCATGGGGACCAGGATCAGGAGCATCACCACGAGCCTGGACCCGTACGGGAGTCAACCTGGTCCATGACCCTGCCCCTGGTGGTGCTGGCCGTCCCTTCTCTGGGCATCGGTCTGCTGGGGGTGCCCTGGCATTCCCGCTTTACCGCGTTGCTGGATCCCCATGAGGCCCTTGTGCTGATGGAGGAATTTTCCTGGTCCCACTTCCTGCCCCTGGCGGGGGCATCCGTGGCCATTGCCCTGGTGGGCATTGCCCTGGCCACCGTGGCCTATGGTCTGGGACGGGTGGAGTTGGGGCGCGCTGTGGCCCGGCGGTTGCCCGGTCTGAACGCGTTTCTGGCCAACAAGTGGTACCTGGACGCCATCAACGAGCGGTTGTTTGTTCAGGGCAGTCGCCGCTTGGCCCGCCAGGTGCTGGAGGTGGATGCCAAGGTGGTGGACGGGGCCGTGAACCTGACCGGTCTTCTGGCCCTGGGCAGTGGTGAGGGCCTGAAATACCTGGAAACCGGCCGGGCCCAGTTCTATGCCTTGATCGTGTTTGGCGGCGTGGTGGGCATGGTGGTGCTCTTTGGTCTGCAATAAGGCTCCCAAGGTGTGGGCAGGATGAACTGCCTGCGATTGGGTTCAGAGTCGTGCTATGCTGGAGCTTACAAGACCTGCCACGCCTCGGAAGGAGTCTTTAGATTCCCCACTGCGCACCCCGGCGGGTTCCTCTTCTTCTTTTGTTGGTTTTGCTACCCATAGCGGGTAAGCCATGGTGAAATTTGAGAAGCCGGCCATCTCAATCCCGGATCAAATTGCGCTATTAAGGCGCCGTGGGTTGATTATAGACAACGTTGCCCAGGCAAAGTGCTGTCTAAGTTTGATCTCCTACTACCGACTCAGACCCTACTGGCTCCCCTTTGAAGTCCCGACGCAACCTGGAGGCGATCATGCCTTTCGCGAACATTTCACGTTTGAAGACGTGCTCGCAGTGTATCGGTTTGACCGATGCCTGCGGCTACTTGTTTGGGATGGGATTGAGCGCGTGGAGGTTGCCCTGCGTGCCCAATGGGCGCATCACATGGCCATAACCCACGGCCCCCATGGATATCTGCGAGAGTGCCTTTATTTCCACAAGAAACATCACAAAGATGATGTGGCCAAGCTGACCAGGCAGTTCCAACGTTCCAACGATACCTTCGCCAGCCATTATCGCACGAGATACACTGACCCCAAGCTGCCACCAGTCTGGGTGGCTGCCGAGATGATGTCCCTGGGCCAACTGTCGAGGTGGATAAGTAACCTGAAACAGCGCAAAGACAGACAGGCGATTGCTAAACTTTTCGCGTTGGACGAGCGCGTGTTCACTTCCTTCTGTCACCACATGAGCCACATCCGCAATATCTGTGCCCATCAGGGGCGTCTTTGGAATAAACGATTTATCATCACCATAAAAGTGCCACAACATCCCATCAACTTGACTCAAGCTTTCCATGGTCCTGAATCACGTCGTCTCCACAACACTCTGATCATACTTGATCATATCTTGACAATAATCGCGCCAGAGATAGAATGGCGGAAACGCATCCTTCAGCTCATTAATAGCTGTCCCTTGGTGAACCCTGTCAGTATGGGATTCCCAACAAACTGGCGGGAACTACCCGCATGGCAAGTATCCAGAGCGGACTGATCCACTGCCAGGAGACGGGAAATGAAACGCGTCACCACGTGGAGCGATAGCCGGTGAAGACGCTCCATTCCGGAGCAGCGGTGCGCTGATGTCCAGCTTGCCGGCTCCTGGTCACGCCCAGGGAAAGGTCACCACCTTGCCAGGGCATTTCAAGGGTTGTGGTGAGGTCCAACTGTCGTCCGCTGGGCGCCAGGGAGGAGGAGAAGGATGTGCCTGTGACCACACCGTCTTGCGTACGACCCGTGGGGAGGGAGAACGTGGCAGCACCGTGATCCACCCGTAGGGGCTGGGAGAGGGAAAAGCGCAGGGTGTTGCCGTTGTCAAAGGCCCTGCTGGCCTGGAGACGGAAGGCGCTGGTGGTGAGGGGGGAGACGTGATCAATCAGGTGACTGGAGGCCAGGGAGGGTTGGACTTCACCGATCTCTCCTGCTGCCGCCAGTGTCCACCGGCCGGCAGTGGTGTTCAGTCCGGCACTGAGGAAGAGGGTTTCAGCGGAAAGCCGACCAAAAGCGCCATTGGCGCGGCTGCCCAGCAAGGATTCAGATTCATTGATGTAGCCCGCGCCGATGGAGAGCATGGGCAATGACTTGGGATTCCAGGACAACGCCAAACCCTGCAGGCGCTCCGGCGACTGAAAGAGTGATGCGGAGAGGCCCTGGGGACCTGTCGTGGTCAAGCGAGAAGCGTCATTGGCCACCGCCAAGTGGCCGGTCTCGGTGGCTGGCGCCTTGTGCTGTAGATAAAATTGCCAGGTCTGAGGGATGGGTTGCCGGCTGATGGGGTGGAGAACCTCCTGGAGACGGGCCGCAACGGTTGTGCCGGGCGCCTCCACCGTGAATACGCCTGCATCGAACCAGAAGGGCGCTCCCAAGGAGTCGAATGCGGCAACGTCCTGGGAGCCCAATGCCTGGGAGAGGGCATCGCCCAGGGCAGGACCGGCAGCGAAGGAAGGGGCGGCGATGGGAGCACCTTGGCCGGAGGTGGGCTGGCCGACTCCCATGAAGTCAGGTGTTCCCCAGGGTTGGGTGGCGGCGCCCAGGTCCAGGAGGCCGTGTCCGTAAATCTCGGCGTTGGCGTAGATACCGTCGTCCCTGGCCGTGGCGAAGAGGCGGGAGACCAACTGCTCGTTGGAGAGCTGGCCACGGAAAAGCTGCTTCATCACCGCCAGGCCGCCGCTGACCATCGGAGCAGCAAAGGATGTGCCCGAAGCATTCAGCGTCCAGAGATTATTGCCTTCGGCTGCTACCCCGACACGCTCTCCCGGTGCGGCAATACAAAAATCCCTGGCGATTCCACAGCGGTTGGAGAAATCGGAAATGTCGCCCTCTCGTCCGATGCTGACAACGGCTACAGAATGACCCTGTAACTCGTCAATCCGGGCAACAAGCCCGGCAAGAATTTCAGGGGAGGATGATGTGACATGACCTGTATCTCCATTCCCTTCATTGCCTGCATTGCCTGCGGCCCAGACAAGAATCGTCTTGTCTTGTTGTCCCTCCTGAGCAAGGACCCTAATGGTGCTGCTGTAATTGTTGCGCAGGTCCAGCTCGCTGTAATTCTCAATGCCGCCCTGGAAGGCGATAGAGAGATTCAGGATATCAATATCCTTACTGAAGACATATCGATAACGCTCTGCATTCTCGAAGTCCGCTGCTGACAACTGATTGGACGTTATGGGATCGTAAGGGGCAAGACCATCTCCAAGGGGAATGGCAAACATTTTAATATCAGCTCCATAGGCGACGCCATATCTGCCAGCAGCAACACTGGCAACAGCAGTTCCGTGGGAAGATTCGTCCGGACCCTCGTTGGCTGCACCCGACAACAGCTCTTCCGTGACCGAGCCTGAGCCTGTCAAGGTAAAAGCCTCGTGTTGCTCCCGGATGCCGGAATCAACGAATCCAATGGTCACTCCCCTGCCAGGGAAATTTGCCGCCTCGCCACCTCGTGAAAGTTCAAGATGGGCCTGCGCCTCGGCAACGTTAATCCGCTCCAGATACCATAAAAAAGAGTCGGCCCTTGTTCCCCAGGCATTGCTCAGAATTCGCTCACGCCTTGCCTTGAATTCGGTAGCCGACTCCTGGGCTTTTGCCTCAAGGTCGGCATTGGCCAAGCAATGGCCGTTGAACACCCTGAAGCAAGCCTCAGGCTGACGATTTAAAGCGGGGCCGCCGCCTCCACCGGCAGACCTATCACCAGATCCACTGCCATCAGCCTTTACAAGCGGCGTGGGTTCGGCTGAAGGATTTGAGGCGGGGCTGCCTCCTCCATTATTACGACTATCCCCGCCACCACCACCACAGGCTGCCAGAGACATTAAAGACAACGCTAGAAGGGCACGACCCAGAGACGGCCGTAGGCTTCGGATGGTCATCGTGCTTTCAAACGCGGGAGGGGGTGTTTAGCGGTAGGCCGCCAAGGGCAGGGCATCTTGCACCGCCGCCACAGTCTGATCAATCTCTACCGCTGTGGTGCCACGCCCCAGACCAAACCGTAGGGACGCCACGGCTTCCGTCGAACTTCGGCCCAGGGCGCGCAACACATGGGACGGCTTGCCGGTGGCGCTGCTGCAGGAGGAGCCACTGCTGAGGGCAACACGGCGGCGCAACTGGCCATGGAGGCGCGCCCCATCCACGCCACGCACGGTCACGTTCAAGGTGTGGGGCAGGCTGTGGGTGGGGCAGCCGTTGCGCAGCAACTCCACCCCTGGTGGCAACTTCAGCCCGTTGAGCCCATGCCACAACTCCTCCCGCAGACCCTGGAGACGTTGGCCCCGCTCCTGTTGGTCCTGAAGGGCCAGCGTCAATGCCTTGGCCAGCCCCACAATCAGGGGCGGACTCAGGCTGCCGCTGCGGTAGCCCCCCTCCTGGCCACCCCCGTGGAGTTGGGGCGCCAGCGCCAGTCCAGGGCGCACCACCAGAGCCCCCACCCCCTTGGGGCCGTAAAACTTGTGGCCACTCAGGGACAGCAGATCCACGCCCCAACCCATGGGGTTCATGGGCACGTGGCCACAGGCCTGGGCTGCGTCACAGTGGTACGCAATCCGCCGCTGACGGCAGAGGGCCGCAATGGCTTCCACGTCCTGAAGCACACCGGTTTCATTGTTGGCGGCCATCACACTCACCAGCACTGTGTCGGGTTGCAGCGCCGCGGTCAAGGCCGCCAATTCCAGACGCCCGTCCGGCTGAACCGGCAACACCGTCAGCGTGAATCCCAGGCGCTCCAGATAGCGGCAGGGCTCCAGCACAGCCGCATGTTCCGTGGCCACGGTGACCAGATGCCGTCCATGACCCAGGCGCTGCTCACAGAGCCCTTTCAGGGCCAGGTTGTTGGCTTCGGTGGCGCCGCTGGTGAAAATCACCTGGGATGGGGGCACACCAAGGGCATCCGCCACGGTCTGCCGCGCCTGATCCACCGCCACCGCCGCCGCCAACCCCGGCCGATGCCCCCGCTGGGAGGGGTTGGCAAACGCCTCGCTCCAGTAGGGCGCCATGGCATCCACCACCGCAGGGTCACAGGGGGTGGTGGCGTTGTGGTCCAGGTAAGGGATGGTCTGGCGTGAAGGGGAGTTGGGCAGAAAAGGGCAAAACACACTGCAACCAGCACAATAGGGGAGCATTGCCCGGTCCCGGTGAACGACGAGACGCCCCAGCAGTTGTCCTGGCCCAGCCTGTTGGAGCAGTTGCTGATGCGGCAGCCTCTACAACCGCACCAGGCCAAGGTCCTCATGGAGGCCTGGCTGCGGGAGGAGTTGACGCCGGTGCAGACGGGGGCGTTTTTGGCGGCCCTGCGCTGCAAGGGGCTTCAGGGAACGGAGTTGGCGGCCATGGCCCAGGTGTTGCAGGACGCAGCGGTGTCTCCCGGTTTGCCCCTGCCGCCAGCATTGCACGGTGAGCTACTGGACACCTGCGGCACCGGGGGCGACGGCGCCGGCACGTTCAACATTTCTACGGCTGTGGCGGTGACAGCCGCAGCCTGTGGGGTCCCTGTCGCCAAACACGGCAACAGGAGTGCTTCAGGCAAGGTGGGGTCAGCCGACGTGCTGGAAGCGCTGGGGGTCAACCTCAAGGCCCCGCCCGCCGCCAGCCTCAAGGCCCTGGAACAGGTGGGGCTCTGTTTCCTCTTTGCCCCCGGATGGCATCCGGCCCTTGCCGGGCTGGCTCCGTTGCGGCGCAGCCTGGGGGTCCGCACCGTGTTTAACCTTTTGGGACCGTTGGTGAATCCCCTCAAGCCCGCTTATCAGGTGCTGGGTGTGGCGGATGCCGCCCTGTTGAACCCCATGGCCACCGCCTTGGCCCAGTTGGGGGTGCGGCGCGCCGTTGTGGTCCATGGCCATGGGGGATTGGACGAGGCGGACCTCACCGGTCCCGGTGCGGTGGTCCATGTGGTAGCAACGGATTCAGGACCACCCGCGATTGTGGAGGAGGTTGTGGATCCAGTCCGGTTGGGTCTGGATCCTGCGCCTCTCACAGCCCTGGCGGGGGGCGACCTTGCCCATAACGCAGACCTGTTGCGTCATGTGTTGCAAGGCCAGGGCAGCCGGGCCCAGCAGCAGGTGGTGGCCCTTAATACAGGCCTGGCCTTGCTGGCGGCCGAGCGCTGCGCCAGCCTGGAGGACGGCGTTGCCCAGGCCGGCCGCGTGTTGGCCAGTGGTGCGCCCTGGCAGACTCTGCAAGCGTTGATCCAGGCGTTGGACACCCTGTGAGGCCCCATCACCCATGAACCATCAACGGGACGCTCTGCTGGTGCTGGCTGATGGCTGGATGACGGAGGGCTGGGGCTTCGGGGCCCGGACCACCGCCATGGGGGAGGTGGTGTTCAACACCGGCATGACCGGCTATCAGGAGGTGATCACGGATCCCAGCTACAAGGGCCAGCTCATCACCTTCACCTATCCCGAACTGGGCAATACGGGCATCAACGAGCAGGACCATGAATCGGAGGGACCAGCGGCCCATGGGGTGATCTGCCGTGAGGTGGCCCCCATCGCCAGCAACTGGCGCCGGCAGCATGACCTGGCGGACTGGCTGCGCCACCATGGGGTGGTGGGGATTCGCGGTCTGGACACCAGGGCCCTGGTGCGCCACCTACGGGAGCAAGGCGCCATGAATGGGGCCATAAGTTGGGACGGCGCCTCCCCAGGCGCCCTGCTGCAAGCCGTGCGGGCCGTCCCCCCCATGGAAGGGCTGGATCTGGCCACCACCGTGAGCACTCCTGTTGCCTATCGGTGGCAGCGGCCCCCTGATGGCGTCCTGGATCCCCGTCTTCAGCCCAGCCACGGGGCCAATTACCGGGTGGCGGCCATTGATTTCGGCATCAAGCGGGGGATTTTGCGGCGCCTCGCCAGCCATGGCTGCTCCGTGACCGTGCTGCCCGCCACCGCGGATTACCACCAGGTGATGGCCCATGAGCCGGAAGGGATTTTCCTCTCCAACGGCCCCGGTGACCCGGCCGCAGTCCATGGCGGCATTGCCCTCACCCGCCGTCTGTTGCAGCAGGAGCGACCTGTGTTCGGGATTTGCCTGGGCTGCCAGATCATTGGGCTGGCCCTTGGCGCCAAAACCTTCAAGCTCGCCTATGGCCACCGCGGCCTCAATCATCCCTGCGGGATGGCGGGACAGGTGGAGATCACCAGCCAGAATCACGGCTTTGCCATTGACCCCGACACCTTGCCCGACGGGGTTCGCGTTCACAGGCTCAACCTGAACGACTGTACAGTAGCTGGTTTGGAATTACAGGGGCGGCCCGTCTTCGGGATCCAGTACCACCCTGAGGCCAGCCCCGGTCCCCATGATGCCGATCACCACTTCGCCCGCTTCACCCAGTTCATGGAGAGGCGTCGCCAACAATCCCGGAGGATTGACCATGCTTCTCCCGAGTTCTGATTCATGACGCCCCCTGCCCCTTTTCATGGTTCCCAGGGGGGACGCCCCAAGGGACGGAAGGGTTCCCGCCCAGGGCCTGGGTCCGGGCCTGGAGAACGGCGCCCCCGGCGGGAATCGGACCAGCGTCCCATCGGGAACAGCAAACGCCGCGCCGAGGATTGGTCGCGGGAACGGCCACGGCGGCGGGGTGAGGATGACGCCGTAGCCGGTTATCGCAGTCGTCCCCGCTGGGACCAGAAGCCGGATGGCCAGCGGCGCCCCGGCCGTGGGGGATGGCGGCCGCGGGAGCGGGATCAAGCGCGGGAGAACCATGGCGGTGACCGCCGGCGGGACCGTTATCCGCAACGCTCGCCATCTCCTGACTATGGCCCTGCCCCCGGCGCGTCCTTCCCCTTGACGGAAACCACACCGCCACCTGGGGACCTGGTGTGGGGGCGCCATGCCGCTGAGGCTGTCCTCCACAGCGAACGCCCGGTTCACCGCGTGTGGTGTACGGGAGAGTTGCGCTTCAGTACCCGCTTTATGGAGGTGCTGCGGGAGGCCAAGGCGTCGGGTGTGGTGGTGGAGGAGGTGAGTTGGGCCCGCTTGGCGCAGCTCTGTGGTGGTGCGGTTCACCAGGGCATTGTGCTGCAAACTGCTGCGGCCAGCAGCGTGACCCTCAAAGACCTGCTGGGGCGCTGTGACCAGAGCCCGGAATCACCCCTGCTGGTGGCGGTTGACGGCATCACCGATCCCCACAACCTGGGGGCGATTGCCCGCAGTGTGGAGGCCTTTGGAGGCCATGGCCTGGTGGCACCCCAGCGGCGCAACGCCGGCCTCACCGGCAGTGTGGCCAAGGTGGCTGCCGGCGCCCTGGAGCACCTGCCCGTGGCGCGGGTGGTGAACCTCAATCGCTCCCTGGAGCAGTTGAAGGACGCGGGCTACACCGTTGTGGGCCTGGCCGGGGAGGGGGGGCAGTGTGTTGTGGAGATCCCGGCGGGAGAGCCCCTTGTGGTGGTGGTGGGTTCCGAGGGGACCGGATTGTCTCATCTCACCCGCCAGTACTGCCATCAGATCGTCAGAATTCCTTTACGGGGCCAAACCCCACACCTCAACGCTTCTGTGGCCTGTGGAGTTGCGCTCTACGAGATTGCCCGCCAACGCTGGCTAGGTGAACTTCGCGGTTCGATGCCCACGCCACCCGCCCCGGAACGTCAGCCCCCCACGACTGAGCTGGATAAAGCCGAACAGGACGAAGCCGAGCCCACGTCAGAACCCACCACAACAGAGGAGCAACCAGCCACCGATCCGGCGCCAACTCCTGCACCAGTGACTCCGGACCTGGTCTGGTCCAGTAGCTGCGCAGACACGGATCTCCGCCTTGCGGCCCACATTTCCCTCTGAAATCCCCCTGCTGGCCCGCCGCACCCGCCGCACCCGCCGCACCTGTAGAGCATCTCGAAAAATCGGATGACCTTCCCCGTGAAATCCCCGGGTTGAAGCACACCCGACACCGATTCCCCACCAATGCCCTTGTTCACGTTCTCTGAGGAACCCCATGCAACCCACCGTCACCCCTTTCCTCATGTTCGAGGGTCAGGCCGAAGAGGCCATGAACCTCTACGTCAAGGTCATTCCGGACAGTGAGATCCTCAACGTCCAGCGTCACGGCCCGGCAGGCCCCGGCCCCGAAGGCTCCATCTTCGTCGCTTCCTTCTCCCTCCGCGGCCTGCCCGTGATGGTGAGCGACAGCTACACCAGCCACGACTTCACCTTCACCCCTTCCATCTCCCTGTTCGTCACCTGCCAGAGCGAACAGGAACTCGCGGAGCTCAGCACCGCCCTCGGCGAGGCCGGCAAGCATCTGATGCCTCTCGACAACTACGGTTTCAGCCGCCGCTTCGCCTGGGTGGAGGACCGCTTCGGCGTGTCCTGGCAGTTGAACCTGCCCTAGGGGAAACACCAAGTCCGCTGAGTCCAGAATTGGGGTTCATGCCCAGTGGTGGTGACGGGGGAAGCCATCCATGGGCAGCAGGGGAAAAGATCGCCACAATAACTGTCAGTTCCGATAAGAAGGTCATGTTCAAGTGGACCATTGCCTGTGTGGCCAACGCCCTCGGCCTGGCCTGGTGGGGCAAGGTGCGCAGTGAGGATCCACCGCTCATCTATTGGGTTGGTCCCTTTGTGAGGAAAAGCCATATGGAGCGCTACCTTCTCCTCTTCCTTCGAGACTTGGAGTTGGAAGGAGCACAAGAGGTGACGGCACAGCGGTTGCGCCGCTGTTGCTCAGAACCGCTCACCTATCCCATCTACGACTATGACTAAGCGTACGGGCCATGGCGCTGATAGCGTCCCCTGTGTCTTTCCTGCCCCTGCCCATGGCCATTGCCGCCCTGCGTCAGCAGTTGCTGAACGGTGAATGCTCCGCCCGGGAGTTGACCGAGGCCACTCTGCGGCGACTGACTGCAGTGGAACCCATCCTCCATGCCTTCAACACGGTCACAGCCGAGCGGGCCTTGGCTGCTGCTGAACGGGTTGATGCTGCCCGGGCGGCTGGCGAGCCCCTCCCTCCCTTGGCCGGCATTCCCGTTGCCGTGAAAGACAACCTCTGCAGCAAGGGCATTGCCACCACCTGCTCCAGCCGCATGTTGGAGCGCTTTGTTCCGCCCTATGAGGCCACGGCTACGGAGCGGCTCTGGCAACAGGGGGCCGTGCTGGTGGGGAAGACCAACATGGATGAATTCGCCATGGGCAGTTCCACGGAAACTTCCGCCTTTGGCGCCACGTCCAATCCATGGCAACCAAGCTGCGTGCCCGGTGGCAGCTCAGGGGGAAGTGCGGCGGCAGTGGCTGCCGGCGCCTGTGCGGTGGCCCTGGGCTCGGATACGGGTGGCTCCATCCGTCAGCCCGCTTCGTTTTGCGGTGTGGTGGGCCTGAAACCCACCTATGGCCGTGTGAGCCGCTGGGGGCTGGTGGCCTTTGCCAGTTCCCTGGATCAGGTGGGTCCTTTGAGCAGTTCCGTGGCGGATGCGGCGGAGATTCTGCAGGTCATCGCCGGCCATGATCCCCTGGATGCCACCAGCCTGAAGGCGCCGGTTCCCGACTACTGCGCCAGCCTTCGGACCCCCGTCAAGGGGTGTCGGGTGGGCCTGATTCGCGAATGCTTCGAAACCGGCGTTTCCCCTGACGTGGTGCAATCCATCCAGGCCGCGGCAGTCCAACTGGAGGCTCTGGGATGCCATGTGGAGGAGGTGAGTTGTCCCCGATTCAAGGACGGTATCGCCACCTACTACGTCATTGCCCCATCGGAGGCCTCCGCCAACCTGGCCCGTTATGACGGAGTCAAGTACGGCCTGCGCAGCGAAGGAAGCCAAAGCTGCGGGGACATGACCGCCCGGACCCGGGCCCAAGGGTTTGGCCCGGAGGTGCAGCGGCGCATTTTGATTGGCACCTATGCCCTGTCGGCAGGCTACGTGGATGCCTACTACCACAAAGCACAGCAGGTGCGCACCCTGATCCGCCGGGACTTTGAGCGGGCCTTTGCCCGCTTCGACCTGCTCCTGACGCCCACCTCTCCGTCCACCGCCTTTGCCGCTGGCGAGCGGAGTGATAATCCACTGGCCATGTACCTGGCCGACTTGATGACCATTCCCGTCAACCTGGCGGGTCTGCCGGCCATCAGCCTGCCCTGCGGTCTGGACGAGCATGGTTTGCCGGTGGGGCTCCAGTTGATCGGCAACGTGCTGGAGGAAGCCAGACTTCTCCAGGTGGCCCATGCCTATGAGCAGGCCGCCTCCCCCCTGGCCCACTGCTCACGGCCCCCGTTGGTGCAGACTCTGTTGCACTCCACTGCAAACTGACGGATTTTGTACGCCTCCCGTGACGTTTAGCCAGATAATGCAGCCAGTACACTTGAAACGATGCTTGACGCTTTTCCCGTTCCCCTGCCCCTGCTCTTGGGGGGCTTAGCGGTCGCTGCCCTGGTGGCTGGTGTGGTGGCGGTCTGGACCCGGGGTCGTAGCTCCAGGGACAAGGCTTTCCTGGAGCTTGGCTCTGAAACGTCCCCTGGTGCTCAACAGGCGGCGCCGGAGCCCAGCGAGCCCACGTTCGAGCCTTTACCCCCGGCTCCCGAGGGGGAGCCGGAGCCCATGGTGGCGGCAAATTTTGCCCCGGACCAGCTTTCCCTGGGGATCACCGTTCCCTCCGCCCGGCGCCGCCCCGGCGCCAGCATGAAGCCCTTCAAGGAGATGGCCGGTTCGGTGGTGACCAAGGGCTAGGCGCCCCAGAAAGAAGCCAGAATGGAACTCCCCCTCGGAACATCCATGGCTGCTGTTGAACGGCTGGGTCACGTGGCCATCCGTGTCCAGGACATGGAACGGGCCAAGCGCTTTTACTGCGCCCTTGGCATGGAACTGGTGTGGGACGCCCAGGATTGGTGCTACCTGGAAACCAGACCGGGGCGGGAGGGTTTGGCCCTGCTGGGACCCGGCTACCGCTCTGCAGGACCTCACTTTGCCTTCCATTTTCGGGATCGCGCCGCTGTCGATGCGGCCCATTCCTGGCTCAAGACTGCGGGCGTGGCGGTGGGTGCGGTGCATGATCACCGGGACGGAACAGCCTCTTTCTACTTTCGGGATCCGGAGGGTAACTGGCTGGAAATGCTCTACGAACCCCAGGGGGGAATTCCTGCCAACGTGACGCCGGCCATGGGTGCCACCGCCACACCCGCAGCCACCGCCGCAACCTGAAGTGCGGCCTGTGGTGGAGCACAACTCCCTGCCAGCGATTCAGGAGGAAGCTCTGGAGCTTCTGGGGTGGCCGGAACTCTGCCAGCACCTGGCCGGTTTTGCCTCCACCACCATGGGGCACCAGGCCCTGCTGCAGTTGTCCCTGCCCGCTGATTTATTCCAGAGCCAGCGTCTTCAACAGGAAACCCGGGAGCTACTGGAGCGGGACCAGCAACTGGAGGGAGGGCTGGATTTTCGTGGCGTGGTTGACCTGAATCCCCTGGTGGAGCGTTGTTGCAAGGGGGGAATTGCCACGGGTGAGGCCCTGCTGGGGGTGGCCACCACCATGGCCGCTGTGCGCAAACTGCGGCGTCAGATCAATGATCCCCACAGGCTGCCGGTGACCAGCGCCTGCCTGGCCCGGTTACAGGGCTTGCACCAGCTTGAGCACCGACTGAACCATTGTCTGGAGGAGGGTGGTCATGTGGCGGATCGCGCCAGCGGCGCCCTGGCGGCCGTGCGCCATCAACTGGGTCAGTTGCGCCTTGAGTTGCGTCAACAGCTTCACGTGTTGCTGCGGCGTCATCAGGCGGTGCTGCAGGACACCATCGTCTCCTCCCGCCATGGGCGCGCCGTGCTGGCCCTCAAAGCGGGCACCCTGGACCAGTTGCCCGGGTTGGTGCATGACAGCTCCACCTCCGGCAACACCTTGTTTGCGGAGCCCCAGGCGCTGGTGCCCCTGGGAAATCGCATCCGTGACCTGGAGGCCCAGGAGCGGCAAGAGGAGGAGCAGGTGCTGCGGCAGCTCAGTCAACTGGTGGCGGATGATGCCCAACATCTTCTGGACACCCGTGCAGCCCTGCTGCGGCTCGACATGGCCCTGGCGCGGGGTCGCTACGGGGCCGCCATGGGCGGCATCCAACCGGACTTCCTGGAGACCGGCCTGAAGGCCGATGAAGCCGGGAATGACGAAGCCGGAAATGCCGTTGGGGTAGCTGAGGAGCCCATCCTGCTGCGGCAGTTGCGTCATCCGCTGCTGGTGTGGCAACAGCAGCAGGATGGCGGCGCCGAGGTGGTTCCGGTGGACGTTCAGGTGCGCCCCCACCAGCGGGTGGTGGCCATCACCGGACCCAATACAGGGGGAAAGACCGTGGTTCTCAAAAGCCTGGGCCTGGCTCTCCTCATGGCTCGCGCAGGGCTGCCGGTACTCTGCGCCGGTCCGGCCCGACTGCCGTGGGCTGACCTGGTGCTTGCCGACATCGGCGACGAGCAATCCCTCCAGCAAAACCTCTCCACCTTCAGTGGCCACATCAGGCGACTGGCGCGCATCCTTGAAGCTGTTGAGGCCTCGCCCACGGCCAACACCAACGGCGTGGTGTTGCTGGACGAGTTGGGGGCCGGCACGGACCCAAGTGAAGGGTCCGCCCTGGCCATCGCCCTGTTGCGCCACATGGCGGATCGGGTCCGCCTCACCATGGCCACCACCCACTGCAGCGCCCTCAAGGCGCTCAAATATGAAGACGACCGCTTTGAAAACGCCTCCGTCGCCTTTGACGAGGCCACCATGGCCCCCACCTATCAGTTGCAGTGGGGCATCCCCGGTCGCAGCAACGCCCTGGCCATTGCCCAGCGCCTGGGCCTGGATCCAGCGGTTCTGAGCCAGGCCCAGGCCTTGCTCAAGCCCCAGCAAGCGGGTGAGGTAAGTTCCATCATCAGTGGTCTGGAGCAGCAACGGCAACAGCAGGACGAAGCCGCTGCCGCTGCCGCTGCCCTCCTGGCCCGCACCGAACAACTCCACGCCCAGGTGCTCAGCCATTGGCAACGGCAGCAGAGTGACATGGCCCAGCGGCAACAGCAGCGGCAACAGCAGTTGGAGGACTCCATCCAGGCTGCCCGGCAGGAGGTGGCCCGCATCATCCGCACCCTGCGCCAAGGACCACCGGACGGCGAGCAGGCCCGCCGGGCTGGTCAACGTCTGAAGGCCCTCAAACAAGGCCGATACCTGCAGAGCGCCACCGCGCCGGACCTATTGCGCCAACTGCCGTACCACCAGGGGTGGTCACCCCATGTGGGCATGAGGGTGCGGCTGCGGCGCCTGGGGAAGGCGGCGGAGGTGCTGGACGTGAAAGATAACGGCCGGATGCTGGAACTGCGCTGTGGCCCCATGCGACTCCAGGCCCACGTGGACGACGTGGAGTCCCTCAACGGGGACGAGCCCCACCACGCCGTCCCCCCGGTGCAGGTGACCCACCGCCAGCCCCTGACCCCCGGCCCGGAGGTGCGCTGTGCTACCAACACCATCGACCTGCGCGGATTCCGGCTCCATGAGGCGGAATCCGCCGTGGCGGATCAACTCAGTCGCTGCAACGGCCCTGTCTGGGTGATCCACGGCATCGGCACGGGGCGACTCAAGCGAGGCCTCCGGGACTGGCTGAAAACCACCAACCAGGTGGAGCGCTTCCACGATGCGGAGCCGGGGGACGGGGGCATGGGCTGCACCGTGGTGTGGCCGCGCATCTGAGATGCTCAGCCACCACGACCTGGCGCAGACCCTGGTATGGAGCTGCATCAAGGATTAGCTAAGCTCAGGCTTGCCTTGCGCCCCACAGGAGGGCTCCAGGGGTCGTCCAGAGCCAATCTATCCGTACTGGCGGCTATGGCCTGTTGCCATAACCGGCTTATGTTGCATTCATCTGGCGATTATGTTTGGAAACTTCACGGTTGTAGGCATCTACCAATCCACAGTAAAGTTTATAAAAGGGTTTTTTAAGTTCAGTTTTATCTTCATTGGTTAAAATACAATTTGCCAAAGACTTGGCCAAAGAAACATCATAAATAAAATCAGAATCAATAATAATCCTGGGGTCAAAACTTTTTAGTACTTTAAGCATTTTCTCCACTGTGGACAGGGGAAACCATGGCGCTCTTTCGATGTATGGCGAAGAGCTTGAACGGTTTTTGTGTACTGAATATAATACAGATAGTCAAGAAGAAACACCACAATGATGAACCATTGGATCATTTTATGAGTAATTTATTATGACACTTTATTGATTGTCCTGTAATGATGCCCCGCGCCATGCCTTGAAACCTGCCGGGGCACCAATATGTTGTGCAGTTTCCCTGCTCCTGCTCCCCGCTGGCGGCCCTCCCCCTTCCACCCTGGGGTCCACTGGCTGGACCTGCTCCCCTCTGGTGGCACTGGGGAAGACCTTGGGTGATGGCCCTGCACACTTCCGCTTTGAGGAGAGAAGGGATAAGAAGTTGCTGGCACAGCCAAGGACACCGCCTTACGACGTAGCCGGCCAAGGGGAGCTTAAGGCGCGGAGAGGTTCCCTTGCCAAGCCGCTTGCGCTCACCTGCGATAGGGTAGCGCCGCTTCCGGTGTTGGTGTGCCCTTGGCGATCCGTGTTCTTTTGTTGCGTCATGGCCTCAGCACCTACAACGTGCAGGGGAGAATCCAGGGTCGTGACGACGACTCCACCCTCGCTGCCGACGGAGAGACCATGGCTCGCCGCACCGGGGAAGCGCTGGCTGAGGTCCGGTTTGACGCCGTGTTGTCCTCACCCTTGCGCCGTGCGGCCCACACCGCGGCGCTGGTGTGCAGCGCTCGCTCCGGGGTCACGCCGGCCGTTGCGTACGACGATGATTTGCTGGAGGTGGAGTTGGAGCCGTGGTCGGGGAAATCCCACCAGCAGGTGATCGACGGATGGCCCCAGGAAGAGCGCACCTGGCGGGAACACCCCGAGCAATTGACCCTTCAGCGGGCCGACGGTTCCAGCTATCAACCCATTCGTGAACTCCACCAGCAGGCCCGGCGGTTCTGGCGGCGGCTGTGTCAGCGCCACCAGGGCAAGACCGTGCTGGTGGTGGCCCACAACGCCATCCTGCGCTGTGTAGTGTTGGCAGCCCTGGACCTGGGGCCGGAGCAGTTTGCCCGGCTGCGGTTGAACAACTGCGCCCTCAGTGTCCTCAACGTGCAGGACGGTGGTGGCGCTGACACCGCCACTGCCACGGTGCAGGTGGAGTCCCTCAACAGCACCGTCCACCTGGAGCCTGTGGTGCCCGGTCCGCGGCGGGGTGGGCGCATCCTGCTGTTGCGCCATGGGGAAACGGACTGGAACCGCCAGAGCCGCTTTCAGGGGCAAATTGACGTGCCCCTCAATGCCACCGGTCGCCAGCAGGCCCAACAGGCGGCCGCCTTTCTGCGTCACAGTCCCGTCAAGCGGGCCTACACCAGCCCCATGGCCCGCCCCCGCGAGACTGCGGAACTGGTGCTGGCGCACCATGCCGGCGTCCCCCTCGTCACCTGTGAAGGGTTGTTGGAAATCGGCCACGGGCTGTGGGAGGGCAAGCTGGAGCAGGACATCCAGGCCCGGTGGCCCCAATTGTTGGCCACGTGGAAGACGGCCCCCCACCAGATGGTGATGCCTGGCCCCGGTGGGGAAACCATTCAGCAGGTGTCCCAACGGGCTGTGGTCACCATGGAGCGCATTGCCCAAGGGTTGGAAGAGGGGGAAACCGCCCTGGTGGTGGCCCATGACGCCGTGAACAAGGCGGTCCTCTGCCACCTGTTGGGCCTCTCCCCAGCCCGCATCTGGTGCGTAAAACAAGGCAACGGGGGCGTCTCGGTGATCGACTACCCTGAAGGCGGTTCTGGCCCCGCAATTGTGTACAGCCTGAACCTCACGGGTCATCTGGGGGGTGTTCTGGATGAGACCGCCGCTGGCGCCCTGTGATGGTGACGGCTGACGTTGAGCCGTTGCCCGCGGCTGAACAGTTGCTGTTGCGTAATGTGTGGGTGGTGGTTGCGCCCCATCAACCACCCCGGCGGCGGGACGTGCTGCTGGACGGGGACCGGATTGGCGACTGGTCTACCCCTGGCGCCCTCACCGTGGGGGATGCCACCCCTGTGGTGCCCGCGGCGGATCTCTGGTTGGGGCCGTGCCTGGTGGATCCCTACAGCCACCTGGAGGAGGCCCACGGCTTGGTGGAAGACCTGCCTCGCTTGGCGGTAGAGGCCTTGCGAGGAGGCTACGGCACGGTGGCCCTGTCCCCCCAGGCCACACCGTGGCGCGACCAGCCCCAGGGGTTGATCACGGGCTGCCACCATGGCTTGGAGTTGCTCAGTTGGGGCAGCTTCACCGCGGGCGGCGCCGGGCAGGACTTCAGCAATCACGGCGCCCTGCTGGCTGCGGGCGCCGTGGGCCTGGCGGAGGAGGCCTGCCCCGGCCATGAGCTCCTGTTCCATGGCTTGCAATGGCAGTCGGATGCCCACCACCGTGGGCAGGGATCTCCCCTGGCCGTGGCGCCGCGGGATCCCCAATTGCAAGCCGGTGGCGTGGCCAGGGAAGGGGCCGATGCCCTGCGCCTGGGTCTGCCCATGGATCCGGTG
Source organism: Prochlorococcaceae cyanobacterium jk18x22bins.40 (assembly GCA_022826155.1). Classification (GTDB taxonomy): domain Bacteria; phylum Cyanobacteriota; class Cyanobacteriia; order PCC-6307; family Cyanobiaceae; genus Synechococcus_B. The sequence goes on along the minus strand of JAJDVL010000040.1, from coordinate 11,196 downwards.
GCCAGTGAATTGTTGCCCCTGGGGCAGCTTCTTCAAGCCGCCGAACTGGTGGACGGCGCCACCGGGTTGCGTCTGCTCAATGTTTCCACTGCCGCCGCCGTGGCGTGCCTCCAACAGCACCGCCCCACCATGGACGCCGCTGTCCATTGGTGGCACTTGGTGGAGGACACCTCCGGCCTCACCAAGTTGGCGGACAGTTGGCGGGTACAGCCCTCCCTGGGGGGGCGCCGGGATCGTCAGGCACTTCAGCAGGCGGTGCGGCAAGGGTTGATCACCTGTATCACGGTCAACCACCGCGCCATTGACCACCACCAGCGGTTGTTGCCCGTGGAGGAGCGCCCCTCTGGCCTGGCGGGCCATGCCCATGTTTTGCCCTTGCTCTGGAAAGAACTGGTGGAGGGTCTGGGCCTCCCCGTGGAACACCTCTGGTGGCTGCTCTGCTGGGGCGCTCAGCAATTTCTGGGCCACCCCCCGGAGATCCTCAAGCCGGGCTCCAGCCGCTGGCTTCTCTTTTCCCCCAACGATCCCTGGACCATGCCTTGCCATGGTCCAGGACGGGGCGGGGTCAATCGTCCATGGCAGGGACGCATCGTTCAAGGCCGGGTGGTGGCCAGTGGCTTGACGCCGGGCCGCTGGCTGGCCAAGCCCTGATCAACCGGCCCCGTCGGCTGGCGGCAGGGGGCCGGAGGTTTCCGGTGGCCAGAAGCGTAGCCAGGCGCGGCCGATGACTTGTTCCATGGGCAGGAATCCCCAGAAGCGCCCATCCTGGCTGTTGGGCCTGTTGTCCCCCAGCACCAGCACATGGCCGGGAGGAACCTGGGCAGACAGGAGGCGGCAAAGGCGTTCCACGTTGTCGCAGTTGTGATCCACGTAGGGCTCACGGAGCCGCTCCCCGTTGATCCACACTTGCCCAAGGGGATCCACCACCACCCGCTCACCCGGGAGCGCCACCACCCGCTTGATGTAAGCATCGCATTTGGGATGGCGGAACACCTGGGCCAACCCCGGTAAGGCCACCAAGGTACATTGCCCCCAGAAAGGATCGGAGACATTATAGCCGATGGGAGCAAAGCGATAGGGGGAGTGGAACACCACGATATCCCCCCGTTCCGGTGGGCGGAAGCGATAGCTGAGCTTATCCACCAGGAGACGGTCTTGCAGTTGCAAGGCGGGCAGCATGGAGCCGGAGGGGATAAAGCGGGCCTCCACCACCAACGCACGCAGGGTGATGAAGCTGGCCAGCATCAGCACGGAGGGGCTGACCAGAATACCCAGCAAGCCTGTGGCGATCCGGGACCAGCGGGAGGGATCTGTCCCCGGGTCGGAAGGCTGTCCTGCATCCACGGTTGACACCCGTTTGGAATGATGGACACATTAGCCATGGAGCATCGATCCCCATGACGGCACTGATGGAGCACCATCCCTGGCGAGGGCAGCATCTGATTGTCCACAACGGCTTGATACTGCAGCCGGATGGCCGGTTGCTGCGGGGTGGCCTGATCATTCGTGATGGATGCATCCAGGCCGTCGGAGCAGACATCACGGCGGATCCCGACTTGCCTTGCCTGGACGCCGGGGGGCACCACGTGCTGCCGGGGGTGGTGGATCCCCAGGTCCATTTCCGCGATCCGGGCCTCATCCACAAGGAGGACCTGATCACCGCCAGCCGGGCCTGCCTCCGGGGTGGGGTGACCAGTTACCTGGAGATGCCCAACACCCGCCCCCCCACCATTGACGGTGCCAGCCTGAAGGCCAAGCTGGAGCGGGCCGCGGACGTGAGCCGTGTGCATTACGGCTTTTTCCTGGGCGCCTGTGGTGACGGCGCCAACCTGCCGGTATTGGAGCAGGACAACCAAGGTCCCCTGGCCCAGGCCTGCGGCATCAAGATGTTCATGGGGACCGGTCACGGGGTGCTGGAGTGCAGTGACCCGGCTGTGCAGGAGCAGGTGTTTGCCCGGGGGCGCAAGCTCATCGCCGTCCACGCGGAGGACCAGCAGCGGATTCTGCAACGGCGGGAGCGTCTGCTGACCACCGAGCCCCGGCCTGCGGATCTCCATTCCATCATCCAGGATCCGGAGGCGGCCTTGCTGGCCACCCGCCATGCCCTCCGGCTGAGTGAGCGGTTTCAGCGGCGGCTCCATGTGTTGCACCTTTCCACCGGTGTGGAGGCCGAGTTGTTGCGCAGCGAGAAAACAGTCCTGGTGTCCACGGAGGTGACGCCCCAACACCTGCTGCTGAACCGCTCCGCCTACGGCCGCCTCGGCGCCAGGGCGCAAATGAACCCTCCCCTGCGGGACGAGGAGGATAACCGGGTGCTGTGGAAGGCCCTGGTGGACGGGGTGATTGATTGCATCGCCACGGACCACGCCCCCCACACCCTGGAGGAAAAAGCCCGGCCCTATCCCGACTGCCCCTCCGGGATGCCCGGTGTGGAAACGTCTCTCCCCCTGATGCTGACCCAGGCCCGGGCCGGTCGCTGCAGTGTGGCGGACGTAAGCCGTTGGATGAGCCAGCGCCCGGCGGAACTGTACGGGCTGGAGGGCAAGGGCCGCCTGGCGGTGGGTTGCCATGGGGACCTGACCGTGGTAGATCTACAGACCATCCGCCCGGTGCGCAACGGGGACATGGTGAGCAAGTGCGGCTGGTCCCCCTTTGACGGCTGGGAACTGGTGGGCTGGCCGGTGGCCACCGTGGTGGCTGGCGTGGTGGGGTATGCCCATGGCAGGTTCCACGAAGACTGCCGAGGCACGGCCCTGCGGTTTGCTTAAGGAGGGACCACCACACCCCTCGATTTCTCCCCCACCACCATCAACACCTCCCATTCCACAGTCACACGGCCCTGAAGGCCTCTGGGCCAACAGCGATCCAACCGGCGCAACTCCCCTGGCCCCAGGCGGCCGCTGGCGCCGCCCGTGAGATCCGAGCGTTTCAGGTGCCGGAAGAAGGCCAAAGCGGAGGGCCAGCCCTGGCGTCGCTGCAGGAGACTGCAATGGTGCAGTTGCAGGTGGGTGGCCAGCACCTCTTGCAACTGTTGAGCCGATGGGAGGGGGAGACCTGTCCAGGGCACAGCCGCCTGATGTGCAGCCTGGCGCCAACTGGTGAAGCTGCCGGAGGTGGGCACCGCCAGCAGCAGTTGGCCACCGGATCGCAAGGCTTGACACCATTGGTCAAGGCTCACCAACGGCTGGCTCAGCCAGTGGAGCGCAAAGTTGCTGGCCAGCAGGGCCGGCTCCGCCACGGGCAGTCTCCGCTCCAGATTCCACGGGCGCACCTGCAGCCCCGTTGCCAGGCGCAGCAGGGACACGCTGCAATCCACCACTTCCAGTGGCGGGCATCCCTTGCTGGCCAGGGCCAGAGCCAGGGCGCCCGCACCGCCCCCCAGGTCCAACCGTGGCCCCGGCGGCAAGCGATTGGCCATGGTGCAGCGCCACAGCGTTGCCAATCGCCGCGCCACACCCCGTTGCAGCCTGGCCTCCTGCACGTAGGCCGCCGCTGCCGCCGGTCCCGTGACACACCTGACGCCAGCACCCAGGTTCGTCACCGAAGGGATACCCTGCGCTCAGGGAGCTGCTCCAGCCAGGCCGTCACCCGGGGGATGAGCCCTTCGTCCAACAGGGCATGACCGGAGCCGCTCAGGAGCAGGTGGTCCGCTGTGGGCAGCGCCTGCCGCAGCGCCTGCCGAGCCCGGGGATGAACAATGTGATCTTCTGCGGCCTCCACGTTCAACACGGGCACTTGGCGGGGGAAGGTGGACGGCAGGTCCTGGAGTTGCCCCAGTTTGGCCAGGTCCTGCCGCAACCGCTGGATGCCGTCGGCAGACACCGCCGCTGCCGGCAACCCCTCAGGTAGAGCCTCCACCGGCAGTGGCGCCGCCACCTCCATCCGAAACCGCGCAAACAGCTCTGCCAAACGGTCCCGTTTGAGGAGTTGATCCATGGTGGCCAGTTGCAGGCGTAGCCTTGTGCCGGGGAGGCCCTGGGGCACGAAGCGCCCAAAACTGGCCAGCAACACCACCGCTTCGGCGGCGGCCAGCATTGCTTCGTCCATGAGGTGAATGCCCATGGAACTGGCTATCACCACCCGCAGGCCCCCCTGACCCCATCCGGGCATGGCGGGGGGCTGCTGCCCATAGCCCCGCTCTCCGCAGCGGCAGCACCAGCCCTTGGCGGCAAACGCCTCGATCCAGGGCTGCCAGTGGTCCGCCTGGGACGACCAGCCATGCATGGCCAGAAGCTGGAGGGTCATCTGCGTTGCTCGGCAAGAAGAGTCTGCACCAAGGTTTCCATGGCCTGGGGAGGCTGGCCATGGCGCAGCACCACCCGCAGGCGGGCCGTGCCGGGGGGCACGGTGGGGGGGCGAATGGCGGCCACCAGGAGCCCGGCATCCTCCAGCCGCTGCTGGAGCCCCATGGCCAGTGTCTCGTCCCCCACCAGCACGGGCACCACCGGTCCATGGCCGGGGGGACGGGGATAACCCATGGCCACCAAACGCTGGCGCAACTGCCGGGACCTGGCCAACAGGGCCTGGCGCTCCGGCTCCAGGCCGGGCAGCCGTTGCAGGTTGGCCAGGGTGGCGGCCGCCAGGGCAGGGGCCAGAGCTGTGGAATAGCGGTAGCCGCCACAGAACTGGAGCAGATAGTCCCCCAGCACCCCATCATCCACGGCCACCATGGCCCCACCACTGCCCAGGGCCTTGCCAAAGGTGCCTACCACCACGTGGACATGGGGCAGCCCCCAGGCCAGGCCACGGCCAAGGGGACCCAACACCCCCAGGGCATGGGCCTCATCCAGCACCAGCAGGGCCCCGAACCGCCCACACAGCCCGGAAAGGCCCGCCACGTCCGGGCTGGTGCCTTCCATGCTGAAGAGGCTCTCGCTCACCACCACCAGCCGCCGCTCCGGGTGCTGCCGCTGCGCCGTGGCGAGCCGTCGTTCCAGGTCGTCCAGGTCGTTGTGGGCAAAGCGCTGTAACGCGGCGCCGCTGGAGCGCACCCCCAACAACAGGGAATGGTGGCAGAGGCGGTCCGCCACCACCAGGCAACGGCGATCCGCCACAGCGGCCAGCAGGCTCACGTTGGCCTGAAAACCACTGGGGAACAGGAACACCCGCTCCCGCCCCAGCCATGCACAAAGCGACTGCCGCAACTGCTGATGGACGGGCCGCAGACCCGTGACCAGGGGCGATGCCCCGGCCCCGCCGCTGCCGGCGGCCACCGCACCAGGGCCATGGCTGCCTTCCGCTGCCTGCGCTAGGCCCAGGTAGTCGTTGCTGCTGAAGTCCACCAGGGGCGGCCCCGTGGCGGCCTCGCTCCGCAGGCCTTCTGCACAGGGCGCAAAACACCGCTCCCGGCGCCGCAGGGCCGCGGGCAGCCGCTGGAGCGCCTGCCGGGCAAACGCCAAAGGATCCCGGGGCATCTCCTCCGGGTCTTGCATGGGAGAAACCGAACCGGCCATGAACCTCGGCAGCGAGACTAGGTAATCTGCGGTCATGGCCGCAACCCGACCCGGCTCCTATTGCCATCAGCCCGTTCTCGCCCAACAGGTGTTGGCCGGCTTTGCGGCCATGCCCCAGCCGGAACACTGGCTGGATTGCACCATTGGCGGCGCCGGCCACAGCAGCCTCCTGCTGGCGGCCCATCCCCACGGTCGACTCACCGGCCTTGACCAGGATCCCGTCGCCTGCCGGGCTGCCGCCGTGGCGCTGGCCCCCTTTGAAGACCGCTGGCACATCAACCATTGCAACTTTGCCCACTATGAGCCCCCGGCGCCGCAGCGTTTCAGTGGGGTGCTGGCGGATCTGGGGGTGAGCAGCCCTCAGTTGGAGCGGGCGGAGCGGGGCTTCAGCCTCCGCCATGCCGGCCCCGTGGACATGCGCATGAATCCCGAGACAGGGGAAACGGCAGCCCAGCTTTTGCAGCGGCTCAGCGAAGTGGAACTGGCCGCGTTGATTCGCACCCATGGGGAAGACCGCCGCGCCCGGGCCATTGCCCGCCGGCTGGTGGCCCGCCGCCCCTTTGCCAGCACCACGGATCTGGCGGCAGCCGTTGCCGGTGCCTATCCCCCCCGGCAGCGTTACGGCCGCATCCACCCGGCCACCCGCACCTTTCAGGCGCTGCGCATGGCGGTCAACCAGGAACCGGAAGCCCTTGCCACCTTCCTGCAGCGGGGGCCGGACTGGCTGCTGCCAGGGGGCATCTTCGCTGTCATCAGCTTTCACTCCCTGGAAGACCGCATGGTGAAACGGGCCTTCCTCAGCGATTCCCGTCTGGAGCGACTGACCCGCAAACCGCTCATCGCCGAGCCTGAGGAAGTGGCCCGCAATCCCCGCAGCCGCTCCGCCAAGCTGCGTCTTGCCCGCCGCGTCTAGGGGCTAGGGGTCTCTGTTTCCGGTTCAACTTCAACAGGGATGACCTGCTCTTCAATGGTCTCAACGGCCGTGGTGTCTTCCTGCCGGTCTTCGGAATCGGTGACCCGAACCCGCTCCGGCACGGGAATGAGGAAGCCCAAACCCATCAGGGCCATGGTCAGCACCAACCCACCCAGAGGGGCGGCAAGACGGCGTCTCAGAGGGAGACGGTTGAGCAACTCCCGCTCCCGCAAGCCCTGCATGGGTGGAGCCGTGATGTCCAGTTGGAAGCGGGGATCATGGATCACGGCGTCCAGGCAACGCACCATATTGGCCAATTCCCCGTCGTCCAACTGCACGTCGTTTCTTGTGCTGCCGTTCTCGTTCCGAAGCCGCAGGCGATGGCCCCGGTGCCATGGGGTGATGGAGACCTTCCCGTTGGCGCTCTTGCATTCCCTGGCCTGAGCGCTGACGATGTGGCGGGCATAGGGGAGCAGGGTTTCCACCAGCGCCTCCAGATGGGGACGGTCGCCCACGAGGGAGACATGGTCCTCCAGATTCAGGGTGAACTGCTTCAACTCCGTGATGGTGCTGTTGTCCCCGTCCTCGACACCCTGACCCACCAAGTGGAGACGGCAGCCCAGAAGCATGTACTGAATTGTGTGCATGGTTAGTGACGTCAGGGCCGCATTCCGTCCTGGAGACTGGCCAGGAGGCGTTGTTGGCCGCCGGGGCCTGCGGAAAATATCAGGGTGCGGACCATGGTCTTGGTCATGGCAAGGGCGTACTCATCATCGGCAAAATTCTGCATGGCTGCCCGCTTGGGATTCATGCGCTGCCGGATCAGGTCTTGCAGCCGTCCGGTCAGCAGCGCCCAGCGGGCCTCGGCAACGGACGGCTCCTCCCGCACGGACACCAACTGGTGCAGCAGGGGGTAGACCCGTGCCGCCATGTCGCACACCAGAGCCACCATGGCCATAACTTGCGCCTGCTTGAGTCGGTTGCGTCGCATGGTGAGCCGCAGGGGGTTGGTGGTGCGCCACTTCCAGAATTCCACCCGGCCCATGGCGCCTGTGGCGACCCCCTTCCGCTGCAGGCTGGCCACCATCCCCTCGCCGCACCTGAAGTCCAGTGCCTCCAGCGTGGTCATCAGCAAGTCCAGTTGTTGCAGGCCGTGGCGGCCAACCAGACTGGGCTCCGGCCTGTCCGGGAAGCCTGCATCGTCCTGCTGGAGCTGGAGAGGGTCTATGTCGTCAGCCACTGTCGGGGCTGATTCCGGATGGGGGTGGGCCTTCAAGCGTAACGCCAGCAAAAGCAGCACAGCCATGGTGCCATTACGCTAACTGCCCTGCCAACTCCCCTGTCCATGTCGGCGCCTCCTCCGTCCGCTGAGAGTCTGCTGCAGTTGGTGCAAACGGTGCCGGGCTTCCCTAAGCCCGGCATTGCCTTTCGGGATCTCACGCCTCTGTTTGCCGATGCCACGGCCCTGCGGACGCTGGTGGATCAGTTGGTTACGCGCTGTCGCCCCATGGGTTGTGAGGCCGTTGTGGGAATCGAGGCCCGGGGCTTCCTGGTGGGACCGCCCATGGCCTACGCCATGGGAGTGGGATTTGTGCCGGTCCGCAAGCCTGGCAAGCTGCCTCGGCCAACCTATGGGGTGGATTACGTGCTGGAATACGGCACAGACCGCCTGGAAGTTCACCAGGAGGACATCCGGGCGGGGCAGGCGGTGCTGATCGTGGACGATCTCCTGGCCACAGGCGGCACCGCGGAGGCCTGCACCACTCTGGTGGAGATGGCAGGGGCCCGGGTGTGCGGCTATGGCTTTATTGCCGAGCTTCGGGATTTGGCGGGCCGTCAGCGTCTTCCCACTGGTGTGGCTTGCGAGAGCCTGCTTGCGTACGACTGAGGCACGCTACAGCGCTGATGGTTCCCCCAGCCGTAGACCATGGCTTGCAGCACCAGAGAGCGCAGCGGTCCCCAACGGTCCAGGACTGCAAGAGAAAAACGTTGCAAGGGGGCAAGCAGCCACCGGACCGGTGTCCAGCGGCCAGGCGTGAAGAGCCGCAGCAGGCCGTCGGTCACCAGCAGGGTGGCCACCGTGTCCAGCCACCGCTGGCGGCCATAGCGATGCAGCAGCCAGTTGATGGATCGCTGCCCCTTGCCAACCCTGCAAGCCAGGACGTGGAGGCAGCCCACGTCGCGCCAGCACAGATTGAGACCCTGCCCCCCCAGGGGGTGGCAACAATGGGCGGCTTCCCCCAGCAGGAGCACGTTATCCCGCTGGAAGCGTTGGGCCAGTTGCAAGCCCACGGGAAAGGCCTGAGGGGTGCTGCACACCGCCATGAGCTCCACCCCCTTGGGGAGCACTGCGGCCAATGCACGGGAAAAACCCCCCGGGTCCATGGCTGTCAAGGTGACGGCACGCCTGCGGGACATGGACCAGACAACCTGGGCACGCCCCTGACCCATGGGCAGCACCGCCAGCGGCCCCTCATCCCGAAACACCTCCCAGGCTCGAGTGGAATCCCCGCCCTGGAGGGTCACCTGCACCGTGATGCAGCTCTGGTCATAACGCCATCCCCAGCAATGCACCCCCATGGTTTGGCGTGTCCTGCTCCCGTGGCCATCCGCTGCCACAACCAGGTCCCAGGCGTGGTCCTCAGCTCCACCAGCACCCCCGGGGGAGGATGGACCCCCGTCGAGGAGGCCCAACTTCAGGGTAACCGCCGGGGATTGGTCCAGGTGGCCCAGCAGGGTGGTCATCACCGGGCGGTGCTCCGCAATCCAGCCAATGGCAGGGGGTGTGTCCGGGGGAAGATCGCTGTGGTGGATCCGGGCCTGAGAACGCCCCCGGTTGGCCTGAAGGGTGAGCTGGTCAAAGCCCCAAAGGTGGGACGCCAGGGCGGCGGCCAACCCCAGTTGCTGGAGCAGGGCCAGGCTGGATTGGCTGAGGGCGTAGGCCCGCCGGCGGCTGAGGAGGGTGTCCCGCTGGAGGGGATCCACCACCACCACCACCCAACCGGCGCGGGCCAGGGCCAGGGCGGCCAGGCAACCGGTCAATCCCGCCCCGACCACCAGGGCGCGGCAGGGTGGCAGGCTGACGGGGCGTGTCTGCGACAAGGGGGATGCGGAAAGGGAGCGGCAGCCTTGCTGAAGGTGCAGGCGATGACCCTAGGGAACCTCGAAATCCGTTGTGGCCTTTCTTGTTTTTCGTGGTGCCCCCTAGGCGCTGGCCGCCAGGACCGGGGGTAGACAATTATATCACAGCTTTATGTATCAATAATATCTAGATTATGCATAAATAGTGCGCCTCAAAAGATCGATAAGTTAGCAAGTTTTGTAGAAGTTGTTGCTTGTACTTTATATTCAGGTCGTCTAGAGTCAGAATGACTAAAACTTCCCATTCATGACGCAATCAGCCAGCCGCATTGTGAGGACTGCTTTGGCCATCATTGCTGCCGTTGGCGCCTTGGGTGCCGCTTCCATGATCGATTTCTTGTCGGGTGGACAGGCTCAAGCCATGCCCCAGGAACTCAATGTGTACTCAGCCCGTCATTACAATACCGATAAAGATTTTTACGACAGATTTACAGCCGAAACCGGCATCAAGGTCAATCTCCTGGAAAGCAGCGGCGACGTTCTGCTCAGCCGGCAGGCCCTCGGTGTGCAGCCCACAGCCGACGTGATCATTCTGGTGGACGCATCCAGGTTGGCTCGCGCTGCCGAGACCGGCATTTTCCGCAGCATCTCCTCCCCGGAGTTGCGCGCCAAGGTTCCAGCCCATCTTCGTGATCCGGAAGATCGCTGGTTTGGCCTCACCCGTCGCTTCCGGGTTCCTGTGGTCAACCCGGACGTCGTCGATCCCGGCACCATTACCAGCTATGCAGACCTGGCCGATCCTGCCCTGGACGGCAAGCTCTGCCTGCGCAACAGCAAGAGCCCCTACAACCAGTCTCTTGTGGCCTATCAGCTTGAGCGCATGGGCGAGGTCAAAACCTCTGTCTGGGTACAGGACATCGTGGATGACCTGGCGCAGCCCTTCTTCTCCAGCGACGGGGATCAGATTCGCGCTGTCGGGCGTGGAGACTGCGGTGTGGCCGTGGTGAACACCTACTACCTTGGTCAGCGGCAAAGCGGGGATAAAGGTCCTGAGGACAAGGCCCTTGCCGACAAGGTGGTGATCGCCTGGCCCGACAGGGTTCACGTGAACATCAGCGGCGCGGGCGTTACGGCCAACAGTCCCCACCCGGAAGCAGCGCAGCGCTTCATTGAGTTTCTCGCTGACGAGAGCGCGGATTACGCCAAGGCCAACCGGGAGTACCCCGTCCGCGGCACCGGCTCCGATCCCGTGCTTCAGGCCTGGGGATCCTTCAACGAGGACAACGTGAGTGCCGCCACCTTGGGGCGCAACAACGCCAGCGCCATCCGTTTGATGGAGGCCAACGGCTGGGGGCAGTAACGCTGCGCTATGGGTGATGGGTTTCGGGGCCGGAGTTGCTGCCCCGAAACCGTTGCGCAACTGGGCGACCGAAGGCCCCGGGGCTATCCTCGGGGCCATTTTAATCGTGGTGACCTGAGGAATTTGGAAATAAGGAAAAGCTCGCAGCACACCAGCAACATCCGGGGTGCTACGGTCCCTCGTGGCTTGACAGATTACGCCTGTCTTCTCCTAAAACAGGCTCAAGGCACCCTCCTTGTCTCCCACCCTCATGCCCACCAGCCTTGTGGTGAATGCCGGCAGCACCAGCCATAAGCTGGCTTTGCTGGAGTTGACGGGAGGGGAGCGGTTGCCGTGCCTCTGGCAGGCCCGGATTGACTGGGGCGGCGCCCAGGCGGGTGGTCTTCTGC
>JAJDVL010000002.1 GCA_022826155.1 Prochlorococcaceae cyanobacterium jk18x22bins.40 | reverse complement strand
GATCGAGATCCCGGGGAGGGACTCCGCCTGGGCGGACTCCTCCTGCGCCTTCTCCCCGGCCTTCTCGATGCACTCGATGGCCTCGACGATCGGCCGCCAGCGCTTCGCCGTGTACTTGTCCATCATTTCCCGCGCCTCGTCTCCGGTCATTGCCGTCTCGCCGGTGTCGTCGCCGAAGGCCGCCAGCGCCCTGTTCCAGCGCTTCATATGGGCCGATCCGTGATGCCTCTCGCCCGCATAGCCCTTCACGGCCGAGCGGACGTCCGCCGGCACGCAGGCGGTCCGTGCGGCGGTGAGCGGATCCGCCGGACCCACGTCCAGCGTCGCCGTGGCCGCGAGCCCATTGTGCACCTGTACCTGGCCGTCGTCCGTCACATGCCACGGCACCACCCGGACCGTCAGCGTCATCGCCGATGGGGCATTATGGTAAATCGTGCTCGAGGTGCCGGTGATGCCGGTCTGGGCGCCGCCGATGCGATTGGACCCAGTGCCTGCTTCCCACTCAAGCCGGTAGGCCGTGGCATGGGGAACGGCGTCCCAGGATACCTGCGCGCTCGTGGCGTCGACGGCCGTCACCCGGAGGTTCCGAACCTGCGTGCTCGGCGCCTTGGCGACCTCCGACCGCTGCGCCTCTGACCGCTGCGTCTCCGACCGCTGCGCCGGGAATTCCGGCGCAGCCGCGTCCACCCCGACATACGCGACGCTCGGCTTGCCCGGTATGTAGTCGGCCTCCCCGTCGCCGAACAGCAGAGACGGGTCCATCAGCACGACCCGGATCGCGCTGGTGTTGGCCGATCCGTTGGTCCGCGTCGGCACGGTGAAGACCGTGCTGCCGGTGGTGTCCACGGTCGCCGTCTTCAGGCCCCGGTCCTCTTCGGCCAGATGCGTCCGGATTTGGCTGAACGGATCGGTCAGATCGTGGGACACCTCCGCTTCCCCGACATGGACGCTCACGTCCAGGGGGCCAAGGGGCGCCGGGCTGGCCTTCAGCGTGAAGGTGGCGCCGTTGCCCTCGGTCACCTGCGGGCCGGCCTCGACCCACACCACTGGCGTGCCCGATGGGGCCCCCGACGCGTTCTGGATCGTCACCGTCGCGGCGCCGCTGGGCATATCGGTATCATCCCTTACCCGGACATGGAGGCTTCCGGACACCACGTTGCCGTTCTGGTCGGCAAGCTGACGAGTGGGATTCGCTTCGGCGTCCCCGGTCGTCAGCTTGATCTCCAGGTCGATGGTCTCCCCGTCGTCATTGGCAGAATCCGCATGGACCGGAATCCTGAGGACGCCCCTGGAGGCCCCCTCCGGGATGGTCAGGGTCCACGGGCCCGCCGCGTAGTCCGTGCCCGCGGTCGCCGTGCCCGTGCCCGTGGCCGCGATGTGCAGCGTGACCGGCTTCTGGAGCTTCATGAGATTGCCGTCATTCCTGTTGACCACCCGGATCCCCACCTCTGCGTCCCGCCCCTCATGGGCCGTGTAGGCTGCGGCCTGGAAATCCACCTCGGGGCTCACGTCCCTGACGATAAAATCTATGTTGCAGTCTGTGTATCCGAGCGGAAGGGCCGGCACATCGGCCGTGATACTCATAAGCTCGTTGTTCTCATACAAGGTGTCACCGGTGACCGGAAGCCTGAGCGTGTACCTCTCCGTCCCCGCCGGAAGCCAGAAACTGTCCGGGTAGGCGTTCACCTGCGTGTAGTCGCTGTCGCTGGTGCCCAGGTTCCGGTACGTGAACTTGAACAACCCGCCCTCCGGCAGCGGCCGCGAGAACGTGAGCCCGATGGCCGCTTCCTCGCCCTCGTCGCCCTGCTCGCTGTTTCTGTCGAAACAGAAAGTGTATTCGTCGTCGTTGATCGTGACCCTGGCGTCTTCCGGCGTGCCGGTCCCGTCCGGCGTCACGAACCCCGCCGGCAGGCTGGCGTCGTCGATCCGCACCGTGAACGTCTCGTTCATCTCCAGCTCCTCGTCCTCCGTGGTCTGGATCGTGAACGCGGCGCTCGTCTTGCCCGCCGGGACCGTGACGGAGTACGGACCAGCGGTGTAGTCGGTGCCCTCCGTAGCCGTGCTGCGGGTCTCGGTCAGGGCGATGGTGGTGTCCGCGCCCCGCGGCTCCTGCAGGTGGACGGTCCCCCGGAGCGCATCGCCCTCGGTCACTTCGTAGGCGTCCTTCGACAGCCACACCGCAACGTCGTCGCCCGCCTGGCTCGACGTGTAGTCACGGATCGTGATCTCGTAGGTCCCCAGCGCGCCGGTGTTGGCGTCGTCGCTATACGACGGGTAGGTCACGCCCTCATTGTTGGTCCAGGAGCCGACGACCTGGTTGAACTGCGACGTGACGGTGTGGGCCCTCCAGATCTCCAGCGTCAGCGTCTCCCCGTCGTCGGCGATCCCGTCGTCGACGATCGGGAGCTTGAACCGCGTCTTGCGACTGGTGCCGAAATGCGCCATCCAGCCGTATCGGACCGGTCCACGTTTGTAGTCCTCGCCGTGCGTGGCCGTGGTGCCCGACCTCCTCTCCCGGACAAGGACTGTGGTCGTGTACTCCGGCTTCTGGCTCAACTCCAGCTCCACCCATATGAAGCCCGCGCTCTCGTTCACCTCGAAGTTCCCGTCCGTCGAACCCGGATAGAGGGGCGCCTTCACCGATTTGGCGACGCCCGTGAAGTTCACGTGGGCCGCCGGGTATTGATCGTCGAAGATCCGCACCGAGACAGAGGACGGGCTGCCGAGCGTATATTGGTCGCCGCTTTCCAGGGTCACCGCCACGCGGCCCTCCGGGTCGGCCCCCGCGGCCTGAATCGTGGGGATGCGCACCACCCGCGAGGCCTTGTTCTTGAAGACGGTGACACTCTTGCCGGCGCCCAGGTTTGCCGAGGGCACGAACTGCCGGCTGTTGCCCGCATCCTCCGAGACCGCGTAGCCGATCGCCATGTCCCTGACCGGCGCCGGATCCACATGCACCGCGAAAACCGCGTCCTCGCCCTCCCGCGCATCATTGACGCCGGAGACCGTGACCGTGCAGTCGTCATCCTCGATGGTGACCATCACCGAGCCCGGCGACCCCACCGTGACGCCGGCCGGCAGCCTCGTCGTGTCGATCGCTATCTGGAAGGTCTCGTCGCCCTCGCACAGGGCGTCGTCCTGAACCGGAAATCTGACGGGGTTGGTGGTACCGCCGTGCGCCTCGAACGTCGCCGTGGTCCTGGGCGTGTAATCCTCCCCCGCCGTGGCCGTGGTGTCCGTGGTGTCCGTGAAGACCAGCGGCACCGTGATGTCACCGCCCGGCGCGGCGCTCGCCCGCAGGACCGGTTCTATAAAGCTAAAGTTAATTGATTCGGACGCCGAGGTGGTCGCCTGGGTGAAGGACAGTTCCACCGAAGACGGCGCGTCCTGGAGCGTGATCGTCTTCGTCGGCCCGCCTCCGAGCGACAGGGTGACCGTCTCGCCTGATTCGGCCGTGTTGTCCCCGACCGCCTCGAGCCGCAGCGGACCCGTCACACGGTGGCCCCTCATATGCTCGCCGTAGAAGGTGATCGAAGGATCGGCGCCGCCGATGCCGTTGCAGACGCCCGCCCCGGCAGGGCCTGATTCGATGCAGACCAGACGGTAGTCCGTCCCGCGGGTGGCGGTGCCCCCCACGGTCAGCGGCAGCGTCACCGTCTCGTCGGCCTCCAGGGATCTCGACAGCGCGATATTGAAAGTCACCCCCGCACCCTCCGGCAGCGTCGTTAGGCCTTGGGTGAGGGGGACCAGTTCCGCCGTGGCGTTGGGCGTCTGCGCCGCGGCCTCCGGCGTCCATCCGGCCAGCAGCAGCAGGCCGAGCAAACCTGTCAGGGTTCCTTTCATTCGGCCCCCGGAAGCGAAAAGCTGCCCGCCCTTTCCGTCGCAGACTTCCCTGCCCATCGCCTCGCTCCGTCCCCTACAGCAGGCCAGCGCTGCGGGGGGGGGGGGATAGTAGTACTAAGTTACTGGTGAGTCGGAACATGGGACGGGGGCAGGCAAGAGGTTGGCACAATCTCCACACCCACTGTTCAGGTCTGCCCTCGTTGGCTTTGCTTCTTCTCGCCATTGCTGATCAGCAGGTGAAAATATCTTGAGCCAGTGGAGACGGGGTTGTCAATGGGGCCAGGGCGCTTCCACGGCAAGCGGTTCGCTACTTGGTAGCGGTTTTAGCTGGAAACCAGGGTTGGCCGTATTTCAGCCAGGTTGTACCTGGGCTCCATGGGCCGGCGCAGGTCCGGCACACGGCGCAGCAGGGTTTCGCTGGCGCTTCCGCCTTTGCCGATGCAACAGCCCAGGCTGGAGCACAGGGGGCAATACCCTCCCTGTCCCCAACCGTTTAAGCTGGACGCTCGCGTTCCCCATCCCAGGCAGTCCGATTGTGGTCACAGACAGAGAGCGGCAGTTGAGTCGGGATTTCTGGTCGCGGCGGGGGGGGCAGGCGCCCCTGGGCCGCCGTGGCCGTCTTCAGCCCAAGGAACGGATTTTCGTTGCC
This sequence comes from Prochlorococcaceae cyanobacterium jk18x22bins.40, assembly GCA_022826155.1. Taxonomy (GTDB): domain Bacteria; phylum Cyanobacteriota; class Cyanobacteriia; order PCC-6307; family Cyanobiaceae; genus Synechococcus_B. The sequence continues at coordinate 48,671 of JAJDVL010000002.1, read as the reverse complement.
CTGGGCATTGGGACTGCTGTCCTGGTGGTGGCGATGGGCATCTTGCGGTAACGCCGCCCTGGTCAGCATGAACGTCAAGCTCCAGGGCCACACCCCCGATCCCGAAGCCTTCATGGCCTACGTGGCCAGGGTCAGCAATCCAGCCAACCAGTCCAACCCGGACCATGGGCGTCTGCTGGGGTATTGCATCCGCCATGGCCACTGGAGCGTGTTCGAGCACGCCTCCATGACGCTGGAAATTGTCACCACCCTGGACGTCGCCACCCAGATTTTGCGGCATCGCAGCTTCTGCTTCCAACAGCTTTCACGCCGCTATGCAGGCGAAGAGCAAGCTCCCGTGGCATGGGCCATGCCCCAGCTTCGCAGCCCCCACCCCAAGGACCGCCAGGCGTCCCTGGATACCCTGCCCCCTGACGTGGCGCGCCATTGGCAGGGCAAAATCCAGGCCCAACTGGATGCCGCCCACCAGCTTTACCGCCAACTGCTGGCCGCAGGGATTGCCAAGGAGTGCGCCCGTGCAGTGCTGCCACAGGCCACCACCACCACCCTCTACATGACCGGCAACTGCCGAAGCTGGATTCACTACATTGCCCTGCGCAGTCAGCCCGGCACCCAGGCGGAACACCGGGCTGTTGCCTGTGGGGCCCAGACCGTTTTCCGCACCGTGTTTCCTGCCTGTGCAGCGGCGCTGGACGCCTTGAACTGGGCCACCTGACTCAACCGCCGGAGGCCGCCTGGCGGGCCCGGCCCTCGGTGTTCCCGGGCAGGGCGCGCAGGATGCGCAGGGCCGCCATGGCGGCGCCGTAGCCGTTGTCGATATTCACCACACAGAGACCGGGGGCACAGCTTGCCAGCATCCCCACACAGGCCGCATGGCCGCCGGCACTCACGCCATAGCCCACGGAAACCGGAACGGCAATGACGGGTTGAGGCAGGAGCCCAGCCACCACCGTGGCCAGGGAGCCCTCCATCCCGGCGCAGACAATCAGGACGGGGAACCGGGCCAGGTGGTCCAGCCGGGCCATGAGACGATGAAGCCCCGCCACGCCCACGTCGGCGATCAACTCCGCCTTCACCCCATGGCAGGCCAGGGCGGTGGAGGCCTCCGCGGCCACGGGCAGATCACTGCTGCCCCCCGTCAGCAAGGCCAAGCGCTGCCATGGGGCGCCTTTCATGGCCTCTCCCAGGGTGATGCACCGGGCCTGGGGGTGGTAACACAGATCGGGGAGTTGCTGGCCCATGGCCCTGGCTTTGGCTTCGTCCACCCGGGTCACCAGCAGGGTTTCCCCGGCGGCACGCAAGCGGCGGGCGGCCGCGACAATCTGGTCAACCGTCTTGTCCGCCCCCCAGACGGCCTCCACCATACCCAGACGGCGGCGGCGGCCCAGGTCCAGGTTCAGCCCCCTGTCCTCACGGGTCATGGCAGAAGTCCGGCTCATGAACCAGCAGCGCCACGGCAGAGCAGGAAATCCCCTCCTCGCGACCCTCCGGACCAAGCTTTTCGTTGGTGGTGGCTTTCACGCCCACCTGGTCCGGGCTCAGCCCCAACCGGGTGGCCATGTTGGCGGCCATGGCGGGAATATGGGGCCGCAGGCGGGGGCGTTCAGCCACCAGCACGGTGTCCACGTTCACCACCCGCCAGCCCTTCTCCCGCACCAGCGCCGCCACCTGCTGGAGCAACACCAGGCTGTTGGCGCCCCGCCATCGGGGATCGTCAGGGGGGAAGTAGCGGCCGATGTCCCCCAGGGCCAAGGCCCCCAACAGGGCATCCATCAAGGCATGGACCAGCACGTCCGCGTCACTGTGACCCGCCAGACCAAGGGAATGGTCGATGGTCACGCCCCCCAGGATCAGGGGGCGTCCTGCCACCAGACGGTGAATGTCGTAACCATGACCGATGCGAAGGTTCATGGGCTGTCGCTGGATATGGACATGGTCTCAGATGGGCGCTGCAGCAATTCCGGGCGGCGCTGGCGGGTGCGCTGTTCCCGCTGGGCCTGGCGCCAACGAGCCACGGCCCCATGGTCGCCGCTGCACAACACCCCAGGCACCTCCATCCCCCGAAACACCCGGGGCCGGGTGTAGTGGGGGTACTCCAGCAAGCCCTGACAAAAACTTTCCTGCTGCAACGATTCAGCCTGTCCCACGGTGCCGCGCCGCAGGCGCAGCACCCCGTTGATCACGGCCATGGCCGGGATTTCCCCACCGGTGAGCACCACGTCCCCCACGCACAACTCCTCGTCCGCCAGGCGGCGGATCCGTTCGTCAATGCCCTCGTAGTGACCACAGATCATCACCAGTTGGTCGTGGTTGGCGGCGAGACGTTGGGCATCGGACTGGCAAAAAGGACGTCCCTGGGGGCACATGAGCAGAATCCGGCGGCGGTGACCCACGGGAATGGCTTCCACCGCAGCAAAGACGGGTTCAGGCTTGAGCACCATGCCTGCTCCACCGCCGTAAGGGCTGTCATCCACTTTGTGGTGCGGACCTGGCGCAAAATCCCGAGGATTGTGGGTATGAAGCTCCGCCAAACCCGACCTGAAGGCCCGACCGATGACGCCCAAGCCGTGGAGCGCCTGGAAGGTCCGGGGAAACAGGCTGACCACGTCCAGCCGCAAGGGCGCCTGTGGCTGCCTCTCCTCCATCATCGCTGCAAACGGCGGATTTCCGAGTAGAAAGCGCAGGCCTGCACCGCTGACGGGTCGTTTCTGCAGGAGACGGTGCGGCTGCGGAGACGCAGGTTCGCTTTGCTGAACCAGATGCGCTCGGCAAACTGCAGCTCGCCGCTGCGCCAAGTGAACTGCAGAACGTGGTCCGCATCAAATCGCCAACGCCCACAACGGCCATCGCTGCCCTCGAAACGGCCCTCCCGATCCTGGGCCGCACCTGCCATGCGCAGTTGAAAGTCCGGCTGCCGCGTCCCGTGGAGGCGCAACACCCCCAGTTCAGGCCCCGGCTCCGCCGGGCGCCAACTGAACTCCAACTGGGCGGATTCACTCCGGTCCCACCCCTCTTCCTCGTGGCTGACGATCACCAGGGTGCGCAAACTCAGCCAGCGGCCCGCACAACGCTCCAGCAACTCCTGCACAGTGGCGGGTGGTTGGAAGGGTGGGGGGCTTGGGGCGGCCACAACGTTGTTTGGCGGGATTTGCCCCCATCCTCACCCATGGCCGTAGCCCAGCTCCGCCAGGCGTCCCGGGTGGCGGCGCCAGTGGGGAGACACCTTGACAAACAGCTCCAGGTGGACAGGACCGGCAATCAAGGTCTGCATTTGTAACCGTGCAGCGGTGCCGATGGTTTTCAGCATGGTCCCCCCCTTGCCAATCAGAATCCCCTTCTGGCTCCGTCGCTCCACAAGCACCACGGCGGTGATGCGGGTGCATTGACGCTCTTCCCGAATGTCGTCAATATGCACAGCTACGCTGTGGGGCACCTCTTCCCGGGTCAGGTGCAACACCTGCTCACGAATCTGCTCCGCCAGCAGCAGACGCTCCGGCTGATCACTGACAGCATGGGACGGATAAAGATGGGGTCCCTCCGGTAGATGTTGGCTCAGGCCTTCCACCAACTGTTCACAGCCAGCGCCACTCAAGGCGCTGAAACCAAAAAACGGACAACCGCCCACCAAGCTGCGGTAGCTGCGCTGCAACTCTGCGGCCCGCTTGGGGGTGACCAGGTCCTGCTTGTTGAGACCCACCACCAACGGAGCGGCGCAGTGGCGCAGCAGTTGGACGATGTAGGCGTCCCCACGGCCTGGTGGCGCGCTGCCATCCATGAGCAGCAACACCAGATCCACCTCGCCAATGGTTGAACGCGCCACCTTGACCAAGTGCTCCCCCAGCAAGTGGTGGGGTTTATGAATGCCGGGGGTGTCCAGCAGCACCAATTGGGCCGTGGCCCGGGTCAGAATGCCCCGCAGGCGGTTGCGGGTTGTCTGGGCCACAGGGGAGGTGATGGCCACCTTGTGGCCCACCAGTTGGTTGAGCAGCGTTGACTTGCCCACGTTGGGGCGCCCAATCAGGGCCACAAAGCCGGAGCGATACCCCGGAGGGGATGGGTCAACGCCGTGGTCACCCTTGACCGCCGAGGCTTGGGACTGGAACTGGGACAAGAGCAGCGCATGGGTCTCCCAATCTCAAGCTTGGCAGTGCTTGCCAGCAAGTGGGCTGCGGTTCACCCACCTTGTGGCATCTTGTGGCAGAGTGCCAAGCCCGCGGCCATGGGCGTAGCGAGAGACATGCACCCGGAGCAACCCCTGTCCTTTGCCGAGGCCATCAACCGCACAGAATTCTGGCTGCGGCAATGGCAGGCGGGCGACATGACCGCTGAGGCGCTGGCCCAGCAGTTGGCAGGTCTCCTGACCAGCGCCGATGGGCGCCGTGGCTTTTTTGTGGTGGCCCTGGCAGGGCCTGGCCCCTTGCTGGATCACCCTCCCACCCCCATCGTGGAGCAGCTCCACCGTGGTGGGAAGGCGGTGGTGGACCTGGTGGTCCGCAACCTGGCCATGGGGACCGCCATGGCCGTTGAGCATCAGCAACAGGGGCATGGGGAGCAGGCCAAAGGGTCCCTGCAAGTGCAACGGCGCGCCCAGGCCCTCCTCACCCGACTGGATCCTCCGATCGTCCGGCAACGCCTCGACCAACTGCTGGCGGCAACCGAGGGCCACGGTGCGGACGTGGCGTTTCTGGAGCGCTGGAACTACGACGCTGCCCAGCGCCAGGCCATTGCCCAGATTGCAAGGGCCACACGGCGCAACCTGGCTTGAAAGCCAAGTTACAATTCGGGCAGAAATTTCCCCTGCAGATTAAGTTTGTCTTTGTTCTCGCGCCATCGGCAAGCCAATTTATGAATAGGAGTCGCATTCTTCCACACATGAACCAGCAGGGCTTTCGGCTGGGGCAGGCGCAAAGGATGCCCTCGCTGGGCGCCGCTGCCATCCTCGTGACCGTTGTACTCGGCGCCTTTGGCGCGGCGCGGGCAGAGGAAGAATGCGGTCCGCTCGCAGCCGGGGCGCCAATCGTCTGCTCATCCTCGAACTACGATGCGGCCACGGACGGCAACATCGTGTATCGCCTCACCAAGGCCCACAGGAGCAATATCGTCATCCGGTTCATTGATGGCCTCTCCATACGCTACGACCGCGACAACTCCGACGACGACCCACTGTTGTTTCCCAGTGGAGTCGGCACCGTCTCCGGACGCCCCCTCTACAGCTCCGTCAGGATCGAGACGGATGCGGACTACACCGGCAACATCTCGTTCTTCTCTTCCGCCGACGTGACTTCGAACGGGAGAGGGATTTCGGTTGCCCATCACGGGAAGTCGGGCGCATTGCGCACGGAAATCTCGGGCGGTTCCTTCTCGATCAACAGTGAATGGTCACTCCCTCATGCTATCCATGCCTATCGTGGAGACGGTTATGATACAGACCAGGAGTTCAGCGGCGACCATGATCTCGTCGTCCGCAACATTTCCATTGATAGTAACGTTTCTAATTATAATGATGAGGATTGGGCGTGGAGTGGCGGCATCGTTGGATATCAGGGCAGTGAGGGCTACTTGAACGTGGTCCTGCAGGACTCCACCATCAAAAGCAATGGCCGCTGGGTCGCTGGCGTTGCTACTATCCACAGTGGCAACGGAGATGTCGACGTCGATGTCCAAAAAGTGGAAATCGACGTTAGCGGCGACGCAGGTTCGAATGACGCAGTCTTTGGCTACCACCTTGGCCGTGGCAACTCCAACATCCATGTGCGAGATGCTGACATTAAGGTCCGCGGAGGTCAAAACTCGAACGGCATTATCTATGCCTACTGGGGGAAGAACTCAGAGGGAAATCTCTCCGTTGATGCCCAAGACGTCAACATTGAGGTCCATGGGCAAAGATATGTCGACGGCATTACTGGTTTCCATCGTGGTACGGGCGACGTTGACGTTGATGTACAGCGCGCTAGTATAGTGGTAAACGGCGCAGACTCCGGCGGGATTGCCTTCGTGCATGACGGTGGCGGCCCTATCAGCATAGCCGCCCAAGACGTGGATATCGAGGTGAGCGGCGACCGTTCCGTGGGCATTGGCGGGGGGCAACGCTACGAGGGCACGGGTGACGTTGACATTACGGTTCACGATTCAACTGTTAAGGCGACGGGAGAGACTGTCGCTGGCATTCGGTCATTCAACTTCTCGGGCGAAGGCGCTATCGATGTTCACGTGGACGGCGGGAGGATTACAGGGGAGGGGCCGGGAAGTTCCGGCATCCTTCTGGGTCTCACCGGCCGGATATTTGGCGACAGGACGGGACCGGTCAAGGCCCCCGCAGGCGTATCGGTCCCGACAGAAGAGCCGGGTGGCTCCCGCGGCGAAATCCACAGCCAGAACGTGGTCGTGAACGGGCGCGTGTGGGGCGGCTCCATTTTAGATCGTGAAGGAGACTCACCGGTCGTCGGGGCGGGAGTACGGCTTTACCAGGGCGGACGGGTCGAAATTGGCCCCCAGGGTAGCGTTGGCGCGGACTCCGGTGTCGCCGTGCGGGCCGAGGGAGAGGGGGCCGAGTTGGATATCGACGTGACCTTGGACAATCGCCTGCCGAGCCAGGCAATCGCAGGTGAGATCAGGAACGACGACGGCATGACCACAATCACGGTAAACGGCGTGGTCCTGCACGACAAGACAGCGGGTGCAACCGGTGCGTTGGCGCCGAACGGCGCACGCGACGTATCCCTTCAGCCCTCGGAGGTCGTTGCGGGACGGGTGTTCAAGCTGACAGACTTCATGAGCCCCTATGCGCCGCGTGCAGCGGTCTACGAGGCGTTGCCCGGGTTCATGCTGCGGCTGGACCAAGGGGAGGATACGGCCGGAAAGCGGCTGCGCATCCCCGGTTCACCGGCGTGGATCAAGGTTTCGGGTGGCCAGGGCTCCTACGAACCGGACCACTCCCATGTGGGTGCAACCTACGATTTCAACCGCTTCGAGACCGAGTTGGGGGTGGAGTTCGGGTTTTCCCAACAGCAGAACATGACCGGTTGGGTCGCCCTGCGCCATGTGAACGGCTCGGCGGACGTGGCCGCAGCGACGGGCGGCGGCAGGATTGACGCTTCGGGCTTCGGCGGGTCAGCCGGGATCTCCTGGAACAACGCCGTCGGCTATTACGCCAGCGGCAGCGTCTCGTTGACCCGCTACGACACGGACCTGCGCGGGGACGGCCGGGGGTCCCTGAAGGATGGAGCGGGTGCGACGGTCCGGTCCATCGGTGTCGAAGCGGGACGGCGTTTCTCACTGGCTGACCATCTGTCGGTCACGCCCCAGGCCTGGTTGACCCACTCGGAGGTTTCCATGGACGACTTCCAGGACGCCGTTGGATCCCGTGTTTCACTCCGGGAGGCAGCGCAGTCCATCGCTGGCCTCGGCATCGTCACGGAAACCACGCACACATGGGACGGCGACGAACGGACGCTCGATCTGCGGGGCCGGCTGGGCGTCGAGCGGGTGCTTGGGGATGGGGAGACAGTCGTGGAGGTCTCGGGTGAGCGCCTCGGCTCGGAGGTCGACCGCACCCGGTTGGTGCTGGGTCTGGGCGCAGTGGTTCACTGGAACCGGTGGTCGTTGGGTGGAGAGATTTCCGCGTCCCCCCTGGGTTCGGACGACAACCGCTATGCCGCCAGCCTCCGGCTCGGAACCCGGTTCTAGGCAGCGGGAGTTGCGGCAACCTGCTGGCAGAGTTGGGCAAACGCCAGGCCGGGATCCACGGCCTGGGTCACGGGCCGACCCACCACCAGCCATGTGGCACCCGTGGCCATGGCCTCCGTTGGCGTCATGGTTCGGGCCTGGTCGTCCCCCTGGATGCGGTGGATGCGGATTCCGGGGGTGACCAGGGCCATGGTGGGCTGCTGGTGGTGGAGCCGCGCAGCATCCCGGGGGGCGCAGACGCAGCCACGGAGACCGGCCTGGGCCGCCAGCCGGGCCAGGTGCTCCACATGGGCTGATAGGGGGTCCGCAACGGCCAGTTGCTGGCGGAAGGGCTGGGGTTGCCAACTGGTAAGGACGGTGACCGCCAGGAGTAGGGGGGGAGACACGCCGGCAGCCATGGCGGCCTCGGCGGTGGCTTCCATGGCCATGGCCATGGCCTCCGTGCCTGCGCTGGCATGAACCGTGAGCAAGCCGGCTCCAAGCCGGGCGACACGGCGGCAGGCTCCAGCCATGGTGGCGGGAATGTCATGAAACTTGAGATCCAGAAACACCTGAAGGCCACGGCTACGCAGTTGCGTCACAATGGCAGGCCCCGCGCTGATGAATAGCTCCAAACCCACCTTCACCCAGCACAACCCAGGGATCCCCTCCACCAGCGCCAGGGCCCCATCCCCGTCACACCCATCCAACGCCAGAATGAGCCGCTCTTCCGGGGAGGTGGGCAAGAGTGCCTGAAGATCCGCCGTGTTGCCCATACCGCCCATCAGCCAACCAGACGGCAGAAGACCTTTTTCCCCAGTTGGAGCACTTTCCCCTCCAGGTCCTCTTGGGTGAAGGTCGTTTTGGGATCGGTGATCTTTTCCCCATTAAGACGCAGAGCGCCCCCTTGGATACGGCGGCGGGCGTCGCTGGTGCTTTTGAGTCCTGCCTGAGATTTGAAGACCCCATGCAGCAGTTGATAGGCCGGAATGGGGGTTGACCAGTCCCAAGGGAGAGAAGCTAGAGACGCGTTGCGGAGTACCTCTGTTTCGTGGGTTACGGAGGGGCAGGGAACTTCAGTTGGTTCATTTATTTGTTGCTCTGTTCCAATGTTTTCGGAGATGGAGGCGGAGGCATCAAAAGTATAGACAATTGCAGATGCAGCGGCCTGAGCCTTCCGTGCAGCCTCCCTGCCATGGAGACAGGCGGTGACCTCCAGGGCCATGGTTTTTTGCCGCTGGCGGGGATCCTTGGGCAGAGTTGCTGGATCCAGATCGGTGAGCAGGGTGATGTAGTCGTCCACCACGGCATCCGCCACCTTCTCCAGCTTGGAATAGGTGGCGAGGGGATCCTCCTGAAGACCGATGGTGTTGCCCAGGCTCTTGCTCATCTTCCGGACGCCGTCAATGCCCGTGAGAATGGGCATCAGCAGCCCGAATTGTGGCGGTTGGCCAAAATGACGCTGTAGATCCCGCCCCATGGCCACGTTGAACTTCTGGTCTGTCCCCCCCAACTCCACGTCCGCCTTGACCATCACGGAGTCGTAGCCCTGCAGGAGGGGATAGAGAAACTCATGGAGGGCAATGGGGGCGCCCCGCCCATAGCGATTGGCAAAATCCTCCTTGGCCAGCATTTGCCCTACGGTTGCCGTGCCCAGCAACCCGATCACCTGGGTCAGATCCAGCTTGGCCAGCCATGTGCTGTTCCGCTGAATGTCCAGGCGTCCCGGCGTGTCAAAATCCAGAATCGGGCGCAACTGCTCCAGATATGTGCGGGCGTTCTCCTCAACCTCCTGGGCGCCGAGCTGAGGGCGGGTGGTTGATTTGTCGGTGGGATCCCCGATCCGGGCGGTGAAATCCCCAATGATCACAACCGCAGTGTGGCCAGCGTCCTGAAAGGCCCGCAGCTTGCGATAGAGGATGGTGTGCCCCAGGTGAATGGAACTGGCGGTGGGATCAATGCCCAGCTTCACGCGCAGGGGGCGATTGACCTGCTGTGCTGCAGTCAGCCGGGCCGACAAGGTGTGGTTCCGCTGATCGGCAGCATTGGGGAACAGGTCCGCCAGACCCCGTTCCAACCAACTGGGGAATGTCATCCAGTGCGGTATGGCCAGGCTGGATGGTAGACCACTGCCTCAACTGCCTGGCGCCACCTCAACTGCTTGTTTGACGGCGCATCTGCTCCAAGGTGCGCTTTGCCTGGTCAAACATCTGATCCGGGGTGATGCCAAACTGGCCCAGTTGGGTCCTGAGCTGCTCCACCGTCATGCGGGCCTGGAAGTCGTCGGAGAGTTCAAAGCGCTTCATGAAGATCCGATAACGCTCCATGAGCGCCTCCATCTGGGCAATGAAAAGCTTCTTGCCTTCCCGGTCAAACTTGCCGTAGTCACTGCCAAGATGCATGAGTTTCTGGTAGTCCTCAAAGAGGCGCTGCGACTCCTGCTGGACAATCTCCGACTCAAAGAAGCTCATGGCTTAACTGCGTGAAGGGACCCTGGTGTCTTCAATTGTCACCATGAACCGCTGCCTGTAGGCTTGCCGTGATTGGCGTATTTGCCACACTTGGGCTTCCTCGAAGATGGGTCGTTGGTCGCCAAGGGGCACTGGCTTGATCCTCTGGCCCGTCGCCTCCTCCAGGCTACGGGGCATTTGCCACGGGATCCGGTGGCGACAACAGCGCCTGGGCGGGATGGCCATGACGAGGCTGTGGAGCTGGAACTGCTGTCGTTAAAACTTCACCAAAATCCATGTTTGTCCTTGCCGGACGAGGCCAGCGTGCAACGTGCTGCCCGGCTGGGGGTCCAACTGGACGTGAATCGGGCCCCCGCGGCCCAATGGCAACGGCTGCCCGGGATGCATTGGCAGTGGATCGAGCGGCTGCTGCAACTCCAGCGTCGGGGCACCCACCTCCATGATTTGGCGGAGTTGGGGCAACAACTGGGGGTGTCCCCCGCCTTGCTCCGGCTCTGGCAGCCTGTTTTGGTGTTCCGTTCCCATGGAGACCCCCCACGCCTGCCCCCGTTGGTGGACGTAAACGGGGCCAATGGACCCCAGTTGCGCAGCCTGCCTGGCCTGGATGGGGACCAGGTGGCCTTGCTGCTGCGGGAACGCCAGCGGGGGCGGTTTCTCAGTTTGACTGACCTGCAAAGCCGTTTGCGACTGCCGGATCCGATGATGGCGGCCTTGGCGGGGCGGCTCCACTGTGGCCGTGGCCCGGTCTCACCGGACCTTCCCAGTCGAGCGTTCGAACCGGACCGGTCCAGTCCTCCATTCTCTGCCGGGCCATGACCCAGCCAAACTTGTTCCCCACAGGAGACGACAGCCGCCTGACTGGGGGTCACCTGCACCTGCGCCCGGATCAACTCCGGCACTGGCAAGCTGGCGTGGCCAGCCACCAGCAGGCTGCCCGCCTTGGGGGAAGCGGCCATCAGGGGCAGTTGTTTGCCACTGCCCAGGACTCCCTGCCGCCCTATGGCATTGATCCCTTCTCGCTACTGCCCCAGCCGCTGAGCTTTTGGCGCTGGCCGGAGCCCCCCAACCAGGGGGCTGCCCATTATTTCGTCATCGACGATGCCCCCCACCTGCCCCATGCCCTGCTGTTATACGTGGGTGAAACCGGTCAAGCGGCACGGCGCTGGAAGGGCGGCCACGACTGCAAGGCCTACCTGGCCAGCTACCTGCAAACGTTACAGACGGTGGACCTCACCGCAGCCGTCTCGGTGCGGTTCTGGTGTGACGCCCCATCCCAACGGACAGCGCGCCGAGCCCAGGAGACCCGGCTGATCCACTACTGGCAGCCCCCGTTCAATCGGGAGATGCAAGGCCGTTGGCGAACCCCGTTCACGGCGCTGGCGGATTGAGACGGGGCTGTTCATCCCCCTTTGCTAAGGTGAATAACTTAACCTTTTCAAGCGAAACGTCATGGTGGAGTTGCATCTCATTCCTGCGGATGCTCCCCTGCCGGAGGAGGCCGCCCTGGCGGTGGGGCTGTTCAGTGATGAGTTGGATGCTGGGGTGACAGGGCTGAACACACGCCTTGGGCTCCCTCTGGCCACCCTGGTCAGCCAACGGAAATTCAAAGCCAATGCTGACGAGGCGTTGGTCCTCCAGCCCCTCAGTGGGACCCCTCAAGCCGTGATGCTGCTGGGATTGGGGAAACGCTCCGATCACACTCTGCAGGGGTTACAAAAAGCTGCGGTTCGGGCGGCACGGGCTGCCCAGGATCAATCCGTCAAGGCCTTGGTGCTGGACCTGCCCCTGGCGGAGTTGGAACCGGCTGCGGCGCTACAGAAGCAGGCCATGGCGGTGCGGTTGGCGGTGTTTAAAGACTTGCGCTTCAAGGGAAAGGGCCAGAACGGGGATAAGGGCATTGACAAGAAAGACGCCCCCCTGAACGACGTGCGGATCATCTGTCCAGGCGCCCAAGCCCTGGTGCTGGAGCGGGCTGAGGCCGTCTGTGCCGGGGTGGAGTTGGCCAGGGAGCTGGTTGCGGCGCCACCCAACGTGGTGACCCCCCTGTCCTTGGCTACAACCGCTCAACAGTTGGCAGAGGACCATGGCTTGGGGTTGAAGATCCTGGAGCGGGAGGACTGCGAACGTCTGGGGATGGGCTCCTATTTGGGTGTGGCCCAGGCCTCCGGATTTCCCCCCAAGTTTCTACACCTCACCTACCGCTCGGAAGAGCCGGTCAAGCGGTGTCTGGTGCTGGTGGGGAAGGGGCTCACCTTCGATTCAGGAGGATACAACTTGAAAGTGGGCGCCTCCCAGATTGAAATGATGAAATACGACATGGGAGGCTGCGGTGCAGTATTGGGCGCGGCCCGCGCCATTGGTCAACTCAGGCCCAAAGGGGTTGAGGTTCATTTCGTTAGTGCAACCTGTGAAAATATGGTCAGCGGTGACGGCCTTCGCCCCGGCGACATTATCACGGCAAGCAACGGCGTCACCATCGAGGTGAACAACACTGACGCCGAGGGACGCCTGACGCTGGCTGATGCCCTGATCTATGCCTGTAACTTGAAGCCGGACGCAGTGGTGGATCTGGCGACGCTGACCGGTGCTTGTCTGATTTCCCTGGGGGACGAGCTTGCCGGCCTATGGAGCCCGGACGACGATCTGGCGGCGGATCTGCTGAAGGCAGCCCAGCGCTCCGGTGAAGGCCTCTGGCGGATGCCGCTGCCGGCCTCTTATCTGGAGCGTATGAAGAGTCCCTTTGCCGATCTGAAAAACACCGGTCCCCGTGCCGGCGGCGCCATCACCGCTGCCCTGTTCCTCAAGGAATTCGTCAGCCAGGGCGTTGCCTGGGCCCACATGGACATTGCCGGCACGGTCTGGTCCGATAAGGGCCACGGGGACAATCCTGCCGGCGCCACCGGCTACGGGGTGCGCACGCTGGTGGAATGGGTCTCAGCCCATGCCGCCGACTGAAACCGGGGATGGGCGGCCATCTCCTAGAAGCAGCCGTCCACGGCAATGGTGTAGCGGAGTCCTGATGCCCCGGGTCGGGAGCTGGAACCCACTTTCACGTTCACCTCTGTCACCAGCTTGCCCGGTGGGGGATAAAAAGGCCCCAGGCGACGGTATTCGCCGGGATCCAGCAGGAGCTTGTCTCCAAAAACCTGTAAGTTGGTGCGGTCGCTGAACTTCAGGTAGGAGACCACAGGGAAAAGGTCTTTTTCCACCTCCATGACGCCCTCCTGGTCCATGTCTGCATCGGTCTGGGGTTCATAGGACTCGTCACTCTGAAAATTCACCCAATAGGCCTGGTACACGTTGGCGACCGTGAAGTCCGTATTGAAATTGGTACGACCAAAGACAACCGTCAGCGGGTTATTGAGCTGAATCATTTTGCTGACGCTGGTGTCACCACCCACTGCATTGAGCTCCTCACAGGCGCCGGCTTCCGTTTGGGCAAGCATGGGTGTGCTCCATGACGCCAATGCACCCCAAGCCAACGCAGTCATCAAGCCTGCCGGGAAGCGCTTGGCTTGTTGGCGAAGCAGAGACCAACCAACAGCGGGGGGCGTCATGGGGATGTGTCGTGGGAGTCCTAGACAAGCACCTGGGGGAGGACTTGTCCAGGGTCACCTCAAGGACCCACCTGTCGGGTTGAGATCGTTGGCCTGTAGATAGACCCTGGTGATGGTGAGCTCAGGGAAGCGCCGCTCCGCATCCTTCAACGTACCCCCAACGCTTAGCCCTTCCATGAGCAAGCTCCCTGGGCCGCCAGAGCGGTCAATGTAATCGATGTGAAAGGAACGGCGGGGGACGCTCTTCAAGGGTTGGTGGGGGTACATGGCCATCGGCGCGACACATGGAAGCCAGGATCCCATGGGTCGCCACGCCAAAGCCCCTTTTTCTTCCTTTGGATCATAAAACTTGATCTGGCGCTCCGGGCCCCACTAGGGCCTGCTCCAGGCGCAGTCCCACGTGATCACGTAGACGCTTGTGCTGAGATATTGGACCTCATAGGAGCATTGGCCCGTGATGTTGGCGTATTTGCCTGTGCCACCCACCAGGTCCCCGTGACCCATGCCCCCGCCCAGATTTCCGTCTTCCCTGCGGAGCAGGACAAACAACTCATCTCCATCACCCTCTTTCGGCTCTGTGAGCGTGCAAGGCGCCTTCAGGTTGAGACCATCGGCCGAGCTTTCCGAGAACACCACACAAGACGTGAGAAAAATCTGGCCTTCCGCGAAGAGAGAACCCTGACTACTGGAGACCACGTCAGCACCGTGGGTGCTGCCTGCCGTAAATGTTGTACTGCCGTGCTGAATCTTGTTATAGGCGTAGGTGAAACTCCCTGTCAGGGTCACTTGGCCGCTGGTTTGCGCGAAGGCAGGAGACAGAGGGGCCACCATGCCGGCCAGGATTAGCCAGATGCTGGACTTGCGGAAGAAACCCATGAACACTCCATAGAACGATTCTTCTCCAGGATAGGGGAAGAACGGGGTTCCCGCTCCCGCAGGAATGGCGCACCCTCCACCTAGGACTGACTCCAGGTGCAGTCGTAGGTGGTCACCAAGATGCTCGTGCTGAGATATCGGGTCTCATAGGAGCATTGGCCCGTGATGTTGGCGTATTTGCCTGTGCCACCCACCAGGTCCCCGTGACCCATGCCCCCGCCCAGATTCCCGTCTTCCCTGCTGAGCAGGACAAACAACTCGTCTCCATCACCCTCTTTCGGTTCCGTGAGTGTGCAAGGCGCCTTCAGGTTGAGATCATCGGCCGAGCTTTCCGAGAACACCACACAAGACATGAGAAAACTCTGGCCTTCCGTGAAGAGAGCGCCCCGACCACTGGAGACGATGGCGCCACCCTCAAGATGACCTGCCGCAAATGTTGTACTGCCATGCTGAAGCTGGTCGTAGGAGTAGGTGAAACTCCCGTCCAGAGTAAATCGACCGTTGGTTTGCGCGAGAGCAGGCGGCAGGGGCGCCACCAGACCAACCAGAATCAGCCAGGTGGCCGATTGCGAAAGAAGTCTATCAAAAAACCCTGGAGCCATAATAAAGACCGTTGCTTACCAGCACCAATATAGCACCGTGGACAAGAAATCCCATGGCGGGATGCGGGGATGACGGAACGCGTCCCTCCCCAGGGTTTGGTTAGGGCGTGCTCCAGGTGCAATCTGCCAGCAGCACGCCAAGGGTGGGGATGAGGTATTGGACGTCATAGGCGCATTGGCCCGTGATGTCCATGTACTTTCCCGTGCCGCCAACAAACTCCGTGCGGCCCCTCCCCCCTGCTCTGGAGCCAACGAAGTCCCCCTGGTTTCTGTAGACCGACATCAGAATCTGGTCTCCACCATCCTCGGTCGTCTCCTTGAGCGTGCAATAGGATCTCACATTGAGACCGTCTTCGGATCGCTCCGAGAACAACACACAGGACCGCAACAGGCTTTGACCTTCCTGGAACAAAGGGCCGCTGCTGTTGGTAACCGTTGCGCTGCCTTCTATGCCGCCCGCGACAAACACCGTGCCCCCTTGTTGAAGCTCGGTATAGTCGTACGTGGAACTGAGCACCATGGAGAACTCCCCTGTGCTCTGGGCCAGGACCGGGGACATTGGCGCCAGCAACACGGCCACCGCAAGCCAGAGCCTGGATCTGCCGAGCATCGCCATGGAACGGAGCACGTCACGCCTTCTAAGGCTAACGCGTTTTAGAACGGAGAGCGGGAAACCGGTCTTTGGAGCTTTATATCCATATCCGGCAACCGTTGGGGCAAACTATGGTTTCCTGCTCCACCTCAACTGAAGGTCGCTCTGAAGCACTTCTTGTTGCGCTCCCCGTGGCGGTGGCTGTTGCTGCCCCTGCTGCTGGTGCTGGTGTTCTGGGGAGGCCAGTTGGTCCTCTCGCCAGAGGCGCGTCACCGCTTTAGCCGCCCCGGCAACGTGGTGCTGCTGGGCATTGATCCCATTGGCGCCAATGCCGACGTGGTGGTCGCTGTTGTCATGGAGCGGGACCAGATGCGGATCATCCAGATCCCCCGTGACACCTTTACCCGCAGCGAGGCCCTTGGCTCCTGGAAAATCGGTGAGCTTTACGGCCTGGCCGGTGCGGAGGCCGTGCAAGAGCAGGTTGCCGTCCTTGTGGACGCCGATTTTCCCTATCTGGTGGTGATCCATGAGGGAGTTGTGGCTGCCTTGGTGGATGCCCTCGGTGGTCTGACCGTCACGGTTCCCACGCGGATGGCCTACAGGGACCAAAGTCAGGGCTTACTCATCGACCTGCAACCGGGCCGGCAGCGGCTCGACGGTCAACAGGTGGAGCACTTCACCCGCTGGCGTGGCTTTTCCGGTGACATCGGTCGACTGGAGCGGCGTCACCAAGTGATTAACGCCCTGGATGACGTGTTTCGGAACCCTGGAGTCTGGGCGCGTCTGCCCATGTTGAAGCAGGTTCTGGAGGATGAGGCGAAGGCGGGGCGCCTCGTCACCAACCTGGACCTGCAAGCCCTGCCCGCCCTTGCCAGGGGCTTTGCCAGCCGTGGCGCCACCCTGGAAACCCTGCCGGGTCGCGAGGGCTACTACAGGGGATTGAGCTACTGGTTTGCGGAGCAAGGCGCTTTACCCCCTGAGCCTGCCGCCACCCCTTGGCGAGACACTGCCCCGTCCGGGCCTGTCATCCCCCCACAACAAGGCGTTGTATCCCCTGGGCCTGCACCCCTCCCGCCGCCACAGGATGGGTTGCCGTTGGGCATTGTCTCGCCCCCTGCAATTCCCCCCCCGCCGATCCGTCCCATCGAGCAAAGCGACACGCAAACCGGGGAACCCTGAGGAGCAGTTGCAGGCTTTGCCGTGCTCCCGTTGGCTTTGATTACCGCCCTCGTGCTCTGGGGCACTGCGGCGGCGGTGCAGACCTGGGCCCAACTGCGCCACCAGCGGGTGGCGCGTCAGGAGACCGCCCAGCAGCGCGCCGATGAGGATCACAATCAACGCATGGGTGATCTTCAGGCCCAAGCACGGGCTAAGGCCCAGGCCCAGGAGGGTTCATGATGACCGTCCTGAAGAGGGAGCCTTTGCGGCCCCATGGCGCCACGGGCTCCAGGGGCAGCGCCGGCTTCACCCTGGTGGAGGTGGTGGTGAGCAGCAGTATTCTTGCCTTTGCCCTGGCCGGCAGCTTCAGGGGCTGGAGCCAGGGGCAGGCCCTGGTGCAACAGGCTGCTCAACGGCAGGCGCTCCTGGATGCCGTTGAGCAGGATCTGCAACGGCAACAGGGCTTTGTAATTCAGAAGTTGAAGGCAAAGGCACCCTGGGCGTGTGAAGTTCCCCTGGCCGAATTGCGGGAGGGGATGAAGGCCCTCCCCCATGACCTGCCGGAAACCGTGGAGCGCCAGTGGTTCATGGACGATGCATCGTCTGCGCTGGCCATCCGCTATTTGTCCCCCAAATTGCAAGCGCCACGGAAACGCTTGCTGGCATTCGAGAGAAGAGGTTCCATTTGTGATGAAGCCGTTTGTGACGACGAAGCCAGGGCCACCGGGCCAGGTCCGGGAGACCAGAACGCAAAAGGAGACGGGCTTCAGCCTGGTGGAACTTCTGATAACCGCCGTTCTCCTGGGCCTGCTGGCGGGCCTTGTGCTGCCCAGGGGGCAGAACTGGTTGGCGCGGCAACGTCGTGACGGGGCCGTGCAGTCCCTGTTCCACAGCCTGGAGGTGTCCAGGGCGGGGGCGGCGGCCAAGGGCAGAGCCTGTGCCATGGCCTTGACGGAATCCGGCTGGGCAGAGCCGCTGAACAGTGTTTCACCCACCTGCTCCGGCATCAACGACCTCACCGCCGGTGCGCCGGGTCTGCGCATCACAACCAACATGACACGGGATGTGGAGATCGGCTCCACGGGACTGCTCAGCGGTGCAGGCGGCACCGTGGTGGTGGGCCACAGGGACCTGACTATGGAACGCTGCTTTGTGATTGCCCCGCCCCTGGGCACCGTCCGCCCAGGCGTTTACGACAACGACGAGAAGAGGTGCGTCAAGCATGAGAAGGACAAGTAGGCCCTGGCCTTGGTCGCTCCGCGCCAGACAGCGGTGTGCTGGCCAGGATCGCGCCAGCGGCTTCACCTTGCTGGAGTTGCTCATCGTGTTGCTGGTGGCCTCGGGGCTGGCCCTGGTGTGCTTCAACGCCCTGCTGGCGGACGGGCAGTTGGTGGGGCGCATGGCGGAGCGTTGGCGGCAGCGGCAGGAGCGGGAGCGGGCCTTGGATCTGATCCGCCACGACTTGATCCAGGGGGACAAGGTGTTGCTGGATCCAGGTCTGGCCAAGCACCGCTGTTCCATGCGTCAGCGCCGGCCGGTGTTGGTGATTGCCACCAAAGCCGGGCCGATCACCTATGCCCTGGGTCCCCCCCCCTCCAGCATCTGGGCCAGCCGTGTGCTGATGCGCTGTGGACCGGCCTTCACCAAACAGGGGATATGGAGCAAGAAATCTTTCTTGAGCCGGGTGCTCATTGACGGGCTCCAGCCTCCGGAAACCCCATGGCAGCAATGCCCTGTAGCCAGGGGCATGGAGGTGGGCAACTCCTTTGCTCTCCCCTTGTCCGTCTGCATGGAGCCTGCCACCGGAGTGGTGACGGTTCGCCTCAGCCAGGGCAAGGAGGATTCCACCACCAGCGCCGCGGTGGGCCTGGGCCATTTCACGGCGGCAGGTTTCCTGAAGGGCGAGGCAAGCAACTAAATCCCCCAACAAGCTTGCTTTGTTCAGGGGATTGGAAATCTAAGGAGGTCATCTCTTTGTCTTGGCAGGAGTGGCTTGAATCTTGGTGGCATCGCCACTATCATAAATGGAAAATATCCCTCGGGAAAGATTTTTACCTTCAATGGTGACTCTGCATTCACTGTCTTTCCGTTCAGTCTTCCATGTAATAATTGAATGTCCAGGATCTTTGGCGAGACGTTTATACTCATCATCATTAGAGTCTGGCATCTTTCCATTATCAATAAAATGGGCAAGACAATAAGACATCAGCCCTCGGGCCTGGACGTTCGCCGCATTGACCTTGGCTTTGTTCTGTTGGCCCAGAAACGCGGGCATGGCCACGCCGGACAACACGCCAATGATGACCACGGCAATCAGCAGTTCCACCAAGGTGAAGCCGGCGGCCAAGGGGCGCTGCCGGTTGTGCCGGCGCCACGGTTGTGGCAGACGGGGCGAGTACAGATGCGGTTGGGATTTGGGGCCGTAGACCGGAATGGCGACGGGGACGGACGTTGGCCTGTTGGCGCTTGGCATCCACCGGCCAGCTTTGGCCCGGCTGGGCAGGCCTAAGGTGGGTTGCGATGCTTGTGAACGGTCAACCATGGATGGATGGCGGCACGGTTTTCCCCATGGTTCCCCCACTTGCCGCGGTTGACCCATGCCCCGGAGCCCCGCTGACGTCCCCCGCACCGATAACGGCCAACACCTGGCCGTGGTGTGGCGCTGGTGCCGTCGCCCCCTGCCCACCCTCTCGGCCCGCCTGACCCGGGTGGGGGTGGCGATGGTGGCCATCTACGGTCTGCTGGCGGTGGTGATGCCCCTGCTGATTGCCAGTGGTTGGCTCCCTGATCCCAACAGCGGCCTGGAGAATCCCGCCTTTGCTCCCCCCAGCCTGGCCCACTGGTGCGGCACGGACCGCCTGGGGCGGGACGTATGCGTCCGCACCATGGCCGGCGCGGGTGTGGCCCTGCAGGTGGTGCTGTTGGCGGTGGCCATGGCCCTGTTGGCGGGTGTGCCGCTGGGCATGGTGAGCGGCTACATGGGGGGTCCCGTTGACCGGCTGCTGGTGTTGCTGATGGACACCCTCACCACCCTGCCCCTGTTGCTGCTGGCGGTGGTGATGGCGTTTTTGTTGGGGCGCAGTCTCCTCAACGCCGCATTGGCGCTCTGCGTGGTGTACATCCCCCAGTACTTCCGCATGGTGCGCAACCAGACGGCGGGCGCCAAGGCGGAGCTTTACGTCACTGCGGCGCGATCCCTGGGAGCCGGGCCGTTGTGGATCTTGCGCCGTTATTTGCTGCGCAACGTGATCACCTCGGTGCCTGTGCTGATCACCCTCAATGCAGCGGATGCGGTGCTGGTGCTGGGGGGACTGGGATTTCTAGGACTGGGCCTGCCGGAAACCGTGCCCGAGTGGGGCAGTGACTTGCAACAAGCCCTTGTGGCTGTGCCCATCGGCGTCTGGTGGACAGCCCTCTACCCCGGCCTGGCCATGTTTGGTCTGGTGTTGGGTCTTTCTTTTCTGGGGGAAGGGGTGGACGCCTGGCTGTCCCGCAGTGAAACCGTCGGCCGCGCCGAGCGCTGACTCCGTCTTCAAGACAACGCCTAAACTCAAGTCGGATCCTCCATGGGGAGGCAAGCCCCGCCCTTATCTTGATGGTGACGCTTCTGTTTCTGGGATTAGCGGCGTTTGTGTGGAGCAAGTCGCGCCGCAACGGTGACGAGGTGATCGCCACCTTCGAGGTGCTGTTGGCGGCCATGTTGTTGGTGCTGGCTCTTTGCTACGGCCGCCTCCACCTGCCGCTGGCCTGCCTCTTGTTGACCTGCGCCCTGCTGTTGCCCCGCTATCCGAGGAGTGGAGTTCCGGAACGCAGCAACAGCAGGGACGACATCTTTGTGGAGTTTTGAGCGTGAGCGGTGGAATTCCGAGCGGCGCCACCAGGAGCTTGCAGCATGTGAAACAATCTGTTACAATTAATTAACACATGCGTTGACTCCCATGGCTTCCTCCGGTCCCCTCTCCCTGAGCCGCAGCTTCACCGTTGAGCAATACTCTCGCGTCATCGACCGTTGTCAAGATGTTGACGAGCTACGCAGTCTGGCTAAGCTGCTGCTGAAGGTCTGGCGCCAGCAGGCGGATCTCAACGAGCACTACGGAGCCCAACTGCTCCAGGTCAAGCCCGCCGAAGGGGTCAGTCCGCCTTGGCCAGAGATGCAGGGTTAAAGGGATCTTGCAACTCTCGCCTGAGCTGGCGAATGGACTTCAGCACCCGTTTCCTTCTAGAGCGCCGCCGCACCACCTTGGTGAAGGACAGATAAATGCGGGTAGGGACGTAGATGAGCATCATCAATGCTCCGGCTTCCACCAGCAGGGTCCACAGCAGTGGGGAGGCAGTGTCCATGGTTCAAGACTATCCACCTTGTGCCGAGAACGTCATGGATTCCTCCCCTCGGGATGTTGAATTTGAAGAACGTTGGCAGTGTGCCAGAGTTCGCGGATTTCCCAGGTATCCCCATGGCCACCGCCCCAGGCTGCCCTAACCCGAGTTCCGAATGATGGGGACCACGGAACATCGCCGTTGCCTCACCTGAACGCGGCTACCGGTCCCTGTCAATTCTTTCCACGTAAGCCGCAGCCGTCCGATGTTTCGAGATGCCCTTGCAGCGTCTTCTTGAGCGTTCAGCAGTAGGGGGCCAGACTGTCCCGGGTGGATGCCCCTGTCTCAGGATTGACCCCTTCGGCGGTGGCACAGAGCTGCCGGGCCGCGCCGGGATCCAGCAGGGCATCGCTGAAATCCGCCCCCTTGATCCGGGACCCTTCCCAGCGGACACCTGTGGCGATAGCCTCGCGGAGATCGGCGTTGTGCAGGTCGGTGTTGCGGAAATCCGCGGCATCCATCAGGACGTTGCCCAAATTGGCCGCCACGAAGCGGGCCCCTTGAAACACCCCTTTGGTGAGGATGGCGCCGTGGAGGTTGCTGCCACTGAAATCGGCGTCCCGGGCATGGACACCGGCAAAGGAGGTGTTTTCCAGATCCTGCCCCTGGAAATCCTCACGATCATGGGTGGTGAGAGTGTAGTCCACCTGCCCTTGAAAGAGGGCCCGCTGCTCCAGGCCGGCAGCCGCCAGCCCATGGTCACCCGTGGGAAGCGCCACACCAGCCATCAACAGCAAGACCAACAGCAGGCCGGCACACCCCCGCTTGATCAGCTTGTTCATTCCTTGCTCATATCCGATCCTCACTCTAGAATTAATCATTGTTCTTTGTCATTTCTGAACATGGGCATGTATCCGATCTCGGTCAACTCGAAATTCACCTCGGCGCTGGGATCCGGTCTCGTGGTCCTGGGTCTCTGCGCTGCCACGACTTCTGTCCTGGCTCAGATGGACGAGGCCGTCAAGGTCGGTGTGCTTCTGGGCTTTACCGGTCCGATTGAATCTCTCACCCCGCCCATGGCCGACAGTGCTGAGTTGGCGTTTGAGGAGGTTTCAGATAGTGGCAAGTTCCTGAGCGGCAAAACCATTGAACCCGTGCGGGCTGATTCCACCTGCATTGATGCCGGTTCCGCCACGGCAGCCGCGGAGCGCTTGGTCACCGCAGACAAGGTGGTCGCCATTCTCGGTGCGGATTGCTCCGGCGTCACCATTGCCGTGGCCAACAACGTGTCTGTTCCCAAAGGCATGGCCCTGGTGTCCCCCTCGGCCACCTCTCCGGCCCTCTCCACAATTGACGACGACGGTCTGTTCTTCCGCACGTCCCCCTCTGATGCCCGCCAGGGGAAGGTGCTGGCCCAGGTCATCAAGGAGCGCGGCTACGGCACCATTGCCATCACCTATACCAAGAACGACTACGGCAAGGGCTTGAGCGAGAGCTTGGAAGCAGCCTTTGAAGAACTGGGTGGAACGGTCACCATCAACACGGCCCATGAGGACGGCAAGGCAGACTACACAGCCGAGGTGGCTGAACTGGCGGAGGCAGGCGGTGACCTGCTGGTGGTGCTGGGCTACGCCGACCAGGGCGGTATCGGCATTGTTCGCGCCGCTCTGGACACCGGCGCCTTCGAGATCTTCGGGTTGGCGGACGCCATGTACTCTCAGAAATTCCTGGATGACATCAAGGCCGACGGCAACGACTTGACCGGTTCCTTTGGAACGGTCCCGGGCAACGAAGGAGAAGGTGCCGATGCGTTCAAGGCGATTTACACCGCTGCCGGTGGGGATGGGGACGGCGCCTTCACGGGTGAAAGCTACGACGCTGCGGCCCTCATGGCCCTGGCCATGCAAAAGGGTGGTGAGGCCACGTCAGAGGCCATTGCCGACAACATGATCGCCGTGGCCAATGCGCCAGGGGAAAAGATCCTGCCCGGTGAACTGGGTAAGGCGCTTGAGATTCTGGCGGCTGGTGGCGAGGTTGATTACGTGGGCGCCACCAACGTGGAACTTGTCGGTCCTGGCGAGGCATCCGGCAGTTATCGGGAGTATGAGGCTCAGGGTGACGAATTCATCACCGTTCGCTTCCGCTGACGATCCGCTGTCCATGATTCGCACCGACGGTCTTCACATGCACTTCGGCGGTATCCAGGCTGTCAACGGTGTCAGCCTGGAGATCCCCAGGGGCAGGATCACGGGTCTGATTGGACCCAACGGTGCGGGCAAAACCACCTTTTTCAACGTGGTTGCCGGTCATCACAAGCCCACTGCCGGCCGTGTGTACCTGGACGAGGAGGACGTGACGGGTCTCACGGCCCATGAACTCTTCGCCCGGGGGTTGCTGCGCACCTTTCAAATTGCTCACGAGTTCTCCACCCTCACGGTGCGCGAGAACTTGATGATGGTCCCCGGTGAACAACCGGGAGAACAACTGTGGAATGCCTGGTTCTGCCCGGGGCAGGTGCAGGCCCGGGAGGCGGACATTCAACAGCAGGCGGATGAGGTGCTGGATTTTCTCCAAATCACCCACGTGGCCAACGAACGGGCCGGCAACTTGAGTGGTGGCCAGAAGAAGCTTCTGGAGCTGGGGCGCACCATGATGATCAACCCCAAGGTGGTGTTCCTGGACGAGGTGGGTGCCGGGGTGAACCGCACCCTGCTCAAGACCGTCACCACCACCATCAAACGCCTCAACCGGGAACGTGGCTACACCTTTTGCATGATTGAGCACGATATGAACCTGATCGGTCAACTTTGTGATTCGGTGGTGGTGATGGCCGAGGGCACGGTGCTCTGCCAGGGCAGCGCCGCAGACGTGCAGCGGGATCCGCGGGTGGTGGAGGCCTACCTTGGCAAAAGCCTGATCAACCCATGAGACACCGCCCCGTCATCCATGGCTGACCCGTTCCTCATCGGTGAGGCCATCACCTGTGGCTATGGAGATACCAACATTCTCCACGGCTGCACCATCTCTGTGGAGAAGGGAGAAATCGCGGTGATTGTGGGGCCCAACGGGGCCGGGAAGTCCACGGCCATGAAAGCCGTCTTTGGCCTCCTCCCTCTGCGGGGGGGAGCTGTGCGCCTGGGCGGTCAGGACATTTCCACCCTCACGCCCCCGGACCGGGTGGCCGCCGGCATGGGATTTGTTCCTCAGACCAATAACGTGTTTCCCTCCCTCACCGTCCGGGAAAACCTGGAGATGGGCGCCTACCTCTGCCCCCGCAACATGGGGGGCAGGATTGAGCAGTTGGCCCAACTGTTCCCCATTCTGAAAGAACGCTCCCGGCAGCCGGCGGGGGAGCTCTCCGGTGGACAACGGCAACAGGTGGCTGTGGCCCGGGCCATGATGACCCAGCCCAAGGTTCTGATGCTGGATGAACCCACGGCAGGGGTGAGCCCCATCCTGGTGCAGGAACTCTTCGCCAAGATTCAGGAGATTGCAGCGGCAGGCATTGCCGTGCTGATTGTGGAGCAAAACGCTCGGCAGGCCCTGAGCTTTGCCCACAAGGGATTTGTCCTGGTGCAGGGGAACAACCGTTTTACCGGTACGGGTCAAGATCTGTTGGGCGATCCTGACGTGCGCCAGAGCTTTCTGGGAGGCTGAGATTGATCATGAAGACCAATCGTCCGTCCATGTCCTGGCGCCCGCCATGGTGGATCGCCGTGGGGATGGCCTTGGGGCTTGTTGTCCTCTCCGCGGTGAGCCGGGACGGGGGAGGTGTCAATCTCCTCAATGCGCTGGTGCGGTTTGCCAACTTTGTGGTGATTCCAGGGATTTCCTATGGCTGCCAGTTGGCTCTGGGGGCCCTGGGGGTGACCCTGATCTACGCGGTGATGCGATTTTCCGATTTCGCCCATGCGGACACCATGGCGTTTGGGGCCATGGGGGTCATCCTGGTGACACGGGTGTTGCAGGGCATGGGCATCTCGGCAGGACCACTCCCCACGGCCCTGTTGGCCCTTCCCTTCGGCATCCTGGGGGCCGTGATCCTGGCCCTGGTGCTTGATCGCACCGTCTATCGATTTTATCGACAGCAGCGGGCAGCGCCCGTCACCTTTGTCATTGCTTCCATCGGCGCCATGTTTGTTACCAACGGCCTGGTGCGCCTCATCATCGGCCCCGGCGATCAGCGCTTTGCCGACGGAACCCGCTTCATTGTCCGCGTCCAGGCATTCAAGGAGATGACAGGGCTGTCGGAAGGCCTGGCCCTGAGAACCACCCACGTGATCACCCTGGTGGTGGCCGTGATCGTGGTGCTGGGCCTGTTTTTCTTCCTCAATCGAACACCGCTGGGGAAGGCCATGCGGGCCTATGCCGACAATGAAGACCTGGCCCTGCTCAGCGGCATCAACCCGGAAAGGGTGGCCCTCTGGACATGGATCATTGCCGCAACACTGGCCACCATCGCGGGCACCCTCTACGGCCTCGATAAATCCTTCAAACCCTTTACCTATTTCCAACTGCTGCTTCCCATCTTCGCCAGCGCCATTGTGGGTGGGATTGGCAAACCCCTCGGGGCCATTGTGGGTGGTTTTGTGGTGGCCTTCTCGGAAATTGCCTTCACCTATCCCTATCGAAAAATTCTCGGTTACCTGGGCTTTGAGGCTGACGGTCTGGTGCAACTGCTGTCCACGGATTACAAGTTCGCCGTCTGCTTCATCATCCTGGTGGTGGTGTTGATCTGGCGACCACGGGGCATCTTCCAGGGGCGAGTGATATGAAGCCAGGTATGGGGCGACCGTTCTGGCTGGCTCTGGCCATGGTCATTGCGCTGGTGGCTGTGGGCGTGCTGCAGAGTTGGAACGTGGCCCTGGCCATTCTGAATTTGCAACTCATCTCGGCCGTGATGGCTTTGGGGATCAATATCCAGTGGGGCTATGCCGGGCTGTTCAACTTCGGGATCATGGGCTTCACGGCGTTGGGGGGGCTGGCTGCCGTGCTGGTGGCCATGCCCCCGGTGGCTGAAGCCTGGGCCGCGGGTGGCCGCGGCATGGCCACAGCAGCCGTCACCCTGGCGGGAACAGCAGCCGTCATCTGGGCACTGCATCGGGTGGTCAAAGTGAAGGCGCTGCGGAGGCCTGCCATGGCGCTGGTGTTTGTCGTGGGTCTTGCCCTGACCCGGTCGTTTTATAGCCCCAGTGTGGCCGCCATTGAGGCGGTGGACTCCTCTGTCACCGGTTTTCTGGGTGGCCTGGGACTGCCCATCATGGTCTCGTGGCTGGCAGGCGGTGCCCTGGCTGCTGCCGTGGCCTGGGTCATTGGCCGCATCACCCTGGGGCTGCAATCGGACTATCTGGCCATTGCTACTTTGGGCATCTCGGCAGCCCTGGTGGCCGTGCTCAGAAATGAGGACTGGTTGGCCCGTGGGGTGAAAAACGTCACCACGCTGCCGCGACCTGTGCCCTATGAGCAGGACCTCCACGGACAGGACTGGTTCGTTGACCTCAGCGCGCAGGTGGGCATGGATCCCTCCCTCCTGTCCGGCCTTGTTGTCAAGGCCCTGTATGCCCTCCTCTTTGGTAGCGTGCTCCTGGTGCTGTTCTGGCTGTCCCACCGGGCGCTTCATTCCCCCTGGGGCCGCATGATGCGGGCCATTCGGGACAACCGCGACGCGGCGGAAGCCATGGGCAAGGACGTCACCCGGCGCCACCTGCAAGTTTTTGTTCTTGGTTCAGCGGTGGTGGGCATTGCCGGAGCCATGCTGGTGACCCTGAACGGACAGTTCACACCGGCCTCCTATGCCCCCTTCCGCTACACGTTCCTGATTTGGGTGATGGTGATCGTCGGTGGCTCTGGCAACAACGGGGGCGCCATTCTGGGAGGGTTTCTCATCTGGTTCTTGTGGGTGCAGGCGGAAGCTGGCGGTCCATGGCTGATGACCCTGCTCACCTCCGGCCTCCAGGAGGGCACTTCCTTGCGTCAACACCTGCTCAACGTGGCGCCCCACATGCGCCAATTGGTGATGGGATGCATCCTGCTGATGGTCCTGCGTCTGAGTCCCCGGGGACTGCTGCCGGAGCAAAGTGGCAAACACAACCTTGCCCAGCGACGAAACGGAACGGAACGTTCCTAAAATTTCCGGGCATCAGAGTCTTCTTTCGCATGCGTGTTGCCATTGCGGGTGCCGGTCTGGCTGGATTGTCCTGTGCCAAGTACCTGGCGGACGCGGGTCACACGCCTGTGGTCTACGAAGCCAGGGACGTGCTGGGCGGCAAGGTGGCGGCCTGGCAAGACGAGGAGGGGGACTGGTACGAGACCGGATTGCACATCTTCTTTGGCGCCTACCCCAACATGCTGCAACTGCTGGCGGAGCTGGACATTGGTGATCGCCTGCAGTGGAAAGACCACGCCATGATCTTCAATCGGCGGGAGGTGCCAGGAACCTACAGCCGCTTTGATTTTCCGGATCTGCCCGCCCCCATCAACGGGGTTGCGGCCATCCTCGGCAACAACGACCTGCTGAGCTGGCCGGAGAAAATTGCCTTCGGGGTGGGGCTGGTGCCCGCCATGCTGAGGGGGCAGCCCTATGTGGAAGCCTGCGATCAGTATTCCTGGACCCAGTGGCTACGGCTGCACAACATCCCGGAACGGGTCAATGACGAGGTGTTCATTGCCATGAGCAAGGCCCTCAACTTCATTAATCCGGATGAGATCTCCGCCACCGTGGTGCTCACGGCCCTGAACCGCTTTCTGCAGGAAAAGCACGGCTCTCGCATGGCGTTTCTGGATGGGGCGCCGCCGGAGCGGCTCTGCCAGCCACTGGTGGACCACGTCTGTGCCCATGGGGGCGCCGTGGAGCTCAGCACACCCCTGCGGACCATCAACCTGGCCCCCGATGGTCAAGTGGCCAGCTTTGACATGGGGGGCAAGGACCACCCAAGCATTGTGGCGGATGCCTATGTCAGCGCCCTGCCGGTGGATGTGCTCAAGCTGCTCCTGCCAGAGCCATGGCGACAACTCCCTCCCTTTGCCCGGTTGGCTGGTCTCCAGGGTGTCCCCGTCATCAACATTCACCTTTGGTTTGACCGTAAGCTCACGGACATCGACCATCTTCTGTTCAGCCGTTCCCCCCTGCTCAGTGTCTATGCAGACATGAGCGTCACCTGCAAGGGCTATGAAGACCCTGAGCGCTCCATGCTGGAGTTGGTCTTTGCCCCTGCGAAGGACTGGATCAGCCGCCCGGACCAGGACATTGTCCAGGTCACCATGGAAGAGCTGAAAACCCTGTTTCCCAACCATTTCCGTGGGGATAACCCCGCTCAACTGCGCAAGTACCGGGTGGTGAAGACCCCCCTGTCGGTCTACAAGACAACGCCCGGTTGTCAGAAGCTGCGCCCCAGCCAGGCCACCCCGATCCCCAATTTCTTTTTGGCGGGAGACTACACCCGGCAGCGCTACATGGCCTCCATGGAGGGTGCCGTACTCAGTGGCAAGCTCTGCGCCCAGGCCATCGTCCGGCATGGCGCGGCGTCACCAGCCAAAACACACTGATAGGAGAATGATCCTTAGTTACAAGCGTGACCAGGACCAGTTTCACGGATCGTGGAGGTCTCTGCCGAGAACGCCTCTCCCCGCGCAGTAGCCCCAACCCCGGAGGCCAAGATAGTCTGCGCTGCGTTCAGGTCTCCATTGGCCCAGTAGCCGCAGCTTGTGCAGTGGAAGGCGGACTGATTCCGTCTTGAAGCCCTGTCCACCTGTCCACAGTGGGAGCACCTCTTGGAGATGTAGGTAGGCAGGGTTGACGTACACAACCCGGTTTTTGTAGCAGAGCATCTGCTCGATCTCACTCCAATCCGTGGCCAAGATGGAGCGGTTGAGTTCTGCTTTTTTTGCACATTGTTACCAGAGCGATGGCGTACCACTTGCCGCACCGTGGCGCCGCAGCCCCACTAGGCTAATGCCGAGGATTCTGAGGCGGTTGCCCTTGATCCCACCTTGTCAGGGATGGTGAAGAGAGACTTGTCACGGCCTCTGGTCTTGAAGTGGTGGGGATGTCCCTTCCCCTTGAAGAACGCCTGGAACGCCATGGACAAGTGCTGGAGGGTTGCCCTGACAATGTTGAAGGAGTGGCCCTGTAGCCAGGGGGCCACCACTGTTCCTGATCTCTGTGAACACCTTGGCTAAGGAGAAGAAGCTGGCGGACGGCTTGTCGTGCTGCTCGGGATTCTCCTTGTGGGGTTGTAGGCCTCTTGGTGCTTGGCCAGGAAGTGATTCCAGATGAATCGGCGTGCTCCAACCAGGCCGAGAAGAGTTGCCGTGCCTTGCTGGCGGAACCAGGTAGGAGCCGGTAGCGGACTTGGCGGTGGTGGACAGGTGGACCAGAGTCGGCCACGGTACTGGCGTTGGTTAAGTGGAGTAAGGCTTAAGCGGTCAAACTGTGGCTCTTGCTACATGAACAGTGGCAGGGAGCGGAGTTATCGCAGGCCGTGACTCAATGACCATAATCCTCCACTGATACGCTGTTCCCAGCTTGTCTGGACGGCTGCCATTGCGCCCATGAGCTCTTCGCAATCTGTCCGTCCCAACTGGCTGGCCGATTCCCGTCCGCCCGTCCTGTGGCGTGGCGCCGCAGTGGACTGTCCCAGCCTGGAGGAGGGCTATGAAGCCTGCCGTGCTGAAACCCAGCACTGGGCCAAAACCTATTATCTGGGCAGCCTGTTGATGCCCCCCCAGAAGCGCCGCGCCATCTGGGCCATCTATGTGTGGTGCCGACGCACGGACGAACTGGTGGACGCTCCCGATGCAGCCACAATGGACCCCACCCAACTTCATCAGCGTCTCAACCAATGGGAGGAGCGGACCCGGCGGCTGTTTGCCGGAGAGGTACGCGATGCCCAGGATATGGTGCTCTGGGACACCCTGCAGCGCTATCCCCAGGACATCAAGCCCTACCTGGAGATGATCGCCGGGCAACGGATGGACATCAGCCTGAAACGCTACCGGACGTTTGAGGACCTTAAGCTTTACTGCTACCGGGTGGCGGGTACCGTGGGCCTGATGAGCCAAGCGGTGATGGGGTTGGACGAGGCCTTTTACTCCGCCCCCTGGAGCCGATGCCCTGACCCCACCAACTGCGCCGTGGCTCTGGGCATCGCCAGCCAACTCACCAACATTTTACGGGACGTGGGGGAGGATCGGGAGCGGGGACGCATTTACCTTCCCCAGGAGGACTTGGCCCGGTTCAGCTATACGGAAGTGGAACTGATGGACGGTGTCATCAACGAGCACTGGCGTGATCTGATGAAGTTCCAAGTGCAGCGTGCCCGGGAATGGTTCCGTCGCTCGGAGATGGGGATTCGTTGGCTCTGCAAAGATGCCCGCTGGCCCGTGTGGGCCTCCTTGCAGCTTTACCAGGGCATTCTTAGGGTCATTGAAGACAACGGCTATGACGTCTTCTCCCGTAGGGCTTACGTCCCCCGCTTGAGAAAGCTGCTGAGCCTGCCCATTGCCTTTGCCCTTGCCCAGTCTCGCTAAACTGCTGTCTTCTGTTGTTCCAGCAGCAGCTTGAGCTTGGAGAGTTCCTGACTCCAGCGAGGATCCGGGGCATCCGCTTCGGCAAGTTCGCGGTGAACCACCTTGTCGGCCGCTTTGCTGGCACGAAGGGGCGCTTGATCACTGCGGCGGCCGTTGGCGTTGCGGTTGCCGTCCTTGCGCTCGGAACGCTCCACACGCAGGGCTTGACCGGCAAACTCCTTGCCGTTGAACTGGGCAATAATGGCCTCGGCCAGCCGCTCATCACTGACGTTGATGAAGCCAAAGCCACGGCACTCGCCAGTCTCCCGGTCGGTCACCGGTTTGAGGCGAATGCTTTGATCAACACCAGCTTTGAACTGGCCCTCAAGCTCTTGCAGGTCAGCATCCTTGGGCACGTTGCCCACATAGATGCGAATTCCTTGCTGATTATTGTTGGAACGGTTGCTCATACGTTGCAATGGTGAAAGGACGTGGAAAGCGTGAAAAGTAACGTTGAAGTCAAGGATGAAGTCAACCTGATGTTGGAGCCTTTGGGGTGGACCCAAGCCAAAATCGCCACTATCTTTATCACATCAGGATGACCCGGCTTTCTTCCTGCTGGGCGTCTGCCGGGAATCGGCTGCCTGTTGCAGCCATTGTCGGGCGCTGTCCAGAATGGACGCCTCATCATGAACAGCCAAGCGGCCGAAGGCATTCTCATGCCGCAGAAAGGCCATCAATGCTCCCAACCGGGGACCGGGTGATAAAGACAAAGCTTCCTGCAAACGGTGACCACCGAGGGGGCAACGAGGATGGAAGAGGGAGTCCCCAGGATCCTGCCAACGATACAGCCACATCTTAGCTTCTTCCAGGCTCAGCCGGTTTTGGGCCAGAAGAACCAGCAGGAGCGCTGGAAGGTCCTTCGTCAAGTCCAGGTGCAACTGGAGTTGCTGGTCCTCCGTCAGCCGCGCCCTTGATGCAGCCCACACTTGCCGCCAGTGGTCAAGTCGTTTCCACTGCCGTTGCTGGCGCCTGCTGCGGCCCAGGCGTTCCACAGCGGACTGCGCCCCCAAGACTCCCGAGAGCCGGGCCAAGGCCAGTTGGTGCGTCAAGGACTCCCCCTCCAGGCCCAAAGCCATGGCCAGTTGGTGGCTCAGACATTCCAGTCCTGGCCATGGTCGCACCATGGGAAGCCAGGCCTGCAACACAGTGTCTGTCTCAAGGAGCCAGTGGTGGGCCTGGGGCGCCCGACAGAGTCGCTCCAGTTCCGCCAGGATCCGCTCGGACGCCACCAGGCCCAGCTTCGGTGCCTCCTGCTGCAGCCATTGACGGGTGCGCTCCTCAATGGCGCATCCCAACTCGGCCGCCAGGCGATAGGCCCGCAGCACCCGCAGGGGATCGGCGGCCAGGTTGGCGGCCGCCACACAGCGCAGACGCCGCAGGGCCAGGTCCTGCAGACCACCACAGGGATCGTGGAACGTTCGCCGCTTCAGGTGGTACGCCATGGCATTGAGGGAAAAGTCCCTTCGCCACAGGTCCGCCTCCATGGTGGCACCGTCCCAAGCCGCCATGTCCACCGTCCAGAGGCCGTGGACCAGGCGTCCCATGTCACGCGCCTGGTCCAACACCACCACCGTGCCACCCCAGCGGCTGGCCAGTTGCCGACACAATCGGATGGCCCCCCGAGGAACGGTCAGATCCAGGTCGGGATTGTCTCCCAGGCGTCCCAGCAATGCGTCACGAACAGCGCCCCCCACCAAGAGGGCGTCCCCAGGCAGCGCAGACCAGGGGAAGGGTGGAGATAACCTGGTTACGGCAGCGGTCAGTTGTGCCGCAGCCTTTGCCAAGGCCGGGCCACAATGGACATCACCTGTTGTGGCGTCACTGCCCATGTGCATCTGTGTTGATTGCCACTGGGTGGACCGTTGCTCCACGTATCACGCTGTGGAAACTCAGCATGGCGCCAAGCATCTGACGCCAACACCGGACTTTGAGCCCCTCCAGCCTCGCATCAATGTCCATCTACGGTCCCAAGGGTTGACCACCACGGTGGAGTGGGATGTGGTGGCCTGCAACAGCTTCTTGACAGACCTTGGCCATTGGCAGCGTTTGCGCCCCCTGGAGGCCGTGCCCACTTGAGCCTGACCCCTGCCATGGGTGCGCAGCCGATGGACCCGGATTTGGCGCTGGCGATCCATACCTCCAGCCCTGAACTGGCCATGGCGTTGGCGCCGTTCCCCTGGTCGGGGGACACACCCGTGGCCCTTCGCTGCAAGGTAACGGGAAAAGGCCTCGCCAACGTCCTGCACCAGGAGCTGCTCCATCTCTTGCCGGCCTCCCAATGGGGCCGGCTGGCGGCTCTGGCGGTAGCCACAGGACCCGGAGGCTTCACGGGTACCCGTCTGGGGGTGGTCCTGGCCCGAACCATGGCCCAGAATTTACACATCCCTTTGTTTGGCTGCGGCAGTTTTGTCCTCATGGCACGGCGTCTGGCACAACAGCTTCTCCAGGACCATCCTGAAGGTTGCGCCATTCAACTGGAGCAGCCGTTGAGGAAACGTGGGTGGATCCGGGGCCGTTACCGGATCACGGCCCATGGTGGCGTCCAGGAGCGCCGGGCGCCCCAACTCCTGACAACTGCGGTGGCCCCTGGGGAAGAATCACCATGGCTTCATCAGCCTGCCGTAGTAGAGCCCGCTGCCGACGTGGTGGAGTTGTTGCGGGTGCTGATGGAGCGTCATGCCCTGGGTGATCCCGGCCCTTGGCAAGGGGTGCTGCCGTTGTACCCGGCAGCCGCGGTGGAGCGCCCATGGGAGTCGCCCTGATCACCCAAGGCGTGTCGCCCCCGTGAGCAAGCCGTTGATCACGGCGGCACACTGTTGGGACGTGGTCTCCATCGTCTGCCGGTCACGGTTGACGGGTGCGGGGATGGGGTGGCCGATGCGAATGGTGATGGGCACCAGCTTGAGGCCCGTGCTCCCCCTGGAGAGGGCGCGATGGCTATTGAGAATGGCCACCGGCAGCAGGGGACAACCACTGCGCTGCGCCAATAACGCGGCCCCATGGCGGGGACGCTCCACCATGCCGGTGGCGCTGCGGGTGCCGTCCAGAAACACCCCCACCAGCCAGCCCCGCTGGAGTTGGGCCAGGCAACGCTCCAAGGCACGGCGATCCACGTGGCCGCGGCGCACAGGCACCGCCCCCAGCCCACGAATCAGGGGCGCCAACACGGGCACACGAAACAACTCCTGTTTGGCCATGAAGGACACAGGCCGCCCCACGGCACAACTCAGCAGGGGGGGGTCCAGATCGCTGCCGTGGTTGGCCACCACCACGTAGGGCTTTCCCCGGTACGCTGGTGGCCGCCCCTCAACCCGACCCCGAAAGACCAGCCGGAACAGGGGATTGATCACCAACGTGCGCAGCAACCAGTAACTGATCCGGGCGCCCTGGGGCGCAGCGGGGGCGGGCTGTAAGGTCCTGTTGTGCTGTCCCATGACCTTGAACGATGACGACTCAGCGGGCCAGGTCCGCCATGGCGTTGATCTGACGGAGGTGGAGATGGGGAAGGCTCCGTTTCAGGAGTCCCGAGAGCACGGCCCCCGGTCCGATTTCCAGTACGGTGTCCATGCCCAGGCTGGCCAGGTGGTCCATGGTTTCCCGCCAGCGCACCCCGGAGACCATTTGCTGCACCAGGTTGGCCTTGAGAGTGGCTCCGTCCGTGCTGCTGCATGCGGTGGCATTGCTCACCACCGGTACGGTGGCATCGGCAAAGACGATGGTCTCCAGAACCTGGGCAAAGCGAGCCGCCGGCTCCTTCATCAAGGGGGAATGGAAGGCGCCGGAGACAGCCAGGGGGACACTGCGCTTGCAGCGAACGGTGGAGCAGACCTGCCGGACTGCCGTTGCTGTGCCGGAGAGCACCACCTGGCCGGCACTGTTGTCGTTGGCAATGACCACATCCTGCTGTGCCGCCACGGCAGCTTCCAGTTCAGAGCGCACAAAGCCCATCACGGCTGTCATGGCGCCGCCACCTGCCACAGCCATCAACTCGCACCGTTGCTTCACCAAATTCAGGCCCGTCCGGAAGTCAAAGCACCCTGCTCCGTACAGCGCCACCAACTCCCCCAAGCTGTGCCCCGCCAACACGTCAGCCTGATGCCCCTGCTGCTTGCAGTGATCCAACAGAACAGACTCCAGCACAAACAGGGCTGGCTGGCTGTTGCGGGTGTCGTTGAGGTCATGGTCCAGACCGACGGCAGTGCCGTCACAGATGGCCAGTAGGTCACGCCCCAGCAGCGCACTGGCCTGGGCAAACCGCTCCCGGGCCAGGTCATCCTGCAGTACCCCTGTGGCCATGCCCTGCTTCTGTGATCCCTGACCGGGAAACACCCAGGCTGTCCCCATCACCTCTGCCCTGTGACTACCGGAGAGCCTAGGGCGCGTCGGGTCGCCCCCAACGCAGCAGGGCAGCCCCCCAACTCAGACCCGCCCCGAAGCCACTGCTGGCGATCAGGTGGCCCGACCGGATCCGCTGCGCCATCACCGCCTCGTGGAGCATGAGGGGAATGGTGGCGGCCGAAGTGTTGCCGTAGTTCTCCAGGTTGCTCAGCACCTTGGCGGCGGGGATACCGAGGCGCTGGGCCACGGACGCCAGAATCCGCTCGTTGGCCTGATGGAGCAGCAGCCAGTCCAGTTGTTCTGCGGTGATCCCAGCCTGCTTCAGGGCCTGGGTCAACACCAGCGGCACCTGCTGGACAGCGAACTTGTACACCTCCTGCCCATCCATGCTGATGGGGCGGAAGCCGCCAAGGCCCGCTTGAAGCTGGTCATGGAGCACCTGGGACGTGGCCTGACGGGCCATGGCGAGGCAACTGCGCCGGCGGCCGTCGGTGCGCATGACCATGGTCAGCAGACCATCCCAGCCTTCGGGAGCAACTTCCATGGCCACGGCACCCGCCCCGTCGCCAAACAACACACAGGTGCGCCGATCCTGCCAATCCACCCAGCGGCTGAGCAGGTCGGCTCCCACCACCAGCACCCGCTGACAGGTGCCGCTACGGATGTACTGGGCCGCGGTGATCAGGGCAAACAGAAACCCACTGCAGGCGGCGGTGAGGTCGAAGGCCACTGCGTTGTTGGCCCCCAAGGCTGCCTGCACAGCAGGGGCGGACCCGAAAAGATCGTCCGGACTGGAGGTGGCCAGGAGGATGAGATCCACCTGATCCGGCCGCCAGCCAGCCCGCTCCAATGCCTGTTGTGCCGCCTGACTGGAGAGGGATTCCAGGCTGTCTTCAACCGTGGCAATCCGCCGTTCAGCAATGCCGGTGCGGCTGCGAATCCAGGCGTCACTGGTGTCCAGCCACAGGCTCAACTCGTCGTTGGTCACCACACGCGCCGGCGTGGCAGCACCACTGCCAGTAAGGGCAATGCCAACCGCTGCAGACACAGAACAGCTCCAACCGTGGGCAGTCAATCACAGAGCCTCTTACACCGATGTCGTGGGCTGTTGTTCCTGCACAGGACTGTCAATGTCAACCGGAGAGGGCACGGAGGGCTCCGGCTGGTGAACCAACTGCCTCAGTTGAACCATGATGTTCTTTTCACTGGCGTAGAGGGCCAGGCGCAGTGCAGCAACCACTGCCGTGGTGCGGCTGCTGCCGTGGCCCACAATGCAGATGCCGTTGACCCCCAACAACAAGGCGCCCCCGTGCTCTGCGTGGTCAAGGCGTTGCTTGATGCGGCGTAAGTTCCCACGCAAGAACGCGGCCCCCAGCTTGCCGCGACGACCGCGGGGCAGTTCCGCTTTCAGCACGTCCAACAGCACCTTGCCCACGGATTCAAGGAATTTCAGGAGCACGTTGCCCGTAAATCCGTCACAAACCACCACGTCAAACTGTCCACTGAGCACGTCGCGGCCTTCACAGTTGCCACGGAAGTCAAGGCGTGGCTCGTTCTGCAGCAGGCCGTAGGTAGCCAGGGACAGTTCGTTGCCCTTGCAGGCCTCTTCGCCAATGTTGATGAGTCCCACCCTGGGTTTGTCAACGCCCATAATGGCGGCACTGTAGATGCTGCCCAGCAGGGCAAATTGGTGCAGATAGGTTGCCTTGCAGTCCATGTTGGCGCCCACGTCCAGAACCAGCACCTGCCGGGCCGGGTCGGTGGTGGGGAACAGGGCGCCAATGGCAGGCCGGTCAATGCCCTCCAGCCGCCCCAGACGAAAGATGGCCGAGGCCATCACCGCACCAGAGTTGCCAGCGGAGTAGATCCCGTGGGCGTGGCCACTGTTCACAAGATCCATGGCCATGTTGATGCTGGCCTTGCGTTTGCGGCGCACGGCGGTGGCCTCGTCGGCCATGGTCACGGAAGGGCCGGCATCCACAACGGTGATGAGGCCGTTGCTGACGGAGCGCTCAAAATCCTGCAACAGGGCTTCGTCCTGCCAAAGAGTATCCAGAGCTTGGGGCTCGCAGCAAAACCACAATCGCACAGGCAAGCGCTGCACCGCCTCCAGGCAGCCCCGCAGAATGGCCTCCGGGGCATGGTCACCCCCCATGCCGTCCACTGCCAACCAGAGACGACGACTCAGGTCATCCTCGGAGCATTTGGGGAGATGGCGCGTGGTGCGGATGTTTCGCAATGGCCCCACAGTGCTCAGCAGGGACAGCATGAACCGGGACTGACGCGACAAACGCCGAATGCGGCGGATGCGGCGGATGGCGCGGCGGCGCGCCCAATGAGAGTCGGATCCTTTCGTTGCCACCGCTTTCGGCAATCCACCAGCGAGTTTAGCTGGAAGACATGGCCATAGGCGCGACTTCAACACGGCTATAGCCGTTGCGCGCCGGCGCCGCCGCTGGCACGGCAGGGGTCTCCCGATCCACGATCCGCTGGAACAGGTAGCCGGTCCCACGAGCTGTGAGGATCAACTCCGGATTGGCGGGATCTTCCTCCAGTTTGGCCCGCAGCCGGGAGATATGCACGTCCACCACCCTCGTGTCCACATGGCGTTCAGGGGTGTACCCCCACACCTCCTTGAGAATCTCGGAGCGGCTGAACGGTTCTCCTGATCGACTCACCAGCAACTCCAGCAGACTGAATTCCATGCCTGTGAGACGAATGCGCTCGTCTCCTTTGAACACTTGGCGTTTGTTGGCATCAATTCGCAACCGGCCCACCTGGATCAGACCGGAACTCGCCACCCCCGATCCTGAATCCTTATCAATGCGGCGCAGCACCGAACGAATTCTTGCCTCCAGCTCCTTTGGACTGAAGGGCTTGATCACGTAGTCGTCGGCGCCCAGTTCAAGGCCGGTAATGCGGTCTGCCACGTCCCCCAGGGCAGTGAGCATGATGATGGGCACATCGGATTCACGGCGCACTTCCTGGCACACCCCGTAACCATCCAGCTTGGGCATCATCACGTCCAGGACCAACATGTCCGGGTGATGACGATGGAACAGTTCCAGGGCCTCCTCCCCGTTGCTGGCACTATGCACCATGTAACCAATCATGGAGAGGCGGGCCTCCAAAATCCGACGGATGCTGGCCTCGTCATCCACAACAAGGATTTGTTCCTTTGATGGGCTCCCGGTAGACATGGGCAAAATTCATGCTTGCTTAATAATCGCAAGAGGAGCATCAGGACCACGGTGTTGATCTCGGCAGGCCGCTATTTTTCTTCACAAAGAGGATCTTAATTCTTCATGGAACTCTCCCCGTCCCTCATCCTGTGCTGAAGTGCCCAGAGTTCAGCCGGTTTACCGTTGCCAAGCCTGCGGTTCCCAGGCCCACCAGTTTTTTGGTCGTTGCCCCTCCTGCGGTGCCTGGAACACCCTGCTTGAGGAGTTGCCCCCAGCCCGCTCCCTGACGCTGCAGCGGGGCCAACCGTCCTCAACTCCACAACGCTCCCGGCCCATGGCGGCGGTGGAGCCCATGGACGAGATGCGCATCAGCACCGGCTCCGGTGAGCTGGATCGGGTGCTGGGGGGAGGGCTGGTTCGGGGGTCTCTGGTGCTCGTCGGCGGTGATCCCGGCATTGGCAAGTCCACCTTGCTGCTCCAGACCGCCCACCACATGGCTCGACAGGTGCGTGTTCTCTATGTCAGCGCGGAGGAGTCGGCCCAGCAGGTGCGGCTGCGCTGGTCACGGTTGCGTGGTTGCTGTCCGCAAACACGGGGCCATGACTCCACCGGCACCATGGGGTTGAATCTCCAGGCGGAGACCGATCTGCACTTGGTGCTGCAGGAATTGGAGAGCCTGGTGCCGGATGTGGCGGTCATTGACAGCATTCAAGCCCTCCACAACCCGGATCTGAGCTCCGCAGCCGGCTCGGTAGCCCAGGTGCGGGAGTGTGCAGCAGCCTTGCGGCAGCGGGCCAAGGCAATGAACATCGCCACCCTGCTGGTGGGACACGTGACCAAGGAGGGAATGCTGGCTGGTCCCAAAACACTGGAGCACTTGGTGGATGCTGTTCTGAGCTTCGAGGGGGATCGTTTTGCCAGCCACCGTCTCCTGAGGTCCTTGAAGAACCGGTTCGGCGCCACCTTCGAGCTGGGGGTCTTCGATATGGGGGACGGGGGACTGACGGAGGTCACCAATCCCAGCCAACTGTTTCTGAGCCAGGGGGAGCCTACCAGTGGCACCGCCGCCATCGTGGCTTGTGAGGGCACCCGTCCCCTGGTGGTGGAGTTGCAGGCCCTGGTCAGTCCCAGCAGTTACGCCAGCCCACGCCGCTCTGCCACCGGGATTGCCAACAATCGCCTTCATCAGATCCTGGCGGTTCTGGAAAAGCAGTTGGGGCTGCCTCTGTCCCGCTTTGACTGCTACCTGGCCGTTGCTGGTGGCCTGGAGGTGACCGAACCGGCGGCGGACGTGGGTGTGGCGCTGGCCGTGGTGGCCAGCTATCGGGACCTGCTGATTCCCTCCGGCACCTTATGTATCGGCGAACTGGGGCTGGGAGGTCAACTGCGTCCGGTAGCCCGGATGGAGCAGCGCCTCCAGGAAGGACAACGCTTGGGGTTTCACCGGGCTTTGGTTCCCGCCGGTAACGAGATCATCCCCCCAGCCACCATGACCATCATTGAGGCCGGGACCATCTGCCAGGCCCTGGTGGCTGCCCTGCAAAACGATCCGGCCGGGGCGAACGAAGACATCCCCCACCAGGCTTGAGTGCCTGAGCCGAGGCTCGACTGCTGTCAAATCAGCACGTCAACACTGCCGCGCCCACTGGTTTTCAGCCAGTTTTGGGCCTCCAGGTAGTTATTGGGGGCCAGGCGGATGGCCCTGGTCCAGTACTCCGCGGCCTGGCTGTAGTAGCGGTCCATGACATCGGACTCTCCCTGCTGCTCGGCCTGGTTGCCGAGATGATGATAGATGACGGCGATATTGTTCAGCGCCTGGGGCATTTTGGCGTTCAAGGCCAGGGCTTGCTCGTAATGCTCCAGAGCCTGCTGGTGCTCACCATTGCTGGAATGCACCAGGCCCATGTTGTAGAGAATCCAACTGCGGTCGTTGGGATCCTCCTCCAGCCGCAGCGCCTCGGCGAAATTTTCCATGGCCTCGGCATACTCCCCATCGGCCTGGGCACTCATCCCGTCGCGGTAATAGGCAAAGGCCTCCTTGGAGCGCCGATCCGTGGGCAGCACCTTGAGGATCAGGTCTGCCATCACGGTGAAGCTCTTATCAATGAAGTTGTCGTTCCGTTGACTACGGGCCATGTTGGTCTCGACAGGGATGGTCGTCTATCCTGCCTGGTCCTTAGGCTGATGGGATGAAGACCTCGGCCCATTCCGAACATATCCTTCTGGAGATTGAGGGGATGAAGTGTGGCGGGTGTGTCCACGCGGTGGAGCGCCGTCTCACAGAGCACCACGGCGTGAGTGGAGTTGCGGTGAACCTGCTCACCCGCACCGCTGCCGTGGGCCTGGATCCCCAGACACCGGCGGATCCCCGCCAGTTGACCGCGGCGCTGCAAGGCATCGGCTTCCCGGCCCGGCTGCGGGATCAGGAGCAGGCCATGGTGGAGACCCCTTCCTTGAACCATGGCTGGTGGAGCCGCTGGCGCCGCCTCATGGTGGCCCTGGCTCTCATGGCCATCTCGGGCCTGGCCCATCTGGCCATGGTCCAGCAGTGGACCTTGCCGCTGTTGGACTCCATGGTGTTCCACGGGGTGGTGGCCACGGT
Source organism: Prochlorococcaceae cyanobacterium jk18x22bins.40 (assembly GCA_022826155.1). GTDB lineage: Bacteria > Cyanobacteriota > Cyanobacteriia > PCC-6307 > Cyanobiaceae > Synechococcus_B. Next base: position 7,741 of record JAJDVL010000002.1, on the reverse strand, counting down.
TGCCTTGGCTGGTCCCGGTCGCGCCATCCTCACAGGCGGTTGGCGAGTCTTGCGCCATGGGATTCCCACCATGGACAGCCTGGTGGGGCTGGGCATCACCAGCGCCTATGGCTCCAGTCTGGTGGCCTTGTTGTGGCCTGCAGTGGGCTGGCCATGCTTTTTTGACGAGGCGGTCATGCTGCTGGGCTTTGTTCTGCTGGGCAGATTTTTGGAGGAGCGGGCCCGCCGTCGCACCGGCCTGGCCCTGCGACAGTTGATGGACCTGCAGCCGGAGACCGCCCGCCTGTTGGTGGGGCCGGAAGCGACGGCGGCAGAGCCCAATCAATTGTTGGCCTGCAACCACCGGCCTGTACGGGCTGCGGCGCTAAGGGAACAAGACCGCCTGCTCTTGCTGCCGGGGGATCGGATTCCAGTGGACGGCACCATTCTGGCCGGACGCTCCAGCCTTGATTTGGCCAGCCTCACGGGCGAGCCTCTGCCGGTGGAGGCGAGCCCCGGAGACAAGGTCGCTGCTGGTTGCCGCAACCTCACTGGCCCGTTGGTGGTCAGGGTGGAGCAGGCCGGCGCCAAGACCAGCCTGGCCCGTCTTGTGTACCTTGTGGAGCAGGCCCAGAGCCGCAAGGCCCCCATCCAGCGACTGGCGGATCAGGTGGCGGGACGGTTTTGCTACGGCGTGCTGGCCTTGGCTGCCTTCACCCTTTTGTTCTGGTGGCTCTGGGGAGCCCGTCTCTGGCCCACGGTGTTGACCATCTCCAACCAGGCCCATGGCCATGGGGACATGGGCCTGGGCACTACACCCCTGGGGCTGGGTCTCCAACTGGCTGTTGCCGTGTTGGTGGTGGCCTGTCCCTGTGCGTTGGGGTTGGCCACACCAACGGTGGTGAGTGTGGCCACAGGGCGGGGCGCCAAGGCCGGTCTGTTGTTTCGCGGCGGTGACGTGCTGGAAGCTGCCGCCCGGCTGGACACGGTGGTCCTGGACAAGACCGGCACCTTGACCATCGGCCGCCCCTTGTTGCAGGCTGTGGCGCCGTCGCCCACTTGGGAGCAAGACGGCGCCACAGCCAGGGAAACGCTGCTTTTGCAGTGGGCTGCCAGTCTGGAGCAGCAGACCCAGCACCCCCTGGCCCATGCGCTGATCCAGGCAGCCCAGGAGCGGCAGCTCCCCCTCCTCCCAGTGCAGGACAGCCGCACGGAAGCAGGCCTGGGGGTGCATGGCGTCGTGGCTGGCGAGAGGTTCACCCTGGGACGTCCGGACTGGCTGGAACAGCAGGGTCTGACCATGGATCCGTCTTTTCAGGATTGCCTGCGGGAGTGGGAGCAAGCCGGTCAGGCCGTGATGGCCCTGGCCAGTACCACCCAAATCCTGGGGCTCCTGACCGTGGCAGACCCCCTGCGCCAGGATGCACCTGCCACCATGGCGCGGTTGCGGGCCATGGGCCTGGAGCTGCGCCTACTCAGCGGGGATCGCCGCGCTGCTGTTGAACACCTGGCCCACCGTGTCGGCCTCGGGCCCCAGGACGTGATCGCCGACACCCGCCCCCAGGGCAAGGGTCAAGTGATTGAGCAACTGCGCACCCAGGGCCGCTGTGTGGCCATGGTGGGGGACGGGATCAACGATGCCCTGGCTCTCGCCTGTGCGGATCTGGGCATCGCGGTGGGCACCGGTACCCAGATTGCCCAGGACACGGCTGATCTGGTGGTGATGGGCGAAGGCCTGGCCGGTCTGGCGGATGCCCTCCTCCTGGCCCGGGCCACCATGACCAAGGTGCGCCAGAACCTGTTCTGGGCCTTTGCCTACAACAGCCTGGCCCTCCCCCTGGCCATGGGTCTGCTTCTGCCCAGCCTGGGCTGGGTCCTGCTTCCCCCGTTGGCTGCGTTCCTGATGGCCGTCAGTTCCATCAGCGTGGTCACCAACGCCCTGCTTCTGTCTTGGCGACCCTTGCGGGAAAAGGTATGAGGAATGTCCCAGATAGGATTGGCGGCGTAACCCGGACAGGCACAAAAAAACATGGGACAACTGACGGACGTGGGCTTACCGGTTGCCCTGGCGTTCATCATGTTCAGCCTGGGCCTTGGTCTCACGATTGACGACTTCTTCCGTGTTGCCCGGCAGCCAAGGGACGTTCTGGTGGGCATCCTCTCCCAGGTGGTCCTACTGCCGATCGTCGGCTTTGCTTTGGCCAGCACCTGGCCGATGGCGCCAGAGTTGGCGCTGGGGGTGATGCTCATCGCCGCTGTGCCTGGCGGTGTCACCTCCAACGTGCTGACGGCGTTTGCGGGTGGTGATGTGGCGCTGTCCATTTCCCTGACAGCGGTCACCAGCGTGGTGAGCGTGGTGACGGTTCCCTTGATTGTGGCGTTGTCCCACCATCAATTCATGGGTGGCGACAGCCTGGGTGATTTTTCTGTCACCAGCACGGCACTTCAGGTGTTTGCCATCGTTACCCTTCCGGTGATGGTGGGTCTACTGACCCACCATCTGGCCCAGCCCGCTGTGCGACGGCTGCGGCAGCAGGCCCGCAAGCTATCCGTCGTGCTGTTTGTCCTGGTGCTGTTGGGAGCGGTGGCTGAAGCGCGGAACGACATTGTTCCCTACTTTGCCCAAGCCGGTCTGGTGACCCTGGTGTTGAACGTGGTGATGATGGCTGTGGCCTGGACCATTGCCCGTGGCTTGGCGTCCGGTCCCAAGCAGCGCATTGCCATCACCATTGAATGTGGACTGCAAAACGGCACCATGGCCATTGCAGTCGGCGTTCTGCTGTTCGGTGGTGGCCTTACGGTCGTGCCGGCAGCCACCTATAGCCTCATCATGTTCGGGACGGTGCTCCTCTACCTTGGCGCCCTTCGCCGGACAAGTAAGATGGTCTAGTTGATGGGCAACCTTTGCCAGTACAGAGGGGATTGGGACCGCTCACCATGCCTGGTCGCTTTTTGGTGCTCGAGGGCGTTGACGGTGCGGGCAAATCCAGCCAGGTGGAACGCCTGCGCCACTGGTTACCCCGCTCCGGGCTCATGCCCGCTGGCGCCAGACTGCTGGTGACCCGAGAACCTGGTGGGACCCCCCTGGGTGAGCAGTTGTACCCCATCCTGCTCAGTCGCCGGTTGACAGTTCACAGCCGCGCCGAACTCCTGTTGTTTGCTGCGGACAGGGCTCAACATGTGGAGGCCGTGATCCGTCCAGCCCTCAACGCGGGCCACTGGGTGGTGAGTGACCGCTTTAGCGGCTCCACCGTGGCCTACCAAGGCTATGGCCGTGGCTGTGACTTGGATCTCGTCCACACCTTGGAGCAGGTGGCCACTGGTGGCCTGACGCCGGATCTCACCCTTTGGTTGGACCTCCCCCCCCAACAAGCCCGTGCCCGCAAATCCCCACAAGGCCAAGACCGTTTTGAGGGTGCCGGGTTGGACTTTGCCCAGCGGGTGGCCCACGGCTTCCGGCAGTTGGCAAGGGAGCGAGGCTGGCGGCGAATCCCGGCTGGGGAAGCCTGCGCCGCTGTGGAAGCTGCCATCCAGGCGGCCACCCGCAGCGCCTTTGCGGCCTGAAGCAGGATGAGCGCCCCAGTCTCCGGGACCGTCTTTGCCGATGTGACTGGTCAGGAGCAGGCCGTGGAATTACTGCAGGCCAGCCTGGAGAAGCAGCGCCAGGCGCCGGCCTACCTGTTTTGCGGCCCCCACGGGGTGGGTCGTCGCCGAACGGCTTTACGGTTCCTGGAGGCTGTTCTGAGTGGCCGTGCGCAAGGGGATCCTGCCCAGCGGCGGCGGCTGGAGGAGGGCAATCACCCCGACTTGCTGATTGTGGAACCCACCTACAGCAGCCAGGGCCGTCTGCTGACCGCTGCGGAAGCAGATGGTCAAGGCCTCAAAAAGCGGGGCCTCCCCCAGTTGCGTTTGGAACAGGTGCGGGACGTGGGTCGTTTCCTGGCCCGTAATCCTCTGCAGGGACAGCGCTCCTGTGCGCTGTTGGACGGGGTGGAGCGTCTCCATGAGGCAGCAGCCAACGCTTTGCTCAAAACCCTGGAGGAACCCGGTGGCGGCCTGCTGGTGTTGCTGGCCCCCAGCCGCAGCCATGTTCTCGCCACCATCCTGTCCCGCTGCCATATGGTCAATTTCCGTTCCCTCTCCCCGGCAGCAATGCAGCAAGTGCTGCGGGGCCTGGAGTACCCTGAGGAGGAAGACTCCCCGGAACTCCTGGCCTTGGCGGCCGGCAGTCCGGGGGAGTTGCTCCGCCACCGGCAACAGTGGCAAGCCCTGGCACCTGACCAGCGGGCGCTATTGGAGCAGCCCTTGGAGACGCCTCATCAGGCCTTGACGTTGGCCAGGAACATTGCCGAGCGCCTGGATCTGGAGCAGCAACTCTGGCTCATTGGCTGGTGGCAGCAGCATCTGTGGAGACGGGGGCATGGGGATCCGTCCTTGATCGGGGCGAGGATGAGGGATCTGGAGCGCCTTCACCGGCAATTGAGGGGCTATGTGCAGCCCCGTCTGGCCTGGGAGGTCACCCTCCTGGGCGGGTTGGTGCAGCGCTAAAACCGGAGATTGGCGCCGCCTCCTTGTTGTTGGCCCCGTTATTGGCGCTTTCCGCGCTTGCCTCTTGGGCCAAGGCGAGTTCGTTGTGGTAGCGCTCCGCCGCTGCAGGATCTCCGGGGAGCTCCAGGCAGTAGCCGGCCCCGTAAACGGTCTTGATGTAGGTGGGCTTGCGGGGGTTGGGCTCCAGCTTGGTGCGCAGGTGGCGGATATGGACGCGGATGGTCTCAATGTCGTCGTCCGGGTCGTACCCCCACACGTCTTTGAGAATCAAGGAGGGGGCCACCGTCTGGCCGTGGCGCTGCAGGAGGCAGTGGAGCAGTTCAAACTCCAGGTGGGTGAGGCGCACGGGTTTACCAAACCAGATGACCTCAAAGCGTTCCGGGATCAGGGTAAGCGGACCAAAATTCAGGATTTCCGTGTTCTTTGCCGAGAATGGCGAGTGGTCACTGCGCCGCAACAGCACCTTGATCCGGGCCAGCAGCTCGTCCAGTTCAAACGGCTTGGCGAGATAATCATCGGCGCCCGAGTTAAAACCGCTCACCTTGTCTTTGGTGCTGGCCAAAGCCGTGAGCATGAGGATGGGCACCTGAGAGGTGCGGCTATCCCGTCTCAGACGCTGGCAGAGGGTGAGACCATCCACCAGGGGCAGCATCAAGTCCAGGATGATCAGGTCGGGGCTGCTTTGCATGGCCAGGGCCTGACCCTTGACACCATCCTCGGCCAGTTGCACATCAAAGCCGGCGTGCTTCAGGCTTCCCGCCACCAACTGGCGCATATCCTGGTCGTCTTCTATGAAGAGAATGTTGGACCTCATGGGCAGAAGCAAGGGATTGAGAAGAGTCCACCAGGATTGGCGGATCAAAACGTCAGAATTTTCTTCAAGGGAATCTTAGTGGTCCCGGCCGGGGAGGGCCGGCAATCAGGCGCCTTGGGTTTGCAAATACACAAATTGACCATGCTCGGGGTCTTCCTGCCGTCTGCCAGTGCTTCCGTGTCCGCCCATGCCCCCCATGTTCGCCACCAACGGATGGATGGGCGGCCCTCGTCGCCACGGAGGCTGGCGGTCGTAAAATGGCTCCCCGGACTGGATTCGAACCAGTGACCAATCGATTAACAGTCGACCGCTCTACCGCTGAGCTACCGAGGACTACGGGGGAGAGCCTAGCTTGCCTGCTGTCGTTTGAGCAACCCTTCCTGGTTGTCGGAGTCAACCACCAGTGGCCATAGCTGAGCCAATGGTGCCCTGGTGCATGGGGAAAGCTCCGTCACAGCAGTCCAGCTCCTCCAGTCTGTGGGTCACCCATAACGCGGTCAGGCCCTCCGAACAGAGGTGACGCACCAACGTCAGTACCTCCTGCTGGCTCTCGGGATCCAGGAGAGCCGTGGGCTCATCCAGGAGAAGTAACCCGCTGTCGCTGGCCAGGGCAGCGGCAATGGCAAGCCGTTGTTTTTGACCACCGCTCAGGGTGTGGATGGGGCGTTGCGCAAAGCCCTGCAGACCCACCCGCTCCAGGGCAACGCCCACCCGCTCCTGACGCTGTGGGGAAGACAGGTGGCTGGGCATCCCCAGTTGGAGATCGGCACCGCAACTGGGCAGCAGCAGTTGATGGTCGGGATTCTGAAACACCAGGCTGGATGGACGGCAGCACTCCACCCTGCCGGAATCCGGCTGAATGAGGCCCGTAATCACCCGCAGCAGGGTACTTTTGCCGCTGCCGTTGGCCCCCACCAGCATCCACAGGCCATGGTGCGGCAACTCCAGACTGCACCCGTCAAGGACAACCGGGCCACTGGGCCAGCGCAGCCGCAGGTCGGAAATCCGCAGGGGGACGCGGGGAGACGGAGACAGCGGGGAGGGAGGCTTGGTCTCAAGCATCCAGGCTGAAGCCAGGCCGCCGGGTGCGTCCACTGCCGCCACTGGAGCGCTCGTACATCTGCACGGAGGCAATCTCGTCACTCAGAAGCAGAACTTTGCGCTCACTGCTGGCGTCGCAGTTGAGCCGGAGCAGTTGGGAGCGTTGGGACGCCATCGCTCCTCCCAAGCTTTGCAGCAGGGCCTCTGCATCAGCTTGTTCCCGTCGCTGGACAGTGAGTGGGAGCGGGTTGCGTTTGAGGGAAATTTCGACGGTGAACACCGAATCAATCAGCGCTTGCTGAGCAAGTGTATTGGGCAGGGAATGGTTCGGTGCGGTGCTGGAGACCAAGGCTCTGTATAGAAAAATTTTAGTTTTCCCAGATAATTTTGAGTAAAAGTACTCAGCAGGCAATTCTGGAGATTTTCCTAAGGTGATTTTGCAACACTTTGAAACCCTATGACCATTGCTGTAGGGGGAGCGCCAGCAGCACGGGGATGGTTTGACGTCCTCGATGACTGGCTGAAGCGCGACCGTTTTGTTTTTGTGGGCTGGTCGGGCCTGCTTTTGTTTCCGACGGCGTACCTTGCTTTAGGTGGATGGCTGACCGGCACCACCTTTGTGACGTCGTGGTACAGCCACGGCATTGCCTCCAGCTACCTGGAGGGATGCAACTTTCTCACTGCTGCGGTGAGCACCCCGGGCAACGCGCTGGGCCATAGCCTGCTGCTGTTGTGGGGACCGGAAGCCCAGGGGGATTTTGTCCGCTGGTTGCAGTTGGGAGGGTTGTGGAACTTCGTTGCCTTCCACGGGGCCTTTGCGCTGATTGGCTTCATGCTGCGCCAGTTCGAGATTGCGCGTTTGGTGGGGATTCGTCCCTACAACGCCATTGCCTTCTCGGGACCGATTGCGGTGTTTGTGAGTGTGTTTCTCATGTACCCGTTGGGACAGAGTGGCTGGTTTTTTGCTCCCAGCTTTGGGGTAGCGGCGATTTTCCGGTTTTTGCTGTTTCTGCAGGGCTTTCACAACTGGACGCTGAACCCGTTTCACATGATGGGAGTGGCCGGCATTTTGGGTGGAGCGCTGCTGTGCGCCATACATGGCGCCACGGTGGAGAACACGCTGTTTGAGGACGGAGACGGAGCCAACACGTTCAAGGGATTTGAGCCGACCCAGGCGGAAGAGACCTATTCGATGGTGACGGCCAACCGTTTCTGGTCTCAGATTTTCGGCATAGCGTTCAGCAACAAGAGGTGGCTGCACTTTTTCATGCTGTTTGTGCCGGTGATGGGTTTATGGACCAGTTCCATCGGCATCGTGGGTTTGGCGCTGAACCTTCGTGCCTACGACTTTGTCAGCCA
>JAJDVL010000011.1 GCA_022826155.1 Prochlorococcaceae cyanobacterium jk18x22bins.40 | reverse complement strand
TCAAGGCTGGGCCGGTGGCGGAAGCCGCAGCGCCTGGATCAGCAGGGCCTTGATCTCACCCATCTCTTGCTTGAACTCTTTCATTTCCACCTTCACTTCTTTCATTTCTTCCTTCACCTCATCAATGCGCCTGTTCGTCCTGGCCTCGCCAGCGCGCATTTCTTCTTTCACCTCGTCAATGCGCTTGTTCACCCTATCCTCGCCAGCGCGCATTTCTTCCCTCACTTCTTTCATTTCCCCCTTCACCTCGTCAATGCGCTTGTTCACCCTGTCCTCGCCAGCGCGCATTTCTTCCTTCACTTCTTTCATTTCCCCCTTCACCTCGTCAATGCGCCTGTTGACCCTGTCCTCGCCAGCGCGCATCTCGTCTTTCAGCTCGCCTCTGAGACTACGGAAAGCGCCGATGAGTAGCCCCATGCCTCCCACAGCGCCAGCCACCAGGGCGCCCGGCTGCAGCCAGTTGGCCAGAATCTCCGGCGGCAGGGAGAACATCCATCAGGAAGCAGGTCTGCACCAATGTAAAGGGACTGGTCCGGAACCGGAATCCCTCAATCCGGATCCGGATCAGGGCACCAGATCACCCCAGGGGAGGCTCCCTGTCTTGCCGTAGGAGGTTCACCGCCTCCTGGAGTTCATGGGCAAGGCGGTCAATCTCCTCCATGGTGTTGGTGAAGCTGAGGCTGGCCCGGGCCGTTGCCGTCGCCTGGAGCGCTTTGTGCAGGGGTTGGGTGCAATGGTCGCCGCTGCGAATGCAGATGCCGGCGCTGTCCAACAGGGCGGCCACGTCATGGGCATGGGCTCCCGCCACGGTGAAGCTGGCCAGGGCGCCCCGGTCTGGCTGCCGCCGGGGGTCAGGGCCATAAACGGTGAGGCCGTCAACGGCCTGGAGGCGGTCAAACAGGTGGCGGGTGAGCCGCTGCTCCCAGGCGTGGATTGTCTCCAGTCCCAGGGCGGAGAGGTAGTCCAGGGCCGCTGCCAGACCAATGGCTTCCCCGATGGCAGGGGTCCCCGCTTCAAATTTATGGGGCAAGTCAGCCCAGGTGCTGGTCTTCAACTCCACCGCGGCGATCATCTCTCCCCCCCCCAGGAAGGGGGCCATGGTCTCCAGCAGATCCCCGCGGCCCCAGAGAAAACCGATCCCTGTGGGGCCGCAGAGCTTATGGCCGGAGCCCACGTACCAGTCGCAACCCAGGGCTTGCACGTCCACAGGGCGGTGGGGCAGGGCCTGGCAGCCGTCCACCAGCACGTGGGCGCCAACGCCATGGGCCAGGGCGGTGATCTCCGCTGCAGGATTGAGGCAGCCCAGGGTGTTGCTCAGATGGACAAAGGAGACCAACCGGGTGCGTTCGTTGAGCAACTGCTTGAGGTGGTCCAGATCCATCTCCCCTTTGGGGGTGATGCCAACATGGCGCAGCACGGCGCCGGTGCGCTGGGCCGCCAGTTGCCACGGCACCAGATTGCTGTGGTGTTCCATCACGCTCAACACCACTTCATCGCCGGGCTTGAGGTGCTCCAGTCCCCAACTGTAGGCCACCAGGTTGATGGCCTCGGTGGCGTTGCGGCTGAAGACGATTTCCCTGGCGTCAGCGGCGCCAACGAAGCGGGCCACCGTGGCCCGGGCTGCTTCAAAGGCCTCCGTGGCCCGGGCGCTGAGGGTATGGGCGCCACGATGCACGTTGGCGTTGCGGCAGCGGTAGTACTCCACCAGGGCGTCAATGACTTGCCGGGGCTTCTGGCTGGTGGCGGCGTGGTCCATGTAGACCAGGGGTTGCCCCTGCAGCACCTGCTCCAACAGGGGAAAGTCGGGGCGGGTCAAACGGGCCAGATCAAGCTGGCGCTCCGTGGCGGCGCTCATGGGGGTGGTGGTCATGGTTGATCCGGGACGGGGATCTCAAGGAGACGTTGGAGGGAAGACCAGGCCAGGGCCGCCCTGGGCAGCCGTTGCAGGATCTCTTCGCAGAAGCCTCGCTGGAGCAGGCGGGAGGCTTGCTCCCGGCCGATGCCCCGGGATTGAAGATAGAAAAGTTCGTCGTCCTGGAGGCAACTGACCGTGGCCCCATGGGTGCATTGCACGTCGTCGGCCACGATTTCCAGTTGAGGCTTGGTGTCAATCCGGGCCTTTGTGCTGAGCAGCAGGTTGCGACTCAGTTGGCTGGCGTCCGTCTGCTGGGCCGCCCGTGGCACCACAACGCGGCCGTTGAAGACGCTATGGCCCTGATCGTCGGCAAGGGCCTGGTGGCGTTGCCGAAGCTGGCCTGCCGGGCCGTCAAAATAAACCGTGCTGTGGGTATCCACCAGAGACTGGCCCCGGGCCACCGCAAGACCGTGCAGGTGGGTCTCCGCCTGACCTTGAGACTGGCGGATGAAGGGCTCGTCACGGCTCAGGCCCCATCCCCAGGTCACGTTGGCGCGTCGGTAGACGCTCCGGGGGGATTGACGGACGAAGCTGCTGCCCAGGAACGTGGCCCCTGGGCAGCCCTGGGCCACGGCGGCCTCCTCAAGCTGGGCGCCAGGCGCCAACCGGGCCTCCACCATGGGCAGCACCGCAGCCTGGGCCGTTGCGGCCACGTGCCAACTCAGGCACAACCGGGCGTCGGGTTGCAACACCAGCAGCACACGGGGCGCCAGCCAGGCTTGGGCCTGCTCCGCCTGAATTGCCAACGCCAGATGGACGGGATCAGGCCCGCTCACCTGCAAACCGAGGGACGGGCCAGGGGTCACCCCGTTAAGCTGGGCCCCCAGGGGCAACGTCCCGGACGGGATGACGGTGTGGGCCACCTGTCCCGGAGTGACGTCCTCGGTGGGCAGCGGCATCAGGCCGTGGGGCCAGGAGGGTGGTTCCCCCTGGGGGGCGCGCCAGTGGCCGTGGCCGTCAAGCTGCAGGGCCACGTGTCTCGAAGACCCTTGGCTCAACCCATCGGGCCAGGGAGGAGCTGCCGTCCGGTTATGGAGACGAGCGGGATCCAGTTGGGTCAGGCAACGCAGATCCGTGAACCGCCATGCCTCACTGCGGCGCGTGGGCCAGCGCCAATCACGGGCGCCCGCCCACTGGGCAGCCCATTGACTGGCTGGCTGGCCAGACCGCTGGGCCAGCACCTGCAACAGGGCCTCCAGCCAGGATCGGGATTGGCTGGCGTTGCTCATGGCTGAGGTGTGTCCGCGCCGTCCGCACCGTCAATCCAGTCGTATCCCCGTTGCTCCAGCGCCATGGCCAAATCCTTGTCACCGGTGCGCAGGATGCGGCCCTCCGCCATCACGTGGACGAAATCAGGGGTGATGGCATCCAGCAACCTCTGGTAGTGGGTGATCAGCAGCGTAGCGGTTGTTGGCAACGCCAACGTCTTTACCCCGTTGGCCACAATACGCAAGGCGTCAATGTCCAGACCGGAATCCGTCTCGTCCAGGATGGCCACCAGTGGCTCCAGCAGCGCCATCTGCAAGACCTCGTTGCGTTTTTTCTCCCCACCGGAGAAGCCCTCGTTGACGCTGCGCTCCAGAAATGCCGGATCCATCTGCACAATGGCCATGGTATCCCGCACGTGGTCTTCAAAGGCGAAGGTGTCCAGTTCCTCCTGGCCTCGGTGCTGACGCCGTGCGTTGCAACTCACCCGCAGAAATTCCAGGTTGCTGACGCCGGGAATTTCCACGGGATATTGAAAGCCCAGGAACACGCCCGCTCGGGCCCTGTCCTCCGGGGATAGGGCCAGAAGATCCTGGTCCCTGTAGTGGATGGCGCCAGCGGTGACGGTGTAGGCAGGATGGCCGGCAATCACTTTGGAGAGGGTGCTTTTGCCGCTGCCGTTGCGCCCCATCAGGGCATGGATTTCACCGGCGCGAATCCGTAGGGAGACGCCCCGCAAAATCTCCTTCCCCTCCACACGGGCATGGAGGTTCTCGATGGAAAGGAGCACGTCCCCGGTTTGGACGGGGGTTTCACACACGGGCGTGGTCTCGGTGGACGTCAAGGGCCTAATGGGAAGCAGGGAATCAATCGGAGCAACAGCAAACCTGGTGGGACCTAGCCAACGGAACCCTCCAGCTTGAGGGCAAGGAGCTTATCCGCCTCAGCGGCAAACTCCATGGGCAACTGGTTAAACACGTCGCGACAAAATCCGCTCACCAGCATGGAAACTGCCGCCTCGGGCTCAATGCCGCGAGACTGCAGGTAGAAGAGTTGATCCTCGGAAATATGGCAGGTGCTGGCCTCGTGCTCAACGGTGGCTTCAGGTTGGCGAGATTGAATATAGGGGTGGGTATTGGCTGCCGCCTGATCCCCGATGAGCATGGAATCACACTGGCTGAAGTTGCGGGCTCCACGGGCCTGTGGACCGATATTCACCAGTCCGCGATAACTGTTGACAGCATGGCCGCTGCTAATGCCTTTGCTGATGATGGTGGAACGGCTGCCAGGACCAACGTGAACCATCTTGGTGCCCGTATCCGCCTGCTGGTGATGATTGGTGAGGGCCACGGAGTAAAACTCGCCAACGGAATCCTGGCCGCGCAGCACACAGCCTGGATACTTCCAGGTGATGGCTGATCCTGTTTCCACCTGGGTCCAACTGATGCGGCTGCGCTTGCCCTTGCACAGCCCCCGCTTGGTGACGAAATTATAGATGCCCCCCTTGCCGTTCTCGTCGCCGGCATACCAGTTCTGAACGGTGGAGTACTTGATGGAGGCATCATCCAGGGCCACCAGCTCCACCACAGCGGCATGGAGCTGGTTGGTGTCGAACATGGGCGCTGTGCATCCTTCCAGGTAGCTGACGCTGGCCCCTTCCTCGACAACGATCAGGGTCCGCTCAAACTGTCCCGCATCGTCGCTGTTGATGCGGAAGTAGGTGGACAGCTCCATGGGGCACTGCACCCCCTTGGGAACATACACAAAGGAGCCGTCGCTGAACACTGCGGAATTGAGCGCCGCGAAGAAGTTGTCCCCGATGGGAACAACGGAACCCAGGTAGCGTTCCACCAACTCCGGGTAATCTTTGACCGCTTCCCCCATGGAGCAGAACACCACGCCGTGCTCCGCCAATTTCTGCTTATAGGTGGTGGCAATGGACACACTGTCAAACACCGCATCCACAGCCACGTTGCCGAGACGCTTCTGTTCACTCAGTGGAATGCCCAATTTGTCAAAGGTCTCCAGGAGAGCGGGGTCCACGTCCTCCAGACTGGCTTTCTGCTCCTTTTGACGCGGCGCCGAGTAGTAGACGATCTCCTGATAATCGATAGGGGGATACCTCAGAGCAGCCCAGTCGGGCTCCTCCATGGCCTGCCACTGGGCATAGGCCTTGAGACGAAACTGCAACAGGAAATCCGGCTCCTGCTTCTTGGATGAAATCAGCCGCACCACCGACTCATCCAGGCCCTTGGCAATTTTCTCGGTCTCAATGTCGGTAACAAAGCCATAGCGGTAAGGCGTTTTGTTAAGGGCCTCTACGGCGGCGGCACTGCTCATCTTGGGATGGGAGAGGGTTTTAGTTGGCGAGGGCCTGAATGGTGTCCGTGGTGATGGTCTGGCTGTCACCGCGGAAGGGGTTGTCTTCCGTGAGAAACAACATGCAGTGGCATTCCATGCGTTCCCGCATGGGCACACAGGGGCAGTTCCAGAAGGCCTGGGCTGCCTCCGCGGGTTTGTTGTCGTAGTGACGGCATGGACAGAGGGGCGCCCCAAGCTGATCCTTGTGGGCGGCCAAACCCTTGAGAACGACGGCAGTGACTCCAGGGTCACTGCAGAAGTAGGTGCCGGTGCGCTGGGCGTAGGTCTGGGCAAATTTGCGCAGGGCCTCCAGGCTCTCGGGGCTAGGCTGAAGGGCTTGGTCCGGATTCATGGGCAGTAGAGTAACGAAACCAGTTAGTTTCCTAACTAGACTACAACCATATGCAAGGCCCTGTGGCCGCTTCCCACGTGATGTCGTCAGAACCAGTCACATCCACCCGTGAGGCCGCGCTGACCCTCCTGCTGCGGCTGGGCCAGGCCACAGCCACCACCATGGCCAGCCAGTTGGGGGTTTCCGTGCAGGTGATGCGCCGCCATCTGCGTTCCCTGGAACAGGAAGGGCTGGTGGAAAGCCCCTGTAGCACCACCGGTCCGGGGAGGCCCAGCCATCTCTGGCGGTTGACGGACCAGGGCCGGAATCACTTCCCTGACGGCAGCGAGGAGTTTACCCGAAGACTTCTCCACACCATGGCCAGCCACCTTGGCCCCGATCAACTGCAAACCCTTCTTGGCCAGCACGCCGCAGCCCAGGCCCGGCACTATCGCAACCTCCTGGGGGACTGCCCCCTGGAGAAGCGCCTACAGCGCCTGGTGGAGCTGCGCCGTCAGGAAGGGTACGTGGCAGACTACGAACCGTGTCAAGACCAACACGGCTGGCTGCTTACAGCCTTTCACTGCTCTGTTGCCCGCATTGCCGAGCAGTTTCCCGTGATCTGTAGCCAGGAATTGCAGCTTTACCGCAGCATCTTCCCTGATTGCCACGTGGAGCGGGTCCACTGGATCCAGGAAGGTGACCACTACTGCGGCTTCCGCGTTCAGCCTCCTGTCAGGACCTCCCCAGTTTCTGGAGAAGCCATGTCCTGAAGGCCTTGAAGGGAAAGCCACGCTGTAGCCCTGGCAATTGCCCAGACTGGGACTGAGACAGGAACGCCTTGATCCCAATCCTGGATTGCACCAGGCGGCCAGGCTGAGGGCGCTGGGCAGTCTTGCGGCTGGTGGGTCGGCCCTCCATCAGGTCAAGGCGTTCCTCCAGGCGAGACAAGGGCCCGCTCAAACGCTCCAGGCGATCCAGGTAGCCCTCGATGCACTCCATGAACCCCTCCAGGCGCTTCAGCCGCGCAAGGTGTTCCTCCAGGTCAGAGGGGGAAATCTCCAGGCGTTCAACGCGTTCAAGCCGCGCTTCCAGGAATTCGACTCTGGCCAACAATTCGTGATACGGGATCGGCATGGACGCCCCATTGGGATGCGGAATGACCTCAGCTTACCCGTGCCGACCACCCGTGCTGCGCTGGGGTCCGGCCCAACCTCATGCCATGGTCACAAACTCCTCGCTGACGCTGGGGTGGAGAGCCATGGTGCGGTCAAAATCCGCCTTGGTGGCCCCCATGCCCAGGGCGATGGCGGCCATCTGAATAATCTCGGCGCTGTGCTCCCCCACCATATGGCAACCCAGAACCCGCTCCCGGGGTCCCAGAACCAGCTTCAAATGGCAGGGGCTACCGGTTTTGGGCAGGGCCCGGGACAGGCTGCGGAACCGGGCCTCACGCACCTGCGCCTGCTCCCCGTACCGTTCCCTGGCCTCCTCCTCCGACAGACCCACCGTGGCCAACTCCGGCTGGGTGAACACCGCACTGGCCACCAGGTCGTGGTCCGTGCGGCGGGGTTTTTGGCCAAATCGGGAATCGGCAAAGGCGCGCCCCTCGTCCACCGCCACGGGCGTCAAGTTGATGCGATCCGTCACGTCCCCCACGGCAAACACGTGGGCAACGTTGGTGCGTTGGTCGCCGTCCACGGGGATGCGTGCTCCCTCCACCGCCAGGCCGGCGGCCTCCAGGTTCAACCCATCCAGCCGCGGCTTGCGGCCGGTGGCCAGGAGCACGGCTTCCGCCTCCACGGCGCTGCCGTCGGAGAGTTCCACACAGCGGCCCGCAGTGCTGCTGCGGACGGCCTGGGGAGACACCCCCTTGCGCACCGCCAATCCCTTCTCGACCATGCCCGCCTCCACACTGGCCACGCAGCCCCGATCAAACCCCCGCAGCAACTGGCGCCGCACCACCTGGGTCACGGCCACCCCCAGACCCTGGAGGATGCAGGCGAATTCACAGGCAATGTAGCCACCACCAACGATGACCATGGAACTGGGGAAGCGCTCCAGAAGAAACAGGTCGTCGCTCACCAGGGCCAGTTCGGCCCCAGGCAGGTCCGGACGCATCGGCTGGCCCCCCACCGCAATCAGGATGGTCTCGCCCCGGAGCACCCGGTCTCCCACCTGCAAGCGCCGGTCGTCCAGGAACCGGGCCCAGCCCCGCACCAGCGTCACCCCGGCCCGATTGAGGGCCGCTTCATGAACGTTGTTGAGGCGATCCACCTCCCGACGCACCTGATCCAGCAGCACGTGGGTCCGGGGCGCCACAGGGGAAACCGGCCAGCCATAGCTGGGGGCATCCGCCAGTTGCTCCCCCACGGCCGAGCCATAGACCAGGAGTTTCTTGGGCACACAGCCGCGGATCACACAGGTCCCCCCCACGCGGCTGCCTTCCACAATCGCCACAGAGGCCCCATGGGAGGCGGCCCGTTTTGCCGCAGCCAGCCCCCCGGAACCGGCCCCCACCACCACCAGGTCAAAGCGTTGCTCGTCTTGATGCACCGTTGTCGTGCCGCTGTCTCTAATATCCTCTCTGCACACCCTTGTGGCGCCATCAGGTTCGCTGTAATAGTCTGGTCCTGAAGCTTCCCCTCCCTAGATGGCGCTGCATCTGCCGCCAGAGGCCTATCTCTGGTTCAAGACCTTCCACGTCATTGGGGTGGTGGTGTGGTTTGCCGGGCTGTTCTATCTGGTGCGTCTCTTCATCTACCATGTGGAGGCGGACGCCCTCAGCCCGGATGCCCAGGCGGTGCTCAAGCCCCAGTACAGCTTGATGGAGAAGCGGCTGGCCAACATCATTACCACCCCCGGCATGGTGGTGACGGCGGCCATGGCCGTGGGCCTGTTGGCGGCCAATCCCGACTGGCTTCACCAGGGCTGGCTGCACGTCAAACTGGCCTTCGTGGCCCTGCTGCTGGCCTACCACCTGCTCTGCTACCGGTTGATGGGGCAGTTGGAGCAAGGGACCTGCGCCTGGAGCAGCGGCAAACTGCGGGCCCTTAACGAAGCTCCCACACTGCTGCTGCTGGTGATTGTGATGCTGGCCGTTTTCAAGGGTCAATTTCCTACGGGCCCCGCCACATGGCTGGTGGTGGCCCTCGTTGTTTTTATGGCGTTGGCCATTCAACTTTATGCCCGTAAGCGTCGACGGGATGCGGAGCAGCAGGCCCTCTCCCAGGGCGCCTGACGGTTGCTCCTTTCCCCATCCTCTGGCAAAGGTTCTGACGACGGTGGACCGCCGTAGCTGCCCTGGGCGGTGCAATTTCCACTGCCACACCACATGCAGCGACGGCAGCCTGACACCACAGGAGCTGGCCGTTCAGGCCACCAACCTGGGGCTGGAGCACCTGGCCATTACAGACCACCACAGCCACCGGGCCTACTCCGTTGCCCAACAAACTCTGGCGACGCTGCAACAGCAGGGGCGCACCGTCCCCAAGCTTTGGCGTGGCGTTGAGATCAGCGCCGTGCTCAACACCTGTCTTGTGCATGTTCTTGCCCTGGGCTATGGCGAGGAAGCACCCCTGACGCCCTATCTCCAGGGGGAAGCCGCCTGTGGGGAGGCATTGCAGGCCTCGGCGGTGGTGCGCGCCATTCACGGGGCGGGAGGCCTGGCCTCCCTGGCCCATCCAGCCCGCTACCGGCTGGATTTCCGTTATCTGATCCAGGGGGCCCGGCAGTTGCAGTTCGATGCCGTGGAGACCTGGTACGACTACGACATGTTGCCCCGCTGGCGCCCGTCACCCTTGATCTGCGATGACGTGGATCAACTGCGCCAGGATCTGGGGCTGCTGGCCAGTTGTGGGACAGACACCCACAGCACCAGCCTGAGGGGTCGCTGACGGGGGGTGCTGCCTTTGCGCATCGTTGCAAAATGGCGAGCCTGGCAACGGCACCCTGGATTTTTTCTAGAATTGCTTCATGTTCGCCTCCCCAGCCCAATGGGACTGTTCGACCGGTTTCGTGCCAAACCCGGCCAGGCTGAAAACACCAGCGATAAGCCGTTCTTCCTGGACAACGACACGGCGCAGACCGTGGGAGATATGTCCTACCTGCGCTCCTCCAACACCATCCGTCACACCTTTCCAAAATCAGCCTCCTCGCCGGAGGGAGGAGAGCTCATTCAAGAGGTGGGCGCCATGGATTCCCGTGTGACCAAGGCCACGGGTGGCGTGCCCGAGGCCAGGGCAGCCGCAGGAAACAGGAGTCCGGCGGCGGTCACCGCCCCCACCCCAGGCGGCAAGGTGCGCAAAACCTTTGCCCAGACCATGAGCCCCCAGGAGCTTGCCCAGCGGCTACGGGGTGGTTCCGTCAAAAGGAAGAAAGCCACTGCTGCGGCCCGGGAAGGGCGTGCCGTGCCCAGGAGTTCGGTCAGCAACAAGCCCGGCTCCATTGATCCTTTTCGCTCCATGGTGCGGGACGTGACCAGCTAGCCACGCTCCAGATCGGCATCCACTTGGCGCACCAGCGCTTCAAGGGCCTGAATCTGCTCCTCTTCGGCATCCTCCCACAGGCCACGGCGGTGCGCCTCCAGCAGCCGTTCGCCCATCTCCTGTAGCGCCCAGGGATTGCTGCGTTTTAGTGCAGCTTGGCGGCTGGGCTCCAGGAGCCACTGCTGGGCAATGGCGCCATAGGCCCAATCCGGCACAGCCCCGGTGCTCGCGTCATAGGCAAACAAATAGTTCAAGCTGGCGCTCAGTTCAAAGCCGCCCCGATACCCATGGCGGCCCATGCCCTCCAGCCAGCGGGGATTCAGCAGACGCGAGCGAATCACCTTGTCCAGTTCACGGGCCAGGCGGTGGACCCGTGGGCGCTCGGGTCGGGCATGGTCTCCAAACCAGATGGCGGGGGCCTGGCCCCGCAAATGGGTCACCGTCGCCGCCAGGCCGCCCTGGAACTGGTAGTAGTCGTCGGAATCCAGGAGGTCGTGTTCCCGGTTGTCCTGGTTATGGAGCACCCCGTCCACCTGCCGCAGCCGGTTGCAGAGCCCGTCCCGGTCTTGGCGTACTTGCAGTTCACCTGTTGTGCTGCTGCTGTAGCGCCATTGGCTCCAGTTGAGAAAAGCGGTGGCCAGATCCCCAGTGGTCTCCCATGCACCGCTGTCCATTAGACCCTGCAACCCGGCGCCGTAGGCCCCCGGCGCGGAGCCGTAGATCTGGCCCAGGCTCTCTCCGGTGGTCTGCTGTAACAGCAGGCCAGCCCGGTGAATCAGGTCCACCAGGTTGGGAAACGCATCCCGAAACAACCCGGAAATCCGCAGCGTCACGTCCACCCGCGGGCGGCCCAGTTGGGCCAAGGGAATCACCTCCAGATCCACCACCTGCCGTTGCTGGCCGTCCCACACGGGCCGCACCCCCATGAGCGCCAGGGCCTGGGCGATCTCGTCACCGCCGTTGCGCATGGTGGCCGTCCCCCACACACTCATGGCCAGGTGACGCAAGGGCTCACCCTGCTGCTGTCGGTGCTGCTCCAACAGCAACTCTGCAGCACGGCGCCCCAGATCCCACGCAGCTTCCGTGGGCAGCCCCCGCAAGTCCACACTGTAAAAGTTCCGCCCTGTGGGCAGCACGTCCAGGCGGCCACGGGTGGGGGCTCCAGCGGGGCCTGGGGGAATCCGCCCCCCTGCCAGACCACGGAGCAGGGATTGTTGCTCCCGAGATGGGCAGGCATCCAGGCGGGGCGCCACATCAGTGGTGACCCGCTCCAGGCAGTGGCGGCTCCGCGGACCCGGCGCCGCGGCCCGACCCTCCAACATGGCCAGCCCCCAGTCTTCCAGCATGGCCATGGCGTCACCGGCACAGCGGGCCGTGGCGGGAAGATTCAGCCGTTGCCGGTCCTGACGGCTCAGAACCGCACCCTCTTCGCTGGTCCATGGATCCAGCGCCAGGCCAAGGTCCATGGCCATGGCCTGGGTCAGACCCGGTTGATCACCCTGTGGGCAACGGGCCAGCGCCAGCAGAAGCTCCAGCCGCTGCCGCGGCTCCGGCGCCACCCCATAGCGGTGCAACCCCGTGCGGATCTGGGCTTCTTTCAGTTCACACAGATAGCCGTCCGCCTGTTCCAGCCGCTGGTCCAGCTCGCCCTCCCCGTCCAGGTGGAGCGCCGCCAGCAGTGCATCCAGTTCCCGGCGCAGGCGGGGGGCACGATCGCTGCCCAGTTGCAACGCCTGCCAGTACTCATCCAACCGTTGCTCCAGGACGGCCTCCTGGCCATGGAGGCCGGCCCGGGCCAGAGGCGGGGTGAGATGGTCCAGGATCAGGGCCTGACTACGGCGCTTGGCCTGGGCCCCTTCCCCCGGGTCGTTGACAATGAAGGGATACAAATGGGGCAGTGGACCCAGGGCCAGGTCGGGGAAGCAACTGCTGGAGAGTCCCACGCCTTTGCCCGGCAGCCATTCCAGGTTGCCGTGCTTCCCGAAGTGGATCACCCCGTCAGCGTGGTGAACCGTTTGCAGCCAGTGGTAGGTGGCCAGGTAGTGGTGGGTGGGTGGCAGGTCCGGGCTGTGGTAGCTGAGTTGGGGATCCCGCTCATAACCGCGGCTGGGCTGAATCAACACCACCACTGCACCAAAACGGCAGCCATGGACGGCAAAGCCCTCGGCCTCCAGATGCTCATCCTGGGCGGGTGATCCCCAGCGCTCCAGCACCGCTTGGCGGGCCGGGGCAGGAAGCTGGGCAAACCAGGCTTCATAGGCGCCCAGGGGCAAGTGGGCCAGGGGGGCCAAGGGCAGGCTGCGGGGATCGTTGCTACGCCCCGTGGTGAGCTTGTGGATCAGTTGATCCCCATCGGTGGGCAACTCCCCGGCCACGCCGTAGCCTGCCACCGCCAGCCAACCCAGACAGGCCGCCACACTGGCGGGGGTGTCCAGGCCCACGCCGTTGGCCAAGTGGCTGTTGCGGGTTGGATAGTTGGCCAGAACAATGGCCAGACGCCGCTGGTGCGGTGGTGTGGCGGCCAGGTGCAACCAGGCCCGGGCCCATTGGCCGCACCACCTCAGCCGCTCCGCCACCGGGGTGTAACGCAACAACGGGCAGTCCAGTTGCGGGTGGCGCTGCTGCACCTCCTTGAAGCTCACCACCCGCCCCAGGAGACGTCCATCCAACTCCGGCAGCACCACCTGCATCCCCAAATCCCGGGGGCCCAAGCCCACGCTGCTCTCCCGCCACGCCCTCCGGGTGCCGCTGCTACAGATCATCTGGAGCACGGGGCAGTCCATCTCATCCCAGAGGCTGGTGTCGTCCGCTGCCCCCACCGCCGCAAAGCCTGTGGCGGTGAGCGCCAGTTCCACCCTCTGCTGGCGCCAAAGGGCCACAATGCCGGATTGAATCCCGGGTGTGCGCAGACCACTGATCAGCAGCGCCTTGGGGGCCAGACCCACCGCCCGCAGGCTGGCCACGGCGGCATCCACCAGGGCAACGTCACCCGCCTGGGCCATGGCCCGATAGAACAGGACCCCCACCGCCGGCCCAGGGTCGTCCTGGCGCCAGTCATGGGGAAGGGGATCAGCCAGGGGGGCTGGTTGGGGAAGTTGGGGCTCCACACCGGCCGCCAAGCCCTGCAGCGCCGCCGCCACACCCGCCAGGTTGTCGGGGCCACCCCAACGGAGAGCGTCCCCCAAGGCCCGGGTCAGCGCTGGCGCGGTGCTGCTGAGGCTCTCCAGCTCCGGATCCGGCGCCACCCCATCCAGCACCACCAGACACCCCCCGGCGGCTTGCCACTCCTGTAGACGCTCCAGGCCGTAGCTCCATGCGCTTCGACCCCCCAGAAGACGCAGCAGCACCACCCGGGCCTTGGCCACGGTGGTGCGAAGGTAGTGGTCCACCACGGCAGGATGGGCCAGGGCGGCAACGTTCAGGCCCCGCATGGGACAGGGCTGGGGGGTACGCTCCAGCACGGCGGCCATGGTGGCCAGGTCCGTGTCTGCAGCGGTAAGCATCAGGATGGGTGCAGGACGCTGCTCCACCAGCAACGCGCCGGCCTGGCCGTCGTCAACGCCGGGGAGAGCTGCGAGACGATGCATGGGAAGATCAGGTCACGCCACCAACGTCACCACAATGCATGGGTTTCTTCCCTACGTCTGGTTTGAGGGCAAATGCCGACCCTTTGCCGAGGCAAAGCTGTCCATCGCCACCCATGCGCTTCACTACGGCACGGCAGCCTTTGGCGGCCTGCGGGCCATTCCGGACCCCGGCGGCGCGGATCGGATGCTCTTCTTCCGCCTGGATCGCCACGCCCGTCGGCTGAGCCAAAGCGCCGGCTTCCTGAACACCTCCCTGTCCAGCGAGGAGATTATTGCCGGGGTAGATGCGGTGATCAAGGCCAATCAGCCCCGGGTGCCCATTTATCTTCGTCCTTTGGTGTACACCAGCGATCTGGGCATTGCCCCGCGCCTCCACAGCATCGAGACGGACTTTCTGATCTACGGGCTGGAGTTGGGGGACTATCTCTCCCCGGAGGGGGTGAGCTGCCGCTTCAGCTCCTGGACACGCCAGGAAGACCGCTCCCTGCCTCTGCGGGGCAAAATCAGCGGCGCCTATATCACCTCGTCCCTGGCCAAAACCGAGGCCGTCAAAAGCGGCTTTGACGAAGCCATTTTGATGAACAGCCAGGGGAAAGTCTGTGAAGCCTCGGGAATGAACATTTTTATTGTTCGGGACGGCGCACTCCACACGCCGGGTGTGAACCAGGACATTCTGGAGGGCATCACCCGGACGAGTGTCATCACCATGGCCCGGTCCATGGGGTACGAGGTGGTGGAGCGGGCCATTGACAAGACGGAACTGCTCCTGGCCGATGAGGTGTTTCTCACCGGCACCGCCGCCCGCATCACCCCCGTGCGCCGCATTGAAACCACGGAGTTGGTCAGCGAGCGCCCCATCATGGAGCGGCTCCGCCACCGTCTCCAGGCCATCACGGAAGGGCGGGACGAAGAATTCCGCCATTGGGTCACCGTGATTTCCACGGGTGGCGCGTAAATTCAAGTCCACTGCCAATGGGAACCATGGCCCACAGCGCTGACGGCCCCAGCGCTTTTCTGCAGCGACTCCATAGCCCCGAGCGGCCCGTTCTGGTGTTTGACGGGGGCACAGGCACGTCCCTGCAGCGCCATGACCTGACCGCCAAGGATTTTGGCGGCCCCGAACTGGAGGGCTGCAACGAGCATCTGGTGTTCACCCGCCCTGACGTGGTGCAGGCAGTGCATCGCAGCTTCCTTGAGGTGGGGTGCGACGTGATTGAAACCAACACCTTCGGCGCCACACCCCTGGTGCTGGGAGAATATGGCCTGGCTGAACAGGCCTACGCCATCAACAAGCGGGGGGCAGAGCTGGCCGCGGAGACAGCCAGTGCGTTCAATGGCCAGGGCAGCAAGCCCCGCTTTGTGGCCGGGTCCATGGGACCTACCACCAAACTGCCCACCTTGGCTCAGGTGGATTTCGACCAACTGCGGGCTGATTTTGCCCTGCAGGCCAGGGGGTTAATGGATGGGGGGGTGGACCTGCTGCTGCTGGAGACCTGTCAGGACGTGTTGCAAATCAAGGCGGGTCTCCAGGGCCTGGAGGAGGCCATGGCGGCTGTCGGTCGCCGACTTCCCGTGATGGTCTCCGTCACCATGGAGACCACGGGCACCATGTTGGTGGGTGCTGATATAGCGGCAGTGGTCACCATTCTGGAGCCCTTCCCCATTGACGTCTTGGGGCTGAATTGCGCCACCGGCCCGGATTTGATGAAGCCCCATGTGCGCTACTTCAGCGAGCAATCCCCGTTTGTGATCAGTTGCATTCCCAATGCGGGCCTGCCGGAAAACGTGGGGGGTGTGGCCCATTACCGGCTGACCCCAATGGAGATGCGCATGGCCCTTCACCACTTTGTGGAAGATCTGGGTGTGCAAATTATCGGAGGCTGCTGCGGCACCACACCGGCCCATATTGAAGCATTGGTGCAACACTGTCAACAGCTTCAGCCTGCCCCCCGGCCTATTCGCCATCCTGGCAACAGCACAATATGTCCTTCGGGTTACCAGAGCGCTGCTGCTTCCATCTATACCAGAACAACCTATCATCAAGACAACTCTTTTCTCATTATTGGCGAGCGTCTCAATGCCAGTGGCTCAAAAAAAGTGCGGGAACTTCTCAACCAGGACGATTGGGACGGCCTGGTGAGCATTGCCCGGCAGCAGGTGAATGAAAACGCCCATCTTCTGGATGTGAACGTGGATTTTGTGGGCCGCGATGGCGTGAGCGATATGAAAGCCCTGGTGCAACGCCTGGTGACCAACGTGAATCTGCCATTGATGCTGGATTCCACCGAATGGCAGAAGATGGAGGCGGGCCTGAAGGTGGCCGGGGGTAAGTGTATTCTTAATTCCACAAACTATGAAGACGGTGAGCCACGGTTTTATAAAGTGCTGGAGTTGGCCAAGCGGTTTGGCGCCGGTGTGGTGGTGGGCACCATTGACGAGGAGGGCATGGCCCGCACCGCCGAGAAGAAGCTGGCCATTGCCCGGCGCGCCTACCAGGATGCCTTGACGTACGGTCTCCCTCCACAGGAGCTGTTCTTCGACCCCCTGGCGCTGCCCGTCTCCACCGGTGTGGAAGAGGACCGCCGCAATGCGGCCGCCACCTTGGAGGCCATTGGCCGGATCCGCCAACAGTTGCCGGAGGTGCATGTGGTGCTGGGCATTTCCAACGTGAGCTTTGGCCTTTCACCCGCAACCCGCATGGCGCTCAACTCCGTCTTCCTCCATGACTGCTGTTCAAAGGGTTTGGATGCCGCCATTGTCTCCCCTGTCAAGATTCTCCCCTTGCATAAGATCAGCCCGGAGCAACAGGAGGTGTGCCGCGATTTAATCCACGACCGGCGCCGCTTTAGCGGCGATGTATGCACCTATGATCCCCTCACGGCCCTCACGGAGATGTTTGCCGGGGTGAGCGGCCAGGCGGCAAAAACCACGGGACCACGTTTGGCGGATTTACCTGTGGAGGAACGTCTTAAACAACACATTATTGATGGGGAACGACTCAATCTGGAAGAATCTCTGGAGCTGGCTTTACAAACAAGTCCACCCTTGGAGATTGTCAATCGCTTTCTCCTGGATGGGATGAAGGTGGTGGGTGAACTCTTTGGTTCCGGGCAAATGCAGTTGCCCTTTGTGCTGCAATCCGCCCAGACCATGAAGGCCGCTGTGGCCTACCTGGAACCCCATATGGAGAAAATTGACGGGCAGAACCAGGCTCGGGGTAAGGTGTTGATCGCCACCGTCAAGGGGGACGTTCATGATATTGGTAAAAATCTTGTTGATATCATTCTCACCAATAACGGCTATGAGGTGATTAACCTGGGCATCAAGCAGGACGTGACGGCCATTATCAATGCCCAACAGGAACATCATGCAGATTGCATCTGCATGAGTGGTTTGCTGGTGAAATCAACGGCCTTCATGAAGGACAACCTGGCGGCATTCAACGATGCCGGTATCCAGGTGCCGGTCATCCTGGGGGGAGCAGCCCTCACCCCCCGGTTTGTCCATCGGGATTGCCGTGCGGTGTACCGGGGCCAAGTGGTCTACGGCAAGGATGCCTTCACCGACCTGCGCTTCATGGATGCCTACCTGAAGGCCCGTCAGGCGGACCGCTGGGATCATCGGCAGGGATTTCTGGACGGCACCCCGCCAGAGGTGGGTCTGATCCATGAAGAGATCGCAGCCCCAACCGCCCTGGACACGTCGGCAGATAGCGCTCCCGCCAATATGGTGACCACGGCAGAGCCTGCGGCGCAGCCCCCTGGTGAAACCACGGAGCGTTCTGTGGCTGTTCCGGAAGACCCTGCGGTGCAGCCGCCGTTTCTCGGCAGCCGCCTGCTGCACAGCCATGAGATTCCCCTGGACGAGGTGGCCGCCTACCTGGATCGCCAAGCCTTGTTCGTGGGCCAGTGGCAACTGCGCCGCGGCAAAAACCAATCCAGGGCAGACCATAAGGCCCTGTTGCACACCACTGCGGAACCCATGCTGGAGCATTGGCTGGAGCGCTGCCGCCAGAACCACCTGCTCCAACCGGCTGTGGCCTACGGCTACTTCCCCTGTGGCCGGCGGGGTAACAGCTTGCAGGTGTTTGATCCCCAGAGGCAGGAGCGGCTGGGGGAGTTTGTGTTTCCCCGCCAACGCTCCGGCAACCGCTACTGTATTGCGGACTTTTACCGGGATCTGGCAGAGGATCGGCCCACGGACGTACTGCCCATGCAGGCGGTCACCATGGGGAAGCGTGCGAGTGCGTTTGCCCAGGAACTCTTCCGCGGCCATGCCTACAGCGACTACCTCTACTTCCATGGCTTGGCGGTACAAATGGCCGAAGCCCTGGCGGAGTGGGTTCATGCCCACATCCGCCGGGGCTGCGGTTTCGGGGACCAGGAACCAGGCGCCCTGCGGGACGTGCTGGCCCAACGTTATCGGGGCAGCCGTTACTCCTTTGGCTATCCGGCCTGCCCCAACGTGGCCGACTCCCGCCAACAACTGGCCTGGCTCGGCGCCGAGGCCATCGGTCTGACCATGGACAGCAGTGATCAACTCCAGCCCGAGCAGAGCACCACCGCCCTGGTGGCCCTTCACGCCAAAGCCCGCTACTTCAGCGCTTAGGTCCGACGCCCGCCACCTCCCAGGCCGGGCCGAAGGTCACCTGTCAGCGGGCTTGTGCTCAGCCCTGATTCCTAGTCCTGGCAAAACATCTCCAGGGCATCAATCACCTGCTGCTGGAACTCCTCCATGGCATCGCCTTCGGCCAGATCCATCCCTTCCCCAGCGGCATTCTGGGCCAGGTCTTGAAAGTGGAAGGCCCCCTCGCCATTGGCCAGGAACTCCATGGCCGACATCTCGCCACTCTCCTTGAATGCATCCGCCAAGGCCATAAAGGCTGCGTCTTCCGTGAATTCCCAGTCCATGTCCATGGGATCGCTGCGTCTCGGTTGCCGTGGAACAATTCAGACCTCTAGCGCCATCCCCCTGTTTCGTCAATGGATTCCCTGCGCAGCAAAGACAGCTCATCAAGACGCCAGACTTGGTGTTGCGCCCTCACCCCTCCGTGATCCATGACCAGCACCCATGCTCAACCCCGCAACGTTCTGGGCGGCGCCCTGGAGACATGCGGTTGCCAGCCCATGACGGGCTGGATGCGGGACGGCGTCTGCCGCACTGACGCCCTGGACGTTGGCCGCCACACGGTCTGCGCCGTGGTGACCGCATCGTTTCTCTCCTACAGCAGCGCCCAGGGAAACGACCTGAGCACGCCGCGACCTGAATCCTCCTTCCCTGGCCTCCAGCCCGGTGATCGCTGGTGTGTCTGCGCCAGTCGCTGGCAGCAGGCCCTTGAGGACGGCATGGCGCCACCGGTGGTGCTGACAGCTACGGAAATCTCCACCCTGGATCTCGTTTCCCTGGAGGACCTGAAGGCCCACGCCTGGTCCGGGGAGGGCAATTCCACCGGCGGCTGATGCCTCACCAGGACACCCTCACCAGGGAACGGGTTGGCCATCCCAGGCCCAAAAGCCGCCACTGTCCCGGGGTGTGAGGCCCAACAGCACCCCCAGCAGGGCGGCGGCGCTGAAGTCCGGCGTGAACAGCTTGGCGGGAGGGACCCGTGCCTGAAAGGGTTTGGACAGGGGACTGTCCGTGGTGCCGGGATGGAGACAGGCCACGCACACTCCGGGCATGGTGCGGCGCCATTCCAGGGCGACCGTCTTGAGCAACTGGTTCTGGGCAGCCTTGGCGGCGCGGTAGCTGTACCAACCGCCCAGGTGGTTGTCGCCAATGCTGCCCACCCGGGCGGACAGGCTGGCAAACCAGGCCTGGCCAGAGCGCTTCAACACCGGCTCCACCGTCTGGGCAAGGAGCGCCGGTCCCCAGGCATTGACGGCAAAGCTCCGGTGCAACGCAGAACGTCGCAGAGCAGCCAGGCGTTTTTCAGGGGTCTGATGGGGGGCTGGGCCATGGAGCCAGCCACTGGCATTGAACACCAGGCGCAGGGGGCAATCCAGCCGGTCCAGGTGGGTCCCGAGATCCGCCAACTGCTCATCGCGGCACAGATCCAGGACGCCGTAGGCGAGGCGATCAGGGGCCTGCCGGAGGAGCTGCCGGGTGTCGGGTCGCGGGTCCGGGGTCCGTCCCGTGATGGTGATGGTCAACGCCGGCGCCTGATCCAGCAACAACCGCACCATGGCGCGCCCCAAGGCGCCGTCGGCGACCACCAGGCCATGGCCTTGGAGTGTTGCCGCCACGGATCCGGCGGCGGAGAGGTTTTGCATGGGGAGATTGACTCATGCTCCTGATTACGCCGCTAGCGGCGATGGAGTCGAGGCTCCGGTGCGGGGCGCATCAGCTCCGACGCTCTTTCGTGGGGTCCATTCCATCGCTTCTGGTGCTAGCGAACGCCGACCAGGTATTGCATCGCGCCGACGGTGTTCCCCTCCGTGTCCCTGAACATCACGAGAGTGCCCACTTGCTCGATCTCGAACGGCTCCATGGTGAGCTGGCCGCCGTGGGCCTCGATGGCCGCGGCGGTTGCCGCGACGTCTTCCACCGCGATGGTGCACTCGAACGCCGTGACACCGGCCCCCGTCACGGGTGCGCGGCGCTTTTGCAGCGCGCCGTGGATTCCTCCCGGGCTCGTGTGGACGCGCCAGAAGTCGGGCGGGCCCCAGGGTTCGAAGGTCCAGCCGAACACCGCTTCGTAGAAGCGCTTGGCGCGTTGGCAGTCGTCGGCGTGGATCGCGAAATGGGCGATGTCGTTGGGCATGGGGATTCTCCGGGGTGGGCGATTGGTTGCGCTGCGACGGCGGGCAGCGAATCACTCGCGCCTAACCCGGATGTGCTCCGCTACTGCCCACGTAGTGTAGCAATGGCTCAAGCAGCATGATGGGTAAGGCAGTCCTCGCGTATGGGCCTTAACCCCCATGAATGCCCCCCTTCTCGCCACCCAACTCAAGGAGAAGGCCTTGGCCATGGGGTTTGTGGTGGCGGGCATCGCCCGGGTGGATCAGCCGGCTGCCCTGCCCGCCCGCACCGCTGCCCTGGAGCGCTGGTTAGGAGCGGGCTATCAGGCCTCCCTGGGCTGGATGGCCGATCCACGGCGCCGCCACATCAACAGTCTGCTGCCGGGGGTGCGCAGTCTGTTGGCGGTGGGGCTGAACTATTGGACCGACCAGCAACAACGCCCCGGTGTGCTGTCCATCGCCCGCTACGGCTGGGGGCGCGACTATCACCGCACCGTTGACCGGCGCCTGCGGACCGTAGGGCGCTGGTTAAGCCAGCATCAGCCGGACTGCCGTTGGCGGGTCTGTGTGGACAGTGCGCCACTGATGGATAAGGCATGGGCGGAGGCGGCCGGGATCGGCTGGATTGGCAAACACAGCAACTTGATCCATCCCCGCCATGGCTCCTGGCTCCTGCTGGGCCACCTGCTCACCACCCTGGAACTGCCGGCGGATGGTCCCCAGGCGCCCCTCTGTGGTCGTTGCCGCCGCTGCCTGGAGGTGTGCCCCACCGGCGCCATTCCCGAACCCTTCGTGGTGGACAGCCGCGCCTGTATTGCTTTTCACACCATTGAAAACCGGAACCCTGCCCTGCCTATCCATGTGGCCCAGGGGTTACAGGGCTGGATTGCCGGTTGCGATCTGTGCCAACAAGTTTGTCCGTGGAACCGGACGGCCACCCCTACGGCGGATCCTGAACGTCAGCCAGCGAACTGGATGCTCACGGCCAGGGCAGAGCAACTGCTCAATTGGGACGATGCCACATGGGACGAGAAGCTGCGGGGATCTGCCCTGCGGCGCATCAAGCCCTGGATGTGGCGCCGCAATATCCGCACCGCCGTCACCGGCCAGCCTTGATGAGGCTGGTGGATCCGCCTACCATGGCCAGCGCCACTGAGCATGGGACAGATGTTGGCGATTGCCGTTCTGGCGGCGGGGAAAGGAACGCGCATGCGCAGCGCCCACCCCAAGGTGCTTCAGCCTTTGGCGGGCGCCACGCTGGTGGACTGGGTGTTGCAGTCCTGCAAACCCTTGAATCCGCAACGGCGGTTGCTGGTGGTGGGTCACCAGGCGGAGCGGGTGCAACAGCACGCGCAGCGCCGTCACCAGCAGGTGGAGTTTGTCCTGCAGCAGCCGCAGCGGGGCACAGGGCACAGTGTCCAGCAACTCCTGCAACCCTTGGCGGATTTTACCGGCACCCTGCTGGTGCTCAACGGGGACGTTCCCCTGTTGCGCAGCGCCACCTTGGGCCAGTTGGTGGAGCGCCATCACCAGAGCGGCAGTGTCGTGACCGTCCTGACCGCCTGCCTGGAGGAGCCCAAGGGCTATGGACGGGTGTTTTGCGACGACCAGCAGCAGGTGAGCGCCATTGTGGAAGACCGGGACTGCACCGATGAACAGCGCCGCAACAGACTCATCAACGCGGGTGTGTACTGCTTCCACTGGCCTTCCCTGGCTGCGGTGCTTCCCCGACTCAAGGCGGACAACCAGCAGGAGGAGCTTTATCTCACCGATGCCGTGGGTCTTCTGAATCCGGCCACCCAGTTCATGGTGGAGGACGCAACGGAAATCAGCGGCGTCAACGACCGCAGCCAACTGGCGGCCTGTGAGCAGGTGTTGCAGCAGCGCTTACGGCAGCAGTGGCTGGCGGCAGGGGTCAGCTTCCTGGATCCTGCCAGTTGTAGCCTCAGCCCTGGCACCCGCTTTGGCCGGGACGTGGTGGTGGAACCCCAGAGCCATTTTCGGGGCAGCAACAGCATTGGGGACGGCTGCCGCATTGGTCCCGGCGCCTTGATTGAGGACAGCCAGCTTGAGGCGGACGTGGAGGTGACCTTTTCCGTGGTGCGCCAGGCCCGACTGGCCCGGGGCAGCACCGTCGGACCCTTCGCCCATCTGCGGCCAGGGGCAGTGCTGGGGGAGAACTGCAAGGTGGGCAACTTCGTGGAAGTGAAAAACAGCCGCCTGGGCGCTGACGTGAAGGCCAGCCATCTGAGCTACCTGGGGGATGCCCACTTGGGACGGGGCGTCAACGTGGGCGCCGGGACCATCACGGCCAATTTCGACGGCACCAGCAAGCACCCCACCACCGTTGGGGAGGGCAGCAGCATTGGCGCCAACACCGTGCTGGTGGCCCCGGTGGCGTTGGGACGGGATGTCACCGTGGCGGCCGGCTCCACCATCACCAACGACGTGACGGACGATGCCATGGCCATTGCCCGCTGCCGCCAGGTGGAGAAAGCGGCCTGGCACAAGCCGGTAGACCCCCATGGCGCCGATTCCACGCCAGGGGCCGAAGCAGAAGACGATCAGCCCTCCTGAACAGTGTTCAACCGCGCCAGGCTCATATCCACTCTTGCGGCGCTTCCTCCAGAATCCTTTCAGCCACCGGCCCGAAATATGAGCGGCTTGTGGTAAAGAACCGCGGTAGCCGGTTGTCTTTTCCCGGCAAGAGTTCCATACGAGCAGCTTTCTGAATGATCTGAGGGGTGTCCTGAATAATCTGAGGGTCGTCGAAGAGCTCCTGATAGTTTTCGCTGAGATATGGCCCTTGTTGGGCTTGTTGCCATCGCTCCTACGTTTATTGGCATGGTTGCGCCAGAGCTTTATGCGCTTCGGATTATCCGACTGATCCGTATTGGTAGGCTTGGAAGGTCAGACGCTTTCAGGAAAAGTATTGCACGGTTCCACCATGTAATCTCATCAAGGAGAAGAGATCTGACAATCTCCACTGTTTACACAAGCGTAGTTCTCTCCATAAGTAGCGTCCTGATGTATACCGCTGAAGGTGGCGTCCAACCGGATCAATTCGGGTCAGTCTTGAGATGTCTGTGGTGGTCTGTAATCACCGTGATCACAATCGGATACGGAAATGTCTATCCAGTGACTGCATCGGGTAGATTGATCGCTTCTGCCACTGCACAACCACAGCCGACATCAATCAGTGGTCATGGCAACACGCCTAGCGGCCTACACTCTGGCCCAAGCCAAGGCCAACATCGACTTCTCTTGACTTTACCCAAAGCTGAGGTATTGTAGACCACACTGCTGGACCCTGCCAGCCATGAGACCATTCAGGGGTCTGCTTGGCCTGGGTGATGCAGAGCCGCATCAACTCTGAGCCCCTTCACCTTCTGTCCCTCCTTGTATGACCCACGGCTTTTGGCCAAGGCATCATTCCAGACCATGGATGCACAGCCAAAGGCCTGCGCCAACAGCCTCTGCTGATGGGGGTGTGGGTAGAGACGATAGCGGTAGCGTTACTTTATAGGGAGTAATCTAGCAGATAGAAGCCATCTTAAATGACGGAGATTATATCCCAGGACAGCCGGTGGTCAAGCACCCCAGCAGGCAGCAAGGAGAGTGTTCTAAATCAAATTCTTAAATTCTAGAAATGAATCGACAAACCTCTTTGCTGCCTCAGCGTCGCTGAACATGTATTTCTCATAGATACCTGATGTAGATCTGAAGGTGACTTCTCCATACTCCATCACAGGGAACTGTCGATTCTCTGAGTAAC
>JAJDVL010000039.1 GCA_022826155.1 Prochlorococcaceae cyanobacterium jk18x22bins.40 | reverse complement strand
CTATGCCGGGGAGACGCATTACGGCGCGACGCATGTGACGCGCTGGAACAAGGTGCTGGCTGCCTTCGGGGACGACAACGGCTACACGGCCATGACCCTCGCCGGGGCGAAGCAGATGCGGGAGCAGTACTCGGCGAATCGCTGGAATCCGGTGGTGACGACGCTCCAGTGTCTGGAGAATGCCGGCCCCGACACCGACTCCACCGATCCCGAGGTCACGGTCTCGGGCGGCAGTGGCATTACCGAGGGCGGCAACGCGGTGTTCACGGTGGAGGCCAATCCTGCGCCGCAGTCCGATCTGACGGTAACCCTCAACATCGGTGACGACCCCACAAGCGACTTCCTCGCCACAGGAGACGAGGGGAGTCAGACGGTCACCATCCAGGCGAACCAGACTTCGGCCACCCTCATCCTGTCCACGGCGGATGACGATACGGACGAGGCCGACGGCAGCGTATCTGCCACGGTGGCCAGTGGCACGGGCTACACAGTGGGTAGACCAAGCACGGCAACAGTAGCGGTGAACGATGACGACGATCCGCCGATCATCACACCGGTGGTGAGCATTGTTGGCGGCAACGGCATCACCGAGGGTGGAGCCGCCAGCTTTACGCTGACCGCCACGCCAGCGCCCCAGAGAGATATTACGGTTCAGGTGGCCGTGGCCGATAGCGCCAGCTTCGCCACCAGCGGCCAGACGGGCACCAAGGCAGTGACCATTGGCGCCACTGGCGCCGCCACCCTCACCGTGGCCACGGCCGATGACGATACGGACGAGGCCGACGGCAGCATCGCCGCCACCATCCAGCCCGGCAACGGCTACGCGGCGGCCACCTCTCCAGACAACGAGGCATCAGTCACGGTGAGCGACAACGACAAGCCGACGATGAGCATCACCGGTGGTGACGGGGTGACGGAGGGAAGCCCGGCCTCGTTCACCGTCACGGCAAACCCGGCCCCGCATGTGGCGCTGACGGTGAGCCTTGCGGTGACCCAGAGCGGCGACTATGCCGCTTCCGGCGAGACCGGCACGCGGGAAGTGACAATTCCGACCGGGGGCAGTACGTCCTTCGAAGTCGCCACGGCTGACGACGATACGGACGAGGCCGACGGCAGCATCACCGCCGCCATCCAGACGGGCAGCGGCTATGCGGTGGCCACCTCTCCAGATAACGGCGCATCGGTCGCGGTGGCGGATAACGACGCGGCGCCGGGTGTGCCCTCCTTCTCGGTGGACGATGCCGAGGCGAATGAGAGCGACTTTATGCTTCGCTACACCATCCGTCTGAGCCGGGCTTCGGATCGCAGGGTGTCGGTGTGGGTTCATACCCAGGAGTCCAACCCCGTGTCGGCACAGGACGGCGTGGACTACGTTGGCATGGGATGGGGCACGCGGATCGTCTTCCTTCCGGGCGAGACCGAGCGGCAACTCGGAATTTCCCTGATCAACGACAGCCATGACGAGGGAGCCGAGACCTTCCACGTGGAACTGCTGGCGCCCCAGGGCGGCGCCACCATCGCCGACGGCGTGGGCGTGATGACCATCCTCAACTCCGACCCGTTGCCGGCAGCCTGGCACCTGCGCTTCGGTCGCACCGTCTCCCAGCAGGTGGCGGATGCACTGCAAGATCGCTTGAGCAATCCTG
Source organism: Prochlorococcaceae cyanobacterium jk18x22bins.40 (assembly GCA_022826155.1). GTDB lineage: Bacteria > Cyanobacteriota > Cyanobacteriia > PCC-6307 > Cyanobiaceae > Synechococcus_B. Next base: position 45,324 of record JAJDVL010000039.1, on the reverse strand, counting down.
CTCCCCTGGAGACAGGCTTACAACTCACCCTCGCCGGGGAGGAGTTCACCAGCGATACGCCCTTGGCAGAAAACCAGGGCCTGCTCTCCAAGGCCCTGGGCTTTGACAGCGTTACCCCCCAACTGTTGGTAGAGGGTTCCTCCTTCAGCTTCGCTCCAGAAGGGGAGGGAGGCGCACCCCAGTTTGCCCTCTGGGGACAGGGCGCCCTCTCCTCCTTCAGTGGAGAGGAAGGCGACGTCTCCCTTGATGGAGACGTGACCACCCTCCTGGTGGGGGCGGACTGGAGCACTGGCCGTTGGCTGGCTGGCGCTGCTCTCTCCCACTCCTGGGGCAACGGCTCCTATGACGGCAAGGACCATGCTGATGGGGAGACCAGCGCTGATGGAGAGATCAGCACCTCCTTGACAGGGCTTTTCCCCTATGGCCGCTATGCTCTCACCCCCCGCCTCGACCTCTGGGCCACAGCAGGCTATGGATGGGGACAACTCTCCCTCAAACCCGATGACGGGGAGGAATACAAGCCCGACACCACCATGACCATGGTGGCCCTCGGCATGGACGGCCTGCTCCTGGATGGGCTGGATCCCTCACCCAGCAACGGGAAACGGTTTGAAGCAGAGCTGTCCTACGGCTTCCCCCTCCATAACGACCGTCTCACCCTGACCCCTGTTGTGGCAATGGCGCTCTCTCCCACCAGCAGGAATTACGGCCTGCTGTGGTCCTTGGCACCCTATACGGAACAACTGGAGACTGATCCCTGGCAATTCTCCATCGAAGCGGAACGTCAGGAGCAGAACACCGCCACGTCGCCGGTGGAACACTCCCTCAAGCTGCGCTTCTCCTCACTCTTCTGAAGCGGGGCAGGACATTGCCTGGAAAACCTCTGAACAAGTCGAAGTCGTCCACCATCAGACTTCTTGCTTCCCCTATCTCTACAGGGCTTCCCAAAGCTCATCAGAGCCTCAAGGAGGCTTGTTCAGAGGTTCTTTAGTATAGCGCCCACCCGTCCGACTTCAGAAACGGATGCTTCTCCGCCAGCCGCTTCGCCCCTGGGTTGTGCCGTTGTTGCTCTGGTTCCTGACCTGTGTCCTCTGGCTCCCCTGGCTGGGCAATGTTCCGTTGCGGGACTGGGATGAGGCCGGCATTGCCCGCACCGCCCTGGAGTTTGCCCAGGCAGCGGACCTCAACGGCTTACTGCCCACACGCTGGGGTGAGCCTTACTTGAACAAGCCCCCAGGAATCCATCTCCTGGTTGCCTTGGCCATTCGTCTTTGGGGAACCCATGAAGCGATGCTGCGCTTGGCGCCGGCAGTACTGAGCACCACAGCCGTTCCCCTGGTGGTGCTCATCCAGCGGCAACTGGCGCTGCAATCTCGGCAACCCGGTGAACAGTTTCGAGGATCTTTTGCTGGCGAGGGTCTGGCCACGGGATTGATCCTGATGACCACCGTGCCCATGGCCCGCCATGGACGGCTATTGATGCTGGATGGCGCCATGATTGCCGCCACCCTGCTGCTCTGGTGGGGGCTGCTGTTGCTCTGGAGTCACCCCCGCCGTGGCGCCGGCCTGACTGGTTTGGCCTGTAGCGCCCTGTTGCTCCTCAAGCCCCCGGCAGCCATGGCGTTTCTGGTGGTTGGCCTGGCGGCAACATTCCTGGCGGCCCTGCCCATGGATGGGCAACGCCAGGGGAACGGCCTGCTTCAGCAGTGGCGGCGCAGTTGGCGCGCCGTGGGTCTCTGGAGTCTGCTGGGCTGCTTGCCGGGTTTGGCATGGCATGGCTGGCACGTCTACAACCGGGGCGATGGGGCGTTGTTGATGTGGGGCAGTCAAGGGTTTGGCCGACTGGTGCAGGCCCTTGAAGGCCATGACCAGGGATTGTCTGTTCCTGCCTTCGAGCTTTTGAAAGGAGGTTGGCCGTGGTTCCTGTTGTTGCCCTTGGGGTTGCAGTTGGCTTGGCGTCAGCGGAACCGGGCCTCAGGTCGCTGGCGGCTCGGCATTTTGGCGGGTTGCTTGGGGGTGGTGCTGTCCCTCAAGACCCAGTTGCCCTGGTATAGCCATATCCTCTGGCCCCCACTGGCCTGTGTGGAAGGTCCGGCCCTGGCGCGGCTCTGGCGGGAGCGCCGTACGGGGCAACTGGGAATCCCTCTGCTGCTGTTTGGATTGGCCTTGCTGCTGGCTGCCGTTCTGCAGGCATTGGCCGTTGTTCAAGGCCTGCCCCTTTGGCCCCTCCTGAGTGCTGGTATTGGCTTCACCATTGCGGCAATTGTGCTGCTCGGGGGCTGGTCGGTGCGCTGGGGGCTGGTGCTGCTGCTGGTGGGCTGGTGGGTGGCGCTGCTCTGTTTCTGGGCCACCCCCCTATGGCTCTGGGAGCTGAACGAAACCTGGCCCACCCGTGCCGTAGGCCGTCTGGTGCGCACACTGCCTGCCGAGGAGTTGGTGTTCATCCAAGGCACGGGCCGCCGCCCATCCCTGTCCTGGTATGGGCGGCGCCTGGTTCCACCCAGACCTGACCAGGCGCCGCGTCCCCACCATCTGGTGGCGACCGGTGAGCAACCGTTGCCCGGCTGCCACGTTCAAGTCCTCTTCCCGCCTCCGCCTCAACCTGCCCAACAGCAGCCCGTCAGCTTGCAGTGGTGTGCCCCGGAGGACCAGGCATCCCACAAGCTAGCGCCTCAAAGATTCCCTTGAACCTGCTCCACGGCCTTGGGCCATGAGGCGCCCAAGGTCGGCAGACGGGTGACGTCACCGCCCATCACGGCAGCCAGATCACCCACAGCCTTGAGGAGGGGCTCGTCCTGGACGCGGGGGTGAGCATGGGCAACGCGCCGGGCCGCCCATGGCTTCCAGTCCGTCAGCAGCACCGCGGCCCGATAGGTTGTTGGCCAGGGATTATCAGGCAGCACGGCCTCCAACTGGGCCAGCCAGTGATCCGCAGTGCTGGCGTCCTGCCGCAGGATGGCCAGTGCCGCCATGCTCCAGAGGGCATCCGTTGCCTGGGGCTCCTGGGCGAGGCGCTGGTTGGCCCAGGCTTCAACCTGTTGCTGATACAGAAAATGGCCGTCCAACTGGTGGTGTGGGCCGATCTGCTCCATGAACCGGGCCAGGCCTTGGGGACCGGCAGCCAATCCTTGGGCCAGGACGGCAAACTGCCGGGCAAAGGGTTGACCGCGTTGGGGCTCATGGTGGTGAGCAGCCAGCCACTGATGGTGCAGCCCAGCAGCCACCCCCAACCCTCCGGCAGCGCAATCCTTGCGGACTGTCCCCTCCGCAGGTGACGCCCCAGGGCGAGCGCCAGACCCGCCACGGGCGCCAGCCAGGGAAGGGCGCCCAACTGCTGCCGCCAGAGCCGCGGGTAATACAGCAAGCTGGCCAGGGAAAACACCGGCGGATCCCCCTCGGATTCGGCAGAGATCACCACCGCCCGATGGGTGCCGCCGATGGCGGTGATCCAGTTCTGGTGCAGCCAGGGCAGTATCAAGGCCAGCACCAGAGCCATTCCCGCCAGGAGTTGCGGCCGCCGGCGGCGCTGCCCGATGCCGGTCGCCACCGCCCAGAGCCAGGGAGCCGCCAAAACCGGAATGACGCTTTGCTTCACCAACAGCGCCGCCGCCAGGGCAAATGCAGCAAGCATGGCCGAAACCCAACGACCTCCTCCATGGGGCGTGGGCCGCTGCCAGCGCCAGAGTTGCCACAGGGCCAGTGTCGTGACTGCAGTGAGGGCAAGATCCAGGGTGAAATTCACCCGCAGGGAGGCCAGCCCTGGGGTGATGGCGGCCGGAATCAACGCCAGGATCGCCAAGCGAGGGGAATGGAGTTGTCGCCCCCAGCCATCCAGCGCCAGCAACAGCAACAGCAACAGCAAGCCATGCCAGAGCGCCAAGGCCCAGCTTGCCTGATCCGGCAATTCACCCGCCACCGCCATGACCGTGCCATGGACCAGAGAGGCCAGGGGCGGAATTTTGGGAGACAGCAACAGCAAGTCCCGCCAGCCCGGTCATTCGCCGCTGGGGAGCAGATCAAGAGCCCGGCCATGATCCACTGCGCTATTCAGATACTCAGCTTGATCCCAGGCGGGAATGGCCTGATCCGCCGCCAACCAGACCCGATCCGCCACCGTGGCCAACAGCCAGATCAGCAACAGGGGCAACCAGCGCCGTAACCAGTAGGCGATCCCCTGTCCCATGCCAGGATGGATGCTGATCATCAGCCTTCTCTTGTGGTTAGCGAGTCCATGCAACACATTCTTATTAGCGCTGGTGTTTGTGTGTCCTGCCTTCTGGTGGCGCTGGCGAGCCAGTGGCTGGCCCCGGTGCCATCGGCTGCTCAGGCATTGGAAACGGATCAGCCTGTGACGGCAAGCCCACAGGCCCCAGCCACCATCCCGTCAACTTCTCGCTGGGAACTGGACCCTGACGATCCCAACCCCACCCTGTTTGCCATGGCCAGCGATGCCGGCGCCACGGACGGCGCTGCCGTTGCCCAGGCCACCGATGATCAGCAACCCCCAGATGTTCCCCAGGATCCACCCATGACCATCACCCCATCGGGTCTCAAAATTGTTGAAGTGCAAGTTGGCACCGGCCGCGAAGCCGTGGCCAATACCAACGTGACTGTCCATTACGACGGGCGTCTGGAGGATGGCAAGGAATTTGATAGCAGCCGTCGCCGCGGGCAACCCTTCCAGTTCAGGTTGGGGGCTGGCCAGGTCATCAAGGGCTGGGATGAAGGCGTGGCGGGCATGAAAGAAGGGGGCAAACGGCAGTTGGTGATTCCCCCGGAGTTGGGTTATGGCCAGCGGGGGGCCGGTGGCGTCATCCCTCCCAATGCCACCCTGGTGTTTGACGTGGAGTTGCTCAAGGTGGAAGGCTGAACCTTTGCCCTCGGGCGCTGCTGAGCACCGCCTCAGGGGGAATCCACATGGCGTCCCCGAAGGAATAGAAGCGGTAACCGCTGGCCAGGGCCTCCTGGTACAGCCTCAGCAGCCGCTGGCGGCCAATGAGGGCGCTCACCAGCAACAGCAGGCTGGAGCGGGGCAGGTGGAAATTGGTCAGCAAGCCGTCCATCACCTGGAAGCAGAAGCCGGGGCGGATGCAAAGCTCCACCGAGCCGCTGTAGGGCTGGAGCTGGCCCCCATGGAGGGCGGCAACCCCTTCCAGAGCGCGGCAACTGGTGGTGCCCACTGCCAGCACCCGCCCTCCCCGGGCCTTGGTTCGTTGCACGGCGCGCACCGTGGCCGGGCTGATCTCCACCCGTTCGCTGTGGAGTTGCACCTGGCTAAGGTCTTCGGTTTGGAGGGGCTGGAACGTGCCCAGGCCCACGTGGAGCGTGACGGCTGCACTGGCCACACCGGCGGCATCCAGTTGCTGCCGCAACTCTCTGCTCAAGTGCAGCCCCGCCGTGGGGGCCGCCACGGCGCCGGGGCGGCAGGCATAGGTGGTCTGGTAGCGCTGCTCGTCATGGCAGCCGGAGCGAATGTAGGGCGGTAGGGGAAGTTCTCCATAGATGTTCAGGAATTGCTCCATGGCCTCCGGTTCCGGGGCGGCAAATTGCAGGAGACGCACCCCACCGTCGCCATGGCGACCCAGAACCTGCACCGCCGCGGGTGGCTGTCCTAGGGGAGATTCAATCTGCAGCCATTCTCCGGGGCGCACCCGCTGCCCGGGCTTCACCAGGCCCAGCCAGGTGGTGTTCCGGTGGGGCTCCAACACCAGGAGCTCCACAAGGCCGCCACTGGCCCGGCGTGCCTTCAGGCGTGCCTTGAGCACGCGGGTATCGTTCAGGATCAGCAGGTCACCCGGTCGCAGCAGGGCAGGCCACTGGGCCATGGTGGTGTCCTGCCAGCCGGCGCCGGGCTCCACACGGAGCAGGCGGGCACTGTGGCGCGGCTCCGCCGGCGTCTGGGCGATGGCCGTTTCGGGAAGGGTGTAGTCGTAGCTGGAGAGGCGGTGGTCCTGGTTCATCCCCCTGCTGAAGCAGATGTGCCAATCCTGCTTTGAAGCCTTAGCCTGATGTATTGGCCGTCCACCATGCCATCCACTGCGGAAGAGAACATCTTGCGGGTGACGACCATGATTCCCAGGGGGCGTGTCACCACCTATGGCCGCGTGGCGGAACTGGCAGGCTACTTTGGCGCCGCTCGCCAGGTGGGCTGGGTGTTGCATCGTCAGGATCCCGCCAACACAACCATCCCTTGGCACCGGGTGGTGAATGCCACCGGCGCCATCTCCATGAGCACCGGCCGCAACGGCTCCGACTGGATCCAGCGGGAGTTGTTGCTGGAGGAGGGGGTTCCCGTGGATCGTTCTGGCCGTTTGCCCCTGCGGGCTTATCTGTGGACCCCTGACCCTCTGCAAGTCTTCCAGGCCCTTGACGGGTGGCCAGCGAGCTCTTACGATTGACTTTCTGTCGTCCCCGCCGCAGTTTACCCCTTCCATCCGGAAAGAGATCAAGAGCATGAGAAAAAAGGCAATCTTGGCAATCCTCGCTGCGTTTGTCTTCCTGGGGGGGCCGCCGGTTCATGCCAACAGCCGGATCACCGCAGATGAAGTACGGGACCTCCCCACGCTGAAGAGCTTTGTGCAGTCCGCGAAAGCCTATATGGAGAATACCAGGACGGTCGCAGATATGGCCCGGATCAAGGACATTTTCCGGGACGAAGAAGGTCCATGGAAATCAGATGATCTCTACTTGGTCACCATGGTGCGCAACGGAAGCATCCTGACCCACGGTGACGATCCGACAGCGGATAACAAGTATGTGCTCGCCGTGGAGGATGAGCGCGGCAGGCCGGTGGTTCGGAACCTCCTCGCCGCTGCCGAGCGGGGCGGTGATTTTGTGAACTATACGGTGGACGGAACCGACCGTGTCGCCTACGCCACAAAATATGTGTCGGGTCTGACCGGTCAAACATTGGTCATGATCGCAGGCTTTTCCCAGGACCTCTCCTCGGTCCCGGTGGACATCGAGCCTTTGCCCCGTCCCGAGGTGACAGCCGCCCAGGTGGTGGACCGGGAGACCCTGGCCACCTTCGTCAAGGCGGCAAGCAAGGCGTACCAGGATGCCATGATAACTCCGGGATTACAGGATCTGGCCAACACAAAGAACGCCTTTCGACAGGAGGGGGGTGACTGGAGGACGGGCGAGGTTTACGTCTTTGTCATCAGCACCGATGGGTATACACTCTTTCACGGGGCCCAGCCCATTCGATTTGAGGGCCGGAAGTTCGAGGATATCGAACGACGGGATATTCACGGGGTTCCCTACCTCAGGGAATTGCTGGCGGCGGGTGAAGCTGGCGGTGGCTTCGTCGAATACATGTTTGACAATCCCGCCATAGAGGGCGATGAAGAGATTGGCTCACTGAAGGTTGCCTATGCCACGGGCTTCACCCTGCCCGGTCGTGACCAGGTGTTCGTCGTTGCCTCCGGCTTCTATCCCGATTCATAGCCCCGGCGGTCGTTAAACCTTGGAGAGGAATGATCAGCCCGCACCCTCCGCGGGTGTGTCCCTGCCCCGGCTGGTGGCCTGGAAGGTGCTCCGGAGTGTTGCTGCCGGCGCCTTTGCCGACGTGGCCCTGGAACGGGAGTTCCGGCGTCACGACAACCAGCTCGGCGCGGCTGACCGTGCCCTGGCGACGGAGTTGACCTACGGTAGCATTCGCCAGCGGCGCCTGCTGGATCGCTGGCTGGATCATTGCGGTGCGGTTCCCGCTCACCAGCAGCCGCCACTGCTGCGCTGGCTGCTCCATCTGGGGCTGTATCAACTGCTCTTTGCGCAACGCATCCCCGAGGCGGTAGCGGTCAGCAGCAGCGTCGAGCTGGCCAAGGCCCACGGCTTGGGGCGCCTGGCCGCCGTGGTCAACGGCCTCTTGCGTGCTGTTGTGCGTTGCCGCCAGCGGCAGGAAGAGCCGCCACTACCCCGGCAGCCTGCCGCCCGCCTCGCGGCCCGGCACTCTTTGCCGGACTGGCTGGCGGCTCTATTGCTGCAATGGTTGCCGGAGGGGGAGGCCGTGGAGTTTGCGGCACTGACCAACCGGCCGCCCCACCTGGATCTGCGGGTCAACCAGCTACGGGCCTCCGTGGCGGAGGTGCAGGCTGCCTGGGCAGCGGTGGATCAGCCGTTGTTGGCCATTGCCATGGCTCCACAGGGTCTACAGCTCTCCCAGGGGGCGGGGGCCATGGCCCGGCAGCCTGGCTACAGCACCGGCCAGTGGTCCGTGCAGGATCGGGCTGCCCAACTGGTGGCGCCCTTGCTTCAGCCGCAGCCCGGCCATGTGGTGGTGGACATGTGTGCTGCCCCCGGCGGCAAGACAACCCACATGGCTGAACTGATGGGCGACCAGGGCCGGATCATTGCCGTTGATCGCTCCGCGGCCCGCCTGCGGCGCTTGCAGCGCAATGCCCGGCGCCTGGAATTGCGGTCCATCCAAACCCGGTGCGCCGATGCCCGCGCCCTGCCCCACCTCCATGGCTGCGCGGATCGCGTTCTCCTCGATGCCCCCTGCTCGGGTCTGGGCACCCTGGCCCGCCATGCCTGTGCCCGCTGGCGCCTGAACCCGGCAGCCATCGCCGAGTTGCAGGGATTGCAGCAGCAGCTCTTGCAAGAGGCGCTCCAACTGGTTCGTCCTGGCGGACGGCTCGTCTATGCCACCTGCACGGTCCATCCTGGGGAGAACCAGGCCCAAATCGACTCCCTGCTCAACCACCATCCCCAGTGGCGCCAATGCCCGTTGCCCGAGGCGTTGAGGCGTCTCTGTGGTCACAACACCCAACTGCAACTCTGGCCGCAGCGCCATGGTTGTGACGGATTTTTTGCCGTCGCCCTTGAGCCCTTGAACCCGTGACCGCCATCCGGAAGTGAAACTCAGCCTTGAAACGGCGGGATGTCCCCCAGATCGAATTCATTGGTCTCCGGATCCAGGGGCTGCAAGGGCGGCGGCTGTTGAGAGGGCGGGGGAGAGGGCAGCGCCACAGGGGGTCTCCTGTGGGACCTGGCATCGCCGTTGCCGTTGGTTCCACGGGGGTTCGTCTGTGGAGGCTGTGGTTGCGGCTCGTCAGGGATGGTGAGGGGTGGTAGCCCCTGGTTGCCTTGGGGCAGGCTTTTCAAGTTTTGTACTTCCTGGCGTTTCATGCGCTGCACAATGGATCCAGGCAGAGGCGGGAAGTCCTGCTTGGGGAGTGTGGCCACGATGGGCAGCATGAATTGTTTCCAGGTCCAGGCGGCTTCCCCACTCACCTGTCTGGTATCCCGCTCGTCGTCGTAGCCATACCAGACGCCGGTGGTCAACTGGGGGATGGAGCCGATAAACCAGAGATCGCGGTTCCTTTGGGACGTCCCCGTTTTGCCCGCTACTGGACGCTGGTCCGGCAGTTGGGCGGCAATGCCTGTGCCGGATCTCACCACCCCCTGGAGCATCCACACCATGGTGTCCGCCACCTGGGCATCCAGAACCCGTCGCCCAGGTCGTCCATCCCGCTCACCGTTCCATAGCTCTTCCCCATCCGGACCCGTAATGGTCAGGAAGGGTGTGGGGGCAATGTAGACGCCCCGGTTGTTCACAGCGGCGTAGGCCGTGGTCATGTCCAACAGGGTCTGCTCATAGGCGCCCAACGCCAGGGGCCAGTAGCGACCCATCTCCCCCTGAAGCCCCAAGGCCTGAGCGGTTGCGATCACCGGATCGGCGCCGATGCGGGCCATGGCCTGCACGGCCACGGTGTTGACCGAGCGGCTGAGTGCGGTCTTCATGGTGATGGGACCAAAATGCTTGTTGCCAAAGTTTCTGGGGCAGTACTCGCCAAAGCAGGTGGGCTGATCAATGAACACCGTGCTGGGGTTGAGTCCCTCCCGCAGCGCAGCGGTATAGACAAACAACTTGAAGGTGGAGCCGGGGGAGCGCAGCGCCTGGGTGGCGCGGTTGAACTGACTGTCGTAGAAGCTCTGCCCACCCACCATGACCCGCACCTGGCCGGTGGCCGGATCCATGGCCACCATGGCCCCTTGAATCTCCTGGCCTGGCCGATGCTCCCTCATCACCTGCCGGGCATGGCGTTGCCAATCCAGGTTGATGGTGGTGCGAATGGTGAGGCCACCCCGCTCAATCTGATCCAGGCTGAGAATCTTGGGCAGCTCCCGCTCAACCCATTCCGTGAAGTAGGGAGCGGCGCTGGCAAAGTGCTTGGGTCCTGCCGGCGTCAGGTTGAGGGGCCCGGCATTGGCCTGTTCCTCTTCTTCTTTTGTGATAAAGCCCGTTTCTCGCATGCTCTGGAGGACGGAGCGCCGTTGCTGTTGGGCCAGATCGGGATTGACCAGAGGTGAGTAGACCGAGGGCGCCGGGGGGAGGCCGGCAATGAGGGCCGCCTCCGGCAGGGTCAGTTGTTCGGGGCGCTTGGAGAAATACACCCAGGCCGCATCGGCGGCGCCATAGGCATTGGACCCCAGATAGACGTTGTTGATGTATTGCTCAAGAATTCGCTCCTTGCTGAGTTGGCGTTCCAGCTTGAGGGCCAGGAGCGCTTCTTTCATCTTGCGAACCAGGGTTTGCTCCTGGCTCAGAAACACCATCCGGGCCAATTGCTGGGTGATGGTGCTGGCCCCTTCCCGAATCCCCCGTTGCTGCACGTTGCTGACCAATGCCCGGGCCACCCCCCAGCCATCAATCCCGCCATGCTCGTAAAAGCGGCGATCCTCCGCGGCAATAAAGGCCTGCTTGAGCCGTTCAGGCAACTGACCGGCGGGGATTTTGTCCCGGGTGATGGGACCTTGCTGTTGAATGATTTGCCCATCCAGGTCCAGCAAAGTGATGGTTTGTGCCCGGTGAAAGCTGGCCAGTTCCCGCACGTCCGGCAACTGGGGATCGATGAGATCAATGGCTGCTCCCAGGCCCACGGCCCCAAGAATTCCCAGGCCCAGGCCGATAGCTGCAGTGCGGACCAATTTGCGCTGCTGGGACAGTCTGGGGTGCGCCACGCGAGAAGGGGTAGGCAGCGGAGCGATTAGGGAACCAAGGGGGAACTTTAGGCCAGGGCCAGGGCGCTGTGCCCCAGGGCCACGGCGCTGACCAACATGCCCAGCACCAGGAAGGGTTGAGCGCTGGCTTGATATTGCACGTCAAAGTGCAACGGATCCCGCAAGAGCCACATGTCCTGAAACACCATCTGGGGAATGACCAGCAATACAAGGACGGCGCCAGCCAGATGTTGGCCCAGACCCATGAGCACCACGGCGATCAGGAGTTGAAACCCGTCCATCAGGGCAGCGGACACCCAACTGGCCGCCTGGGGACCCAGCAGTACGGGGAGGGACTGAAGTCCCAACTGACGATCTCCAGCCATGCTCTTGAAATCGTTCACCACGGCAATCCCCAGCCCCGCCAGGCTGTAAACCAGGGTCAAGCCGATGATGGGCCAATTCAGGTGGCCAAACAGAGCCTGGCCAGCCCACCAGGGCAGGGCAATGTAGCTGGCGCCCAGGGCGTAGTTGCCCAGCCAGCCGTTCTGCTTGAGCTTGATCGGTGGGGCAGAGTAAAGAATGCTCACCAGGGATCCACCCAGAGCCAGGAAGAAGAGGATGGGTGTGGCATGCCCTGCCCAGCGGTCCAGTCCCCAGGCCAGGACCAGGCCGGCAACCAGCAGGACGATGACCTGCAACCTGACCTGCAACAGGGGAATGGCTCCGGAGGGAATGGGACGGTAAGGCTCGTTGATGGCGTCAATATCCCGGTCGTAAAAGTCGTTGATGGTCTGGGTGAACCCCGCCATCAGGGGGCCGCTGAGCACCATGCACAGCAGGGCTGCTGCCAGGTGATCCCAGCGCCACTGGAACTGGCCGGAGGCGGCCGCACCGCAAAGTACGCCCCAGATCAGGGGAATCCAGGTGATGGGCTTCATGAGTTGGAGCCGAATGACCCAGATGTTGCGGCCACGGGACGCTTTCTTCATGCCCAGCAACTGCCGGGCATCTGTGGTTTGTCCCATCAGACCGGGGCAATTTCGTCGTCGAAGAACCAGCAGGAACTGCCGTCGGGGAAAGTGACCACTGCACCAACGCCACTGCCGTCCGTCATCTGAAAGCCGGTGACTTCACCGACGTTGTTGGCCTTCAGCTTGTTCACCAGGTCCTGGGGAATGCGTTCCCGCACACGGGTGACCTTGACGGTTGTGCCGAGGTTGATGGCCGCCTGAGACATGGAGTTGCGGATCACTGGGGTGTATCAGACACCTTAAATGTCTATTGTCCCCCATGGCTGATCCTGAGACGCTGATTCCACGATGATTGCCAAACGCATTGTTCCTTGCCTGGACGTGGCGGCAGGACGGGTCGTCAAGGGGATCAACTTTGTCGGCCTCCGGGATGCCGGGGATCCGGTGGAGTTGGCCAGCCGCTACGACCAGGCTGGAGCTGACGAACTGGTGTTTCTGGACATCACGGCCAGTCACGAGGACCGCCGCACCCTGGTGGATCTGGTGCGGCGCACCGCCGAGACGGTCTACGTGCCGTTCACGGTGGGAGGAGGCATCCGTGATCTGAAGGGCATCAGGGAACTGTTGCGCGCCGGGGCCGACAAGGTGAGTCTCAACTCCGCGGCGGTGGCCAACCCGGATCTGGTGGCCCGTGGAGCGGAGCGCTTCGGCTGCCAATGCATTGTGGTGGCTATTGATGCCCGTCAACGACAGCCGCCCGCACGGCAGGGTTGGGATGTGTACGTCAAGGGGGGACGTGAGAACACGGGCCTGGATGCCGTGGCCTGGGCCCGGAAGGTGGTGGCCTTGGGGGCCGGTGAAATTCTGCTCACCTCCATGGATGGGGACGGTACGCGCCAGGGTTACGATCTGACCTTGACTCGTACAGTGGCGGAGGCGGTTTCGGTTCCGGTGATTGCCTCCGGCGGCGCCGGCACGGTGGAGCACATCGCCGCAGCTCTGACCGAGGGAAAAGCTGCCGCAGCGCTGCTGGCTTCCCTGCTCCATGGCGGCGACCTCAGTGTTCCCCGGATCAAGACCCACCTTCTGAAGCACGGCATTGCGGTGCGCCCCCCGGATCACCCGGATCACTGAGGTGATGCCCCAGCCCTTTGCCAAGGCGGATCCGGCCACCGTGTTCCGGTTGTTTGATCGGACGGCACGCACCTACGACCTGCTCAACGACCTGCTCAGCCTGGGTCTCCATCGCCTCTGGAAACGCCAGGCCGTGGCGTTGCTCCAGCCCCGACCGGGTGAGCGGATTGTGGATCTTTGCTGTGGCACGGCCGATCTGGCCCTGCTGCTGGCGGAACGGGTACGGCCCCGTGGGGGCGTGATCGGGGTGGACGGGTCGGCCGCGGCGCTGGAGCAGGCCCGTCAGCGGGCTGGGGAACGACCATGGCTCCCCCTGGAGTTCATCCATGGGGACGTGTTGGCGCTAACCCTGCCCCCTGGCGCCGCCGACGGGGTGATGATGGCCTATGGGTTGCGGAATCTCGCCAGCGCCGCGGCAGGACTGCGGGCGATCCGCCGCCTGTTGAGACCCCATGGCCGGGCGGTGGTGTTGGACTTCAATCGCCCCTCCCATCCCCTGTGGTCGCAAGCACAACGCAGCTATCTGCGACGGGTGGTGGTGCCTGTGGCCAGGATGCTGGAGCTGGAAGCGGAATACACGTACCTGGAGCGCAGCATCGCCACCTTTGCCACAGGCCCCCAGCAGGAAACATTGGCGCGCCAGGCAGGATTTGCCGTGGCCCGCCACCATCCCGTTGCCGGTGGACTCATGGGCCTGCTGGAGTTGCACCTGGCAACAGCAGGACAGTCTTAAGTTGACTCCCTCTGGATGGTCTCCAGGAGCAAGTCCAACTGGTCTTCCAGCAGGCTCGGGTCAGGATCAAAGTCTCCGGTGCATTGCCACCGTTCATTGATCAGGCAGAGGCGCTCCACCAGGCCTGACAGGCCCAATTTTGCGTTGGTTCGCACCAATTCGTTCAGGAGGGTGGGCAGCGACGCGGAGGGCAGTCCCAGGTCTTGCCCCAGATCCGCAGGCGTGCGTCCGGCCTGATGAAGCCAGTGCTTCACGAAAGCCCGGAGCTGTTTCCGGTCAGCATCATCCAAGGGTCTTGAGCGGGCCCCCGGGAATCTACGGTGAACCTGCGTCTTCTGTTGTTCTCCATGGGTCAGGTTTTAACCAGCGCGGTAACGGCCTATATCCATGACCTCAGCTTCATGGTCTGTTTTGGCGCTCTGGTGATGGAGCGCCAGTTGATTCAGCCCAACCCTGATCGTCAACGGGCCACCAGGATGGTGGTTGCCGACGTCATCTATGGCTTGGCGGCGTTGCTGCTGCTGGGAAGCGGCATCTTGCGGGTGCTCTATTTTGGGCAGGGGGCCGGCTTCTACACCCACAACCCCCTCTTCTGGATCAAGGTGGGGGTGTTCCTGGCGGTGGGGGCACTGTCCCTCTATCCCACCATCACCTACATCCTGTGGGTCATCCCCATGCGCAAGGGGGAGTTGCCCCAGGTGAGTGAGGCATTGTCCACGCGCCTGGCCTGGATCATCAACGTGGAGTTGGTGGGCTTTGGGTCCATTCCCTTCCTGGCGGCGCTGATGGCCCGTGGTGTGGGGCTTGCCCCCACTTAAAAATGGAACTGGAACCGTGGATCATTCCTGCAGTGAGCAATTTGACGTGATCGTTGTGGGCGGCGGCCATGCCGGCTGTGAAGCCGCTTTGGCTGCCGCCCGTCTCGGTTGTGCCACCGCCCTGTTCACCCTCAATCTGGATCGCATCGCCTGGCAGCCTTGCAATCCAGCGGTGGGAGGCCCTGCCAAAAGCCAGTTGGTTCACGAGGTGGATGCCCTGGGGGGCGTCATTGGCCGCTTGGCGGATGCCCACGCCATTCAAAAGCGCCTGCTGAATGCAAGCCGTGGCCCGGCGGTCTGGGCGCTGCGGGCCCAAACCGACAAGCGGCGCTATGCCCTTGGCATGCAACGTCTCCTGCAAGAGCAGCCCAACCTGTCGCTGCGGGAAGCGATGGTGACCGATCTGCTCACCACCGGCAGCGGCGGCGAGGACAACCTGCGGATCCATGGGGTGGAAACCTACTTCGGCAGCCGCTATGGCGCCGGGGCGGTGGTGCTCACCACCGGCACGTTTCTGGAGGGGCGCATCTGGATCGGCGGCCGCTCCCAAAGCGCCGGCCGCGCCGGGGAGGCGGCAGCAACAGGCTTGACCAACGCCCTACAGCGGCTGGGCCTGGAGACGGGGCGCCTCAAAACCGGCACCCCCGCCCGGGTGGAGCGCGGCAGTGTGGCCCTGGGGGACTTGGAGGAGCAGCCCAGCGATGCGGCGGATCGGTATTTCAGCTTTGATCCCGAGGCATGGGTTTCCGGCCCCCAGCTCAGTTGCCACGTCACCCGCACCACCGCCGCCACCCACCAACTGATTCGCGACAACCTCCACCTCACTCCCATCTACGGCGGCTTCCTGGATGCCAAGGGTCCCCGCTATTGCCCTTCCATCGAAGACAAGATTGTCCGCTTTGCGGAGAAGGCGTCCCACCAGATTTTCCTGGAGCCGGAGGGCCTTGACAGCCCTGAGCTCTATATCCAGGGTTTCAGCACAGGGTTGCCCGAAGCCTTGCAACTGCAGCTTCTGCACACCCTGCCGGGGTTGGAGCATTGCGTCATGCTGCGGCCTGCCTACGCGGTGGAGTACGACTACGTTCCCGCCACCCAATGCTGGCCCAGTCTGGCGGTGAAAGGGGTCCACGGCCTGTACACGGCGGGCCAACTGAACGGCACCACCGGCTACGAGGAGGCGGCGGCCCAGGGCTTGTTGGCCGGTCTCAACGCGGCGCGGCAGCTTGGGGGGCAGCCGCCCCATGTGTTGTCCCGGGACAGCAGCTACATGGGCACCATGATTGACGATCTGGTGAGTAAGGACCTGCGGGAGCCCTACCGGGTCCTCACCAGTCGCAGTGAGTATCGGCTCCTGCTGCGGGGCGACAATGCTGATCGACGGCTCACACCCATGGGCCGGGAGTTGGGCCTGGTGGATGATCGCCGCTGGCGCGCCTTTAAGGCCAAGCAAAAGGCCATCCAGGCCCAGCGGGACCTGTTGGAGACCACCCGCCTCAAGGCCGGCGCGCCGGCGGGCGTGGCCCTGGCCAAGACCAGCGGCTCTGCCATCAAAGGTTCCATCAGCCTGGCGGAACTCCTGCGCCGACCAGGTGTCCACAGCACAGATCTTCTCCGCCATGGGCTCATCTCCCCCCATGTGCCCGCAGACGTTCGGGACGGGGCGGAAATCGACGTCAAGTACAGCGGTTACCTGGAGCGTCAGCGCCAGCAGATTGCCGTGGTGCGCAAGCAGCACAGTCGCCCCCTGGAGCCCACCATCCCTTACCACAGCATTACCACTCTCTCCAAAGAGGCCCGGGAGCACCTCAGCCATGTGCAACCCCTGACCCTGGGGCAGGCCAGCCGCATTCCGGGGGTCAGCCCGGCGGATGTCAACGCCCTCCTCCTCTGGCTGGAACTACAGCGGCGGCGGCAGGATCAAAGCCCCGGGATTTTGGCCTGAACTGGCCCAAAAGCCAAGATGGATGGAGCGCGTCACAGATTCCTTGCCCCCCTCCCTTCCTCTTCTCCTTAACGCGGAGTCTTTCTGTTGGAAGGCGAGTTTCAGCGATGTCATGGCAGGACAGAGCCCTGTGCCATTGCTTCCCTTCTGGCGCCTGATGACCATAAGTGGCGGAGCCCCATGCGCCATTTGCAGTCGCTGACGGGTGGTGTGGACAGGTGCTCACCGTGATCCGGGAAGTGTTTTTCCCTGCTTTGGAGAGCTACCTGGATGGGGGGCCACCTCAGGATCAGGGGAGCGTTAAGCTTCGTACATGGTTCTCTACTCAACTGATCCGCACCTGCGCTTTCTCTGGACAACCGGTCGTCCTAGCGTCCTGTGGGGGGAAGCCCCGGTGCAACTCAGTCCTTCCTGGCGCTTGATGCTCGTGGGAGACGGGAGCCCAACCCGCCACCTGCAACTGCTCACCGGTCGGAGGGTGGAGGTGGAACTCATTGGCATGGAGCCGGAAACCCTCCCCTCCCATCAACGACCGCATGAAGTGGCGGAACTCATTGGTCCTTTGGTGCGGCGGCAGGTTTGGCTGTGTTGTGGCGAGGAAACTCTCGTGTGGGTTGAAAGCTGGTGGAATCAGAAGGATGCCCAGGACCATCTCCGGGACCTGCACCAGCCCGTCGGGGCCAGCCTGTGCCAGGATCGGGTGGAGTTGTTCCGGCAGTTGGACGGCCTCGGACAAGTGGACAGTACGGTCCTGGAGCGGCGCTTCTCCGTCTCCGGCCCCTTTTGGTGTCGCCACTATCGTTTTTTCAAAGGGGGGCAAGTGCTGACCGTAATTCGAGAAGTCTTTTCACCGGCTCTGGAGGCCTATCTGGGTGACAGTTCCATGACCACGTCCTGATGGGCTTGGGCTCCCCATGTCTTGAGACAAGCCGTCAGACAAGCCCCTGTCGAGGATTGGATCAGCTTCAGGGAAGCGTTTCATATGACACCAATACTCTATGGAACCTATGGGAGATTATAGACGAATTCTTTAATTCATGAGAATCCATTTGTTCAGCGATTCACAACTCTTCTGGAAAGAATCTGAAACTTTCCCCATTCATGTTGTCGGTTGCCAGAAGAGGACCAAACATTTGCAAAGCCACGGCTTCGCGATTTTACCGAAATTCAATGCACAACCTCTCCCCATCCCCGCCTCCGTCCCACAACGACCACCAAATCTGGCTCACCTTGACGGAGCTTGGTCGATACTTCGGCATCTCCGCAGTCCATTGCGGCCATCACCTCAGCCAAGCCGGGCTGCGGGACGAGGATGGACTGCCTTTCCCCCAAGCCATTGATCAAGGCTACGCCTACAAACGGCCTGAGCAAAACGCCAACCGCAGCGTGCTTTGGAATTATGATCGCTGCAGTGTCCTTCTGCGGGAGCAGGGCCTGCACTCCGTTGAGGAGCAACGACTGGTGGAGCAGTGGGCTGATTTTCTGGAAGCCCTTCATGTGGGCTCTCCAGCCATTCTTGTCACTCCTCAGGAAATGGCCGATTCGGACATGCCCCACCACATCCGCCCCTGGGTGAACCAGTGCCTTGCCGCCCGGGGCAGCCAACTTCGCATCATCCGGAAGAACCCTCAGACCAGCCGAGATTCCGTCATGGAATCAGTGGAAGAAGGCCGGGTCCGGATATCCCCACTGGCGGCAGCTTAGGAGCAAAGAGGGCAGGCTACTCAATGGGCGTCCTGCATTTCGTAGAAATCCGGCTGGACGTAGTCTTTTCGTAAGGGCCACCCTTGCCAATCCTCCGGCATCAGTAGCCGTTTGGGATGGGGATGGCCCTCGTAGCAGATCCCGAACATGTCGAAGGATTCCCGTTCCTGCCAGTCGGCGCCGCGGTACAGGCCGTAGAGGGATGGCGCCATGGGCGTCACCCGGTCGTGAAACACCTTGAGGCGCACCTCCTCCGCACGGCCTCCCCCTGTAAAGGCACCCATCTTCACCAGGTGATAGAAGCTTACCAAGTGGCACCCCGCCCCTTCGTCGTAGGCGCCCTGACACTGTAGATAATCAAAGCCCGACGCCTTGAGCGCCGCGGCCACGGGTTGGAGGACCAGTGGCTCTACGGCGATGGTCTCCACCCCCGCGTGATCCGGTTCCAGCACCTGATGGTCAAAGCCCTGGCGGCTCAGCCACTGGCTGACCACTCCCGGCTCAGGTCCTGGGGGCGCTTCCTTGGGGGTGCTTGGGGAGGACAAGGCGTTTTCACTCATGGGGTGGCTTGGCCAACGGACGGGGATGCATCAGGGCTTGTGGGCAGAAGTTCGCTCTCGGACGGAGGTGGAGCCAGCGCCGCCAGAGACGGCGCCTGGGAGGCAGTCAGGGCAGCCTGCTGGCTCTCCGCCTGAAGGTAGCGACCCGAAACCGCTGGAGCCACAATTTTCATGGCATGAGACACGGTGCAGTAGCGATGGGTAGGAAGCGTATTGAGGCGCGCCTCCGCCACGGATTCACTGGCCACTTTCTTGCGCAGCTTGATAATCGCGTCAAAGATGGCCTCTGGCCGGGGCGGGCAGCCGGGGATATAGAGATCGACGGGAATAAGCTTGTCCACCCCACGCACCGCCGTGGTGCTGTCCGCACTGAACATGCCCCCGGTGATGGTGCAGGCCCCCATGGCGATCACGTATTTGGGCTCGGGCATCTGTTCGTAAAGGCGCACCAGGGCCGGAGCCATTTTCATGGTGATGGTGCCGGCGGTGATGATCAGATCCGCCTGCCGCGGTGAACTGCGGGGCACCAGGCCAAAGCGGTCAAAGTCGAAACGGCTGCCGATCAGGGCGGCAAACTCGATAAAGCAGCAGGCCGTGCCATACAGCAAAGGCCAGAGGGAGGACAGGCGGGCCCAGTTGTGGAGGTCGTCCAGGGTGGTGAGAATGACGTTCTCGGAGAGATCACGGGTCACCTGGGGCTTGCCCACGGGATTGCAGGCCCCGTCCCGCAAGCTGCGCACCTGGGCAAGCTGCCCAGGCGGCACCATGGGCTGGGTGGGGGAACTTGTCGTTGGAGCGGGCATCACAGGGCTGGAATTAGGGACAGGGTGGTGCTGGACGGCTTCTGACGCCGGGCGGCTTGTGTGGCGAAGATCCACCTGAAATCATGACCACTCCAGGGCCCCCTTGCGCCAGGCATAGGCCAGGGCCACCACCAGGATGGCAATGAAAATCAGGGCCTCCACAAAGGCCAGCAACCCCAAGCGGTGAAAGGCCACGGCCCAGGGGTAGAGAAACACCGTCTCCACATCAAAGACCACAAACACCAGGGCAAACATGTAATAACGGATATTGAATTGGATCCAGGCGCCCCCCTGGGGCTCCATCCCGGACTCGTAGGTGGTGGTCCGCTCCCCCTGGCGACGGCGGGGGCCGATCAACTGGTTGGTGACCAGCGCCAGCACCGGCACTGCGGCGGCGATGAGGAGAAAGCCCAGAAAGGCGTCGTACCCGTCGAGAACAAACATTTAGGCAGCCCTGGAGTGCTTTGGCATTGCAGTCTGACACCACAGAGGGCGGGATTGTGCAGTACCACATCCAACTGCTGCGGGATTCCGGCAATACAGTCACCTCAGCCGCGTCCAGAGCACAGACGCCATGTCGTCCAACCCCAACTCCTCCTCACCACCTCCGGCAACTCCGGCGGACCCCAACTCCTCCCCTGGAGACGCCCCGACCACCAGTGTCCAACGGCCCCGTATCACCCATGCCGCAGAGGCGGAGGCCATGGCCCGGACACTGGACAGTGATCCCGCCAGTCATAGCTACGAATGCCGCAGTTGCGGCTATCGTTACGAGCCTGCCGAGGGTGTGGCCAAGCTGGGCATTGCACGGGGTACCCCATTCGCCGCATTGCCGGACAACTTTCTTTGTCCTGTCTGCCGCAGTCCCAAAGCTGCCTTCGTGGATGTGGGTCCCCGGAGCCGACCCAGCGGCTTTACCCAGAATCTGGACTACGGCTTGGGCGTCAACCGCCTGACCCCGGGCCAGAAGACCGTCCTCATCTTTGGCGGTTTGGTGCTCGCTGCCGCGTTCCTGCTGTCCTTCTACTCCCTGCATTGAGTTGGCGGTGTCTCCTCGCCGCTGACCCCGCTCTCCCTTCTTGTCGCTCCACCCCAATGCCCCCTCTGCTCCGCTCCCTGCTCAGCCTGTTGCTGGTCTGTGGTCTCCTCAGTGGCTGCGTCAGCACCAGGTTGGCCACCGCTGCCGAGAGCCCTTGGCAAGCTATCCCTCTGGAGACCCGCTCCAGCGGCCTGGACCTGGCTTTCAGTGACGAGAATCACGGCCTTCTTGTGGGCAGCAACCGCCTGATCCTTGAGACCAACGATGGTGGCGCGTCTTGGCAGGAGCGCGATCTGGATCTGCCTGCCGGGGAAAATTTTCGCCTGATCAGCATCGACTTCTCCGGGGACGAGGGCTGGATTGCGGGGCAACCGGGTCTGGTGCTGCACAGCACCGACATGGGCCAAACCTGGACCCGTCTGCTGTTGACCAACAAGCTGCCGGGTGAGCCCTATCTGGTGACCGCTCTGGGGCCGGAGCGTGCGGAGTTGGCCACCACTGTGGGCGCCATTTACCGCACGGACGACGGGGGTGAGCATTGGATATCCCTGGTGGACGATGCCACGGGCGCCGTGCGGGATCTGCGGCGGGACGGGACCGGTGGCTACGTGAGCGTCAGCAGCCTGGGGAACTTCTACGCGGACTGGCATCCCGGCGAGACCGGCTGGACCCCCCGTCAGCGTCCCAGCAGCCAGCGGGTTCAAGCCATGGGCTTTACCCCCTCCGGCGCCCTCTGGATGGTCAACCGGGGCGCCCGGATCCGTTTCCCCGATCCGGAATCCACCCCCACGGACACGGGTGACCCCGCCTTTGGCGACGCCGTGATTCCCATCACCAACGGGTATGGCTACCTGGATCTGGCCTGGGCCCCGGACGGTAGCATTTGGGTGGGTGGCGGTAACGGCACCCTCCTCTCCAGCCATGACGACGGGGCCACTTGGTCGTGGGATCCCGTGGGCCAGCAGCAGCCCGGCACCTTCAACCGCATTCTTTTCGTCGGCGACGACAAGGGCTTTGTTCTGGGGGAACGGGGCAACCTGCTGCGCTGGGTTGGCCAAGAACGGCGCCGGGTTGGCTGAGAGGTGTTACAGGTGCCCAGCAAGATGGCGTTGATACCCCTGGATGGCACCTTTTTTGCGTAAGCTCTGATGGCGAGTCGCAAAAGGCCATGGCTGCCGGTTCCACCGGGGAACGCCCTTTCTTCGAGATCGTCACCAGTGTGCGTTACTGGGTGATCCATGCTGTAACCCTGCCCTCCATCTTCCTGGCCGGGTTCCTCTTTGTCAGCACCGGTCTGGCATACGACGCCTTCGGGACACCCCGTCCCAACGAGTACTACCTCAGCGCTGAAGTGCGGCCTCCAGTGGTGAGCGACCGCTATGACAGCAAACTGCAAATCGACCAGCGCCTAAGCACCCCCACCCCATGACTTCCAGCCTGAACAACCCGGGCCAATCGCCCCGTGTCTACCCGATTTTCACGGTCCGTTGGTTGGCGGTCCATGCCCTGGCTGTGCCCACGGTGTTCTTCCTGGGGGCCATTGCCGCCATGCAATTCGTCCGTCGCTGAGACCCCATACATCCATGGAACGCAACTCCAACCCCAACAGCCTTCCGGTAGAACTCAACCGCACCAGCCTGTTTCTGGGCCTGCTGCTGGTCTTCACCTGTGGAATTCTCTTCTCCAGCTACTTCTTCAACTGATCCGAAGTCCTTCTTCCCATGAGCAACACCCTGAAAGGCCCTGACGGTCGTATTCCTGATCGACTGCCCGATGGACGGCCGGCCGTTCCCTGGCGTTCCCGCTGGACAGAGGGTGTTCTGCCCCTGTGGATTGTCGCCACCGCCGGCGGCATGGCAGTGATTTTCGTGGTGGGCCTGTTCTTCTACGGGGCCTACACGGGCGTCGGCTCCGCCTGACATTGATCCGTCAGCAGCCGTTCCACGGCCTTGGAGACTTCCGCGTCTGGCAAGATCCATTCTTTGCCCATGTCCAGGTCCGAGCCACTCTGCGGGGGGTGATGGAGCCACTTCAGCTTCACCACCCCAGCCTGGGCCTCCTGTTCACCGATGATCACCGCCAGTCGTCCTCCCAGACGGTCCGCCCGCTTGAATTGGCGGGCAAAGGTGGCCCCAGACAGGTCCAGTTCCACGTGCAACTGGGCCTGCCGCAGTTGCCGTGCCAGCACTAGAGCACGCACCTTGGCGGACTCTCCTCGATTCAGCACCACCACCTGGGGAGGGGTTGCATCCTTCTGGTTCCCGAGAAGCAACACCAGGCGTTCGATCCCCATGGCCCAACCCATACCCGCCGTGGGGGGGCCACCCAGGATGGCCGCCAAGCCGTCGTAGCGACCACCCCCACAGACCGTGGCTTGGGCCCCCAGTTGGTCGGAGGTGATCTCAAAAGCTGTATGGGTGTAGTAGTCCAGACCTCGCACCAGTCGGGGCTCAATCACAAAGGGAATGTCCAGGGCCTGAAGCAACTGGCAGACACCCTCGAACCGCTCCCGGCTCTCCTTGCCCAGGGTGGTCAGTAGTTGGGGTGCCTCCCTGAGCAGGTCCTGGGTGGCGTCGTTCTTGCTGTCCAGAATGCGCAAGGGGTTGGTGGCCAGGCGCTGCCGGGAATCCGGGTCCAGTTGCTGCACCCGCTGCTCCAGCCAGCCCACCAACTGCTCCCGATAGCAGCGACGATCCTCAGGGGTTCCCAGGGTATTAATCTGCAACTGCAGTCCCTGAATCCCCAGGTCACCCAGCAGATCCCAGGCCATGGCCATGGCGTCCACGTCGCTGCGTTCCTCGGCAACCCCCAGCAGCTCCAGGCCAATCTGATGAAACTGCCGCTGCCGCCCTGCCTGGGGCCGCTCATAACGAAACATGGGCCCCATGTACCACAAGCGCTGGGGTCCCTGATTGAGAAGGCCGTGCTGAATGGCGGCCCGCACCACGCTGGCGGTGCCTTCCGGTCGCAGGGTGCAGGAGCGCTGGCCACGATCCTGGAAGGAGTACATCTCCTTGCCCACCACGTCCGTGGCTTCGCCGATGCCACGGGCAAACAGCGCGGTGGCTTCCAGCAACGGCGTGCGGATTTCCCGTACCCCGGCCCGCTGGAAGTGCTGCCGGGCCTGCTCCTCCACCTGCTGCCAGACCATGGTTTGCCGGGGCAACAGATCTACCATCCCCCGCAGCGTTTGCAGCCGTTCCAACGCCATTCCCGAGACTGACCCCATATCTAAGTCACCCGACAACCACTTGCCTGACAGCCATGGCGCCGCTGATGCCAGACCCAGGCATGGCGCACCATGGTGGTGAGCTTGGAGTACCGGGCAGCCCAGCCCAGGTCCCGTGTTGCCTTATCCGTGGCGGCCACCAACACCGGTGGATCACCAGGCCGCCGCGGCGCCACGGAGACCGGCAGGGAACATCCTGTGACGGCCTCCGCTGCAGCAATCACCTCTCGCACGGAATGGCCCCGGCCTGTACCCAGGTTGTAGGTGAGCGCGTCCTGCCGGTGGCCGGGCGTTTGCCGGCAGAGGGCTTCCAGGCCCAACACGTGGGCGCGGGCCAGGTCTGCCACGTGGATGTAATCCCGCAAACAGGTTCCATCCGGGGTGGGGTAATCGTCCCCGTAGATGGTCAACGGTCCAGGGCGTTTGCCGCCAATGGTGTGCAGCACCCGGGGAATGAGATGGGTCTCCGGCGTGTGGTCTTCACCAAGGTCACCAGCGGGATCCGCTCCCGCTGCATTGAAGTAGCGAAGGATCACCGCGGGCAGCCCGTAGGCCCTGGCCCAATCCTGGATCAGCATCTCCACCATCCATTTGCTGCGACCGTAGGGGCTGATGGGCTGCTGGGGGCAGTCCTCGGTAATAGGCATTCGTTCCGGGTGGCCGTAGGTGGCGCAGGTGGAGGAAAATACCAAGGGCATGGGCGACCTGTGGCGGCGTTCCGCTTCCTGGACCATGGCCTCCAGCAGCACCATGGTGTCCCCCAGGTTGTTGCGGTAGTAGGAGGCTGGATCCACAACGGACTCCCCCACGGTGGTGTAGGCGGCAAAGTGGAGCACCGCTTCAACCTGCTGCTGCGCCAGAATGGTCTGCAACTGCTGGCGGTCCCCCAACTGGGCCACCACCAGCGGCGCTTGCAGCACCCCCTCAACCAGATCACGGTGGCCACGAACCAGGTTGTCCAGCACGACGGGGTGATGGCCAGCGTTCTGAAGAGCCCGAACGGTGTGGGAGCCGATGTAGCCGCCACCACCGGTCACCAAAACGCGCATTTTTGCCGGGACAGCATGATCCGCTCCAATCCTAGGGCAGTGGTTGTGGGGACTCCGGCATGACCTCTGGACACTCCGGTGGTCAGCCTGATGGTGGACAGTTGGTCCTGGCGGGTGGCGGTCACAGCCATGTGCTGGTGCTGCGCCACTGGGCCATGGGCCGCTGGCCCCTGCCGCCTGCCACAGCCATCACCCTGGTGAACCGCAGCAGCACCAGCCTCTACAGTGGCCTGATTCCTGCTGTGCTGGCGGGTCAGGCCCACCCCGGCGCCTGCGCCATTGATCTTCGCCGTCTCTGTGCCGCTGCGGGGGTGAGCTTTGTGCAAGCCGAGATCACCGGCCTGGACCTGAAGCAGCAGCAGTTGCAACTGCACAGCACCCTGGGCGCTCCCGCGCCGGTCTTGCGTTCTCTGCGCTGGGATTGGCTGAGCCTGGACGTGGGCAGCGTAACCGCGGCGCCCATGGGGGTGGCTGGTGTGCCCATTCGCCCCCTGGAGCCCTTCCTGGACTGGTATGCCCACTTGCCCCCCGCGGTGGAGGTGATGGGCAGTGGTGCTGCTGCGGTGGAAGTGGTCCTGGCCTTGGCGGCCCGCTGCCGACGCAGCAAGCAGCCGTGCCGCCTCAGTCTGCGCACCGTTCCAGGTGGTTTACGACTGGGCAATGCCTCACTGGTGCGACGCCTGGAGCAGATGGTGCAGGCCCGAGGCATCACCATCTGCCGCAGGGCGCGCCATGATCCAGCGGCTCCCGACCGGACCACGGTGCTATGCACTGGTGGCCATGCACCGGACTGGCTCCAGGACAGCGGCTTGCCCTGTAATCCCAGGGGCCGCATCCTGACCCATCCCAGCCTTGTTGTGCAGGGTCACGGGCGGATCTTTGCCGCGGGGGATTGCGGGGTGGTGGCCTGCGCCCCCCGTCCGGCCGGGGGTATATGGGCCGTGCGGGCTGCCCCTGTTCTGGCCCGCAATCTGCAGGCCGCTCTTCTGGAGCGACCCTTGCAGTCCTGGCGACCCCAGGCCCGTGGTTTGGTGCTCTTGGGAGATGGGCAAGGGGAAGCCATTGCCCAGTGGGGTTCGTTCTGGTTGGGTCCCTACCCATGGCTCTGGCGATGGAAGCAGCACCTGGACCACCGCTTCATGGCCATGGTCAACCACACTGCAGCCATGACAGCGGGGTCCAGGCAACCCATGGCGTGCCGCGGCTGTGCCGCCAAACTCCCGGCCCAGCCCCTGAACAACGCCCTGGCGCAACTCCATGGTTCCCTTCCACAGCCCCAGGACGCCAATACCATTGCCCGGATCACCCCGGACAGGCTGCTCCTGGCCAGCCTGGATGGATTCCCGGCCCTGGTGAGTGATCCCTGGCTCAACGGACGACTGACCACTCTGCACGGGGCCAGTGATCTCTGGGCCAGTGGCGCCTGTCTGGATAGCCTTCAGGCCTTGGTGACCTTGCCCCGCTGCAACGCCGCATTGCAGCGGGACTTGCTGGCCCAGTGTCTGGCTGGGGTCCGGGTTACTGCCCAGGAGTTGGGGGGTGAGCTTCTGGGTGGGCACAGCCTGCAAGCCGTGATCGACCCGGATACCCGCCAGCCCCTGGCCCTTCAACTCAGCCTTGGAGTCAGTGTCCATGGCCATGTACAGGCCCACCAGCGCTGGCGCAAAGGCCCCCTCCAGCCAGGGGACGTGTTGGTGCTCAGCCGCCCTCTGGGCAGTGGGGTCATCATGGCTGCCGCCCAGGCCCATGGCGCACCACCGGCCTGGGTGGATCAAGCCCTTGCCGTCATGGGGCGCCCCCAGCAAGACCTGGTGCATCTCCTGCGACGTCATGGATGCCGTGCCTGCACGGACGTGACCGGTTTTGGGCTGTTGGGGCATTTGGGGGAGATGGTGCAGGCGTCTCCCCCCGGCATTCGGGTTCAGCTTGATCCCCACAGGATTCCCGCCTACGCCGGCGCCCTGGAGTTGTTGAGGGCTGGCTATGCCAGCACCATGGCGCCCCATAACGCCTCTGCTCTGGAATTGTTGGCTCCCCAAGGAGTCGTCCGGCTACGGCAGGAGCCCGACGCTGCCTTGCGGGGGTTGTTGATTGACCCACAAACCTGTGGTCCGTTGCTGGCAGCCGTGCCGGCCCATCAGGCCACAGATCTGCTGGCGGCCATGGCGGCCAGCTATTTTCAAGGCGCCATTATTGGAATTGTAGATTCCATCTCAGAATAGGCCGTAGAATCTAATAGTTAGTATAAAGATTTTCTCGTCACTTCCCTAGGGAACCTCTGAACAAGTCACCTTGAAGCTCTGACAGCTTTTGGGAAGCCCAGTAGAGACAGGCGAAGCAGGGGCCTGATGGCGGACGACTCTGGCTTGTTCAGAGGTTCCCTAGGAGCCGTTGTTACTCCATGCTCCCACCAAGCTACGCGCCTTGGCCAACAGTTGAGCCAGTTCAGGGTCGTTGTCCAGGGCCTTGCTGATGCGGCGAACGGCATAGAGAACCGTCGTGTGGTTCTTTCCCCCGAAGCGTTGACCAATTTTACCGAGGGACAGGCTGGTGTGCTTCCGTAGCAGGTACATGGCCACCTGACGAGCCCGGCTCACGGTCCGTTTGCGGCTGCTGCCCTGCAGGTCGCTCGCCTCGACGGCAAACACCTGGGCAACGCTGTCAATCACCCGTTTTGGGCTCACCTGCACTGGCTCAGCGGACAGGTTAAGAATGGGCGCCACCGTCTTGGTGGTCAGTGGCAGGCCCGTAATCGAGCAGTAGGCCACCGCCCGGGTCAGGGCCCCTTCCAGCTCACGGATGTTGGAGGTGAAATGGCAAGCAATGTAGTGAACCAACTCTTCAGGCAGGTCCACCTTGTCCTGGCCAGCCTTTTTATGGAGGATGGCCATGCGGGTTTCCAGGTCGGGGGACTGGATATCAGCCACCAGACCCATGGAAAATCGGGAGATGAGCCGCTTCTGGATACGACTGATCCTGCCGGGAGGGCGATCACCGGCCAACACCACCTGGCGGCCCGACTCATGCAGCCAGTTGAACGTGTGGAAAAACTCCTCCTGTGTGTACTCCTTGCCCTGAATGAACTGGATATCGTCCACCAGGACCAGGTCTGCCTCCCGGTAGCCCTCCCGGAATCCCTGCATCCGGTCTTTGCGGATGGCCGTGATCATCTCGTTGGTGAACTGCTCGGTGGTGACATACAAAACCCGGTCCTGGGGGTTGGTCCGCAGACGGTGATGGCCGATGGCCTGCATGAGGTGGGTCTTCCCCACGCCAACGTTGCCGCAGAGAAACAGGGGGTTGAAACTCTTGCTGGTGGACTCTGCCACAGCCATGCAGGCTGCATGAGCCATGTGGCTGTTGCCCCCCACCACGAAACGGCTGAAGAGGTAGCGGGGATTGAGGCCCTTGCCCGTGGTGGATCGCTGGTATGGCGCCGGGGGGCCAACGGTCGCAGCCTGATGGGAGGCATCAGTCCCTGGAGGATCAGCGCTCGATACGTCAGGACCGTCAGCCTTGGTGGAAGGCGGTCGGGGTGGGGCGTCTTTGATGACCACCCGCACCGGCTTCTCGGCGATGGCCGAGGCCAACTGACTGATCAGGGCCTGGTAGCTCTTCCGGAGCCAATTGGCCGCAAAGGTGCTGGGGGCAAGAAGCTCCAGACACTGCCCGTCAAACCTTGCCCCCCCAACAGGGTGGATCCAGGTGGCATAGGTGGGTTTGCTCAGGCTCTTCTGGAGCTCATGGCACACATCACGCCAGAGCTCGGCACCGGATTGATTTTGATCCAATGGAGCGCTTGACCCTTGCTTGAAGGTAGGTTCAGGCTTCAACCTCTAGCAGGAATTCCTTTGCTGTGGAGGTGGCCCATCAACCACACCAACAACTGCACGCCCCTGTTCTGATCGGGGGATTTTTGTGGAATCATCAGCCCCGCCCCTTGCTGGGGCATGGAGGGAAGACTTAAAATTCATATCTCCCTATGAACCATGGGGTGAGCCGATTTTCTGACTGCCAGCACCACCGTCCC
Organism: Prochlorococcaceae cyanobacterium jk18x22bins.40; assembly: GCA_022826155.1. Taxonomy (GTDB): domain Bacteria; phylum Cyanobacteriota; class Cyanobacteriia; order PCC-6307; family Cyanobiaceae; genus Synechococcus_B. The sequence goes on along the minus strand of JAJDVL010000039.1, from coordinate 16,365 downwards.
GTGCAGTGTTCTCCACGGCCCATGTCTACCCACGGTCTTCTGCTGGGCCTGTGCTTCCTCCTCGGGGGCTGTGCTTCCCTGCTTCCCCGCGGCCAAGGTCCTGCCGAGCGCTCCCTGTTGGAGTCTCTCCCAGGAGACTTTGTCGTTGCGGCGGTGGAAAAAGTGGGTCCCAGTGTGGTGCGCATTGACACCCGTCAAGCGCGGTCCCCTTTTCCCCTCTTGCCAGGGGGCGGTCCCTTTGACGACAATCCTCCTGAGGGCCAGGGCTCGGGCTTTATCACGCGCTCCGACGGCATCGTGCTCACCAACCACCACGTGGTGGAAGGGGCGGAAAGGGTGACGGTGACCTTGCGCAATGGCCGCAGTTACCCGGGTCAGGTTCTGGGCTCGGACGTGGTGACCGACCTGGGCATCGTCAAGATTGACGGCGCCAACGACTTGCCTGTTGCCACGCTGGGCAACTCCGACGAGATGAGGCCCGGGAAATGGGCCATTGCCATTGGCAACCCTCTGGGCCTCAACAACAGCGTGTCCCTGGGCATCATCAGCGCCATAGACCGCACAACCGGGGTTCCGGGGGGGTCACGGGTCTCCTACATCCAGACGGACGCGGCCATCAACCCCGGCAATTCCGGTGGGCCACTGATTAACGACCATGCCCAGGTGATTGGCATCAACACGTTCATCCGCACGTCCCCAGGCGGTGGCATCAGCTTTGCCATTCCCATTAACAAGGCCCGGGAGATTGGCGAGCAGATCATTGCCCATGGGCGAGCCAGCCATCCGTTCATAGGGGTGAGCCTGCTGCGCATCACCCAGGAGCTTGCTGCCGAGATCACCCAGGAAGGGGCTAACTGCCCTTACCCGGAGACCGATGGGGTGGCTGTGGTGGACGTGCTGCCGGACGGCCCGGCTGAGCAGGCCGGCCTTCTGTCCTGTGACGTGATTCGTAGCGTGGCGGGGGTGGAGGTGAGCACACCCGCCCAGGTGCAGGTGCAAGTGGACCGGGGCCGTGTTGGTGAGCCGTTGGAATTGGGTATTGAGCGGCAAGGAGTGGCCCAAACTCTGATGGTGGTGCCCAAAGAATTGAACCGGGAGCTGTTCTGAATGCCGCGGCAGCAGCTTCGGGAACCAGGCCAGGCGGCGTTCCGACGCCCACCCTGGTTGGTGGTGGTTTTGTCCCGCTGGCCGGCCCCGGGTCGTTGCAAGCGCCGCCTGGCCCACACCATCCATCCCGTGGCGGCGGCAACCATCCAGTCTCGCCTCCTGATTCACCAGCTCTCCTTGATCCAGCCCCTGGTGAAAGAAGGCTTGGTGCATCTCCACTTGGCAGTGACGGGGGCCGGCCTCAAAGCATGGCGCCGCTGGCTTGGAAGGCTGGGGTATGCCACCAGCGGAACGAGCCTCAACCGGCAAGGTGGGGGGAATCTGGGGTGCCGCATGGCCCGCCAGGTGCGGTGGGGGCTGTCCCAGCACTACCGTGGCGTTGTGCTGCTGGGCAGCGATTGCCTGGGCCTGGAAACCAGAGACTTGCGTCAAGCGCTCCAACTGCTCAGCTTGGGGGAGAAGCCCCTTGTGCTGGGCCCGGCCCAGGACGGCGGATATTGGCTGATGGGGCAGCGCTGCTTTGACGCTTGCCTGTTCAGTGGCTTGCCCTGGGGCACCCACAGGGTGGGATCTCTGACAACAACCCGCGCTTTCGCCTCCGGGTTTCAGGTGCATACCCTGTGTACTCGCTCTGACGTGGACCGGGTGCAGGATCTACAGCCCTGGTTGGCAGCCTTAAGGCAACTTGCGACGGCGGAAGATGTACATCTGTAAGGGACCCAGGTTGGTGATGTTGGTGAGCATCCAGCCCTTGCTGCCCATCTTGTTGAGGAAGCGGCCCAGTTGTTCCGCTGGATGGGGAGAGGGCTTGCGCTTGTATTGGGTGGGAAACTGCTCCTCAATAAAGTCGGGACTCATGGAGCCCCCCAGCTTCTGGCTGGCGGCCGTGGCGGACGGCTGCTGCGACGTGTCCTCGTTGACATGAATGACGCAGTATTCCCAACGCTCATGTTCCGGGAGGATAACTCCCCCCAAGGCATCAAGGTTCTCCACAGGGTCAGGACGGCTGGCCTTGGCCTGCTCCTCAGGGTGACGGGAGTGGTGGGACTCTTCGGGGGTGTCGGTTGCCAATGGCTGCCTGGGCGCTGTCACCGACCCTAGCTAGGGAACCTAGCTGTAGTAGTCCCGCTTGAGGGTTTCACCATCTTCCCCCCGGACCCAGCGCAGCATCAGGATCATGTTGCGCACGCTGGTGCGCAGCAGGCCATGGCGATGCCAGCGGCGGGCGCTGGTGCAAATGCTGTGGGGAAGTTGCCGCACCCCACCCCAGGCCCGCAGGCGCAGGGCCAGATCCACGTCTTCCATGAGCGGCAGATCCCGAAAGCCGCCACACCGTTCATAAAGGTGGCGATCAATCACCAGTCCCTGGTCCCCGTAGGGCAGTCCCAACACCGTCGTGCGCAGGGCCACCAGCCATTCCAGGACACGAAAGCACGGCTGGGGATCGTCCACCTTGAGGCGAAAGCAGTGGGCCTGACCACGGGGCAACCGGCGGAGTTGCCGGCTCAATTCCGCACCACCAGCGAGACGGGAATCCGCATGAATGAACACGAAACGATGGCCATGGGCCATGGCAACTCCGTGCCGTAACTGGGCGCCGCGGCTGGGCGAGCAACACACCACACGGGCCCCGTGAAGCCCCGCCACCGTTTGGGTGGCGTCCCGGCTCTCGCCGTCCACAACGATCAGCTCGTCCCCCTCTGCCAGCCCATTTTGCAAGTCGGCCAGGAGCAGCGCCAATCTCCAGGCTTCCTCGTGGGCAGGAATGATCCAGCTCAGGGTTGCGGCCGTCTCAGCAGGCATACCAGAAGCAGCAGCGCTGGTTGTTGGGTTCCACCTGCCAGCCGTGGTTTTGATAGAAGCAGATGACGCCGGGATCCGCAAAGAGGGTGATGTGCTCCACGCCCATGGTCCGGAGTTGCTTGACCACAAACGCCATGAGCCCATGCCCCAGCCCCACCCCTTGGTAGGCGGGGTGGATCACCACGTCCCACACCGTGGCATTGATCACCCCGTCTCCGATGCAACGGGCAAAGCCCACCAGTCGCGGGAGGAATGGATCATGACACCAAACCCCTACCACCAGCAGGCTGTAGCGCAGGGCGCGCCGCACCCGGCGTATGGGGCGCGACCGCCAGCCGACTGCTGTGGTAATTCGATCCAGTTCCAACAGATCCACCTCCCGCTCCAGGCTGAGGAACAGCCGCAACTCCGGGTTGGGGACCTGCAACTCCTCAAAGCCGCCGCCGTAGAGGCGTTGCAGCAGATCGTTCTCGTCAACCTGACTCTGGCCAGCACCGGCCTGGTCAGAGCTTGCCTGGGCGGCAGCGCCCTGCTGGGTCTCCCGCAACGGAGATGATGGCAGTCGGGGGCGCCAGAGCACCAGGAAACATAAGGCATTGCTTCAACTCAGCTTAAGGTCTGGTGGCCATAGGGGATGGTGATTATGGAGGCAATTCGTGGAATGCCGTGGAATGCTGGGGCCGCAAGGGAATTTTCCTCAGAAGGGGGTGGAGAAGGTGAGCTCGAGGGAGTGCTCCACCGGTGTGGCCCCGTTTTCCTCCTGCCGCTCCCCTTGCAGAGAGAGTTGCCATGGCTCTCCTTCGGCCTGTTGGGCGTAGGGCGCCACCGACCAGAGGAAGCTGTAATTCCTGCTGGTGGAGGAGAGGGCCATTGCTACAGCAGGGGTGATGGTGAGGCGGTCGTGATGGGCGGAGAATCCGTAGGCCAACTCTGCTTCAAACTGCTGCCCACTGCTGGAGTTGCCGTCCAGCCCCTCCATGACGGTGGGATTCAGCAGGGCGTCCATGCCCTCGGCTGTGGAGAGGCCCATGGTGTGGCCCAGGGAGAGGGAGGGTCCACGGTTGGAGGGGGAGGGCTCCCAGGAGAAGGAGACAGCCATGCCCTGTTCCTGGAACTCCTCTTCTGCATGGGTGAGGAGGGTGCGTCCCTTCAACTCAGCGCTGATGCCACGCTCCGGATCCTTCCAGGTAATACCGGCCCCCAGGTCTACGCCGAAGCCGGTTTCCGCATCCCCGTCGTCTTGACGAATGCCCACCTCCATGGAGGGGAGGAGTGAGGCGCCGTTGGCCAAGGGGAAGGGTTTGACGGCTTCCATCCCCAGGCGGAGACGGGAGGCGCTGCCCTCGGAGGACTCCAACCCCTCCACCTCTTCCGAGTTGGTCTTCAGCGTCAGCACGTCGGCAGTGGTGTTCAGGGTGACGCCTTCACTGCCCCCGTCCAGCAGCAGTCCGTCAATGCCCACCGCAGCCATGGCGAGGCTGGTGCCGGGCTTGTATTCCTCCCCGTCATCGGGCTTGAGGGTGAGTTGTCCCCAGCCGTAGCCCGCTGTGGCCCAGAGGCCGAGGCGGGGGGTGAGGTCATAGCGGCCATAGGGGAACAGACCCGTCAAGGTGCTGCTGATCTCTCCTTCATCGCCGTCTCCCCCATAGGAGCCGCTGCCCCAGGACTGGCTGAGGGCAGCGCCAGCCAGCCATCGCTGAGCGCTCCAATCTGCGCCCAGCAACAGGGTGGTCACGTCCCCATCGATGGAGGAGAGGCCCCCCTCCTGGCCACTGAAGGAGGAGAAGGCGCCCTGTCCCCAGAAGGTCAGGCGGGGCGCCCCGACATCCGCTTCCGTTGCAAAGCTGAAAGAAGTACCCTCCACCAGTTCCTGGGGGGTGACCCTCTCAAAGCCCAAGGCCTTGGAGAGCAACCCTTCATGCTCCGCCAGCGCCGGCAAGCTGGGGAAGTCCTCACCGGCAACGGAGAGATGCCGCCCGATGGGAGGTGGGGCGCTGACGCTCAAGCGGTCCTGCAAGGCATCCACCACCTGGTGGGAGACGGTACGGCCAAAGCGCAACTGCCATGCGCCGGGGATGGGACCATCGTTGACAATGGTAAACGTCGTAACGGCGCCATCGGAAGTAACGTTATCAACGTTGGTACGAGCGGGCGCCAACATGGAGAGGTTGCGGCCGTTGTACACCACTGGATCAGGAATTTTAAGGAACATGGCGATGGTTTCTGATCCTTCATCATGCCAGTCTCCATATACGCGGAGATAGAAGCGCTGCTTGATATCTTCTATCCATACTGGAGATTTAGTACATGCTGTTTTGCTATCCCAGGCTTGCCCTCCAACTGGAAGGTTAGTCTCTGAATCTTCTTTATCTATAATTCGCCAGTCGTAATAATATGACGCAGTAGAACTAGCAGTGTTTTTAACGCAAAAGTGAAAGTAAGTCCTATTACGATAGTTCGGGTTCGCATTTCTTACCGATGGTCCAGGAGTCATGACTACGTCCATGGGAAGATCTATCCAATTTTGATATCTACTACTTCTACCTCTATCACCTGCTTTAGGTTTAGGTTCTTTTACGGTTGTAGAAACCGTTTCAAGTGTTAAGACCTTGGCATCTTCCTTAGAGCCATAGACTTCAGAAGCATTAGCTTCCCATCTTAATAAAACCATCTCGACAGATGTCTCCTTAGGAATTGAGTCAGCTTTGGCTTCTCCCCAACCTCCACTTAGATTTGTCTTCCCAAAATTACTATCATAATAATCTATTTCGAATAGAATTTTATCGTCTACATCTTGTATTTTATTAATAGAGGCTTTTAAATCCAAAGAGACTTTTAAACCCAAACAAGCTATATGATTTATTGAGTTCCACGATACAGTACTACCTCCATAGCAGTTAGGGTCTGTTACATTAGCATCTGGAGATACTCCTTTTATTGTAACAGAGTATCCAGATTCATCTTCTAATTTCTCTATAAAAACATTTTTCTGATTGTCAAACACAAGAAGTTCATATTGGCTTGTATCTAAATCATTTCCATTATACGAAGCTTTTATGGGAATTTCAATAATTTCTACAGGGGATAGTTTTCGAATTATATTTTGAATAGAGGAAGATTCTTTTGTTAAATATATCGCTAAGTTAGAAACTATAGAATTAGAATTTTGAGAGTTCATGTTATAAATTTCTCTATTGTTTTCTATTGCTTTAATGTGGACATGTGTCTGTCCTAATTCAGTAATTGAAAGTGTCTCAGATTCACCTTCAACTCTATAGCCTCCTTGTGAGATCCGAGGAATTAATGAAATATCAATATCACAAGTAGGACCATCTCCAGATGTTATCCACTCAGGTCTTATGAGATAACTTGAAACATTAAAATTAAAGGATGTTATTGATTGTGTAATTGGAGTGCTTGATATGTTATGGACAAATCTGTTTTTTCCATTTAGACTTTTTATGCAATCACCTGTAAATTGAATTTGTATCGATTTATTGTTGTTACTTCTAGGGTCAAATATTTTATTCGCTGATAATCTGAGTTCTATTCTGTTTTTTGAACTAGATGAAAGATTAGAATTCTTTAGTTCAGTCTTATTGATGCTCATTTTCAGAACAGGTAAATTACATTCAGCACTAGAATCATAATCAACATGATTAACATCACATTTATTAGCATTAACTTTTTTCTCTTCAGCTTGTATGACATCTCTTTCTGAGTTTATAATGGTCAAGGTTGCTGTTCCATGACCATCAGGATCAACCTGGATCCCGCTGGGCAGACGACTGGCATCAATCGCCATCGTGATCGTTTCGTCACCTGAGGTGTCATTGGGTGACCACCCATTTGCCAGATTAGTTTTATAGACATCTACATGATCGTTATCGTTCTCATTTATATAAATATCAAATTTTCCTGTATTTACATTCCATCCTGGAATTAATAAGATTTTGTGTGTTTCTGGTCCATAATAATCAAAACTGTCAATGGGATCAGAATTAGAACTTCTTCTGATGGCAGTTCCTCCTGTTATGTCTACATAAATAGGAATTGTATCACGAAGTGTTGTTTCTCTAATATTAACACCATTAGAATCTTGAACACAATTAGTAGGTTCATCGTTAGGTTGACACAGATGAATTTTATTGCCATTGTTATCTTTATTATAGTATTTAATAACTGGTTGTGCCGGACTATTATCTTCCGAAGCTTGATAACTATTACTAGAAAATGAAACATAAACAGTATTATCATTTAATATGGGAACATTATTAACAACAGAATTTGATTTTTCATCATCATAGATAATGAATTTATCTGGAAAAGACTGATTAGACACAAACTCAACACCGCCACCTGATTGGGAGAAAGTAATTTGGAGATCTGTCATCATTTCTTCATCAACAGAATTTGTATCTTCACCTATGTGCATGTCCATCACCCAACCGTTACCTACAGCCGTCTTCCCTGTTACTCTGAATCTATCAAGTCCTATTTTAGTTGCCTGAGGTGATAGATTTACCCAAACTGGAATAATACTACTTGCATTCTGTAATTCACATGCATCTCTATCTTCTGCATTTAAACAAGAAACAGGTTTAGCATTTTGTAGATTAATATTACCAGTAAATCCAAAATCCCAAATTATTATATCTGAAGCTTCCCAAAAGTCATTTCCTAAGGCTTCAGTGCTGTAACTATCACCATGTCTAGGTTTATAAAGTGCAAATTTGGCTATGCGCTGAAAGCCACCTTCGTCAGGAGTGTTTGTAAGCGTATTAGGGGTCCACTCCATTAATGTAGGCTCATCATCAATTATTTTGATCTTCTTACGAGTATCATCTTGATTAATCGTCCAATTGCTGCCTCCTAACACTTGGAAGCGGAAATTAGATATATAATCTCGATTATCCCAATCATCATTGGGAGCTTTGATAGAAGTAATTTTAATTCCCTCTGGAGGCACTGAGATAGGCCCAGAGCTGATCTCAGTACCTTCCCTATTGGTATAAGTCATTTGAACTATTATATCTTGATTCAGACTGTTCGAGGCATAAAGATAAATACCCAAAGGTTCCCCTTCAATGACTTCCTCTGGTGCCCACACCATCACTCGATGTCCTCCAGCACCACAAGCAAGTACCGAAGCTGGTGGATGATTGAAATCCTCTACACATTGCTTGGCGTTAAATTCACGGTAATTACCCATTATTAGACGACCACCAGTTTCTATGTAGAAGAGCGTAGAGCGTGCATATCTGTAGAGTCTAACCAATTCTTCACCTGACCAGGATGCGCTGTGATTATAGTAGCTTAATCGGATATCGTTTGAGGTGATATCAGTTTTACTTGGATATATTCTAGTTCCATCGGAGTTCATGGCAATCATATTCCAGACACGTTGTATGTATTCCTGTTTGGATTGTGTCAGCGCTTTTCCATAGAATATGCCGTCTTTAGCTGCTTTTTTCAATTCTTCTCGCTCAAAAAACCATTTTGATGTTGTGCAAACCTGTCTAATTCTTCTAGTTTTGCCTGGATCACTGCTATACAGTTTACAATAATTATCTGTGGAGCCGGCTATTTTCCTATCATCGTCAAGTACAAGACTTTTGGCATTTGATTTGTCAGCATCTAGATGATACATGACATCGTCAGACAAGCTAAGAATAACATTACCATCATCTTCAAGCATAGCATCACCGGTCGTTGTAATCGTTAAGGCTACACTCGCACTTCCAGGTGCCAGTTCGATTGTTTGGTCACCCTCATCGGCAGCATCTACAAAGTCGCTTGCGTGATCTGCAAGATTATAGCCAATGCTAAGGGCCGCATCTGGAGCCTGGTCAACAGCAAAGGTGAATGTAATACTATCACCTTCCTTGATGGATGGGGCAGAGCTCTCAACCGATACTGTTGGTACGATTACATTCTGTACAGCTACGGAAGCTGCGCTTCCTGTATAAGAATATTTTCCACTGGCAGTTCCCTGAGGATCGAAGTTGACTGAAATAGTTCCATCTTCGTCTTCATTTTTATCAATTTTGGTCTGCACATCGAAGGTCAGTGAAGTTGCATAAGCAGGCATTCTTACTGTAAGTTGGCCATCATCTATGAAATTACTTGTCTCATCGTCTGTAGATTCTAGAAGAATATCATAGGGCCACTGCGCCTTCTTGTTTGCTGTGATTGAAAAACTCGCTGTATCTCCTTCATCAACGGGAGTAGATATTTCTGTGATTGTCAGTTCAGGAGCATCATCATCATTTAGAATCTTGGTTGGCGTTGAGTCTGGCACTATTTGTAAATTATAAGGATTTTGATTATTATGCCAACTAATTTCAATATCTATCTTTTCATCCGGTTCAAAAATATCATCCCCTCTAACACCCATGGTGAATGACTTTTCAGTTGTTTGTGGGCTTATTGTATGACAGGATGAGTTATCATCTCTATCATAGTCCCAATTTGGCCATCGACCATCAAACTTGGGATGCGCTTTATCTCTTGCATCAAAACCATCTATTGTGGCAGTTGAACAGAATGTAACACTACCTAGTACAAATTCACTTAAAACCAGCTTATGTGTTGTAGTTGTAGTACCGGAATCACCCTCCTGAATGTCATCGCTCATAACCAGCGTTGCGGTTATCGTACGATCGCTATCATGAATATAAACAGAAGCATAGGTGGCTTCATCACCATCAGCGGGGGAGTAGTGATCTTGATTGACTATGTAAGCACGAACTTCTCCATTGGGTTCTTCAGTTGTATCATTAACTGTTGTTACGGATACATCTACACTCTTCTGACCTTTAGGAATCGTTACAAATTTTCTGTTTTGAGCATTCCTGACAGCACTCAACCACTTGTTGTCTCTGTTGTAAGCCCCGTCATCGCTCGAACCTAGGAAATTAGCTCCACCATCAGTAAACACATAGGCAATGCGCATATCCGAAGTAACATTAGTAGGTGTAGAGATGGTAAAGGTTGTGGTTCCGCCTTCGTAGACTCGACTGTCACTCTTCAAAGATATGTCAGGTCTTGGAAAATCATCGTTTGTGATAGTTAAAGTTTGAGATGGATTCATTAAAGTAACATTAGATGTAGAAGTGGAAAGGGTGATACCAATAGTATGATCTGGATCTGCAACTGTGTTACCTTTAACTCGAATTACATAAGCAGTCTCTCGTCTATTATTGTCATGGACAATAGTTCCTTTCTTTTTAATTGATCCGGTGATATTTCCAGCTTGGCCAAACTGATAAACGGTACTTCCTGATGCTTCTTTGAAAGAATAAAGGATACAGAAGTCTTTATTTGAATTTTGAAAAGAAGTTGCACAATTTATATTATTGTGTCGATCAAATCCAGAACTTGGACTGAAGTTAAGTGCAAAGTTTATGGGATTTTGTACATCTTTATCCAAGCGAACTTTAATAGTAATCTCTTTATAATTCCTCCATCCACTACTATTACCTTCTGAAATTTTAGTCTGAGATAGTTCCAATGTTAGTTTTGGATTGACGGTGCTAGATTGAGCATCTGATCGTTGCGATTTTGCAGGTACATAGATAGTCTGAGTCTCAATATCCTCAAGAGCTTGCCTAATCGGCTTCCAGCCTTTCCAAATCTTTTCACTTTTTCTCGCTTCCTCAGCAGTATAAGCTGTATTCGAACAATACCCATCGGGACCTTTCCACTCTGGCAGCTCATTAACCTCAAAGGCAATTAATACTCGATACCAGTTACATCCATATTTTCTATCTGAACGATTTTTATTTGTATCGTAGTAACTTGCCACTTTGTTGATCAAGCCTTGGTCAATGGCACTCGCCTCGGCATGGGCTGGGCCGGCAACGACAGGTAGCAGGAGGCCGAGGGAGAGGGCGGTGGCCAGGTTGAAGGCAGGGATACGGAGAGGTTCCATCTCGCTTCTCGTCTACTTCTGTATCAATTGTTACAGACGCTATCCATAGGATGAGGCTATGGGCCGTGAATTCGAGGTCTATTCTTAACAAAGCGAACTTGGCCCGCAGCAGTTCGGTTGGAAGGAGAAACGGGCTGTGAGGGGCGTTGCAGCGCTGATGGTGGGACGCTCTGACGCTCCGAACACCTGTAGCGTCAGCAGATGGTTTTTTGCTCTTTGTAATTTTATTTATTAGGTAACACTGAAGATCAGCGGCCATGGCGCTTCAGCTCCCCAGCGGCCTGGCGAAGCACGTGAAGGGCAGCGCCACGGACCATGGCCCCTTCACCGAGGCGGCGGCGCCAGGCCCGTGCCCCGGGAACACCCTGCACCAGTTGCAGCACGTGGCGGGCCACATCCCAGAGGCGTCCTCCCCGGGCCATGTGGGCTTCGGCATAGGGAATCATGGCTTCCACAACGGCGGATGGCCGCGGCGGATGGCGAGAGGAACGGCCGTAGAAGGCCCCATCCACCTCAGCCCAGCGCAGGGGATGGTCATAGGCGGCGCGACCCACCATGGCCCCGTCGCACATGGCCAGAGCCTGGCGGCCATCCGCCATGGTGGTGAGACCCCCATTGAGAACAATGGACAAGTTGGGGCGGTCCTGCTTGAGGCGCGCCACCCAGTCGTAGCGCAGGGGGGGTATGGTGCGGTTCTCTTTGGGATTGAGCCCCTTCAGCCAGGCCTTGCGGGCATGGACGATGAAGCGTTGGGCCCCTGCCGCGGCCGTGATATCCACAAAGGTTAACAAATGGTCGTAGCTCTCCTGGTGGTCAATGCCCAGGCGATGCTTCACGGTGACCGGCAGGCTGGTGCTGGTGACCATGGCCTCGATGCAGCGGCCCACGTGGTCAGGCTCCGCCATGAGGCAGGCGCCAAAACGCCCCGCCTGCACCCGTTCACTGGGACAGCCCAGGTTCAGGTTGATTTCGTCATAGCCCCACGCCTCCCCCATGCGCGCCGCCTCCGCCAACAACAGGGGATCGTCCCCCCCCACCTGGAGCGCCAGGGGATGTTCAATGGGGTCGTAATCCAGCAAGCGCCGCCGGTGGCCGTAATGGAGCGCCTGGGCCACCACCATCTCCGTGTACAGTAAGGCCTCACCACTGATCTGACGCATCAGCACCCGGAAATGCCGATCCGTGCAGCCCAGCATGGGCGCCACGCTGAAGGGGTGCCGGCGCGTGGGGTCATGGCGGGGACTGGGGATGGCTGGCATGACAGGTGATGCAGGCCATAGAATGGCCTTTGAATTGGGGTCACAGCACCATGGCTTCATTGCTCAGCTCCATGAGCCGCCGCAACCTGCTGCTGGGGCTTGTCACCTCTATGGTGGCTATTTTGGACCCATCCATGGCCAGCGCAGCATCCCCGGCAGGGGAATCCGACTGGGATCTCAGTGAGTCCCAGTGGCGCCAGCGGCTCTCCCCGGAAGCATTTAACGTCTTGCGGCGGGAAGGCACCGAGCGACCCTTCACCAGCGCCCTTCTGGAGGAAAAGCGGGACGGCATATTCGTGTGCAAAGGGTGTGGACTACCTCTGTTCTCCTCAGCCGCCAAGTATGAGAGTGGCACCGGCTGGCCCAGCTTTTGGCAGCCCCTCCCCAACAGCATCGTCACCAAGCTAGATTTCAAGTTGATTCTTCCCCGCACGGAATACCACTGCCGCCGCTGTGGCGGGCACCAGGGGCACGTGTTCAACGACGGTCCCCAGCCCACCGGCAAGCGCTATTGCAATAACGGGGTCGCCCTGGACTTTGTCCCCGCAGATGCGGCATAGACACCCGCAGGCTGAGGGGGTCAGCGCAGTTCCTGGTGACGCCCCATGACAGTTCGGATCCGCCCCCTGCTCCTGAAGGACTGGCTTGCCACATGGCACATCATGGCGCCGGTGGTGCGCGCCGGTGAGACCCTGCCTTTTGATCCAGCCATGGATGGGGAGGAGGGCTATGCCATCTGGGTGGAGGCTGCCCTGCAGGCCTTTGTGGCGGTTGCAGGGGATGGCCAGGTGCTGGGCACCTACCACATCAAGCCCAACGGCCCCACCCTGGCGGCCCATGTGTGCAACTGCGGCTATGTAGTTGCCACCACGGCCCGGCGCCAGGGGATTGGCAGTCTGCTGTTCTCCCACTCCCAGAGCCAGGCCCTGACGTTGGGATTTCGGGCAATACAGTTTAATCTGGTTGTGTCCACCAATACTGCTGCGGTGCAGGCTTGGCAACGCAATGGCATGGCTATTGTTGGAACATTGCCCGGCGCATTTCACCATCAGCGATTGGGCTTTGTGGACGCCTACGTCATGTATAAAGTTCTTAAAGGCGATTAACTGGATCTATTGATGGCCTGGTTTGTTGTCTCACGTGACCTTGAATTCCGCGAGGGCAGGCGCCAGGTTGTGGTGATCATGGCCGGGGCGGGCCAACTTGCACAGGGCGAAACGCTCCAGTTCACTCAGCCGCCGCCATTGGCGCCGGCTCATGGTTTTCCCCATGGGGTGAAGCGTAGCGATCAGGGCCGCAGGGGGCTTCCCCTGGCGCCAGGGGGGTGCCAGGGGGATGGGTAGCTCCCCAACGGGACCGTTTCCCATGGCGGCGGTGCGCTGTTTGAGGTGGAGGGCAAAATCCCGCAGATCCTGGGGACCATCCGGCCAGTCCACCAATTGCTGCCGCTCTGTCTGGTCAAGGGCCAGCCAGTGGGCCAATTTGAGTTTGATGCCGGCCAAATCCAATTTGCGGCGCACACAGAGGGGAATGCAACGCCAACTGCCCATGAAGTCTGCTTCAAAGGCAAAGCACCGGCTCGCTTCATTATCGGCATAGTGCATGTTGATATTGGGGTTTCATGCTCTCCAGCACATGGCGGAGGCGGTCCCGCTTCCGGCGCACCTGGGCGCCAGCCAGCAACTCCGCCGCCTGGGCCAGACAATCCGGCAGGGAACGGTCCCGGTCCAGGAACCAAAGGTAGGAGCCGCTGTTCCAGACGACAGCCCGATGCAGAGGACCATGGCCCTCCAGGGCGGCTTCCGCCATTCGACACCAGGCTTTCTCCTCGCTCCAGACCAGATCCGCCCCAAAGTAGCCGTAGTCGCGGGGATGGAAGATCTGGCGCTCCGCCTTGCCGTCACGAACATGGGCAAGAATACCGGCGCGGCTGGTGGGAATATCCGTGCTCCCCTCCAAACCCTTCACCGTGACAACGTTGGGTTCCCCATATTTATTCAGAGTAGCCCAGGCCCGGCTCTCCGTGGGGGGATGAACAAAACCGGACACCAGCAGATGGTCACCCTTGTGGGGGGACCAGAGCAATTCCAGGCTGGCCACCGGCGGCCGCTTACCCAGCTCGTCACGAATCTCCACCAGGCTCTCAGCCGCTGGAAAGTGCAGGGGCTGATGGGTCAAGGCCAGGTTCTCCTGGTCAAGACAGCGCTGCACAGCGGCAATGGGGAGCCCGGAAAAGTCAATGCCCACCCCTTGAAACAGCTCCATGGGGGTGATGCCGTATTTGATGGGCATGCGTCGGCCCCCATGGAGAATGACGGGATAACCCGCTGCCGCCAACACCAGGGCCGTGAGGGGGAAAATCGGGGCGGTTCTTGTGCGGCCGTCGTAGGGCATCCCGAAGCAGATGGGCAGATGGGAACCTTGGCTATGAAGAGATGGACCATGGGCATCGTAGTGGTCCAACATGCCCGCCAACTCCTGGGGTTCCGGGCGGCGGATGCGGTGGGCAATGAGAAAGGCCCCCACCTGCGCAGGGGTGGCGTCACCATTGAGCATCAATGCCATGGCCTCTGCGGCTTCCTCCCGGGAGAGGCCGCGGCTGGTGTGTTCCCCACTGCCAATTCTGCGCAGTAGCTCACGGAAGCGTTGCCGGCTGCTCAGGTTCACCATGCTGCTCCCATGCAGTCGTCATTCCGTTGGGTTTCTTGTATCCTGCTGAGCCAGGAAGGTCTGCCAGGTATCTATTGCGACGGTTTTAATCAAGTCCTTGCCGCCGTTGGAGCTGGTGCAGCCATTCCCTGGGATACACAGCATCGGTCCTGGTCCTTATGGTTAAGCAACCTCTGTGTCGTGGACTGCTGCTGCCATGAATGCATCTTATCAGGTCACCAGTCCAGAGCTTGCTCAAACCGTCGCCAGCGTGGCCACCGCCTTCCGCCAACGTTTCCCCGATGGCCGGGCCGACCTTTGCCCCTGGCGGGACGACTGGCGCACCCGCCGTTGGGAGGAGGCGAACTCCATCGACCTGGGCTTCCACTTCCCCGGCTGGAGCCCACGCTTGGCCTGTCGCAGTGTGTTGGTGCAGTTGCAATTCAAGACGCCGCCAGGGCAGCAGGGGCAACTGTTGGGCCTGGTTTTGCGGGGCATCAGCTTCCGGGGGGAGCAATGGCGTCTCGCCACCCTGGGGCCATGGCAGCCGGAGGGGAAGGACACACCCACGGAGGACGTAAGCCAGGCGCTCCAGCACTTTTGCCGTGATGTTTTCAAGCTGTTCGGTGCTGTCGCCAGCTAGGAATCCCCTTGAGAACAAGACAACTGGGCATCGCTGCCGCGCTTCGCAGTTGCGGGGCTCACACCTTGCTCTGAGAGTGGTCTGTGGCGGTACACCAGGCTGCCGTTGAGCAGACTGGGCTCACGCTGGGCGCCCAGCCTTTCCATCAAGGCAATGGAGCGGTTGTTATCCGGAGAGACATAGCTCACCAAGCGGGGAAGCTCCAGTGACCTGAAGGCGTAATCCCGTGCCGCCTGGGCAGCCTCCAGGGCAAGACCCCGGCCTTCGGCGGCCTGGGTGAGGGCAATCCCCAACTCGGGGTCCTGGTCACCCGGCTCAAACCCAAGCACAACCACCCCCAACGAGGCACCGTCTTCCTTCCCCGCCATAACCCACGCACCATGACCACGCCAGAGCCAGACACTGCACGTGCGTGCAAAATCATCCCAGGCCTCCTCCCGCGTCATGGGACCTCCCATGAACCGCGCCCGCTGGGAGCAGGCGATCCGGGCATAGATCTGGAAATCCGTGATGCGGGGAGCCCGCAGCCGCAGCCGTGCTGTCTCCAAAATCGGGATCTGAGCGGTGATGTGCTGGGCCAGCGCCGCCGCCGGTCCCACGGGAGGACATTCATGGGGGCCGGGTCTATGGGACGTGTTCACAGCCATAATCCTCAAAACCCCGTGATGCAATAGCCCCCGTCCACGTAAAGAACCTGTCCGCTGATGCCGGAGGCCAGGGGGCTGGCCAGGAACGTGGCGGTGTTGCCCACCTCCTGCTGGGTGACGGTGCGGCGCAGGGGGGCCTTGGCCTCCACGTGGTGAATCATGTCCAGAATGCCCCCCACAGCAGAGCTGGCCAGGGTGCGGATGGGGCCGGCGCTGACGGCGTTCACCCGCACCTGCTTCTCGGGACCCAACTCAGCCGCCAGGTAGCGCACGGAAGCCTCCAGGGCAGCCTTGGCCAGTCCCATGACGTTGTAGTTGGGAACG
>JAJDVL010000014.1 GCA_022826155.1 Prochlorococcaceae cyanobacterium jk18x22bins.40 | reverse complement strand
CTTCTGACATCTCCTCTGGTTTTGGGAGTTATTGCCGGCAGTCCGGCAACGGCTTTGCCCGATTGTTCAACCTGGAACTCAAGGAGTTTTTTTGAGGAGGCCGCAGCGGATGATGTGGCCCATTGCCTGGCGGAGAGGGCTGATCCCAATGCACGGACCGAAAGTGGATGGACACCCCTCCACCAGGCGGCGATGGTTAGCAAGATCCCAGCAGTGGTGAAGGCTCTGCTGGACGCTGGCGCTGATCTCAATGCACGGGACACCGAACTTGGAGCGACACCCCTCCACATGGCGGCGGAGCTTAGTAAGACCCCAGCAGTGGTGAAGGTCCTGCTGGATGCTGGCGCTGATCCCAATGTACGGAACAGAAGAGTTGGAAGTACACCCCTCCACAATGCTGCATTGGGCAGCAATAGCCCAGCAGTGGTGAAGCTCCTGCTGGATGCTGGCGCTGATCCCAATGCACGGACCAATGATGGAAGTACACCCCTCCACATGGCGGCGGCGCATAGCGAGACCCCAGCAG
This sequence comes from Prochlorococcaceae cyanobacterium jk18x22bins.40, assembly GCA_022826155.1. Lineage (GTDB taxonomy): Bacteria > Cyanobacteriota > Cyanobacteriia > PCC-6307 > Cyanobiaceae > Synechococcus_B. The sequence goes on along the minus strand of JAJDVL010000014.1, from coordinate 27,506 downwards.
TGATAAAGACCCTGCTGGATGCTGGCGCTGATCCCAATGCACGGAACGAAAATGGATTGACACCCCTCCAGTTGGCGGCGGCGAATAGTGAGACCCAATCTGTGGTGAAGACCCTGTTGGATGCTGGCGCTGATCTCAATGCACGGCACAAAAATGGATGGACACCTCTCCACTTGGCGGCGCTGCTTAGTAAGACCCCATCTGTGGTGCAAGCCCTGCTGGACGCTGGCGCTGATCTCAATGCACGGGACGAAAATGGATGGACACCCCTTCACACGGCGGTGGGACTTAGCGAGACCCCAGCAGTGATAAAGACCCTGCTGGATGCTGGCGCTGATCCCAACGCACAGGACGAAGATGGATTGACACCCCTCCACTGGGCGGCGATGCTTAGTAAGACCCAATCTGTGGTGCAAGCCCTGCTGGATGCTGGCGCTGATCCCAATGCACGGACTGAGGATGGGAAGACAGCCTGGGATCTCCTTCTAGATGATTCTCCCCTAAGAGATAGTGATGTCTACTGGCAACTCCATGATGCTCGTTTCTAGGCATGGGTTATAGGGGGAACCAATGCTTCAGTCTCTCAGAATCAGGGATTTCACAGTCTTCAAAGGGGCGGATCTCACTTTCGCCCCAGGCCTTAACGTCATCGTCGGCGCAAACGGAACAGGGAAGACCCATCTTCTGAAGCTCCCCTATGCGGTCATGGCAATGGACGCCGAGGAAGGCAGGAAGCGCAGCGCATCCCCCACCAAGACGCTTTTGCAAACCCGCATTGCTGAAAAGCTGTTTGGCGTCTTCCGCCCGGAAGAGCGCCTGGGTCGTCTTGTGCATCGCCGGAGAGGACGCAACAACTGCGAAGTGGACATGGGCTTCAGCCAGCCTGGGGAATGCTTGGGCTTTCAGTGTTCCTCGCTTGCCCATTCCGAAGTGGTGGTGAAGAGGGTTCTCCCCCACTGGCCAGACAAGCCGCCGGTCTTCCTCCCCACAGGAGAACCATCGCTCGCTTGATGGAGCCTCTACGAGGTCAAGGCCCACTACGGCCGCTGACCACAGTTCACAGCCTGTGCGGCTTCGGGAGCGAACGCACGGAACGGGCTCCAGAACGCCTGATCCACAGTGGTTTGACCCAATAAAACCCGGACGACCGAGGGCAAGTATGCAATACTTGGCTTGCGCGCTTCAAAGGAGGGGAGCTTGCTTGCTTAAGTCTCTCAAGATCAGGGATTTCACAGTCTTCAAAGAGGCCGATCTGACATTCGCCAAAGGTCTCAACGTCATTGTCGGCGCAAACGGAACGGGGAAGACCCATCTTCTGAAACTCCCCTATGCGGTCATGGCAATGGGCGCCGAGGAAGGCAGGAAGCGCAACACGTGCCCACCAAGACGCTTTTGCAAACCCGCATTGCTGAAAAGCTGTTTGGCGTTTTCCGCCCGGAAGAGCGCCTGGGTCGTCTTGTACATCGCCAGAGAGGACGCAACAACTGCGAAGTGGACATGGGCTTCAGCCAGCCTGGGGAATGTTTGGCCTTTCAGTTTTCCTCGCTTGCCCAGTCCGAAGTGGTGGTGAAGAGGGTTCCCTCCAAGTGGCAAGACAAGCCGCCGGTCTTCCTTCCCACGCGAGAACTGCTGACGCTCTATCCGGGATTTGTAGAGCTCTATGAGACCCGTTACTTGGAATTTGACGAAGCTTGGCGAGACACCTGCCTGCTGCTCGGTGCGCCGGCATTGAGGGGACCGCGGCAAGCAACCATCGCTCGCTTGATGGAGCCTCTGGAGCAGCAACTTGGTGGACAGGTTGTGCTGGACACCAACGGTCGCTTCTACTTGAGGCCATTCAACGCGGGCAACATGGAGATGCCGCTTGTGGCGGAAGGGTGGCGGAAGCTGGCCATGCTTGTGCGGCTGATCTCCACCGGCTCCCTGCTGGATAAGGGATGTCTGTTCTGGGACGAACCGGAGGCCAATCTCAACCCGAGACTCATTCGTGAAGTCGCAAGGGCGACTCTTGGCATATGTAAAGCGGGTGTTCAGGTTTTCGTGGCCACCCATAGCCTGTTTCTGCTGCGGGAGCTTGAAATCCTCCTCAAACACGAATTTGCCACGGTGGAGCAAAAGTATTTTGGACTGAAGCGAAGCGATGATGGCGTGGATGTTTCCCAAGCGGACGAAATCGAGGACATCGATCCCCTGCTGTTGCTGGATGAAGACCTGGAGCAGTCGGACCGTTTTATGAACCAGTTCATGTCAAGTGAGGAATCTGGAGAATGACCAACATAACGGAGGGAGACCTCATATTCAGCTTCCCGGACTGCTGTCAAGCCAGCAAATACGATGACTGGTCCTTTTATCGCAAGCAATTTAAAGAAGTCGCAGGTGGATCCAAAGCCGTCGACATTCTCTGCGTCGAACGCAATACATCGTGGTTGATCGAGATCAAGGACTACTGGCAACACACCCGCAAAAAATGCATCGATATTGCCGACGAATTGGCAAGAAAGGTCCGGGATACCCTGGCAGGGTTGGCGGCGGCGGCAAAGGCGGCCAACGAGGCTGACCAGCGCGAACTTGCGCGAAAAGCACTAGCAACTGGCCGATGGAGAGTCGTGCTCCACTTGGAACAACCAGCTAAACCATCAAGACTACGGCCAAGGCCCATTGACCCTGCCACGGTGATGCAAAAGCTCAGAACCAAGAAGCTGAAGGCAATTGATGCCCATCCCGTTATTTGTGATCGAAGCCCCGTTCCCAGCTACATTCCCTATTCCCTGGAAAGTCCCTCCACAAATCAAGCAGACGCCCCCCGCTCCAGCCACCCCCGCAGCTTGCCGGGGTTGAGCAGCCCAGCCGGATCGTAGGCCTGCTTGGCCTGCACCTGGTCTGCGTCCACCACCCCCAATCCCCCGTCTTCCACGGTGATCACGTGGGGGTTGAAGAGGGTGCAGCCCAGGTCCTGGGCCGTCTCCATCGCCTCTGCCAGGGCGTCGGCGCCTTGCCAGCGCAGCAGGGGCAATGCGGCCCAGCGGGCTTCCCCCTGGCTCCGCACCGCCTCCAGATGCCAGGCCAGGCCATCTCCCTGGTGACGGCTCAGGGCCTGCAGTGCGGCGGCAGGCTCCGGGGGCAGCAGAAACTGCAGGTAGGTCCAGGCGGGGTCGGCGGCGCGGGCATGGAGGGTGGTGTGGTTCCAGGTGAGCTCCCGCAAAGACCCCACCACGGTTTGGGGGCGCTGCAACAGCAACTGGCCGCTGTGCTGGGCCAGGGCCTCCTTCACGGTCTCCATGGCTTCCGCCGCCACAACGGCAATGAGCCGACAACCACCGATGGCTGCCACTCCCCCCCGCAGCGGGCGCACCATGGCCGTGATCTGCTGGTCATACAGGCTGAGTTCCTTGATGGGTAGCGCTGCCGTGCATAACTGATCCGCCAGGGCCAGACCATGGTCCAGGCTGGGCGCCGCCACCAACAACTCCTGCCAGCGCCGCAGGGGAGCTGTGGGCATGGTCAGGGCCACGATGATGCCGTTGGTGCCGTAGGCATGGTTCAGGGGTACGGCAGCGTCACCCATCAACTGGTGACGGCGGGGTTGGGGCTCCACGGTGACGATCTCCATCCCCAGCACGTTGCCGGGATCCCGGAGAAAGCCCCAACCCACGGAGCCGATGCCCCCGGAGCCGCCAGCCACAAAGCCCCCGATGGTGGCTGTGCGATAGGTGCTGGGCAGGAGGCGTTGTTCAGCCCCATGGGGCGCCAGGGCCTCGTCAACGGCCACCAGCCTGCACCCCGCTTCGGCGGTGAAGCGGTCCGCAGTGGCGGAACGGACAGCCTGGAGGCCGGTCATGGTGAGCAGCACCCCGCCCAGCAGGGGGACGGCCTGGCCATAGTTGCCGGTGCCGGCGCCCCGCATGGTGATGGGGACGTGGTGCCGGGCACAGGCGGCAGCCACGGCCTTCACCTGCTCCACCGTGACGGGACGCACCACCAACTCCGCCTCTGCCGCTGCCAACCGGGCTGTCAGGACTGGGGAGTAGTCGTAGGCGTCACGGCTGAGGCGACGCCGCTCCTCCGGGTTCGCCACCAGCCGCAGACCCTCCGCCGCCAGGGGCGCCAGCGCCTGGGCCACGGCCGCCACGGCGGCGGGATCATGGCGGCGCGGCCCCACCGGAGGGAAGGGAAAGGCAGCACGGGCGCTGGCAGATGTCATGGGGCGGTGGGGGTGGTGTCCCGTCTGCTCCAACTGCCGTGGAGGCCGTGGGGAACGGCCAGGGGCAAGCGCAGAACGGCCTCCAGCCGCAGGTCAGCCGCCCGGAGGATCACCACGTCACTGGCGCGCCGCGCAGCGTTCCACACCAAGGAGAGAATCCAGCCGGCATCCTCGGCGGTGTCGTCAGGATGGGGCGCCAACACCGGTTCACTCACGAATCCCCGCGGCGCCGCGCTCCACACCCAACGCTGCCCCGTGTCCGGATCCAGTTTCTCGATGGCCTGCAAGGGGGCGTTACCCGTCTCCCGTTGGGCCACCGCCATCCAGACGTAGCGGTGGCGGCGCCCCTGACGCCGGGGATGAACGGTGGCGAACTCACAACACCGTCCACTGAGGCGGCGGCGTTCCACACGGCCATTGGCCAGGTCAATGGTGCAGCGCTCCAACTGACCTGGACTCAGTTGCTCGAATGCCACTTTGCGGAAATCTTCCCCGGGGTCCACCACGGGGAAGTCGGCGTAATGAATGCTGTCCACCACCAGGGTGGCGTCCTCCTCCCAGGCATTCACGTGGTGAAAAACAAAGCCCTCCGTCGCCGGCAACACCACCGGCGCCCCGGCGCCCCGGGGAATGAGCCAAAACTCCCCGCGCCCGCCGGGGCGGGAGCGCAAACACTGGGCAGCGCCCCGGCGCCCCATCACGTAGGGCAGGGGATTGAAATCCAGGGCGTTCCTGAGAAACACTGCCCAGTTGGGCGTAAGGGCAAAGTCATGGAGAAAGGCAAAGCCCTGCAAGCGGTCTTGCCGCTGGCGCACCAACTGCCCTTGGGGGCTGAACTCCATGAGGCGGATGGTGCTGCGGGGGCCTGTCCTGAGCCCGAAATTCACCAGCCGCGGCGCTCCATGGTGGCCAGGATCCAGGCGGGGATGGGCGCTGAAGGGTTCTTGGGGTCCCAGCACACCCCCCATGGTGCTGAGGCCCCGGGTGGCCAGGGTGACGGGATCCAGGGCCGTGGGTGAGGCCGCCTCCCATAGGGCCAGCAGGCGCCCACCCCAGTCAACGACGCTGGTGTTGGCAATGTTCTTGAGCCGCAGATCCAGGGCGTTGGCCAGGATGCCCCCCGGCTTTTGGGTGCCAAACACCCCTCGATAACGCCACTGCCCAGCGGCCTCCTCCTCCAGCCAGCCCGCTGTGCGCACAAAGCGGTTGCGCAGATAGGCGCGCCCCTGGCGGAAGCCCACTGCCAGAATCATGCCGTCCCCGTCAAAGGGGTGCTGGACCCACTGCCCGCCCCGCTCCAGCCGGCCGGGACCGTTGCGGTAGAGGGTCCCCTGTAGAGCCGGTGGGATGGCGCCTTCAACGGTCACCACCCAGTCCTCCGTCTCGGTGGTGACATTGCCGTAGGCACTGTTCCAGTCCGCCTGGCTATAGCTGTCCGCCGGGTTGGCCAGTGCATTGGCCGGTGTGTTGGAGGTAGCCTGCTGGTCAGCGGCGGTGGCGGTCATGGGGGCGGTGGCCGGGGATGGGATGGTGATCCCCAGCCTGGCAAAAATCACCCCCTCTCCGCGGTGCCGGGAGCCTCCCCCTGACCAACCCCACATCAGGTAGCCAAGGCTTGGCTATAGCAGTTCACCTGTTGATCAATCCCCGTAATGGCGGTGCCCACCACTACGGCTGTGGCCCCCAGGTCCATGGCCTGCCGGGCTTGTCGGGGTGAGGCAATGCCTCCTTCGCACAGCACGGGGATGCTCAGTTGCTCACGGAGGGGTCGCAACAACTCCAGCCCCGGGGGGCGTTGATGGGCGGTGGCCGGGGTGTAGCCGTAGAGGGTGGTGCCCACCCAATCGCAACCCATGGCCGCGGCCCGCTCTGCGTTGGCGCGGGTGTCAATATCCCCCATCAGGGTGGCCGCCAACTCTGCTTTGGCGCGGGTGACCATCGCCTCCAGGTTTCCCCCCTCTGGGCGGGGCCGATCCGTAGCATCCAGGGCCACCACGTCCGCCCCCGCCAACCAAACGGCCGCCAGATCCTCGTAGCGGGGTGTGATGACGACGGGGCTGTTGAGGTGGGGGCGTTTCCACAGGCCGATGATCAGCGCCTCCGGGCAGCAGCGCCGTACGGCGGCCACGTGCTCCGGGGAGTTGAGCCGCACACCGGCAGCACCGTTGGCCATGCTGGCGGCAGCCATGGCGGTGATCACTTCGGTGGCATGGCAGGGGGAGCCCTGGGGCGCCTGAACGGAAACAATCAACCCACCATCCAGCCGATCCCTGTTGGTCCGGCTGGCGCTCATGCCGCATCCTGGTGGGGAAGCCGACTGCTCGGCAGCCAATCCCGCAGATGGAGAGAACGGTTTTTCCGGTTGGGGGGGTTCTTTTGTGATTCCTTCCTGGTGGCCGCTGGGGTCACGGTGGGCACCGTTCCATCCTGCTCCTGGATGGGGAGGGGGTTGGCGGGTTTGGCAGGCTTGCACATCTTCAGCCGCTGCTTGGTCACCTGGGCTGGCGTCAATTTGACGTGGTCACGGTCCTGGTCCGCGGATGCCGTCGGGTTGGCTGGATGTGCCGAATGCCCGCCAGGACGGAGCCCGTCTTCAAGCTCAGGGTGTTGCTGAGGGGCAGGAGCCGTTTCCCATGGATCTGACATGCCCTGGGCAGCCATCATGGTTTTGTGTTCTACCTTGTCCTCGTCCTGATGGTCTTTGGCCATTGGAGTTCTCTCGGGGCGGGGTTGGGGCTGGAGCGCAGATTGGGGCTGAAGATCAGGGTTCGGATGGCTGATCTGCTCTCCCCACCACAGGCGATGGCTTGCCCACTCGGGTTGGCTGAGAAGCTGTTGCAGCAGGGGGTGGCCATGGCGATGGACCAACCACGTGGTGAGGGCAAGGATGCCTGGACGATCCCTCTGCTCCAGACAGTGCTGCAGGCGCAGGTTTACCTGCGCAATCACCCGATCCTGGGTCATTCGGTCACACCGTGCCGGGGGCTGCCCAAGCTTGTCTTAACCGAGTTTGCGGCGCAAGAGGGGGCGGATGGAGAGAAACAACAGTCCCGCCAGGCCGCTCAGCACCAGCAGGCAGGCGCCCATGGTGACGGCGCCGTAAGGGGCCTCCAGCACCACGGTGGACCAAGTGGGGGAACCGTTGTAGACGGCGCGGATGGGCTCAATGGCAAAGCTGAGGGGATTGAGGGCCGCAAGCCAGGCCAGCCATGGGGGCATGAAGCTGAGGGGGGCCAGGGCCGTGCTGGCAAACAGCAGAGGCAGATTGGCTACGAAGATCACCGCCAGCAGTTCAATGTGCCCCGGCAGGGCAAAGGCCAGGCCAAGGCTGAGGCCCGTCACCGCCAGCACCAGCAGCAGCAGGACGATGGCCACCACCACCAGGCCGGAGCCAACCGGCCAGCCGTTGCCCATGACGGCCGCGGTGCCCATGATGGCCAGGCTCTGCACCCCGCTCAGGCTGGTGATGTAGAGGGCTGAGGCCAGAACAATGGAGTAGCGGGACCGCAACGGCGCCACCAGCAGCCGGTTGAGGAAGCCGAATTCCCGGTCGAACATCACCGGCAGGCCGGCATTGAGGGCGCCGCTGAATGCGGTGAACACGATGATTCCGGCGCTGAGAAAGTGGCCATAGCTCAGCCCGCCCGGCAAGAGTCCCTCCGGCGCCCGCTGAAACAGGGCGCCAAACAGCACCAGCCAGATGAGGGGTTGCAGCACCCCTGCTACCAGGGTGGTGGGCCGCCGCTGCAACTGCAGAAACAAACGCCCACTGAGGGCCAATGTTTCTTGCAGGACTTCCGCCCAGGCAGAGGCACTGGCGTCCGATGGGGAGTTTGCAGTCAATCCAGTCATGGTAGGGGTGTTAGCGCATGGCGGCCTTTTGCTCGGCCTTGGTGTCCCGGGTGGTGGCCATGGACAGTTCCGCGTCCATCAGGGTGCGTCCTGTGGCCTGTAGATAGACGTCATCCAGGCTGGGTTGGCTCTGGCTGAGGCAGAAGATGGGCAGGCCATGGTCTTGAAGCTGTTGGCGCAGCACCTCCACCAGGCGGGCATCGCGGGCAAAAAAGCTGATGGCATTGCCCTGGGCACGGTTCACCACTGGCTGGCTCACCCCGGCCTGGTGCTGGAGCAGCGCCAGGGCCCGGCTGGCTTCCCCGTCGCTGGTGAACTCCCGTAGCTTGAGGGTAATGCGCTCACCCCCCAGGGCTGCTTTCAGTTGGCTGGGTGGTCCTGCGGCGATCAGGGCGCCCTGATCCAGGATGGCCAGTTCATCGGCCAGGGCGTTCACCTCTTCCAGGTCGTGGCTGCTCAGGAGGATGGTGGTGCCCTCCGCCTTAAGTTGACGCAGCACCGCCCACAGGGCATAACGGCTCTCCACGTCCAGGCCGGCGGTGGGCTCATCCAGCACCAGCAGGGGCGGGCGGTGGAGCAAACCGGTGGCCAGATCCAGACGGCGGCGCATCCCGCCGGAGTAGGTGCCACAGGGACGATCCAGCCAAGCGTCCATATCCAACTGGGCCGCCAACTCCACCACCCGGCGCCGGGTGATGTCCCGACTCAGGTGATAGAGGGCGCCGTGCAGGTGCAGCATTTCGCGCCCACTCAGGATTTTGTCCAGGGCGGCATCCTGGGCCACATGGCCCAGGCGACGGCGCGCCAGACGAGGCTCGGCCAGCACGTCCACGTCATCCAGCCACGCCCGGCCGGCATCGGGGGCCAGCAGGGTGCAGAGGATGCGCAAGGCCGTGGTTTTGCCAGCGCCGTTGGGTCCCAGCAGTCCGTAGATGCAGCCCGAGGGAACCTGCAGATCCAGACCTGCCAAGGCCTGAACGGCGCCATAGGACTTCCGTACTCCCTCCAGCCTGATCACGGGTCGGCCAAGCAACTCAACTGTGAGTGAGTCTAGAAACCCTCACAGGCTGGTGAGGAGCCCTGTGGACCAATGCCCCAGCAGGTACAGCACCTGGTGGTTCAACAGGGCGGCGGCCCCACTGCGGGACAACAGGATCAGTCCGCAGATGCCGAAGAGATAGAAGATGGAAAACCGGAACAGGCTGGTGGCCCGCTGCCGCTCTTCCGGCTGCCGCTGGAGTGCGGCGCTGAGTTGGAGCAGACGCCCGTTGAGGGGCAGCACCAACAGGCCGTACAAGACCCCGCCACTGGGCAGCAGGGCCATGCCCGCCAGACTGGCCACAGCGGTCAACCTGGCGTAGTGGCCGATGGCTTGGCTGGTGAACAACGCCCCTTTCACCACGGGCAGCATGGGAATGCCCACTGCGGCGTAGTCGTCTTTCAGGAGCAGGGCCAGGGCCCAGAAGTGGGCTGGGGTCCAGACCATCACCAGGCCGAACAACCACCAGCCCCCAAGACCGATATGGCCCGCCGCCGCCGCGGCGCCCACCAGGGGCGGTATGGCGCCCGCCACACCGCCAATGACAATGTTCCGGCTGGTGCGGGGCTTCAGCACAACAGTGTAGAGCAGCACGTAGCTGCATAGACCCAGCAGGGAGAGCCCGGCTGCCAGGCAATTCACGCCCGCCACCAGCACCATGGCGGCGGCCATGGTGAAGCTGACGGCCAGGAGAAAGGCTGTTCGCACGGACAGGCGTCCTGACGGCAGTGCCCGTCCCGCAGTGCGCGCCATGCGCCCATCCAGCTCCTGCTCCCAGAGGCAGTTGAGCATCCCGGCCGCCGCTGCGGCCAGGGCGCCACCCCCCAGGGTGCAGGCCAATTGGGGGGTGGGCAGGGGCCAGGATTCGGACAGGGCCATGCCCCCCAGGGTGGTGGCCAGCAGCAAAGGAATCAGCCGGGGTTTGGCAACCTCCAGCCAAGGGGGCAGACGCAAATGCCGGCGACTGGGCACAACGGCATCACGCCCGGAGAGGGTGACGGTGGCCTGGGTCATGGAGATGATGAGGACAGGGGATAGAGAAGACCGGCCAGGCTGGTCAGCACGCTGACCAGCAGGGCGGCGCCCAGTTGGTGGGCAACGGTCACCAACGGTTGGGACAGGTTCAGGTGGAGCGTGAGCACCCCCAGACCGCCTTGCAGCAGAACCAGGAGACCGGCGGCAAAGGCCAGGCGGCGGGCGGGATGGGGCCAAGCGGCGTCAACGGCTTTGAGGGGCAACACCACAACGGCCAGTAGCGCAGCGCCGGCCAGCAGGCGGTGGGCCGTAAGCCAGTGGCAGCCCTGCAGCAGTTGTAGGCAGCGTCCCGTGGCCCACTGGCTGGCCAGCAAGCCACCCAGGATGGATTGGAGATAGACCATCAGGGCCGCCAGCGCCGGCCACCGGCACCAAGACACCGTCAGGTCTCCATCCACGAGCTGCAGGGGGTACAGTGTCAGTTGCAGCCGTTGCCGCAGCAGGCTCATCAGAGCCACCAGCAGCAGACCCGTGGCCAAGTGGGCGGTGACCACGTCAAAGCGCAGCAGTTGGGTCACCGTCAAGGCGCCGAGGGCGACTTGCACCGCAACCAACAGCACGGCTGTGGTGGCCAGGACAGGAACTGCCGGGGGCAAGTGCCGCCGCTGTCCCCAACTGAGTGCTGCCATCAGCAGCAGCCCCAAGGCCACCAGCGCCGCATCCAGGCGATGGAACCATTCCAGAAAGACCCGAACGGTCATCTCTGCTGTGGGCAGAACGCTGCCGTAGCAGAGGGGCCAGTCCGGGCAGGCCAGTCCGGCTTCCATCACCCGCGTGGCGCCGCCCACCGTCACCAGGGCCACCAGGGCCACCACCAGATGGGTGCTCAGCCGCAGCAGGCGCGACCGGTGGAGAGGCGGCGGCGCCAGTCCGGCAGAGGTTGACACAGTCGGGCTACGAATGGTTACAAGCTAGCCGGGTAAGTCAAATCACTCATGCCCCGTGCCGCTTTTTTAGATTCCCATTAGAAATTCATGGGTAACCATTCATACGCTGAAGGCACTTGACAGGCCCGTGACGTGCCGATTCCTGCGTCCATCCTCACCCTGGCTGCCGGCATCCTTCTGGCCCTGGTCAGCCTTTGGGTTGGTCAAAACATCAACTTGATGCCCGTTGCTGCGGCAGATGATGCCAGCGCTGTGGATGCCCTGTTCAAGGTTCTCTTATCCATTGGCGTTGGCCTTTTGCTGGGCATCACCGCCATGCTGGTGGTGGCTTTGATTCACTTCCGCCGCCGGGACGGCGATCACCTGGACGGCCCTGCCGTGGAGGGTAATCTTCCTCTGGAAGTGTTCTGGACGGCGGTTCCCGCCATTGTGATCCTGATTCTCGGGGTCTACAGCTACGACATCTATGCACGGATGGGTGGTATGGCTGACTTCAATCACCACACGTCCATGGCGCCGCAAGAGGTGCAGCAGGCTTCTCTGGGGCATCCGGCAGATCCGGAAACCGTGATCTGGGGGGGCATTGATCACGCTGAGGGCATGGCGTTTCCCGTGGAGGTAACAGCCATGCAATTTGCCTTCATCTTTCATTATCCTCAGCAAAACTTCACCACCGGAGAGCTGCACTTACCCCTGGGGCAGCCCGTGGAGTTGAGGTTGAAATCCAACGACGTAATTCATGCCTTCTGGGTGCCCGAGTTCCGTCTCAAGCAGGACGTGATTCCGGGGCAGCCCACGCTGCTCAGCTTTACCGCAAATCGGCAGGGTGATTACGACATTATCTGCGCTGAACTCTGCGGGGCTTACCATGGTGGAATGCGCTCCAAGGTGGTGGTGGAGGATCCCCGGAATTTTGAGGAATGGCTCGTCCGCAACACACCAGCCACTGTCGCCACAGCCCCCGATCCCTCTCCAACGGCCTGACCACCCTTCCACACGATAGGCAAGACCCATGACAACAAGCGCCCTCCCAGCCTCGCCACACCATCGGGAACCCAATCCTATGGAGCCACACCATATGGATGTTCAACATCACACCCCCTGGTACGAGTACTTTGGGTTCAGTCTTGATCATAAGGTGATCGGTATTCAGTATCTGGTAACGGGCTTCTTCTTCTATCTGGTGGGCGGCGCCCTGGCGGGCATGATTCGCGTCGAACTGGTGACGCCTCTCTCGGACTTCATGACCCGAGACACGTACAATCAAGTCTTGACCTTGCACGGCACCATCATGATCTTTCTCTGGATCGTGCCAGTGGTCAACGGGGCTTTTGGGAATTACCTGGTGCCGTTCTATGTGGGCGCAAGGGATATGGCCTTCCCACGACTCAACGCGGTGGCCTTTTGGATGCTGCCTCCAGCGGGCTTCCTCCTGCTGAGCAGCTACTTCATTGGGGGTGCCGCCCAAGCCGGCTGGACGGCTTACCCGCCTCTCAGCATCACCACACCCGCGGTGGGGCAGATCATCTGGATCGTCAGTGTGCTGCTGTTGGGGGGCAGCTCCATCTTTGGCGCAGTCAATTTCATTGCCACGGTCCTGAAGTTACGTCGCCCCGGCTTGGGTCTGTTTCAGTTGCCCATGTTTTGCTGGGCCATGTTGGGCACCAGCGTTCTGGTGGTATTGGCCACGCCGGTGCTTGCAGGCGCCCTGATCTTGTTGAGCATGGATATTGTTGCCGGCACCGGCTTTTTCAATCCGGCGCTGGGGGGGAACGCGGTGGTCTATCAGCACTTATTTTGGTTCTATTCCCATCCTGCTGTCTACATTATGGTGTTGCCTGCCTTTGGTTTGGTCAGCGAGATCCTGCCCATCCATGCCCGTAAGCCCCTGTTTGGTTATCGGTCTATGATTTATTCTATTTTAGGCATTGTATTTTTGGGCTTAATTGTTTGGGCTCACCATATGTTTACCAGTGGAACGCCTCCCTGGATGCGCTTATTTTTCACCATTGCCACGGCCATCATTGCGGTGCCCACCGGCATCAAATTCTTTAACTGGCTTGCCACCCTCTGGCAAGGTAAGCTGGCCTTGAACAGTGCATTGCTATTCTGTTGTGGCTTCATTTTCAATTTTGTTTTTGGTGGCATCACAGGAGTGGCTCTGGCCCAGGTTCCCTTTGACGTGCATGTTCATGACACTTATTTTGTTGTGGCTCACTTCCATTATATCGTCTTCGGTGGAACTGTCTTTGTCATTTTTGCAGCGATTTACCACTGGTTCCCCAAAGCCAGCGGTCGCCTCCTCAATGAACACCTGGGACGTTTTCACTGCTTACTTTCATTTCTGGGCTTTAACATCTGCTTTTTCCCACAACATTGGTTGGGGCTCAACGGGATGCCGCGGCGAGTGGCGGAATATGATCCCCAGTTTCAGCTTATCAATCAAATCTCTTCCGTGGGTGCCCTGCTTCTGGCCATCAGCACCTTGCCCTTCCTGATCAACGTGGTCTGGAGCCTGTGGAAGGGAGCACCGGCAGGGGATAATCCCTGGCGGGCTTGCACCGCGGAGTGGCTCACCAGCTCGCCCCCACCTGTGGAAAACTGGCTGCACGAGGCTCCCCTTGTGACGGAACCCTACGACTACGGCAGCGCCGAGGACGCCATGCCGGTCACCACCGTCCAGGGTCGTGAGCTCTGGTCCGCAGGCCGTTGAGGCTTGCGGGGCTGTGTTTTCCGCGTTTCCCTCCTTGCCACCCCTCACCCAACATGACCACCCTGAGCCAACGGCCCACCGCCCACCTCTCCGATCCACGGCAAGAGGAGCAACAATCTCAAGCCCCAGCCCACGCCCATCATCCGGACGTGCGCCTCTTCGGCCTGGCCACATTTCTGGTGGCGGACGGGATGACCTTCGCCGGCTTCTTTGCCGCCTACCTCACCTATCGGGCGGTGAATCCCCTGCCCGTGAACGGGGAGTATGAACTGGAGTTGTTGCTGCCGGCCGTGAACACCTTGGTGCTGCTTGCCAGTAGCCTCACCTTCCACCGCGGGAGCAAGGCACTCATGGCCAGCCGCATGGCCGCCTGCCGTGGTTGGCTGCTGCTCACGGCTGCCCTGGGGGTGGCCTTCATGGCTGGCCAGATGTGGGAATACTTCCACCTCCCCTTTGGCTTGACCGACAATCTCTTTGCCAGCACCTTTTATGCTCTGACCGGCTTTCACGGGCTCCACGTCACCCTGGGGGCCATGATGATTTTCATTGTGTGGTGGCAAGCGGGCAGGGAAGGATACTTCACGGCAGAGAATCACTTTGGATTTGCAGCGGCGGAGCTGTACTGGCACTTTGTTGATGGGGTTTGGGTGGTACTATTTGCCTTGCTTTATCTCCTGTAAGCCTGGACTGGAAAGCCAATGCCACAGAATGAGAAGATGTTGGAGGGGGAGACACTGCTGGCCAAAGTCAGAATCTTTGCGGATCGACCTCTGGATCAGATCGCCAGGATTTGCGGTTATGTTGGCCCGTCCGGCCGCCTCCTGAGACAAAAGTTCTATTATGCCCTGGTGCTGGCCAAGGGCTTTCAGGTGCCGGGCAGGGAGGAAAGCAGCATAAAAAGACGGGGGCGCCAGGCAGACTTTACAACCCGGGTGCATGGCAACGGCAATCTCCTGATTGGCCAGACGTACACCCATCGCGCTGGCATTGAGCCGGGCCAAGAGTTTTTTATCGAGATTCAAGAGGACACCGGATCCATTCTTCTGTTGCCGTGTGACGGGCGAGACCTGCGGGTTTAATCAATTTCCCATGGTTGGGGGCGTTTTAGCGCCACCCCTGCTCTTGCAGCCAAGCTTGGCTGATGCTCTGCGCTTGGCGGGAGGTGGTTTGTGGGGGCTCCAGACCCAACAGGCGCTCGCTGTATTTGGCCAGTAGATCGGCCTCCAGGTTCACCAGGTCTCCCATCTGCCGATGCTGCAAGGTTGTTTCCTCCCACGTGACGGGAATCACTGCCGCCGAGAAGCGCTCTCCCCCAGCACTGCACCGGGCCACGGTAAGGCTGATGCCATCCACCGCCACACTGCCCTTGCTCACCACGTACCTGCCAAAACCGGTATCCTGCCAGCGGATCTCCACGGTCCAGGATCGGGGTTGACGTTCAATGGCCACAATTTCCCCCAACCCGTCCACATGACCGGACACCAGATGCCCCCCTAGTCGGTCCTGGAGCCTCAGGGCCGGCTCCAGGTTCACCATGGTCCTGGCGGCTGTGGGGTGACCCATGGTGCATCGGGCCATGGTTTCCGGGCTCACGTCGGCCTGGAATCCCCAGGGCTCAAGCCCGGCCACGGTGAGGCAGACCCCATCCACCGCGACGCTATCCCCCGGCTGGGGTCTGACCGTTGCCAGGAAGTGCGGGCTGTGGATGGCAACGCCTCCCAAGCCGATGTTGGCCTGACCCATGGCCTGAATCAGTCCGGTGAACATGACCGTTCCCCGGAAAACAAGGCAGTCCTGCCTCCATAATCAACGTAGATCGCCATTGGGGAATGCTGACATGGTGGAGATGGAAATTACCGGCATTATCCTTGATGCCGCCAGCTATCAGCCCATCGTGCTGCTGCGTGATCCCGATGGCCGCCGTCAGGTGCCCATTTGGGTGGACAAGGTGCAGGCCCACAGCATCATCTTTGGTTTGAAGGATCTCCATCCTCCCCGCCCCATGACCCACGACCTGATGCTGAACCTGCTTCAGGTGGCCCAGTTGGAATTTGACCGCATCATCATTAGCAGCATTCAAGACAGCACCTTCCATGCGGAACTGCGTCTGCGACGGCAAGATAAAACCGTGGTGAGCCTCGATTGTCGACCCAGTGACGCCATTGCCCTGGCGGTACGCAACAAGGCCAGCATCTGGATGGTGGAAGAGGTGGTCAGCGATGCCTCCATTCCGGTGGATGCGGAGGCTGACGCCATGGACACGGAAGCCTTCCACAAGGCCATTGCCGATATCAGTCCCGCGGAACTGATCCGCCGCTCCGGCATGAATCCGGATTCGCCAGGGGGGACCACTGACAGTTGGGATGACCCCCGCCCTGGGGAGTCATCCGAATCCGGGAGTTGACTGGCGCCGGCGGTGACCGTTGCTACCCCGCCCATGAACCGGCGGCCCTTTGGTCAGGGGACGCCAGTGAGTGTCTTCACCTTGGGGCTCATGCGGGCCCTGGCCAGCCCCCTGCAACTGCAGCAGGTGGTGGCCAGAGCCTTGGCCATCGGCATCAACCACTTTGAAACAGCGCCCGCCTACGGGCCGTCTCAGATCTACCTGGGCCGGGCCCTGGCTGCGTTGGCCGTACCCCGACACCACTACTTGATCACCAGCAAGCTTTTGCCGGGGATGGATGCGGGGGACGGCCTGGCGATGGTGCGCGCCACTCTCCAGCGTGTGGGTCTGGATCGGCTGGATCACCTGGCTGTCCACGGGATTAACCGGCCTGAGCACCTCCGCTGGGCCTTACACGGCCCCGGTGCCGAGATCCTGGCGGCCTGCGAGGCGGAGGGTCTGGTGGGACAGGTGGGCTTCAGCAGCCACGGCAGCCCGGAGCTGGTGGAGCAGGCCGTCACCAGCGGCCGCTTTGGCTTTTGCAGCCTGCATCTGCACCTGCTGAATCCCGCCATGATGCCGTTGGCCCGTCAGGCCCTGGCCGCCGGCATGGGGGTGATGGCCATTTCACCGGCGGATAAGGGGGGACGGCTGTTTGATCCGCCGGACTTGCTGCGGCGGCAGTGTACCCCCTTTGACCCCCTGGAGTTGGCGTACCGCTGGTTGCTGGGCCATGGCGTCAGCACCCTGACCGTAGGAGCGGCCCGCCCCTCCGATCTGGATTGGGCCCAGCGGCTGGCCCAGACGGGGGACGGCATGCCCCCCGCCGTGGCTGCCGCCGCCGAGAGACTGAGTCAGGCCCGTCGGCAGCGGTTACAGGACACCTTCTGTGGCCAATGCCGCTGTTGTCTCCCCTGCCCGAAAGGCATCGACATCCCCACCTTGCTGCAGTTGCGTAATCTGCGCCTGGGCCATGGGATGGGCGCCTTCTGTGAGGAGCGCTATGGGCTCATTGGTCAAGCGGGCCACTGGTTGCCCATGGTGCGGGGGGATGCCTGCACCCGCTGTGGCGACTGTTTGCCCCGCTGCCCACGGAATCTGGAGATTCCATTGCTGCTTGAGCAGACCCATGAACTGTTGCGAGGTCTGCCGCGTCGTCGGCTCTGGGACTAGCACTGGGAAGTGTTTTTGTTTCTCCCTCCACAAGGGTGAAGTCCCTGCGGAGTAGATTAGAATTTGCTATTGGGCTATTGGGCTATTGGGCTATTGGGCCAAGCCGTGTTTGGCGTTCAGCCGGTTCCGAGGGTGGGCATAAAGCCGGTGGTCATAGGGTCCGTGGGGCGCTCCCCATGGCGGCCGCTCTCCTGGTAGCAGCCAGCTTTGCCCTTGCCGTCTGCGGAATGCGTTGTTCGCTTCCTGGAAGAAGGCAGGGGGCGTTCCAGGCGCGTTCACGCAAGATAGTCAAATCGTGAACGCTAGCTATCATAAGGATAAGGATAGGGATCCCTGTCCAGATCCCCAGAGCGGTTATTGCGCAAATGGATTAAAGGATTTCCTGAACTGAACCCCTACTATCGATTTGTGGCGGTGAGGGATACAGCCACCCACGGGCGAGGAACTGACGCCTGAGTTGAGTCGCACGGAGGTGATGGGCCAGGAGAGCTACGCCGGAAGCATGTATGGCGTGCCGGAAACCTGGGAATGTACGGATGCCAGCGGTTGCTCGTTTCAGTACAACTGCGCCCAAGATGTTTACGGAGGAAACAACTGCGCCACTGGCGGCTTCATCGCCGCCGGCGGTGAATCAGGGAAAAAGGAGCGGCGGCCGGATCACTGGAGCCCCTCAAGACACCAACTGGTGGCGGGCGGATGGGGTGTTGGACGACTTTGAGTCCATGTTGAGGCCGGACAGAACTTTACCGCCGGGAGTTGGTCGGGGAAACTCCATGGCGGCGCTAACCTCGGGAATGACACAGGAGACGGTAACCTCTCCCCGCCGCCTGTTGCCGTCACGGGAGCGTTCGAGGGGCGCTTCGGCAACGGGAGCGCAGCCGGGAGCTTCGGCGCAAAAACCACCCAAAGGAGCTTTGACGACGAAGGCGTGGAAGATCAGGTCACCATCATCAGAACGCCTCATACCGAGTACGGACTGTGACCTCCACACCACCACCACCATGGGGGAAGGCCTGAGGCCTACACCCCCCGCTGCTCCCCCACGACCTCGTCCCACACCTGCTGATACCGCAGACTTTCCTCCGGGGATAGGGGTTGCAGGGTCTCCGCCTGCGCCATGGGCTTGTCCCCGGGGTGGAGCAGGGGGGCGCTGGGTTGTTGGGCCAACCGAGGTTGGAGATCTTCCATGGGCAGGGGGGGGCAGAACCCGGCCTGGAGAAGGTTATTAAGAATGCCCCCTTTTGTGCTGGCCTGTAGCCACGGTTTGGGAATGGGGGCAGCCCGGCGGGGACGCACCAGCACCTGCCAACCGAGCAGAGGGGGGCTGATGGCGGGCCGTACGGCCACCAGCCGCTGATCACGAAGCAACTGGGGAATCACGGTCCAGGAGGGCACCACCGCAGCGGACCCGTAACCGTTCACCAGGCGGGTGAGGGCGTGGCGACTGTCAAACGCCCGCGCCCGGCGCACCACAGCGGCCAAGCGGGCCGCCAGACCAGGGACAAGGGAGAGGTTCGTGGTGTTGGGGGATCGCCCCAGGCTTTGCAACGTCAAAGCAATCACCACCCGGGGACTCGCTGGCAGGATCCAGGCATCCTGCAACGCCGCTGCGGCCAGAAGGGACCAGCCCTCCTGCCGCCCCCGCTCTGCCCAGTCCGGTTGATTACGAAAGACCATCACCCAACTGCCAAACGCCCAGGGAAAGGCCATGGGAGCATCGATTGTGCCGCCCAGCACTGCGGGATCCCGGGCGGCCTTGAGTAGCGGCTGAATCAACTCCGGGGAACCCAAGGGCTGAAGCTGGGCTCGCAGTTGGGGAAGCCAGGCCTCCCCCACCATGGCCAGGTCAACGGCCTCGCTCTTCAGATCCGCCACCAGGTGTTCCATGCCGGGGCGCGGCTGCGCCGTCCAGGCTTTGGGGAGCCGCTGGAGCCAGGCTTGTGGGACCTGGCCCTTCACGTAGAGCAGTTGCTGCCCCTCCTGTTGGCCCTGTCCACGCCATAACCGCAGGGCTGCCGTGGCGCCCACACCCAGCCCAATGGTGGTGAGCAACTGCCGCCGTGTCAGGAACTGGGCCAACCCAAGACCGCTTCTATTCACAGGGTATAGGGGCAGTATTCCTCAGCCTGCCAGGTCGAAGCTGTGATGGACCGCCCGCAGGGCTGCTTCCCCATCGTCCTGGGACACCACACAACTGATACGGATCTCACTGGTGGCAATCATGGCGATGTTGATGCCCGCATCCGCCAAGGCGCGGAACATGCGGCCAGCAGTACCGGCGGTACAAGGCATCCCTGCCCCCACGGCACTGATGCGGGCGATGGGTCCCCCCGGAATCAACTCCGCACCCGGCCATTGCTGGAGCAGGGGAGCAAGGGCTTGACGGGCCTGCTCCAAGTCCTGGCGAGGCAAGGTGAAGGCCAGGTCTCTGGCGGCGCCCAAGGGGGTTTGGCGGGTGCATTCCGATTGCACGATGGTATCCAGGCTGATGTTGTCGTCGCTCAGAGCGCGGCACACTGCCGCGGCCGCCCCTGGCCAGTCCGGCACCCCGTGGACCGACGCCTGGGCCTGCCCGCAATCCAGGGCCACGCCCCGCACGGCCGGGGTGCTGTCTTCACAGGGGATGGCCTCCAGATGCACCTGGGACGGCGCCAACTCAAATCCCTCCCGGAGCAGACCGAGCGCCTGGGCAGCGTCCCTGTCCTCAATCACGCAGCTCACTTTCACTTCACTGGTGGCGATCATCCGCAGGCTGATGCCGGCCTGTCCCAGGGTGGCAAACATGCTGGCGGCAACATCAGGACGGCCCGTGATGCCTGCGCCCACCAGGCTCAGCTTGGCCAGTTCGGGATAGGCGGCCACAACGAAAGGCTGGGGACCCCCCAGATGGCCCCTCAGGCTGCTGACCACCGCCTGGGCCCGCTCCAGATCACGGCGCTCCAGGGTGAAGGCCATGTCGTTGCTGGCCCCCTCATGGAGGGATTGCACAATCAGGTCCACGTTGATGCCGGCCTCCGACAGCGCCTCGGAAAGCTGGGCCGCCACGCCAGGGCGATCCGGCACGTGGGAGAGGGCAACAAGTCCCTGATGACGCACCAGTTCCAGGGCGTCCACGGGTTTGCCCAATTCCAGCGCCACCCCAGCCACCCGCTGGCGGCGGTTGCTGGTGAGCCAGGTGCCCGGGTGGTCACTCCAACTGGAGCGCACAACCAGGGGCAGACCGTAATTGCGGGCAATTTCCACGGCCCGGGGGTGGAGCACCGCTGCCCCAAGGCTGGCCAACTCCAGCATCTCATCGCAACTGATGCGCTCCAGCAATTGGGCGCCGGGCACAATGCGGGGATCGGTGGTGAGTACCCCTTCCACGTCGGTGTAAATCTCGCAGCGCTCGGCCCCCAGGGCCGCCGCCAAGGCCACGGCGGAGGTGTCCGAGCCCCCCCGCCCCAAGGTGGTGATCTCCAGGTTGCCGTTGGCGCTGGTGGCGGCGCCCTGAAAACCGGCCACCACCACCACGACCCCCTCCGCCAGTGCGCTTCGTACCCGCTCGGTGCGGATGTTCAAAATCCGCGCTCGGCCGTGGGCCGCTTCCGTGACAATCCCCACCTGCTGGCCCGTCATGGACACCGCCGCCACCCCCAACTCCTGCAGGGCAATGCTGAGCAGGGCAATGCTCACCTGCTCCCCACTGGCCAGCAGCATGTCCAACTCCCGCTGCGGGGGATGACGGCTGATGGAGCAGGCCAAACGGGTGAGTTCATCGGTGGTTTTCCCCATGGCGGACACCACCACCACCACGTCGTCTCCGGCGTGGCGTGTCTTGCGAACCCGCTCTGCAACAGCCTTGAGCCGTTCGAGGGAGCCAACGGAGGTGCCACCGAATTTTTGCACCAGGAGCGCCATGGCCGCCAGGAGGGATGGGATGATTATCCGCTCTGGCGCACCTGGGCCAAGGGCAGCAGGTGCTCCCGAAAAGCCTGGCGAGGTGGTGTGCCCTGCTTGAGGGCCCATTCCAACTCCAGCAGCGTCGTCAGGAGTTGTTGCAGCCGCTGGGGTCGGCAATCCTGCACCTGCCGCTGTAGCACATAGACCCGCCTGGGATTCCCGAGGCCAGCGGCCTTGGCGATGGTTTGGGCATCCTTCTCCCCGGTGGCCGTCATCAGCGCCACCCAAAGCCAGCCGCGCACCTGGCTGACGAGACTGGCCTGGATTCGCAGAGCGGGTTCGTTGGCCCGGAGCAGCTCATCCAGCAGGTGCAGGGCGGTGGGCACCCGGTTGTGGAGCAAGGCCTCGCCCACTTGCAAGCTGGTTTGGCTGGTGGTGCCCACCAGGGCCGCCACCGCCGCGGTGGTGATCTTCTTGCCGTCGCTGTAAAGATCCAGCTTCTCCAGTTCTCCCGCCAAGCGGCCGCTGTCGCTGCCTACCGCCTCCGCCAGGGCCGCTTCCGCTGCGGGCTCCATGGTGACACCGGCGGCCTTGGCGGCACGTTGCACCATCTGCCGCTGACCACGGCTGTCCCACACCGCTGGGCGGGGGAAAGGTTTCACGGTGGCCACTTTCTGGAGCAGCTTTGTGGATTTCAAGCGGCCATCCGGCTTGTTGACGGAGGTGAGCAACAGGTGGCAGTTGGGGGGAATTTGGGGCAGGGTGGTGGCGAGGGCCGCCAGCAGTTCCGGTGGGCAGCGCTCACAAAAGGGGCTGTTGGCCACGTGAACCAACCGGCCGCCACCGCCAAAGGGGGCCATGCGCACGGTGGTCAAAGCCAGGGTTGCCGCATCCCCCTGCTGGCCGTCCAGGCGTTGCAGGTTGAAGCTTTCCCAGGCAGGATCCAGCACCTTTTGGACCAGGGCCGTCACCGCGTGCTCCAGCGCCGTGGTGTCATCACCCCAGTAGACATGCACCGGCATGGAACCATCCCCCATCGACCATCCGATTTTGACGGAGAGCCTGGCGCTGATTCAGCAGCGCCTCCCCCCCACCGGACTGCACGGTGTTCAAGAGGAGGTGCTGGTGCGGCTCATCCACAGCAGTGGGGATTGGAACCTGGTCACAGCACTGCGCTGCCCCGCCGCCGCCTGTGAGCAGGCCATGGCCGCCATGGCCCGTGGTGCGCCTATTCTCACCGACACCGCCATGGCGGCTGCGGCAGTGACCCCCATGGCCCGGCGCACTTTTGCCAATCCAGTGATCAACGGGCTGACATGGGCGCCAGAGGCAGCCCCACCCGGGCAAACCCGCACTGCCCTGGGCCTGGCCGCCGCTGTGCAGCACCACCCCCGCAGCGTGGTGGCGATCGGCAGCGCTCCCACCGCCCTGCTCCATCTACTGGCCCTGGAACGGGAAGGCCACCTTGAACCACCGGTGTTGGCGGTGGGGATGCCGGTGGGCTTTGTGGGGGTACGGGAAGCCAAGGCAGCCCTGGCCCGCAGCGGTTGGCCCCAGGTGCGCCTGGAAGGAAGCCGGGGTGGGGCCGGCCTGGCGGCAGCGGTAGTCAATGCCCTGCTGCGCCGGGCTTGGCTGGATGGTCAGGGCGATGGCGCATGAGGAAGGTCCAAGGAACCACCTGACAACCACAAAGGAGGCCGCGTAGGCTTACATGGTTCTATCCCCTCTAGACCCACAGCAATGGACTGGATCGACACGGAAGCGTATCGTGTGCCAACCAATGGACGATTCGACTTGTCGTCTCAGGATCCGGATCCCAAGGACAACGGGCTCAGCAAGTCCCAGGCTGAGGAGTTGAGCCGTGAAGGGGTCAAGCGTTTGGCTGAGTTGCAGAACGTCCTTTATGCAGACGGCCGCCATGGATTGCTGATTCTGTTGCAAGCCACGGATGCGGCCGGGAAAGACAGCACCATCAAGCACGTCATGAGTGGCGTGAATCCCCAGGGCGTCAAGGTGTACAGCTTTAAGCAGCCTTCTGCGGAGGAATTGAGTCATAATTGGTTATGGCGCTACTCCTCGCGTGTGCCTGCACGTGGCTTCATTGGAATTTTCAACCGTTCCTACTATGAAGAAGTGTTGGTGGTGAAAGTGCGTGACCTCATTGGCCAACAACGTCTTCCTCCAAAACTCCTGGGCGATGATCTATGGAAATTACGCTATGAAGACATCAATGCTTTTGAACGACACTTGATCAACAATGGCATTCTAGTTGTAAAGTTCTTCTTAAATATTTCCAAGACAGAGCAACGGAGACGATTCCTCAGACGACTCAATCAACCAGCTAGAAATTGGAAATTTTCCTCCTCGGATTTGAAGGAGCGTGATTCCTGGGATGCCTATCAAAAGGCATTTGAAAAGATGCTGTGTAAAACGTCAAGCGTCCACGCGCCATGGTATTGCATTCCTATGAATCGGAAGAAATTTGGTCGTTTGGTGATAATGAAGATCATCATTGAAGCCCTGGAAGCGATGAACTTGTCTTATCCTGTACTGACGACCCAACAACGCGCCACCATTGACTTTGCCCGGCAACACATCAACAACTGAACATAGAGATGGAACGACTCAGGGTATTCCTTGGACACCCTGGGGCTAGGGCTAGCTCTCCTGGGGCCAGGTCCACTGGCTGACGGCTTCCGCGTCGATACCGTGGGTGTAGGCATAGGCACGGTTGCGCAGGATTTCCTCTTTCATCTGCTCCTTGAGGTGGGCGGCACGATAGCCAAGGCTGGACACACGATTAATCACGTCAATCACCAGATTGAAACGATCTACTTGATTGTTCATAGATAATTCCAAAGGAGTGTTGATATTGCCTTGTTCCTTATAACCGCGCACATGAAGGTTATGGTGATTGGTGCGACGGTAGGTGAGCCGATGAATCAACCAGGGATAGCCGTGGAAATTAAAAATTACTGGCCGATCCGTGGTGAAGAGACTGTCAAAATCCGCGTCACTGAGGCCATGGGGATGTTCCTCGGAGAGGCAGAAAAGTTTCACCACGTTCACGTAACGAATCTTCAGTTGGGGAAGATGTTGGCGCAAAATCTCAATGGCGGCCAGGCATTCCTTGGTGGGAATATCCCCAGCGGAGGCCAACACCACGTCAGGAGCTGCAAGACTGCCCTCCTGTTGATCCGTACAGGCCCAACCCCATAAGCCGGCTCCCTTGGCCACATGACGACGGGCTTCCTCGATGGTCAAATACTGCAAGTGTTGTTGCTTGTCGGATACGATGATGTTGGCCACGTCGGTTTCCGCAAAGGCCAGTTCGGCTACGGCCAACAGGCAATTGGCATCGGGGGGAAGGTACACTCTCACCACCTCCCCGTTTTTATTGCCGGCAATGTCAATCATGCCGGGGTCCTGGTGGGTAAAGCCGTTGTGATCCTGACGCCACACCGTGGAGGAGATCAGGCAGTTCCACGAGCCAACGGGAGCCCGCCAGGGCACGTGGAATTTACACACCTCCAGTCATTTGGCATGTTGATTGAACATGGAGGAGATAATATGGGCAAAGGCTTCATAGGTGTGGAACAATCCATAACGACCCGTCAGTAAATACCCTTCCATCATGCCCACCAATGTGTACTCGGAGAGCATCTCAACCACCCGACCATCAGGAGACAGCTCGGAGCCGCCCTCATCTTCTGGCAGAAGATCAGCCATCCAGCACTTTTTACTGACTGCATACACTGCCTGGAGACGATTGGAGGCGGTTTCATCCGGGCCGAAGAGGCGGTAGTTGTGAGGATTGCGTTTCATAATGGCGCCAATCCATTCCCCCAGGGGGGCCGTGTTCGCAGCCCAGGTGGCGCCAGGGCGCTCCACCTCCACCGCGAAGGACTCCAGCGGAGGCAACCGCAGCGTCTGACGCAGCAGCCCACCGTTGGCCCGGGGATTGGACCCCATCCGCCGTGGTCCCGACGGGGCATGGCTGCGCACCATCTCCACCGGCGCCCCCTGGGCGTCAAACAGCTCCCAAGGGCGATAACTGCGCAGCCACTGCTCCAGCGCCGCCAGTTGGCCGGGGTTGGTTTTCACCTGGGCCAGGGGCACCTGGTGGGACCGCCAGAAGCCCTCCAACCGGCGGCCGTCCACCTCCTTGGGGCCTGTCCACCCCTTAGGGGAGCGCAGTACGACCATGGGCCAACGGGGACGGAACGGTTCTCCCGCGTCCCGCGCCTGCCGCTGCAAGGCGCGAATCTCCAGCACCGCCGTTTCCATCACCCGGGCCATGGTCCGGTGCATGGATGCAGGATCGGAACCCTCCACCAGATAGGGGGTCCAGCCATAGCCCCGCAGCAGGCTGCAAAGCTCTTCCGTGCTAATGCGACTGAGGATGGTGGGGTTGGCGATTTTGTAGCCGTTCAGATGCAGAACCGGCAACACGGCCCCGTCACGGATGGGGTTGAGAAACTTGTTGATGTGCCAGGAGGTGGCCAAGGGACCAGTCTCCGCTTCCCCGTCACCCACACAGGCAATGGCGATCAACTCCGGATTGTCAAACACACTGCCGCAGGCATGGGAGAGCACGTAGCCCAGTTCGCCCCCCTCATGGATGGACCCCGGTGTTTCCGGGGTGCAGTGGCTGCCGATATGCCCAGAGAAAGAGAACTGCTTGAAAAAATGCCCCAGTCCCTCCTCATCCCGGGAAACATGGGGAAACACTTCGCTATAGCTCCCGTCCAGATAGCAGGGACCCAACACCCCCGGCGCCCCATGGCCAGGACCGGACAGATATAGACAATCCAGGTTACAGGTGCGAATCAGCCGGTTGGCATGGGTCCAGATGAAGGATTGGCCTGGGCTGGAGCCCCAGTGGCCCAGGAGGCGGTTCTTGACGTGCTCGGGCCGGAGGGCTTCCCGCAGCAGGGGGTTGCCTCGCAGGTAAATCATGCCCACCGCCAGGTAGTTGGCAGCCCGCCAGTAGGCATCCAGTTGTGTCAACTCGGCTGAGCTGAGGGGCTGGGGCTGAAGCAACGCTGCGTCTGCCGCCGTGGCAACCATGGGGAACCGGGAGAGGCTGTTGTCATCCTGGAGCATGCTCACGGTGTTGACAACACCGCCACCTCAGTCCGTCTGGTTGTCCCGGGATTTGGGGCCTGGGGGCCGGTCCTCCAGCAGCCTGGCCACCTCCCGGGCAATGGCCCCTTCCTCATCCGCTTGCACCACCCACACCTCCACCGGGCCTGCACCACTCAGCCGCCAACAAGGGCCACCAGTCCGGGGGGGCTGGCTGGCCGGGCGCACCCCCAGCCAGTGCAGATGGGCCACCAGGGCCTGTTGCAGGGCCTGGTCATGTTCGCCGATGCCGCCGGTGAGGGCCACCACGTCCACCCCCTGCAACACCGCCACCGCACTGCCCACGGCCCGGATCAGCGCCGTGAAAAACACGTCCAGCGCCAGCCGGGCCTGGGCATGACCTTGTGCCGCAGCCTGGCGCACCTGGCGCATATCCTCCGAGATCCCGCTCAAACCAGCCAGGCCGCTCTGGTGCTGCAACACCGCCTCCAGACTGTCCAGATCCCAGCCGTGGCGCAACTGGTGCAGCAGGATGGCGGGATCCACGCTGCCACAGCGGGAGCCCATGATCAACCCTTCCAGGGGTGTGAAGCCCATGGAGGTGTCCTGACACCGCAGGCCACGAATGGCGCAGGCGGAGCAGCCCCCACCCAGGTGCAGGCTCACCAGCCGCAGATCCCGGTTGGCGGTGGCGGCAGCCAGGCTGCGGGCCATGTGGTGGTGGCTGATGCCGTGGAAGCCATAACGGCGAATGCCCTGTTGCCGCCATGCCATGGGCAGGCCGTAGGTGGTGGCCGCCTCGGGAATGGTGTGGTGGAATGCCGTGTCGAATACCCCTGCCTGGGGAATATCCGGGCAGAGACCGAGCAGGAGCTCAATGGTGTCCAGGGCGGGCTTGTTGTGGAGCGGGGCCAGGGGAATGAGGGCCTGCAGGGCCGCCAGTTGGCCCTGGTCAATCCACTGGCTCTCCTGAAACCGTTCACCGCCGTGGACAACGCGATGCCCCACGGCAGTAACGGGGAAGCGTTTCACCAGGGTCGGCAGCATTCCGGCCAGCCAACCGGCCAGGGCGTCCCGCCGTCCGTGGTCCAGGCTGAGGGTGTCCTGCTGCCAGAGATCCTCCCCCCAGCGCCAGCGCAGAAGACCACCCGCCTGGGCGCCGCCCCAGTCAATCCGGGCCTGCCAGAGGCACGGCAACCGCTCCCCTCCCGTCAACTCCAGCAAAGCCAGCTTATGGCTGGTGCTGCCGGCATTCA
>JAJDVL010000032.1 GCA_022826155.1 Prochlorococcaceae cyanobacterium jk18x22bins.40 | reverse complement strand
CAACCTCTGCCAAGGTGCATGACCTGCAGCATCAGAGGAGTTGCTCCAGGGAGAGGGAGTTCGTGTCTGGGGAGATGCAGGTTATCGTGGAATGGAGAAACGTGAGGCCCATAAGGATCATCAGGTGGCATGGCACATTGTCATGGGGCCGTCACAGAGTAGGAGATGAGCCAGAGAAGAACTGGAGCGGCTGATGGAGGAGTGCAAGTCCAGTGTGAGGGCCAAGGTGGAACAGGTCTTTTTCTCTGTGAAGCAGATGTTTGGCTACGGCAAGGTGCGCTACCGTAGCCTGGAGAAGAACGAGAATCGGCTGGCCCTGCTACTTGGATTTGCCAATCTGCTGCGGGCAGAATCCTGTATGGTGTGATGTTCACGGCATAGCTGTATCTGATTGCCGTCAATCAGGGAAAAAGCTGACCATTCAGCACCACTTTTGACGACGATTGGCCACTTTTAAGAGGTATATCCCACTAATCATAATGTAACACCTTGTATGGTCAATCTTTATGGGCTTATTCAGAGGTTCCCTAGGGAAACGCTGGATAACCCCTCTTCGCCCCAGTACCGACTCCTTGAAAAGACTTGCTGTGACAGGGGAGTCAGAATCCTGTGGGAATCCAACCTGAGGTTTTCCAGCGTTTCCCTAGTGCTGAAGAGGCTTCTCAACTTCGAAACTTTGCTACATAAGCCCCCTTTGTTAGGGACATCGGCAATCCCGGCACTGCGGTTGGCAAAAAACTCCTTCTCCTTTAGCGTGACGCGCTCCCATGGAGGATTCTCCAAACCACGTCAAAGCCGCTCCGATCCATCACGTCTGGAAACTCCAGGGGCCAGTGGAAGGCGCAGGAGCGGCGGACGGCTTGGCGGTTCCACCATGGCCGGCGTCTCTTGTCCTGCCAAGGCCTGCCAGAGCTTATCGCTGGTGGACACCGTGCAGTTTGCGGCTATGGCGGTGGCGCAGCCGGTTTTGGGCAGCAGGAAGGCGGCCACATGAAGATCCGCTGCCCCACCGAGATGGGTGAAGACGGGATCCTGACGCAACTCTTGCAAGCGGTCGGCTTTGCTCTTGACCTGCCCCAGGGTTTCCTCCTTCAGGTTGCGGACACTTGAGAACGCCAGTGCCAGGGGCTGCATGGCCCGAACGATGGCCGCTCCGGTGCTCAGATCCAGCTTAATCCGGCCTTATTGGTGAACATCCCCCTCCAGATCCGGCTTCGATGTGGGCCGGGTGAGGGAGGGCCAGGCCCCCACCATCTCGGTGGCAGGTCGACGGGCCACGGCGCTTAAGCCTTGGGCGCAGGCAGACGTTCCAAAATCCGATCCAGCTTCTCGTTCAGGGCTCTGTTGTCTGCTTTAACTTCCGCCTTGAAGTCGTTCAGGTCTTGCCGCTGCCTGGCCTCGCTGGCGGCGATGGCTTCGCTGAGCCTGGCCTCGGTGGCGGTAATTTTGTCGTTGAGCCTGGTCTCGGTAGCAACGACATCCGCCTTGACCGCTTCAATTTTCTCGGTCAGCACGGCCTCGGTGGCGGTAATTTTGTCGTTGAGCCTGGTCTCGGTAGCGATGACATCCGTCTTGACCACTTCAATTTTCTCGGTCAGCGCGGCCTCGGTGGCAAGAATCTTCTCGTTGAGCCTGGTCTCGGTGGCAAGAATCTTCTCGTTGAGCCTGGTCTCGGTGGCAAGAATTTTCTCGTTGAGCCTGGTCTCGGTAGCGATGATGGCTTCGCTGAGCCTGGCCTCCATGTCTCTGGCGTCACCCTTCAGAGACTGGAAACCCGCCACGCCGACACTGACCAAGGCAATCACCAGCGCACTGATAATGGCCCCGGCCACCACAGGCTCCAACCATTGACGCCACCAGGGGGACCGTGCTGGCGGACCCTGCTCCTCGGACTTGGCAATGGGCGGGCTGGAGGTCATGGCGCCATGGGTCACGGGATCACCAGACCAGTTTAGGGCCATGGGTTGGCCACGGCTTACACCTCCGCCAGGAGGAGCCGCTCGCGCCGGGCATGGGTGGTGAGCTGATGGCGGAGCCGCAACAGCAGAAGCCGTGTCACCTGCTCAACTGCCGGTGTGGGCCAGGCGCCAACCCGGCCAATGGCCAGCCCAGGCAAAGACTCCGGGTCCTTGGGGCTCCAACGGCACGCCAAAGCAGGCCATGGCGCGCTGAAGAAAGACCCGGGCATCATCGGGAGACCCCGGAAGCGTACGCACCTTCTCCCATTCGGGCGTCACCTCCTGGGGTTTCATGGCGTTCCGGGTAAAACGGGTGCGGGATTTCTTTTCGTTCTCCGCCACGTCCCGCCAGCGGGTCTCCATGGCTGTGGCGCCCTCCTCAAGGGGCAGATCAAGGGCCAACCGGTGGGTGGCGCCCGCCGGACATCATGGCGGCCAGCAGTCCACCGGTGACGGGACCCCGCTCCTGGGCAGGCAGGATCCATGCTCATCCGTTCAGGTCTTCAACGCAGGTCTTGAGGTCGAGTTCTGGGGTCAAGCCTTGAACATGGCCGTCAACCCGCTGGGCAGCCCCTCGTCTCCCCGGCACCCCCGATAGGTGTGGAACTCATCAAGGACAACGAAACGCAACCCCCGGTATGGTCGATGACTTTGGCGTCCAGTTCGTCCTGCCGGGTTAGCAGGAGTTCGGCGATCATGAAGTTGGTCAGCAGAATATCGGGCGGCTCCCTGGCAGTACGCTGGCGCTCCTCCCGGCTTTCCTGGCCCGTGTAGCGCCGCACCACCGGCTTCAAGGCCTCCGGCAGGCCGGACTGGGCAGTGAATTTCTCAATCTCGTTGATCTGACTGTTGGCAAGGGCACTCATGGGATGGCAGCCGCTGCCTGGTGCAGGCAACCATAGATCGGCTTGCGGTGGAAACCACATGGCGCTTGACGCTCACCACCCCATACCCCTGGGTTCATAGAGTGACCCCTGTCCTGCTTGACACAGGGTGAAGGTTGCAATTGTTGGCGCGGGGCTGGCGGGGCTGACGGCGGCGGTGGAGTTGGTGGAGGCCGGGCACCGGGTGGACCTGTACGAGGGGCGCTCCTTTGTGGGGGGCAAGGTGGGAAGCTGGGTGGATGACCGTGGAAACCATATCGAGATGGGTCTCCACGTCTTCTTCTACAACTACGCCAACCTGTTTGCCCTCATGGCCAAGGTGGGCGCCCTGGACAACCTGCTGCCCAAGGACCACACCCACCTGTTTGTCAATGCCGGTGGCGAAGTGGGTCAACTGGATTTTCGTTTTCCCTTGGGGGCGCCGTTCAACGGGCTCAAGGCGTTTTTCACCACGGCCCAGTTGAGTTGGGTGGATAAGCTGCGCAATGCCATGGCCCTGGGCACCTCCCCCATTGTGCGCGGGTTGGTGGATGTCAAGGGCGCCATGGGGGTAATTCGGTCCCTGGACCGCCTCAGCTTTGCGGAGTGGTTTCTCCGCCATGGGGGCAGCAGCGCCAGTTTGGAGCGCCTGTGGGATCCCATCGCCTATGCCCTGGGCTTTCTGGATTCCAGGACCATCTCGGCCCGTTGCATGTTGACCATCTTCATGATGTTTGCGGCCCGGACCGAGGCGTCCAGATTGAACCTGTTGCAGGGGTCCCCCCATCGTTGGCTCCATGGCCCCCTGGTGCGGTACATCGAGGCCCGTGGCGGCCGCCTCCACCTGCGCCACCGGGTGCAGACCATCCATGAGCAGGAGCAGGGCGACACCGTGCAGGTCACGGGCTTGTCCCTCACCACGCCCACGGGGGAGCAGCGGGTGGAGGCTGACGCCTATCTGGCCGCTTGTGACGTGCCCGGTATTCAACGGC
This sequence comes from Prochlorococcaceae cyanobacterium jk18x22bins.40, assembly GCA_022826155.1. Lineage (GTDB taxonomy): Bacteria > Cyanobacteriota > Cyanobacteriia > PCC-6307 > Cyanobiaceae > Synechococcus_B. The sequence goes on along the minus strand of JAJDVL010000032.1, from coordinate 2,949 downwards.
TCCTGCCGGAGCACTGGAAACAGCGCCATGCCCAATTCGCCAACATCGACCGACTCAGCACCGTCCCGGTGGCCACCGTGCAGTTGCGCTATGATGGCTGGGTGACGGAACTCGAAAAGCCCCAGGCGGCCATGGATCCGGCCCAGCCCACCGGCCTGGACAATCTGCTCTACACCGCGGATGCGGACTTCAGTTGCTTTGCCGATCTGGCCCTCACCAGCCCCGCCGACTACCGCAAGCCTGGCTGTGGCTCCCTGCTGCAGTGCGTGCTCACCCCAGGCGATCCCTGGATCAAGGCCAAAAACGAAGACATCATTGCCCACACGGATGCCCAGGTGCGTCAACTGTTCCCCTCCAGCCGCGGGTGTACCCTGCTCTGGGGCAACGTGGTGAAGCTGGCCCAGTCCCTCTACCGGGAAGCGCCGGGCATGGAGCCCTACCGCCCCGAGCAGCGCACCCCCGTCGGCAATTTCTTCCTGGCGGGCAGCTACACTCGTCAGGACTACATTGATTCCATGGAAGGTGCCACCATGAGCGGGCTTTTGGCTGCCGCAGCCATCCTGAACCGGCCAGCCCGTCTGGCCACGTCTGCAGCGGTGGCTTGAGGTGGCTCCGATGCCACACCGCCCACACCAGTGGCTGGGCATGGCATTGGCCATGGACTTCTTATTCCCCCCTAAACACGTTTTCGCGATGCCAGGCCAGATTTGTCTTTTGTCGGTCTGTGAGAGGAATAGGCCTCCCTTCCCAGCCCAGTTTAGCCTTGACCTGTTGGCTGAGATGGGGTGAAAACTGTGGATAGCCTTCATCATCAAAGGTCACCAGACCCTGATCAAAGCCAGCATCCCAAAGGAGGGAAAGGAGCAGGCAGTTGTCCGGATCCAGCCTGTCAGCGTCGCTCTTGCAGTCGGCCCATGGCCTGATATGGGAGGCCCGCAGCAAACCTGGATCGGGGATGCCGGTGAGGGGACAGCAGGGCCAGCAATTCATGAGGTGTGTGCGAAGAATGTCTTGGCCTCTGCGTCGGCGTACCAATTGGTCTGCCTCTGTCTTCTGAGGCCATGTCCGGGTTTCCTCCTCGAACTGGCGAAGCGGCGCGTCATCCGCATCAGCAACCTGCCATTTCTCTGGCCCGGAAGCAGAGCAACCCAGAAAAAGCGAGGCTGCTGGGCTGGGTCTCTCGAATTCGTAGTCCTGGATCAGTTCCAGATGGCTTCCCTTGTCAACAAGGATATCTTCTGCGAGGAGTTTATCCTTGCGTTTACGATGATGGGGCGGTGTTGAGGGCGCCCATGTCTTCGGCGCCATCGCACCCTGCCGAACAGTGAAATGCTGCTTCTCCTCGTCTGTGATGAAACCATCAGCTACTACTATGTTCTCCCTTTTGAGGACATAGTTTATCCCTGCTGAGAGGGGCGTGTTGCTTTTCCGACCCATAGCCTTAAGCAAAATCAGTTCCCATCATACGCTACACATGCGAGTCTGTCAAGTGTCTAGTCATGCTGATTGCTTTTAACTAAAATAATTAAAATGATGATTTAAAATCATTTTGTGTTGATTTTGTTTTTTGAGATCTCGGATCCCAATATTTTTTGATCATCAACAACTGACTAGGGCACCCCAGAAAAACTGCGAACTGGGGCAGCAGGACATTGAGGCAATCTGCCAGACGTTCCTGGATTTCCAGGAGACGGAGCAGAGCAGGATTTTTGACAACGCGGCCTTCGGGTATTGGAAAGTGACGGTGGAGCGCCCCCTGCGGCTGGCGGTGGTCTGGTGCGAGGCGGGGCGGGAGCCCTTCTTCAATGCCTGCATCGGGGCCGGTGAAGCCCAATGGGCAGACGCCATGCAAGACATCCTGGACCAACTGGGTGCAGGACCCCACCGGGATTTCAATGGCGTCCTGGAGGCGGTGAAAACCCAGATGCAACGCCGTGGGATCAGGATGACGGCGAAGCGAAAAACCCTCCTGCAAACCGGACTGGCTCACCGGGACGAGACGGCCGCGCCGGTGGTGAAGAAGGTTCATCGGCGGGGAACCCCTGCCAACCCCATCAACGGCCTGTTCGAGGTGGACCATGGGGGGCACAGGCGGGTGGTGGAGTATGAGCCCGATAGCGAATTGCGGGACACGGAGCAGATCCCATTACAGGAAGAAGGCGGGATTGAAGGCTTCCTGCAACGGGAAGTGCTCCCCTGCACACCGGATGCGTGGTTCCCCCTCCAGGGCGTGAAGATCGGCTATGGGATCAGCTTCAACCGGTACTTCTACAAACCGGAGCCAATGCGCACCCTGGAGGAAATCCGGGCGGACATTCTGACGGTGGAGCAGGAAGCAGAGGGTCTGGTGCGAGACATCGTGGACGGACAATACGCAGCCCGCCAGTAGCGCCACGGCCTTCCCTGGAGATGAGCAACCCCAAGAGATGTTGAAGCATCCGGCGTCCAATGGGCTAAGCTTCAAGTTGCCACTTCAAGCAGTCACGGAGTCGCCCATGAACTTGGAAGCCGTTCTCTTTGGTACCGTGACCTTTGTCTACTCGTTGATCATACTACTGCCCCGGTTCAGGCGTGAGCTGACTGCCGCAGAGACGGGAACCTGCCTCTTCATTGTGTCGGTATCCGGCCTGGTGCTGACCATCACCCTGATCCAGGATACCCATCCCCAAATTGCCGGACTGCTTGGGCTGGTTGAGGTGGGGCTGGTGGTTGTGGTCATTGGCTGGTGGATGCTGAAGCTGGCAATACGAGTCCTGCGGCCCAACTGACAAATCAGACAGGAAGCCAGGGCCTGTGGGGAAGTGATGTTCACCGTGATGGAAGAAGGATTGCCGCTTCCTGAAACAAGAGGGTAGAAGCCCATCTCCCCACAAATGGCAACCCCTTGTCTTCAGAGGGTCCGGCCCGGATCGGGGGAAGCTCCAGCCAGATCGCCCGGCATGACCGGAG
>JAJDVL010000030.1 GCA_022826155.1 Prochlorococcaceae cyanobacterium jk18x22bins.40 | reverse complement strand
ACAACACGCCCCACTGTGGTCAAGATCATGCGGCTGAACAGGCGGCCGCCACTGTCGAAACGGTCACAGCGAAACTTCCAGTGTTCAAGTCGGGTGCCATCCTTAAACTTCTCCACGCGGTGGGGGCGATCCGCCTCGTCAGGATTGTCCACCTCCCCATGGAAGCGGACCCACACCCAATCATGCAGGTTGAGGAGTTCCTGGTCATAGGCACTGCTCACGTCTGCCAAGGAAGCATAGGTGTGGCGATGGCTGCCGTAGGGTGGTTTTTTGGTGGCGTCAGGAGACTCGGCGGTCAGGTAGTATGCGCCCAGAACCATGTCCTGGGATGGGGTGATGATGGGGGTACCTGTGGCAGGGGAGAGCACGTTGTTGCTGGCCAGCATTAACAGTCGGGCTTCAGCTTGAGCCTCCAGAGCCAGAGGCACATGGACGGCCATTTGATCTCCGTCGAAGTCCGCGTTGTAGGCCGGGCAAACCAGAGGGTGCAGTTGAATCGCACGCCCATCCACCAGCTTGGGCTCAAAAGCCTGGATACCTAAACGGTGTAGAGTGGGAGCGCGGTTCAACAAAATGGGATGTCCATCAATTACCTCCTGAAGAACAAGCATCACCTCATCGTCATTTCGTTGAATCATTTTCTTGGCTGATTTAATGTTATTGACAATATTTTGGCGAATTAGGCGATGAATCACAAAAGGCTGAAACAGTTCAATGGCCATCTCCTTGGGTAAACCACACTGATGGATCTTGAGACTGGGACCCACCACGATCACGGAACGTCCAGAGTAATCAACTCGCTTCCCCAAAAGATTCTGACGGAAGCGGCCTTGCTTACCTTCAATAATATCACTGAGAGACTTAAAGGCACGATTATTGGCGCCCACAACTACACGTCCCCGTCGCCCATTGTCAATCAAGGCATCGACAGCTTCCTGAAGCATCCGCTTTTCATTTCGGATAATGATCTCAGGGGCAAGGATTTCCTGCAACCTAGCCAGGCGATTGTTACGGTTGATTACACGTCGATAAAGGTCATTCAGATCACTGGTAGCAAACCGTCCACCATCCAACTGCACCATGGGACGCAGATCTGGTGGAATCACGGGCAAGTTATCTAGAATCATCCACTCTGGTCGAGACTTTGTAGCAATAAAGTTATCAATCACTCGCAATCGCTTAATTAGTCTAGCTCTCTTTTGACCTTTACTTTTTATTACTTCTTCACGAATTTCTTCTGCAATAGCTTGTAAGTCCAAGTGCTTCAAGAGCTGTTTTAGCGCTTCAGCCCCGATGTCAACCTCTGGCTCCTGGTCAATATCAAATTCCATTGTGTAAATAAAGTCTTCAATTTCAAGCCATTCGTCTTCGGTCAGAAGTTGCTTGTATTCCAGCTTATACTTTTCTGAATTCATGAGAGTAACTAATGTTTTATTGCTTTCTAATGAAATAACTATTGTTTCCATGTTATTATCTTCATTAACTTCAATTTTTGACTTGCCATTGTATTGAACATCATTAATGACAATGGAGTAGCCAATATCTAATTGAGCTTGGGGATCATTTTTATTGATATTTTCAATGACAATTTTTTGAGGACTGTCCCAGTTGTCAGGCGTAAAGATCAGTGTCTGGGGACTGACGACTAGGTTGGAGCTCTCCAGTGTTGGTGGCCGATTCTCCACGGATTGGCTTGCTCTACCAGCTTGTTCTAGTCTTTGACAAAGTTCGGCTTTGGTCCCAGATCCTTTTAGACCGTACTGTTTACAAAGATCTTTGAGTTCTTTGTTTGTTTTTGTACTAAGACTTTTACTTGTCAAATTTAGAATTTTTTTGCCAATAGGATAGCGCGACTCTCCATCGATGATGGGGACAGCAGTAACTTGAACATCAGCAATGGGGGCAGTGCTCAGTCTGATGTTGTATGTTCCTGGTTCAGTCGAAGTCACACCGGGTGTAATCACAACATTCTTAATATCTTCATCAGTTGCGCTAACATTGACTTCATTGACTGAAACATATTCACTTTTATATCTACTATCTTGACTAGAAATTGAGTAGTTTATAGTAAAATCACGCTGTTTATCTTTATTGTTATTCCCCATGATTTTTACTTTTTGTGGCGTATTCCAGTTGGTTGCATTGAAAACTAATTTATCTGCACTAATTTTTGTAGTGGAAGAACTATTGCTTTTGACATTAAGATTAATAACTACATCAGAGCTTGGCAATTCACCTAAGGTAATAGAATAAGTAGCCACATTGAAAAGTTGATCAATCATTTTATTGTATTGTTCATTTTCTGTTAAAACAACATAGCAATTAAAGTAGACAATTTGCTCTACATCTCGTAATGGCATATCCAAGATGATCGCCACGTAACTTGGAATCCCTTTCAAATACCATACATGGGAAACAGATGCCGCTAGCTTGATGTAACCCATGCGATGGCGCCGCACCCGACTTTCAGTCACCTCAACGCCACAGCGCTCGCAAACGATTCCCCGATGGCGCACCCGCTTGTATTTGCCACAATGGCATTCCCAGTCTTTAGCAGGGCCAAAGATTTTTTCGCAGAAAAGACCGTCCATTTCCGGTTTCAATGTACGGTAGTTAATGGTTTCCGGTTTTGTGACTTCACCAACCACATGGCCGTTGGGCAAGGTGCGCTGCCCCCAGGAACGGATCCGTTCCGGAGAGGCCAGGGTAATCCTGACGTAGTCAAAGTGGTTTTCGGAGCGGATGTTGCTGGTGGACATGGCCTTCAAGAATCAGGATCAGAGGAAGAGAAGGGGAGAAGGATGGTTCAGGGAGGCAGCAACGCCTTCCGGTCACCGTGTGGAGGTTAATCGTCGTAGTCGGGAATGCCCAAAGACTCATAGGTTGGACGGCTGGGGGTGCTACGGCGAGGATTCACGTCTTGCATGAGGTCCACTTCCGTGCCGCTCTCCTTGTAGGCAGCAATGTCCAGACCCAAGGACTGCAACTCCCGCATCAACACCTTGAACGACTCCGGTGTCCCTGGCCGTGGGATGGGTTTGCCTTTGACAATGGCGTTGAGGGCCTCATTGCGACCCTGCATATCGTCAGACTTGACCGTGAGCAGTTCCTGGAGCGTGTAGGCGGCGCCATAGGCCTCCAGAGCCCAAACCTCCATCTCCCCAAGCCGCTGGCCCCCTTGCTGGGCCTTGCCGCCAAGGGGTTGCTGGGTCACCAAGGAGTAGGGGCCGGTGGATCGGGCATGGATCTTGTCGTCTGCCATGTGCACCAGCTTGAGGATGTGGGCCTTGCCGACGGTGACCGGTTGATCAAAAGGTTCGCCTGTACGGCCATCCATCAACTGAATTTTGCCCGGATGGTCGGAGTTATAGGTCCACTCCTTGCCCTCCTGTGCTGCGGCTTGTTTCAGAAAACTGGTGACCGTCTGCTTGGACATCTCCGGCTGGTGCATCTCGTCAAAGGGGATCACCTTGACCCTGATCCCCAGGTGCTCGGCGGCCCACCCCATCAAGCACTCGAAGACTTGACCCACGTTCATGCGGCTGGGCACCCCCAAGGGGTTGAGAACAATGTCCACAGGGGATCCGTCCGGCAAGTAGGGCATGTCCTGTCGGGGCAAGATGCGGCTAATGATGCCTTTATTGCCATGGCGTCCTGCCATTTTATCTCCCACCTGGATCTTGCGCCGTACCGCCACGTAGACCCGGACCACCATGTTGGCACCCGGGGGCAGTTCGTCCCCCTGCTCCCGGGTGTAGACGCGCACGTCCACCACTCGTCCCTTTTCCTTGAAGGGCACCCGCAAGGAGTTGTCCCGAACATCTCTGGACTTCTCGCCAAAAATAGCCCGCAGCAGCTTTTCCTCGGGGGGCTGGTCGGACTCTCCCTTGGGTGTCACCTTCCCCACCAGCACGTCTCCCGCAGTGACAAAGGCGCCAATGCGAACGATGCCGTTTTCATCCAGATTGGCGAGGGCTTCTTCAGCAAGATTGGGGATCTCACGGGTGATTTCCTCAGGCCCCAGTTTCGTCTGGCGGGACTCGATCTCATACTTCTCAATGTGGATGGACGTGTAGAGATCATCTAGAACCAGCCGCTCGCTGATCAAAATTGCGTCCTCGTAGTTGTAGCCCTCCCAAGGCATGTAGGCCACGGTAAGGTTTTGCCCCAGGGCCAATTCCCCCCCCTGGCAAGCGGAGCCATCTGCCAACACCTGTCCACGGATGACCTGGTCTCCCACCCGGACAATGGGGCGATGGTTGAGGCAAGTGTCCTGGTTGGAGCGTTGGTACTTCTGCAGATAGTGAACATGTTTGCCTCCATCCACCGTGGTGACCACAATGGTGGCGGAATCCACAAAGCTGACAACCCCATCCACCCGGGTGATGGGCACCATGCCGGAATCCCGCGTAAGCTGGGGTTCCAGACCAGTGCCCACCAGGGGTCGGGTGGGACGGAGCAACGGCACGGCCTGGCGCTGCATGTTGGAGCCCATCAAGGCTCGGTTGGCGTCGTCATGCTCCAGGAAGGGAATCAGGGACGTGGCGATGGAGATGATTTGCACGGGCGAGAGCTGCACGTAATCCACCTGATCAGGAGGCACCTTCTCAAAGTCCTGGCGGTAGCGCACAGGCACCAGTTGAGTGCGGATGTAGCCCTCGCTATCGGTGGCCACATCACCGGGAGCCACACGGCATTCGTCCTCCACGTCAGCCGCAAGGTAGATGGGGTCCCCCTCCTTGATCACGCGGCCATTCTCGCATTTCCAAAAGGGGGTCTCGATGAAGCCGTATTCATTCACGCGGGCATGGGTCGCCAAGGAGCCAATCAGGCCAGCGTTTGGACCCTCTGGAGTTTCAATGGGACAGATGCGCCCATAGTGGGAAGGGTGAATATCCCGCACGGCAAAGCCCGCCCGCTCTCGGGTGAGGCCGCCAGGACCCAGTGCAGAAATGCGTCGCTTGTGGGTAAGTTCCGCCAGAGGGTTGGTCTGGTCCATAAATTGGCTCAACTGGCTGGAGCCAAAAAATTCCTTAACGGCAGCCACCAAAGGCTTGGGGTTGACCAACTGGGCAGGGGTCAGCGTATCGGCTTCGCCAACGGTCATGCGCTCACGGATGATGCGCTCCAGCCGGCTGAGGCCAACCCGCATCTGGTTCTGTAGCAACTCACCCACGGAGCGGATGCGGCGGTTCCCCAGGTGATCAATGTCATCCAGGCTCGTCCCTCCCACGTCCAATTCCAGGTTGATCAGGTAATCCAACGTGGAGAGCACGTCCTCCGGGGTGAGAATGCGCACCGAATCAGGAATTGTGAGTCGCAGCTTTTTGTTGACCTTGTAGCGGCCAACGCGGCCCAGGTCATAGCGCTTGGGATCAAAGAAGCGGCTTTGTAGCAACTGCTGACCACCGCTGACCGAGGGGGGCTCCCCTGGTCGCAGCTTCTTGTAAAGCACCAGTAGGGCCTGGTCTTCCGAAGAGATTCCCTCTTCCACACTGGCTTCAATGGTTTTTCTGTAGTACTCGGGGTGGCGAAGCTTGTCCAGCACATCCGTGTCGGACAGGCCAATGGCGCGCATCATCACATGGCCGTTGATCTTGCGGGTCTTGTCCACCCGAACATGGAGAAGACCGTTTTTATCCGTTTCAAACTTGAGCCAGGCCCCACGATTGGGAATCATGCTGGCATTGTAGGTGCGACGACCGTTCTTGTCCTGCTCATCCTTGAAGTAGACGCCAGGGCTGCGTACAATTTGATTGATAATGACCCGCTCTGCTCCATTGATAATAAACGTACCCCGCTCAGTCATCAGCGGCAGCTCCCCGATAAAAACATCCTGCTCCTTGATCTCGCCGCTCTCTCGATTGATCAAGCGACAGGTCACGTACATCTGTGAGGCATAAGTAGCATCACAGCGCTTGGCTTCCTCCACGTCATGGCGAGGGTGCTTCAACCGGTACTGATCACCAACGAAGTGGAGTTCAAGCTTCCCCGTGTAGTCGGTGATGGGTGAGAAGCTGTTCAACTCCTCAATCAGCCCTTTCTCCAGAAACCACTTGAAGCTGCTCCGCTGCACCTCCACGAGGTCAGGAAGATGGGTGGCGGCTCTGGCGACCTGAATGGCGCTGCTCATAGGGTGGTGTCCCTGTTGAAGAAATGACAAAGACGGGGTTGGTTGGGGGTTGATCGGGAGAGGGCTTCATGCAAGGCAAGAGGCAGGCAGGCAGTCCTTCAAAGGGGATGACGCTCGACCCTGCTTAGCCGCTCAAGACCTGTGGTGGAGTTCCTCGACCTTGGACAAGTGCCTTGTGGGGGTAATTCCGACTCAGTTTGCCACAGGGCATCACCAAGTCCTATCTGGAAGCCTAGTCTATAAGTGGGTCACGGTGTTTGAGGCCAGCATTACGGGGGAGTTCTGCAGAATTTCTTCCCATGGCATGTAGATGGCGACTGCACCAACGACTCCAAGGCAAAAAGGCGTGCCGCTGTCTGGCTGGTCACATGGCGGACTCTCTCGGTGGAGCAGTGACGCAAAGCCGCCATTGTCTCGGCCACACGGACCACGAACGCGGGCTCGTTGCGCTGGCCCCGATGGGGCGTTGGGGCCAGGAACGGGCAATCCGTCTCCACCATATAGCGGTCCTCAGGCACTTGCCGGGCACAGGCATGGACGGCCTTGGCGTTCTTGAAGGTGACAATTCCACTAAAGCTGATGATGAAGCCCAGCTCCAGGAACCAGTCCATCTCCTGCGGTGTACCGGCCCAGCAGTGCATGACCCCGCGCACATGTCGTCCTGCCTGGCGCCGCGCCACCAGAATGTCTCGCAGGAGCACGGCAGCCTGCCTGCAGTGGATAATTACGGGCAGATCCACCTCCCAGGCCACATCCAGTTGGGCTTCAAGAGCACGGACCTGTTGCTTCACGTTGGTGGCTTTGTAAAGGTCCAGGCCCAGTTCTCCCACCGCCACCACCCGTTCATCCCGACGGCAGGCCTCCAGGAACAGGTCCGGCATGGCTTCATGCCAGCACCTGGCCTCCAGCGGGTGAAGACCAACGGCATAACGCAGCTCCGGGAAGCGGTCTGCCAACTGCCGGATGGCCGGGATCTCTTCAGGGGTCACGCAGGCATGGACCAGGGCGCAGACCCCCTGCTCTCGCCAACGCTGTGCCACCGTATCCAGGTCGTCTTGAAAATCTGCAAAGACCACATGGCAGTGGCTATCCACCAAAGGGGCCCTGACGAGTGGTGGGGCACCAGCCTTACCCATTGGCGGAGGGGGCCGCTGCCGGCTCCAGAGCCTGCTTGACGGCTCGGCTGAGGCGGGACTTCTGGTGCGCGGCAGCGTTCCTGTGGAGCACACCCCGCTTCACCGCCTTGTCAATGCGACTGAAGGCGGCACGAACACTGGTGGTCACCAGTTCCCGATCCGTCTCGTCAGGATGAGCGCCACGGGCTGCGCAGGCCCCGAGACATTTTTTCACCAAGGTGCGCACTCCGGCGTTGTACATGCGGTTGCGCAGTCGGTTGCGCTCGGCAACGGCAATGCGCTTTTGTGCCGATTTGATGTTGGCCAAAGGTGGCTGAACCGTTTCGTAGGAGGTTTGAGAGTCTATCCTAAGACCATACCCTTAGCCATCGCCTCTGCAATGGGTGCCGCAACAACGGCATTGCCCGGTCTGCCGATTCTGCAGACGGCCCAAGACGCCCGGGCCCGTCTGCGGCAGATTGCAGCACGCCTCCACAGCAACCAGCAACACATCCGGCAAGTGGAGGCAATCCTTGCTGCCGTGCGGGAGCAGGGAGATGCCGCCCTCCTGGACTTTACAGCCCGTTTTGACGGGCAGCGCTTTGCCGCCCAGGAGTTGCTGGTGGCCCCGGAGGCTGGTGCGCGGGCCTTGGCCAGTTTGCCAGCGGAGTTGCGGCTGGCGCTGGAAGCCGCCCACAGCCGCATTGAGACGTTCCACCGCCAACAGCGCCCTCTGGACATTGACATGACCGGCCCCTACGGAGAACGGCTGCAACGCCGTTGGCGGCCCATGACCCGGGCGGGACTCTACATTCCCGGTGGCCGAGCCGCCTATCCCAGCACCGTCTTGATGAATGCCGTTCCTGCCAAGGTAGCTGGGGTGGAACAGGTGGTGATGGTGACTCCGCCGTCCAAGGACGGTTCAGTCAATCCGGTGGTGTTGGCGGCCGCAGCCCTGGCGGGCGTGGACCGGATCTACCGGATTGGAGGGGCCCAGGCCATTGCTGCTCTGGCCTATGGCACGGAGACCGTCCCTGCCGTGGACGTGATCACGGGACCTGGGAACGTCTACGTGACCATGGCCAAGAAGGCGGTGTACGGCACAGTGGCCATTGATGCCTTGGCTGGCCCCAGTGAGGTGCTGGTGATTGCCGACGAGACGGCATCCCCGGAATTGGTGGCGGCTGATCTCCTGGCCCAGGCCGAGCACGACCCCCTGGCTGCCGCCATTGTGCTTACCACCAGCGACCGTCTGCTGTCCCGTCTCCCCTCCTGTCTGGCCCGGCAACTGGCGGAGCACCCCAAGCCAGCCACCAGCGCCCGATCACTCCAGGACTGGGGTCTGGCCGCCAAGGTGGCCACCCTGGAGGACGCCGTTGAGTTGGCCAATGAATTTGCGCCGGAACACCTGGAACTCCTGGTGGCCCAGCCCGATGCACTGTTGCCCCGCATCCGCCATGCCGGAGCCGTCTTCATCGGCCCCGAGACGCCTGAGGCGGTTGGGGACTACCTGGCTGGTCCCAACCACACGTTACCCACGAGCGGCACGGCTCGTTTTGCCGGCGCCCTTGGCGTGGAAACCTTTATGACCAATATGAGCCTGATCCACTACACCCATGGGGCGCTGGAGGCCACAGGTCAACACGTGATGGCCATGGCGGCCAGCGAGGGTCTCCACAGTCATGGGGAATCCGTGCGGCGGCGGCTCAAGACTCAAAAAGAATGGGCGGAAAGCAAGAATCAGGGGCCATCAGGGGGCACCAGCGTACGCACATGAATGCCTTGCTCCGTCGCCTCTCCCACCAGCACCTGGTCCACCAGGTTGACAAACAGGCCGTTTTCCACCACGCCAGGAATTGAGTTGAGTTGACGCTCCAACTCGGCGCCATCACCAATGCCCCCTGGGAAGCGGGCATCCAGCACCAGATTGCCTTGATCGGTCACCACCGGCCCGGCCTTCCGTTGCGCGATCCGCAACTCACACTCAGCCTCCATGGCCCGAAGACGGCGACTCACCAGGGCCCAAGCACCAGGGAGCACCTCCACCGGCAGGAGAAAGCCCAGATTCAGTCGCTCCACCAGCTTGCTGGCATCCACCACCACCACGAAGCGGCGCGCCGCCGAGGCCACCAGTTTTTCCTGCACATGGCAGGCGCCCCCTCCCTTGATCAACTGGAACCCAGGATCCACCTCATCGGCGCCATCGATGGCCAAATCAACGGCCTCCACATGGTTGAGATCCACCAGGGGAATGCCCAGCCTGCTGGCCAAAACCTGGCTTTGGAAGGATGTGGGCACTGCCGTGACGTTGTCAAGTTGACCTTGGCTCAACCGCTTCCCCAAGGCTTGAATCATGAGAGCAGCGGTTGATCCCGATCCCAGGCCGAGTACCATGCCGCTCCGGACCTGCTCCACTGCTGCCTCGGCCACAGCCTGCTTAACACGGCTCTCCAGGTCGCTCATTCTCCGCAGACAGACGGGCAGATCTTAGCAGGGCACTGGTGTCTTCTCCGCCTCAACCGGGCATGGCCGCTTTGGGCATGGCTTCGGGCGTCACCTCCAACTGAAGCTCTTGCTCACCCCTCTGAATGTGGAGTTGCAGAGGCTGGCCCACCTGGGATGCTTCCACAAGGGCCAGCAACTCCGCCGGTTCATGGACAGCCTGTTGATCAGCCCCCACCACCAGGTCACCCCGGCGCAATCCAGCCCGCTCCGCTGGACTGGCCTCAACCACCTTCTGAATCAAGGCCCCATCCCGTTCGGGGAGCTTCAGTAGCGTGTTGGGATCAGCGTTGTGCTGGCGGGCGCGTCGCTGGGTCAGTTGCACCATCTGAAGCCCCAGATAGGGATGGGTGATCTCCCCCTGGTTTTCCAGGAGCAGGGCGACGTGCCGGGCCAGGTTGATGGGAATGGCAAATCCCAGTCCAGCCCCTGGCCCACTGCGCACCAAGGTGTTGATCCCGATGACCTCGCCGGCGGCGTTGACCAGGGGACCGCCGGAGTTGCCGGGATTGATGGCGGCATCGGTTTGGATGAGGTCCAGGCGTTTATCGGCAAATCCCAAGCTGGCAATGCTGCGGTGCAAATTGCTGACGATGCCCAAGGTGACCGTGCTATCCAGTCCGTAGGGGTTGCCCAAGGCAATGGCCCAGTCCCCCACCTCAAGACTTGCCGAGTCTCCCAGTTGTGCGGCCTGGATGGCATTGCCGCCACTGGGCAGCGTCACCAGGGCCAGATCCGTAACGGAATCACTGCCGCTAACCGTGCCGGTTAAGGAACGCCCGTTCACCAACGTCACCTCCACACGGTCAACCCCATCCACCACGTGGGCATTGGTGAGCACCAGGGCACGGTTCTTCTCCGGATTCGCAGCAATCACAACCCCTGAACCCTGGCCATGTTGCTGATAGGTGTTAGGCAGATCCCCCAGGGCATCCCGCAGCAGAGGGTCCAGCAGCATGGGATTGAGGCCAGGATCCTGGACACGGCGTTCCGTGTCAATGCGGACAACGGCCGGCGCTACACGCCGTACAGCCATGGCAACAAAGCTGTGGTCGTGGAGTTGGGATGTGGCGGCCGGGTCCGGCAGCGCCGTTGTGGTCAAGCCGTCAACTGCGGTCAGGCCGTCAGCCTGGGCCAGAAGGGGCTGGGGAAAGGCTAGTGCCAGTACCAGTGCAAAGGTTGCGGCAGCGGCAAGGGCAGAAGCCCACCCCTGCAACAGCAATCGAGGCATGGCGATGAACCTTGGCCCGTGATCGTAGGAAAACAACAACGCAGCACCGTTTTGCCACACAAGCTAGCCGGGTACATCCTGGGTCAGGGGCTCCTCAGGGGTGACTTGCCCATGGACGATCCGCATGACCTGGGTGTGCAACCGGCCGTCGGCCTCCAACCGCAGAAGGCGCCAGCCCGGGGCGTCGGGATAGACGCTGGGCTGGGTTGGCGCAATCTGCATTGCTGTCGATGGACAGGCCATCAGCGGCAGGGGGGCCTGCTGCCGCCAGGCTTGATGTACATGGCCGAACACCACTCCCTTCACCTGGGGAAAATCCTGGAGCAGGCCCAGAAGACGCTCCGGCTCCTCCAGGGCGATGGGATCCATGCGTGGAGAGCCAATGGCGGTTGGTGGGTGGTGAAGGGCCACGAGGCAGGGGCCTGGATGAGAGCGGAGGGTGCCCACAAGCCAGTCCAGTTGCACAGCGGAGAGACGGCCACCCATGCAACCGGCCACATGGGAATCCAGACCGATCACCAGCCAGTTGCCCACGGCCACCCCACAGGGCGCAACCGAGGCGTGTCGACCCAGGCAACTTCTCAGCAACTGGGGTTGATCATGGTTCCCCGCCATGACCAGGGCAGGACTGTCACAGGTGGCCAACTGATCCCGCAGCAACCCATAGGCTGCCCAGGTTTCATCCTGGCCCAGGTCACCCGTCAGCAGGATAAGGTCAGGATCCGCGCTGCAGACAGCGCGAAGACAGGTCTGGAACTGGACATGACTGTTGACTCCGCGATAGCATCCCCCAGGGTCGGCCAGCAGGTGGGGGTCTGTCAGTTGAGCCACTGTCCATGCCGTTGGATGTGCCAATGGTCTGAAAGGTTGCTAGTTTTTCCTCACATTGCCACTGGGTCCGTTCAACTTTCATGGTGTCCGTGTCCATTGCCGGAGCACGGTGCAGTTGTGGAGATTGGGCGAGGAGTATTCCCCTCAGATGGCTCAGGGAGTCTGTCCGGTCCAGTATCTTGGCTCACGTCTTAATTCCCGCAGTCCGCAGTCACGCCGAGACAGCCGCCACCCCCCTCGCCCTGGTTGTCTCTGATGTGGCCATTCAGGCCCACCGTCAACCGCTAACGGTGGTTGTGGCCATCCGCCGCCTGGATGGAGATGACGTGTCCATCGTTGACTGTGAACAGCTCAGCCATCGCCTGGGGGTTCTCCTTGACGAAGCCAAACTGTTCCCAATGGCCTTTGTCCTGGAGGTGTCCAGTCCCGGCCTCAGCGAGGACCTGGTCAGTGATCGTGATTTCCAAAGCTTTCGTGGGTTCCCCGTGGAACTCCACCGCAAGCGGCAGGGACGTCATGATGTTGTCCACGGCACCTTAATGGGCCGCGACGAGACCGTGGTCTGGCTGAACCGCAAGGGCCGCATCACCCGTATTCCCCGTGGTGATGTGCTTCAGGTACGACTCACCACCGGCGAATTCGGCTAGGCCAACCACTCTTTCGTTATCCACAACCTGACCATCCATGGCGCTTGTAATGCTTCCGGGCTTGGCGGCCCTGATCGAGAACATCAGCGAAGAGAAGAAGCTACCCCCCAGTACGGTTGAGCAAGCTCTGCGGGAATCCCTTCTTAAGGGGTATGAAAAGTACCGGCGCACACAAATGCTGGGGAGTGGCAAAGATCCGTTTGACGGGGATTATTTTGCGAATTTTGACGTCTCCCTCAGCCTTGACGAGGAAGGCTTCCGGATTCTGGCCAGCAAGATCATTGTCGACCAGGTGGATAGTGAAGACCATCAGATTGCTCTGGTCGACGTGCAGCAAGTAGCGGAGGATGCCCAGATTGGGGACACGGTGGTGCTGGACGTGACGCCGGATCGGGACGACTTCGGCCGCATGGCCGCCACACAAACGAAGCAGACGTTGGCCCAGCGGCTACGGGACCACCAGCGTCACATGATCCAGGAGGAGTTCGCGGACCTGGAGGATCCTGTGCTCACCGCCCGGGTCCTGCGTTTTGAGCGCCAGAGCGTGATCATGGCTGTCAGTTCCGGTCTTGGACGGCCGGAAGTGGAGGCAGAGCTCCCACGGCGAGATCAGCTTCCCAGTGACAACTATCGCGCCAATGCCACCTTCCGGGTGTTTCTCAAGGAGGTGTCGGAGGTGCCGCGGCGCGGACCCCAGTTGTTTGTCTCTCGTGCCAATGCGGGGCTGGTGGTCTACCTGTTTGAGAACGAGGTCCCGGAAATCCAGGAGGGGTCTGTGCGCATTGTGGCCGTGGCCAGGGAAGCCAACCCTCCCTCCCGCTCTGTGGGGACACGGACCAAGGTGTCCGTAGACAGCACGGAGCGGGAAGTGGACCCTGTGGGCGCTTGTATTGGAGCCCGTGGCTCGCGGATCCAGCAGGTGGTCAACGAGTTGCGGGGTGAGAAGATTGACGTGATCCGCTGGTCGGCGGACCCGGCCCAATACATTTCCCATTCCTTAAGCCCCGCCAAGGTGGGTCAAGTGCGGCTGGTGGATCCTGAAGCGCACCACGCCCACGTGCTTGTCCCCCCGGACCAGTTGAGCCTGGCCATTGGCCGCCAGGGCCAAAACGTCCGTCTGGCTGCGCGACTCACGGGTTGGAAGATCGATATTAAAAATTCGGCGGAGTACGATCAGGAGAGAGAGGAAGCCGTGGTGGCCAAGCTCATTGCCCAGCGGCAGAAAGAGGAAAAAGCGCAAGTTGAAGCAGAAGCGCGCATCAAGGCGGAGCAGACCATGCGCGCCGAGGAGGACGCCCGCCTGCGGGAGCTTTATCCACAGCGGGATGAACTGGATGGTCAAACGCTTTGGCAACAACAGCCATGAGCACCACCCACAAGCCTGTGGTGAGGCGTTGTGTCAGTTGCGCACACCTCAAGGACCGCACCCGGATGCTGCGCTTGGTGCGGTTGACAGACGGGAGGATTGGCCTGGATCAGGGATTTGGCCGCTCCGCCTATGTGTGCCGTTCCCAACGTTGCCTGCAAGACGCACGACGACGAAAACGGGTCCAGAAAAGCCTGCGCATCTCCAATCATCCCACCATTGATGCCGCCCTGGCAGCCGAGTTGGACGGCGCTGAGTCGGACAACGGGGAACTGGTTCAAGATTCTCCTGTAGAATGACGCCGCTCTCAAGTGCCGCAGCAGTTTGGTCTTACGCTCACGCTCCAGGCCGATACCACAAGCCCCATGGCTTCTGTCCTGTAGGCCCAAGTGGCCCTCGTCTGCAAGCTTTTCTGAAGGGAAGTCTTGTGGGGCCAAGGTTTTGGCGAGATTCTCAAGGAGTACTCGCCTTCCCTAGGGCAAGATGTTCACGGCCCTTGCATCAGGAGGGCTCGATGGGGAACCCCTCATCGCTCGTTTGGAGTACGCATGACCAAAAGCGGCAAAGTCCGTATCCATCAGCTTTCGCGCGACCTTGGCCTTCCTTCATGGCAGGTTGTTTTTGACGCTGCGGAGACGCTTTCCATTCCCGCCAAGAGCCACAGCAGTTCAATCAGCGAGGAGCAGGCCAAAACCATCATTGGCCACCTTGTGGCTGAAGGTCGTCTGACTGACGATTGGGCGTCCGTCTACAAAAACAAGGCCGCCCAAAAGGAGAAGGCTGTTGGGTCAGACAAGTCTGGTCAAGCTCAGCCAGCTCCCAAGCAGGCCAAACCCGCCAGTAAAGCGTTCACCGTCCGGGTGCATACCAAAGTGGTGGCGACCGCACGGCCCACACCGCCACAAGCCTCCGCCCCACGCAAACCTGCCCCTGGCGCAACCGCATCGGATGATAGAGGTCAGGGCAAAGTCACCACAAAAGCGCGTACGGCCCTCAAGCCGTCTCCTGCTGACCAGAAACTCCATAGAAAGCCATCCCCACCGGCCAAGGAGCCAGCCCCCGGTCCCGTCAGGCTGGCCACCCCCCCCACAGCCAAGAAGGATCTGCGGCGACCCAGTGTGATCAAGGTCAACACCAAAGCAGCGAATCGGCCTGCCACAGGCAAGGTGGAACAAAAGCCATCCCGGAAGCCCAAGTTGGTGCGGCCCATTGCACCAAAGCCTCCCGGAGCTGCGGCTGCCACCAGGGACAAGTCGTCGCCAAAGGTGGGCCCTGCAGCGGTGAAGACACCACCATCCGCTGCATCACGTCCGTCCCAGAAGCCCAAGCCAGTGCGGTCCACCATGGTCCAGCCCACGGCGCCCAAGGCTCCCGGAGCCGCAACTGCTGTGGAGGGCAAGCCGTCCAGGACAAAGGCAAGTCCTGTGGTGGTCAGGTCACCATCCGTTGCCGGTAAGCCGTTCAAGGGGTCTGCGGCCGCCACCAAGCAGGCCAAGGTAACTCGACAATCTTCCGCAGCCAGCAATCGCCGTCCCAAGGATGCACGTCTACCGGACAAGGTGAGCAAGCAGTCGGTCGCCAAGAAGCCGGTCAAGCAGCCGCCCCAGCTCATGGCGCCGCCTAAGCTTGCGGCCGCCAAATCTCCTGTGGCCGAGCAACCTGTTCGCAAGTCGGACGGTCCCACCAGTCCCCTATCCGCAACCTCCACACCACGTCCCAGGAAGCCAGCAAAAGATCAACGCGCTCGACCAGGGAGCAAGTCAGCATCGGTCCCCCCTGCCAAACCACTCCTGTCTGCCGTCCCTGAGGGCCCCAGTGCAAGGCCGCCACGCTCCGTGGTGGCGTCCGGGATGCCCCGGTCCCGGTCGTCAGCGTTAGCGGGACGTCCTGACGGCGTCCGGTCCACCCAATCCACACCCCAGGCACAGCCACCTGTACGGCAACCCCAAATCGTGGCGCGCCGTCCCAGCACCAGGGCAAGCGACCCTGGCACACCACAGCGCCCCGGAGGGGTGGATGCGCCACCACAGCAGAATCGTCCGGAAGTCATGGGACGGCTTCAGCGTTCTGGCGCCTCAGCCGTGCGCACCAGCTCCACCACTGGCGAGCGTCGCGCCAAACCCACCGACCCCCGCTCAGCAGACCTTGTTGGTCGTCCTCTGCGGCGCACCTCAGGTGGGCCTCCGGGGGTTAGCCGTCCGGGAGGGTCAGGGTCCGAGCGCCTTCAGGGAGGGCTGCCACCAGGGGTGCGCCGTCCTGCGGCCCCCAGTGAAGTCATGGGGAAGGAAGCCACCTCGGGATCCACCACGACCGTGGCTCGTCCCAAGGCCGAGCCCAAAACTACGACGGCCTCTCCCACGCCGCCCCGCCGCCCCGGCCCGGCCCGCAGCGGCGCCCCTGGTGGCCGCTCCCGTACTGGTGCTGGTGGGCGGAAGCGGCAGGATTGGGATGATTCGGCGCGTCTGGAGCAGTTGCGGCGTGGCGGTGCAGCCAGCAAGCAGCGCACCAAGGTTCACATCATCGGCATCCACGACGAAGACGTAAATGCTGGCGAAGGCTTTGCCAGTGAAGGGGCTGCCGCGGTGCTGTCTGCGTCCTTGGCGCGCCCTTCCGGCAAACCCCAGGGTGCGACGGAGCAACCCGCAATCAAGACAAAACGGCGCAAGAAGCCCAAGGAGACGGCCCGGCAGCGGCAGCGGCGGCGGGCCATGGAACTGCGCCAAGCGCGGGAGGCCAAGCAGCAGCGTCCCGAAATGCTTGTGGTTCCAGAGGGTAACTTGACGGTCCAGGAGTTGGCCGAGGCTCTTGGCGTGGACAGCTCGGACATCATCAAGTCCTTGTTCTTTAAAGGCATCTCGGCAACGGTGACCCAATCCCTGGACCTGCCCGCCATCGAAAAGGTGGCCGAGGAGTTTGGGGTGCCGGTTGTGGAAGACGACATCGAGGCCGCAGCCAAGAAGACCGTGGCCATGATTGAGGACGAGGATCTTGAGAACCTCAGCCGGCGCCCGCCCGTGGTGACGGTGATGGGCCATGTGGACCATGGCAAGACCAGCTTGCTGGATGCCATTCGTAGCACCCGGGTGGCGGCAGGGGAGGCGGGCGGCATTACCCAGCACATTGGCGCCTACCAGGTGGAGGTGGTCCATGAGGAGAAGCCTGCCCTCATCACCTTCCTGGACACCCCTGGTCACGAAGCCTTCACCGCCATGCGGGCCCGAGGCACCAAGGTGACCGATATTGCTGTCCTGGTGGTGGCCGCTGACGACGGGGTACGCCCGCAAACCATTGAGGCCATCAGCCATGCGAGAGCTGCGGAGGTGCCCATCGTGGTAGCCATCAACAAGATGGATAAAGAGGGTGCCAATCTGGACCGCGTGCGCCAGGAGCTGGCTGAGCACGATTTGATGAGTGAGGATTGGGGGGGCGACACGGTCATGGTCCCCGTCAGCGCGCTCAAGGGCCAGAATATTGACAAGTTGCTGGAGATGATCCTTCTGGTCAGTGACGTGGAGGATCTGCAAGCCAATCCCGAGCGTCTGGCCAGAGGAACCGTGGTAGAAGCCCACTTGGACAAGGCCAAGGGTCCAGTGGCCACGTTGCTGGTTCAGAACGGCACCCTGCGGACCGGTGACGTGATCGCTGCTGGTCCGGTGCTAGGCAAGGTGCGGGCCATGGTCAACGACCGAGGTGAGCGGCTCATGGAGGCCCTTCCTTCTGCCGCCGTGGAAGCCCTTGGCTTTAGTGAGGTGCCCACTGCAGGGGATGCCTTTGAGGTGTTTGAAGACGAGAAGGCTGCCCGAACCGTGGTGAGTGACAGGGTCAGTGACGCCCGAGCTGCCCGGTTGGCCCAGCAGATGGCCAATCGTCGTGTCAGCCTCACCGCCTTGTCGGATCAAGCTGCCGAAGGTGAACTCAAGGAACTCAACCTCATTCTCAAGACCGACGTGCAAGGGTCCCTGGAGGCCATTCTGGGGTCCCTGGAGCAACTCTCCCAGGAAGAAGTGCAGATCCGTGTCCTGCTGTCCTCCCCCGGGGAGATCACGGAAACCGACATTGATTTGGCCACAGCCTCCGGCGCCGTTGTCATTGGCTTCAACACCTCCATGGCCAGTGGCGCAAGGCGAGCCGCAGAAGCCGCATCCGTGGACGTGCGCAATTACGACGTGATCTACAAGTTGCTGGAGGATGTCCAGGGGGCCATGGAGGGACTCCTGGAACCGGAGTTGGTGGAAGAACCCCTGGGCTGGGCAGAGGTGCGCGCCGTCTTCTCCGTCGGCAACGGTGCCGTGGCCGGCTGCTATGTCACGGAAGGCAAGTTGCAGCGCAACTGCCGGTTACGGGTGCATCGGGGCAGGCAAGTGGTCTACGAGGGGGATTTGGACTCTCTCCGGCGTATCAAGGATGGGGTGAAGGAAGTCAATTCCGGCTACGAGTGTGGCGTGGGGGTGAGCCGCTTCACGGATTGGCGGGAGGGGGACCGGCTGGAAACCTTCTCCATGGTCATGGTGAAGCGGACGCTGAATGTGTGAGTTGGCAGTCTTCGTCGCCAGATCTCCAGCGTCAGGGCCTTTTCTGGGATCCGCTGTTCCTGGTCTGCCTGGGGTTGGCCTCCGACCTTGGGGAACGATCCTTCCAGAGCAAGTAGCCAAACAGCACCACTGCCCCCACTTGAACGAGGATGTCATTGGGCTGCACCGCCTCTCCGCCAACAAGCCGCAACATCATGATTGCCAGCCCCAGGGCTGCCGAGGCCTCCAGCGCAACCCACAGCGCCCGCCGCAGGCTCTGCCATGGTGTCCTTAATTCTTGTTGAAGCTTGGCCTTGAGTTGAGGATCAAGGGGATCTTGCGATGGAGAAGTCATGGATGCTTTGGGCTGGCGCCAGACAACAGTTGTTCTACCAACTAGGATTCCACGGTTAGCCGCTGTAGCTCAGTTGGTAGAGCAACGCTTTCGTAAAGCGTGGGTCGTCGGTTCAAGTCCGGTCAGCGGCTTGATGGGGCAGTGACCAGGAATTGTGTTCTCGGTCACTGTTTTAGGATGGGAGCGCTGTTGTTTCCGCTTTGAGACGCAATGGTTCGGATCAGTTGGTCTCTCTCTGGTGATCGAAACCACGAAACCGTGGCTTTCCACGAGGCGCGTCACCGCCGCCGTGAATTGGAGGCCCAGGGCGCGGTTGTCTACTGGAGTGAGCGGGTTCACCACCCTCATCCTTGCTAGCGAACATGGGCACACTTGAGGAAAGCCGGGTCTAGGGCCTGAGCAGGGCCAACAAAGCTTCCAGTCCAGTTGTTGGCGGCGTCATGGTCTCCCGCCTGGTCAAGCTCAGGGCAATGCCTTTTTCTTCATAGGAGGCTTCGTTGCAAAACACGGGCCAGACGGGTTCCTCCCCCTGGTAGGCGACGGTCTCGCCGGTCTCCATGAGAAACAGGGGGTCTCCCGGGCACAGCAGGGTCCAATCCCACTGGGGACGATCCGGATGCAGACATGCAATCCGGCGGCCGTCCCTGTCCCGTGGCCAGTCCAGGCTGGCCAGATGGCGGTGAATCACCATGGTCTCCGGCATCCTGGCTTTGCCGGTGAGACAATCCCTCAACACGTCCAGAAGACCGTCCAGGCAAGCCGTTGTCTTCTGGACGGTTCGCACGTCTACAACGCCTTGTGCCACCGGCCCCACCTCCAGCACCAGGCCGCAGGGCCAGCGCCGCACCAAAAAACCGCACTCCTCAGGTTGGTCCTCGTTGATCCGGAAGAGATAGACCGGTATGCCAACGGCCTGGTGCATCAGTGCGGCCAAGGCAAGATCCACAGGGCGTTCTCCACATGTCACCACTGATGGGCCCATGGCTGCTGTGGTGGTATGCATATCCAGCACCAGGCCGTGGGGATCGTTGCCGCCGGGTCCGTAGGCATCCACCAGCTCTTGGGCACAGATGACCTCGTGGATGGTGCAACTGCGATCCCTCAACAGCGCTTCCGTGAAACAGCGGTTCAGGTCTCGATCCATGTAGCGGCGATTGGCCCTATAGGCTTCAGGGTTGCCGATGCAGGTGGTGGTGGGCAGGGGGGAGGTGAGCAGCGCAGGTTGGGCCTTCCAGCACTGCAAGATCCAGGGTGCCGTGCGCTCGTTGCCGTGGGTCCCCCCCACCAGCAACAAGCGACCGTGTTGATGGTCCATGGTTGTCCGTGTCAGAGTTGCCCAACGCCCAGGATTTTCAGTTCACCCAAGATATTGCCGAGCACCTGCTTGGCATCCCCAAAGACCATGGACGTGTTGGGATGCTCGAAGAGATCGTTTTTGATGCCGGAGTAGCCGGCGTTCATGCCCCGTTTCACCACAAAGACAGTCCGAGCCTCCTGCACGTCCAGAACCGGCATCCCGTAAAGCGGCGAGTCAGGGTCGGTTTTGGCCTGGGGGTTTACCACGTCGTTGGCCCCCAACACCAGCACCACGTCCGTGGCGGGGAACTCGGGGTTGATGACGTCCATCTCCTTGAGTTGTTCATAGGGCACGTCGGCTTCCGCCAGCAGCACGTTCATGTGCCCCGGCATGCGCCCAGCCACAGGGTGAATGGCATAGGTGACCGTCACCCCATGCTTTTCCAGGAGGCGGGCCACCTCCCGCAGGGTGTGTTGAGCCTGCGCCACGGCGAGACCATAGCCAGGCACAACCACGACCCGCTCCGCCGCCTCCAGGGTCAAGGCACACTCCTCGGCCGAGCAGGAAGTGATGTTGGTGTATTCGCCGCTCCCTTTGCTGCCGGTGGATGCCGAACCCAGCGCGCCCCCGAAGAGCACGGCAGGCAAGCTGCGGTTCATGCCGGTGCACATCACCTGGGTGAGAATCAAGCCCGCGGCCCCCACCATGGCCCCGGCCACGATCAACAGCCGTTGGCCCACAACAAAGCCGGCCGCTGCCGCCGCAACCCCTGAATAGGAATTCAGGAGCGAGATGACCACGGGCATGTCGGCGCCACCAATGGGGAGCGTCAAGCCAATGCCCAGGAGGCTGGCGCTGATGACCAAAGGCCACAGTGCATCACCGGAGCCACCCGCTGTCAGCACGGCGGCCAGAAGCACAACGGTGGCCAGGGCAATGTTGCACCCGTGGCGCCAGCGGCTCAGCATCCAGCCGGGTGTGGGCAACCATCCCTGCAACTTGCCCATGGCCACCACCGAGCCGGTGCAGGTGACGGCGCCCACCACGATGGAAAAACCAATGGAGACCAGCACCAGCAGGCTGGGGGTGAGGCCGTCCCCCTCGGCGGCCAACAGTACGCCCAGAGCCACCAGGAGGGAAGAGAGGCCCCCACAGCCGTTGAACAACGCCACGGTCTCCGGCATGGCGGTCATGGGAACCAGCCGGGCGGTGAGCATCCCCAGTGCCCCGCCCACGGCAGTGCCTCCCGCAATCCAGAACCAGGTCACCGCAGTGGGCTGGGTGCTGACCAGAAGACCAACCACGGCCATGGCCATGGCCGTGGCCGCCAGTTGGTTGGCGGCCCGGGCAGAGCGGATTTTTGACAAGCCCTTGATGCCAAGCGCCAGCAGGGCCACCGCCAGCAGATCCAGGCCCCCCTGGAACAGTTCGGCAGAACTCATTGACTCCCTCCGGGGCGTTTGCGGTTGCTGCGGAACATGGTCAGCATTCGATCCGTCACCAGGAAGCCGCCCACCACGTTGAAGAGAGCAAATCCCAGGGCCAGGGAGCCCAGGATCAGCAGGAGGGTGTTTTCTCCGGCCCTGGTGATCAGGGTAAGAGCCGCCAGCATGGTGATGCCGCTGATGGCGTTGGCACCGGACATGAGCGGTGTGTGCAAGGTAGGCGGCACCTTGCCAATCAATTCAAACCCCAACAGGCTGCCCAAAAGCAGCACCCAGAGCTGTTCCTGAAAGCCGTCCATCACATACACCTTGAAGCGTTGACGATGTCGTCACGGTGACACTGCCCCCCATGGGTGAGCAGACAGTCCTTGAGCAACGGATCCTGAAGGTCCAACTGCAACACCCCATCTTGTAGATACTGCTCCAGCAGTGCTGCCAGGTTGCGCCCATAGAGGGAACTGGCGTGATAGGGAACCGTGCAGGGGAGATCACTGGCACCAATGAGTTTGACTCCCTTGCGATCAATGGTTTGGCCAGGCACGGTTGCGGCGCAATTTCCCCCCTCGTTGACGGCCAGGTCCACCACCACGGCCCCGGGCCGCATGCGCTCCAGCATGGATTCACTGATCAGCAGCGGAGCACGGCGGCCGGGCACCTGGGCTGTGCAGATGACCACGTCCGCCAAGGCCAGTTGTTCGGAGAGCTGCCGACGTTGAGCCGCGAGAAAGGCTTCCGAGGCCTGCTTGGCGTAGCCGTTGGCTTCGGAAGGCTGCTCCTTCACCTGGGGTGGGCCAACGAAGCGCCCCCCCAGAGACTCCACCTGTTCCTTCACCGCGGGTCGAATGTCCGAGACATGGACCACAGCCCCCAGCCGCCGGGCCGTGGCCACAGCTTGCAGTCCCGCCACCCCTGCTCCGAGCACCAGGACCCGGGCCGGCTGCACTGTTCCCGCAGCAGTCATCAACATGGGGAAGTAGCGGTCCAGCGCGGCAGCCGCCAGGAGAACCGCTTTGTAGCCAGCGATGTTGGCTTGTGAAGACAGGGCATCCATGGCCTGGGCTCTGCTGATGCGCGGCAGCAATTCAAGGCTCAGGGACGACAATTTGCGGCGATTCAACTGCTGCACCAGGGCCTGATTGCCGTAGGGCGCCAGCAGACCAATCACCGTACTGCCCGTGGCCATGGCCTCCAGGCGTCCGGGATCCGGCGCACCGACACAGAGGGCCACCTGGCAGTGCCCCCAGCCATCCTCCACCAGTTCTGCGCCTGCCTGGCAATAGTCCTGATCGCTAAACCCGGAGGCCCGGCCGGCCCCGGACTCCACAAGCACGACGCAGCCCTTGCCCACAAGCCGTCGCGCTGTTTCCGGACTGCCTGCCACGCGGGGCTCATCCGGTCGTCCTTCACGGGGAATCAGCACCGTGCAGGTCGAACCCGTTGACTGAAGCGGCACGAAACCGACACACAAAACAGCAAAATAGACTGACCGTGCTCAGATGGCCACCCACTGGCCACCCTTGCCGCCATGCCCATTCCCCCAGCGGTAGTCTCCATCAGTCGCCAGCTTTGGCATGGTCAGTGGCTGGTGCTGATGAACGGCCTGGCTCCAGCGGACGAGAGGGGCAGTTTTCGGCGTCGGCCCAGCAGTTTTCGCGAGAGGTTGCTGGGCAGTGGCCAAGACCAGGGAATACCACGCCATGTGCTGGTGATTGGCCAAAGTTGCCCCTGGGCACACCGCACATGGCTGGTGCGCCAACTCAAGGATCTGGCAACTGTCATTGACATCGCCCTGGTTCGGCCCAATTCCGCCACAGGCCGCTGGGTGTTTCGCGAGCCTTTTGAAGGGTTTCAGCAGTTATCGCAGCTCTATAGACAATCCGGCGCCGGCCCAGGGGGCGGGCGCGCCACGGTCCCTGTTCTGTGGGACCGCTACGAGGAGCGGATCATCAACAACGAAAGCGCCGACATCATTGAACAGTTGGATACCCTGCCCCCAGGACCCAATGCGGTCGCCGCCACACTCCGGCCGTCCGACCTGATCCCGTCCATCCAGACCTGGTCCGCATGGCTCCAGGACGACGTGAACGACGGGGTGTATCGCTGTGGATTCGCCCGCACCCAGGGGTCCTATGAACGGGCGTTGGGTGATCTGTTTGCCGGGCTGGACGCCGTGGAGCAGGCCCTGGCGGACGGGCGCCCCTGGATCTGCGGGGAATCGTTGACCATGGTGGACGTGCGCCTCTTCCCCACCATGGCCCGCTGGGAAGCGGCCTACCAGGATCTTTTCGGCTGTGGGCTGCGCCCCCTATGGAGTTTTCCTTTTCTGTGGGCATGGCGGCGCCGTTTCTACCAACTGCCAAACGTAGCCGCCACCTGCCCGAGTGAAACCTGGCGTCAAGACTACTTCGGCAGCCTCTTCCCCTTGAACCCCTCAGGCCTTGTTCCCAAGGCGCCGTCACTGGCCAGCCTGCTAGACTCGAATCCTCCCGTTTCCTGATGACAATCCCCAGTCCGGCCGCCGTCAGCGCAGCGAACCAGAGCACAGACCAGCTTCACCAGGGGACGTTCGGACCCTATTGCATCACGGCTGCCGACCGACGAGAGGTGACGGCCTACCGGGTGTCCGTGCTCACGTTGGCCGTGGCGCAACTGGGCTGCCTGGTGCAATGGACCTGGGCCGGTTCCACCTGGATTGGTCCATGGCTTCTGCTCATGGCCATGGCCTTGGGACTGGCGCTGCACTGGACCCACATTTACCTGCGCCCGCTCCATCAGGCGTTGCGGTTGTTCTGGCTGTTGGGGGTTGGCGGTGGGGTTGCTCTGGCGTATCAGGAAGGGCCAGCCCAGATGGGCAACACCCTGCTGGCGCACCCCCTCTGGATCATGGCCGTTGGCCCCTACTTTGCTGCGTTGACCGGGTTGGGCTTCAAGGAGTTCTTCTGTTTCCGCCGCCTTGAAGCTGTGGGTGTGACCTTGCTGGTGCCGCTGTTGCTGCTGCTGGCCCTGGTGGGGGTATTGCCGCTGGAGCGGCAAGGCCCGTTCTGGTTTCTGGAGGCGATGCTGCTGCTGGTAATGGCTGTGGGGAAGTTCCGGTTGGATCCCGCAGCCGACGTTGGCGACAAGAGCGTGTTTGAGGAGTTGGAGCGGCGTCGCCGCGCGGTGCCTTGAACCGGCCCCGTTTGCCCACTTAGAGTGGCAAGAAGTAACGTCCCATGGTCGAGATGGATTTGCCGCAACTTCACAGCATGTCCCCTGACCAGCTCACCCAGGTGTTGATGGACCTGAGTGAGGGCGAAGCCTGGATTCGCTTCAAGCCCAAGCAAACCGTCAAGGTTCTGGGAGCCGAGGCGGCTGACGCCATTGAAACCATGTTGGGTGAAGCCGGTCGCCGCAGCAAGGCACCCTATGAACTGGGGACCAGGGTTCCACTGCGGGAATTCAGGCGGGTGGTCTGCCGTGCCCTTGCCGAGTCCCTGCTCAATCAACAGACCGGCGAATCCGAGGATGGGTGATCGCTAGGGATTCCCGTCCGTCTGTGGGGAGAAGAATTCGGATTTCCTTCCTGAACGGTGTGATCCAATTTGGATGTTCATCACTAACCTTCAGAAGACTTCGCTGGACAGCAACCCATGAAAACCATCGACGACCATATCCGCAAGGATGAGGACGAAGTACTTAAGGCCAAGGCCGAGGGCAGGGATGGCAAAGTCAGGCATCTGGAGGAAGAGCTTCGTGACCTGAAAGAGTACAAGCAGCATCATCCTGGCGATTCTCACGACCCTTCCACCCTTGAGGTCTATTGCGACAGCAACCCCGAAGCCCCGGAGTGCCGCATCTATGAAGACTGACCCGGAGCAGAGGCTCTTACTGAGCCCTGGCTGAAGAGCGCCGACGGCCATGGATGAACGCCAGGTCATTGAAGCCCGAGAGGTCTGGAAGATCTTTGGAGAGCGGGCTGAAGAGGCGCTACGGGCCGTACGGCAGGACGGCCTCCATAAAGCCGAGGTCCTGGAGCGGTTTGGAGCCGTGGTGGCGGTGCGGGACGTGGACTTTGCCGTGGAGAAGGGGGAAATCTTTTGCATCATGGGCCTGTCCGGCTCAGGCAAATCCACCCTCGTCCGCCACATCAACCGGCTGATTCAGCCCACCCATGGGCAGATCCTGGTCAACGGTCAAGACATGGGCGCCCTCTCAGCGGAGGAACTGCGCGCCTTGCGGGCAAGCCGGATCGGTATGGTGTTCCAGAACATGGCCCTGCTGCCCCACCGCACCGTACGGGACAACATCGCGTTTGCCTTGGAGCTGCGCAACACCGACCCCTTCACATGCCATCAGTCGGCCAATGGGTTACTTGAGACCGTGGGACTGGCGGGCTACGGCGATGCCATGCCCAGTGAGCTTTCCGGCGGCATGCAGCAGCGGGTTGGACTTGCCAGAGCCTTGGCCGCAGACCCGGACATTCTGCTCATGGATGAGCCGTTCTCTGCCCTGGATCCCTTGATTCGCCGTGGTCTACAGGACGAGTTCCTGGTCCTCTCCCGCACCATGGACAAAACCACGGTTTTTATCACCCATGATCTGGATGAAGCCATGCGGCTGGGATCCCGCATCGGCATCATGCGAGACGGGGAAATGGTGCAGATCGGCACACCGGAGGACATTATTCTCCATCCAAAAGACGGCTACGTGGCGGACTTTGTGCAAGGTCTATCGCGTCTGAAGCTGGTGTTTGCCCACAGGATCATGGAGCGGCCAGAAATCTACGACAAGTCCCATGGCAACCTTGCCGACGCGGACACCTGGCCTCAGGCCCATCCCAAGGCCGACCTCAACTCCCTTGTGAGCCTGATCGTTGGACAACAATGTCCCATTGCCATCCGCGACAACGGCAAGCTGGCGGGCATTGTCACCAAAGACGCTCTACTGAAGGGGATTCAGGGGTAATCATGAAAGTACACGCACCTGGCGGGCAAGATGGCGGGCAAGCAACGGCGCCGCCGGACAACAGTGACTCCCTGGCCTCCTTCAAGGAGTTTGCCGGCCCCAGAGGCGACCGCTACGGACGAACCTTTCTTCGCATTCAGCAGGCGAAGCTGCCCGGATATCACCTGAACACCTCTGCTCTGATCGGGGGCTTTCTGTGGGCTGCCCTGCGGGGAAATTGGCCCCTGTTCTGGATCGGCTTTGCCGCGGACATGGTGGCGGCGGTCAACATGGCCCTGGTCCACAAGTATGACCTGGCGGCGGTGCAGGCTGCCGCTGACGGCAAGGACTTTCTGGTCCAGCGCTACGACGGCTGGAGTGATGCCCATCTGCAGGCCGCGTTGATCCTGTTTTTTGCTGGTCGGCTACTGCTGGGATGGCTGGCGGATCGCTTGTACTACCATCATTACACCCGATGGCGTATTAACCGTTCCTTGCCCTCGGGCCAGACAATCAAGCGGTTGGGGGTGGGGATGCTGGCGGTGCTGTTGGTGGCCCCCTTGACCATCTACCGCGCTTCCCAGTTCGCCCCCGACCAGCGAAGCTGCATCAAGCTGGCCCACATGATTCAGGACGGGGAGCAGGTTCCCCTGAAAGATCGCTTCGACTGTTGGACCATCTCCGAATTCCCCACCCTCGTCTGGCTTCAGCGTCCACCACAGTACAGCTTTCCACGCAACGACGACGGCACCCGGAGCATTGTCGTCAAGGAGCCCTCCAGCCAGCGGCCGGTCAATCTGAACAATTGGTTGTCCGAGCACATTGACCAGGGAATCGGCTACATGAAGGCCTTCTACGGCTGGCTGTTTGACGGGGTGACCCGTTGGATTCGCGTTCTCCTCAACGCGGTAGAGGCAGTCTTTGTGGGGACACCCTGGATTGTCACGTCTCTCATGCTCGTCATGGCGGCGGTGAAGCTGGCTGGCTCCCGGATGGGTGTCTTCACGGCCGCGGTGCTGATCTACATGATGCTCTTCGGATTCTGGCAAACCGCCATGAGCACTATTTCTCTGACGGTAGCCGCCACGGTCATCTGTGTGGTTGCTGGTCTTCCCCTCGGGATTTGGGTGGCCAAGTCCAAGGTGGGCGCTGCCGTGGTCACACCCGCGCTGGACATCATGCAAACCATTCCGTCCTTCGTCTACCTCTTGCCGGCGGTGGCGTTTTTCTCCGTTGGCAAGCCACCGGGGATTCTCGCGACGGTCATCTTCGCCATGCCGCCCATGGTGCGACTGACAGCGCTGGGGATTCAGCACGTGCCGGCCAGCACCAAGGAAGCGGCCCTCGCCTTTGGCGCCAGCCCGAGGCAGCTCCTGTTGAAGGTGGAACTCCCCCTGGCCCTCCCGTCCATCATGGCCGGGGTGAACCAAGTGGTGATGCTCAGCCTTTCCATGGTGGTCATTGCCGCCATCATCGGCGCTGGCGGGATGGGCTTCATCGTGGTGGACGCCCTGGCCCGAACGCAAGTAGGCCGTGGCATCCTGGCCGGCATCGGCATTGCCCTCATTGCCATGATGATCGACCGCGTGGTGCAAAAAGCAAACCGGATGTAAACCCCCAAGGCCGGCCTCAACGTTGCTCTGCTAGCATTATTGATGTAACTTGGCTGAGCAAAGTCTGATGATGCGCTTTGGACCGGGCCTGCTTGCGGCCGCTTTTCTGTCCGTCACCGGCGTTCACGCCCAGGAGAAAGTCACCATCTCCGATTTGAACTGGACGGGGGCAAAGGCCATCGCCCATGTGATTAAGGCAGTGATTGAAGGTCCACTGGATTCCGAGGCGGAGATCGTCCCAGGGCTGAGCGACTTTGCAATTATTGCGCAAGGAATGGAAAAGGGTGACGGCTCGGTGGATGTCTTCACAGACACTTGGCTGCCCAATCATCAGGATATTTGGGACGAATTTATTACAGGGTCACAGGCGATTGCTCACAATGAGCCCTATCGGGGCACCCAGGGAACCTATATTCCCCGCTACATGGCTGATCAGGTCAAGTCGTTTGACGATCTGGCCAAGCCTGAAATTGCCGCCCTGTTTGACAAGGATGGCAACGGCAAAGGCGAATATTGGCCAGGTGATCACGGTTGGGGTTCGACTAAGCTCCAGCAGGTCAAATTCGAGAGCTATGGTCTCAGTGAACTCTGGGAGCCAGAGATTTACTCCGATGCAACCTTCAAGGCGCAGTTGAAGGCTGCGATTACCGCTGAAGAGCCCATCATCTTCTACTACTGGACACCGGAATGGATCCACGCAGCTTATGACCTAGTCTCCCTGGAGGAGCCTGAGCGCACGGAGGGCTGCGAAGATCTTAAACTGGATCAGGAGGATTGGTTAGAGGCATCCACCTTCACGTGCAAATATGATGATGCAATGGTTTATGTGGCGTACTCCACATCTCTCGAACAGCGCAATCCCGCTGCTGCAAAGTTCTTATCACAGATCAAGCTGGACCCTGCTGTGATTAATGAATGGATTCTCAAAATTGGCCGGGACAACGAAGATCCCCAAGATGTTGCTGAAGCCTGGATTGAAGCAAATCCGGATACGGTCAATCAATGGATTCGTTAGAGAAAACTCCGTTCCTCTTTGTTGACGTCGAAGGCGTGCAATATTTGAGCGAAGATTAGGCCGGAGGCGCTGTGCATCTCTGCCAGGCCTGCACGGTGTTGCACAGCAGCATGGCAACGGTCATGGGCCCCACCCCGCCCGGAACGGGGGTGATGTAGCTGGCAAGGGGTTCCACCGCCGCGAAACACACATCTCCCCGCAAGGTTCCCTGTGTGCCCTGCTGTTGAGGTGGGACTCGGTGAATGCCCACGTCCACCACCACAGCTCCAGGCCGTACCCAGTCCGCCTCTACCAGGCCCGGCTTCCCTGCAGCAACCACGAGCAATTCCGCCTGACGGCAGTGGTCAACCAGATCCCGGGTGCGGGAATGGGCCACGGTCACCGTGGCATTGGCCTGCTGCAACATGATCCCCATGGGTTGTCCCACCAGGATGCTGCGGCCAATCACCAGGGCGCGGATCCCGTCCAGAGCAATGCCGCCATGGTCCAGCAAGGCCATGACCCCTGCCGGGGTACAGGAGCGTAATCCCGGCTCACCCCGCATCAGACGGCCCAGGTTGAGAGGATGCAATCCATCCACGTCCTTGGATGGATCTACGGCCAGGAGCAGTTGGCGGGCATTCAGCGTGGGAGGGATAGGGAGCTGCACCAGGATGCCGTTACAGGACGAATTCCTGTTGAGCTGGTGAATGCTCTCCAGAACTTCGTGCTGACTAGCGGTGGCTGGATGGTGGATGATCCGGCTCTCGATGCCAACCCGGCTACAGGCCTGCGCCTTTTTGCGCACGTAGACCCCACTGGCCGGATCATCCCCAACCCGCACCACCGCCAGGCCAGGTGGACAAGGGGGGCAACCAGCAGTGGCCAGATGCTGGGCAATAGCTGACCTGAGGCTGGCCTCATGGCGAGCAGCCAGCAACCGACCATCAAGACGTTTTGCCATGGGCTTCGAAATACATGCAGCAAGCTGCTGGCGCGGGGCTAAAGTTGGCGCATCGATGCCCGATGCAAAATTTATAGAACCATAGTCCGCAGGGTCGGCCATCTCCGCAACGGTGGCCTGTTCAGAATCCCGTTGAACCTTGCCCATCTGCTGCGTCGCTTCTGGCGGACGCAACAACCGCGACCATGGTCGCGGCCATGGCCATGGCCTGGGTGGATGGCCGTTGCTTTGGCGGCATTGCTGGTGGGCGTCCTCTCCAGTTGGCCCCTCTTGCGGGAGCCGGTGTTGGCTGTGGGGGCCATCGCAGAGCAGGACTACCGGGCACCGGCATCTGCGCAGGTGATTGACCGGACTGCCCTGAAGGCCAGGCGCAGTGACCTGGGTCTCCGCACGGTGGTCCACGTGATTGACAGCCAGCAGAACCTGCTCCTGGTGAAGGCCTTGGAGAGAGGTCTTGGAGAACTGGGTCGCAGTATTGTCACGGACGACCTGGCCGTGCCTCCCATTGATCTGTCCAGGGAAGAACTGGAGGATCAGCAACAACTGCAGGGGGACGACCGGCGAGCCTGGGAGCAGGAGGTTCTTAAGGCCCAACAGCGCATGTTGGCCCAAGGGTTGGTGGCGTCCATCTCCGAGCAGAGTTTGCGGAGCGCCGCCCGGCAGCAATTGTCTGCCCTGTTCGAATCCGAGCTACAGCAGCAAGTGGGCGTCAAACTCCTGGTTCGTTCACTGCTGGGCAAAACCAACCTGCGGGCAGATCCTGATCTCACCCGCAAGCTGACCGAGGAGCTCCTGAATCAGAATGCCGAGGTGATCCAGGTCAAAACCGGCGACCTCATTGTCAGGCGCGGTGAGCAGATCAGTTCACGACAGTTTGACGTGCTGGACCACTTCAACTTTGTGCCCCGTCGGCTCCAGTTGGAAAACTGGGCTTGGCGCTTTGGTGAAGCCGTTCTGGGATCATGGCTGGTGGTGCAGGTGGCGCGCCGCTGGAACCCCCGACTGCAGCCCCATCACGGGCTGGTGCTCCTGCTCACCATGGTCCTGATTCAGGGGGTGAAGCTCTGGCTGAGGGCAGCGGTCAGTCCTCTGGCTGTTCTGGTGCCACCCACCTTTTTGCTGGCGGAGGTGATGGGTACAGGCGCAGCCTTGGGTTGGTTGGCTCTGGCTTCAGCCCTCTGGCCTTTCCCCATGGACGATATTGGCCTGCTCCGGGTGTTGATTGCCTTCATCATCGCTGCCCTCGCCGCGCTGATGGCCGGCTATCAGCGGAGTCGCGCCCAACTGTTGCAGACTGCCACCCTGTTGACCCTGGCGGCGCTCCTGCTGCAGATGCTCACGTTCCGAGTAACGGAGCAGATGGGGGTGGCGTCTGTGGGGTTGCTGAGCAGTGGGGAGCCCCTGGGGGAAGGCTTGCTCATGGGAGCCATCCTGCTTCTCGGCTTGAACCTGGCGCCGGCGTTGGAAAATATCTGTGGCCTGGTGAGCCGCAGCCGCTTGTTGGAACTGGCTGATTTGCAAAGCCCGCTGCTGCGGCGCCTCTCCAAGGAAACGCCGGGCACGTTTGAGCACACGCTCATGATCTGTGGTTTGGCGGAAGAGGGAGCCAGGGCCATTGGGGCGGATGTGGACCTGGTGCGTACCGGCTCTCTTTATCACGACATCGGCAAGCTCCACCAGCCCCAGTGGTTCATCGAGAATCAATCGGATGGGCTCAATCCCCATGAACTCTTGAACGATCCGTGGGCAAGCGCCAAGGTGTTGCAGGCCCACGTGGACGAGGGTCTGCGCATGGCCCGTCGGGCCCGCCTCCCCCAGTCCGTTTGCGACTTCATTCCGGAGCACCAGGGCACCATGCGCATGGAGTACTTCTGGCATGCTGCCCGGAAGCACGATCCCATGGCCCAAGAGAAGGACTTCCGTTATCGGGGACCAACCCCCCGCTCACGGGAAACCGGGATTCAGATGCTGGCCGATGGTTGTGAAGCAGCGCTGCGCTCCCTGCCGCCAGAGGTGGCCGAAGGGGATGCCCACGCCACCGTGCGCCGCATTGTGGACTCCCGCATCCGGGATGGGCAACTGGGCCAGTCGGGGCTCAGCCGTATGGAGCTGGAATTGGTGGTGGACGCCTTTGTGAAGGTGTGGAAGCGGATGCGCCACCATCGCATTCCCTATCCCATTGCCCCCAAAGACATCATTACCCGCTAGGGCAGTATTTCCGCGAGGGAACCCTCACCCCTTCACACCACTGGCGGCGCTGCTGGGCAGAATAAACCGCTGCACCATGGTGAACAGCACCAGCACCGGCAGAATCGAGACCACGGCACCGGCAGCCACCAAGCGCCAGTCCAGCGAAAAACTGCTGGAGAGTTGCTGCAGGCCCAGGGGCAAAGTGTAAAGCTGCGGGTCATCCAGAATGACGAGGGGCCAGAGGAAATCGCTCCAGGTGCCAATGAACACAAATACCGCCAAGGTGATCAGGTCAGCCCTGGCGGCAGGAATCAGCACGTTCCACCAACGCCCCAGGGCAGTGCAGCCGTCCATCTGGGCAGCCTCTTCCAGTTCCCGAGGGACACCGAGAAAACTCTGGCGCAGAAGAAAAATGCCGAAGGCCGTGGCGGCATTGGGAAGGATCAAGGCCGTATAGCTGTTGCGCAAGCCCACCTGCACCATCACCAGGTAGAGGGGAATCATCACCACCTGAAACGGGATCAGGATGGTAGCCACCACCAGGGCCAGCACCAGGCCACGTCCGGGGAAGTAAAGCCGGGCCAGGGGGAAGGCCGCCAGGCTACAGAAGAGCAGATTGGCCGTGACGGCAACGGCGCTCACCATCGCGCTGTTGAGCAGGTAGCGCAAAATCAGGGTGTCCTGGAACAGCCGCTTGTAGGCCGCCAGGCTGGGGGCTTGGGGCAGCAACTGGGGGGGCGTCCGGAAGATGTCCTCACTGGGTCCCTTCAGGGACGTGCTCACCAGCCAGAGAAGGGGCAGGAGCACCAGCAGGGCCATGGCCAGCAGAAACGCCAACTGGAAACCCGGCCCCAAGCGCAGCGGGGGGCGGGGGGCAATCTCAGGATTTGACGGAGGAGTTCGTGTCTTCACTGTCTGCCATGGTGCTGGCCACAAGGCCCAACTGGAGGCCTGGAGGATAGCCGCCAAGGCGTTGGACCTGGCCGAGGAGAGCCTCGGGGAGGCGAATGCCCAAACCTTTGCAGACTGCCTTCACCAAGTCCACCCGGTCGATGGTGCCACTGGGCAGACCCGCCCCGCTGAGCACCAGCAAGCGCGCTTCGGGAGCCTGTTCCAAGGCCAGGGCCGCCTGCCAGAGGGGGGCGCTGTCCCGGATGCTGGGGATCTCATCCCTGGGCTGGAGCCGTTGACTCACGCTTTCCCGTGACCAGCATTGCACCGGCAACGTCTTGAGCGTCTCGGGCTGGAAGCGGCCCAGCCAGCGGTGGTCCTCATACGCCAGGAGCCAGTCTTGAGGTCCCATCTCCGCTGTCTCCCCGGCCAGTTGGCGGCTGACGGTCCGGAGATCCAGTCGAGCGTCCAGAACACGGTAGCGCCGCGCCTGCACCTGTTG
Source organism: Prochlorococcaceae cyanobacterium jk18x22bins.40 (assembly GCA_022826155.1). Classification (GTDB taxonomy): domain Bacteria; phylum Cyanobacteriota; class Cyanobacteriia; order PCC-6307; family Cyanobiaceae; genus Synechococcus_B. The sequence goes on along the minus strand of JAJDVL010000030.1, from coordinate 26,065 downwards.
CACCCGCAGTTGCAGGAGTTGGTCTTGCAAGCGCAGCAGTTGCAACTGGGCACTGGCGGCTTCCAGACCAAACCATCCCAGCAGCCCGAGCCAGAGACCGGACGAGGTGCGCCACGCCAGGACAAGCCAGAGGCCGGAAGCAATGGCCATGACGGCCAGAACCAGTCCAGTTGCGGCTGCCACCTGAATGCCCCGGCGACGGCTGCCGCTGAAGTGCCACACTAGGGCTTTGACAATCAGGCCCCCATCCAGGGGGAGACCTGGCATCAGATTGAAGATCCCCAGAACAAGATTGAGGATCATCAGCCGCTGGCAGACCAGCGCCGCAATGGGCTGGGTCGCCTCGCTGAGGTTGGCCAGCAGGAAGAAGCTCAGGGCCAGGACAAAGCTGACGGCAGGCCCCGCTGCCGCCACCTGCAGGGCCGCAAGGGCTGAGCGGCACTCCTTTTCAATGGTGGCCACGCCACCAAAGAGAAAAAGGGTAATACTGCGCACCTTGACCCCATGGCGGAGCGCCACCAAAGAATGGCCCAACTCATGGAGCAGCACGGAGCCAAACAGCAGCAGCACCGTCAACAAACCCAGCAGCCAGATGCCAGGTGCGGCGACCGCCAACTGACGATCCTGTAGCAACCGGCCGTACTGCGCCTGAAACAACACCGTGGCCAGGCCCACGATCAACAGCCAACTGGGGTGAACCCGTAGGGGAATACCGCAAATGGCACCGATTGTCCAGGCTTTTCCCATGGGATCCCTCGGCCTTCCATCATCCTAGAAAGTGGAGCAAACATGCAGCGCTTTTGCCAATGGGGGAGATCCCAACCATGGGCAGTGTCCCGGTTCAGGTGAAGATTTGCGGGCTGACCACGCCACGGCAAGCCCAGGCCGTAGTGGCCTGTGGCGTGCAGGCCATTGGGGTAATTGCCGTGGCGGGCTCGCCCCGTTGGGTGCCACCACCCGTCAGTCAGGCCATTTGGACCGTTGTCCAGGAGCAAAATCCTTCCGTGGAGCGGGTGCTGGTGGTTGCTGATGGGGACGATGACCAGCTTGATGTCTATTTGGCCGCCCAAGACAACCGGCAACGCCCCACGGTTCTTCAGCTCCATGGACAGGAACAACCGGAACGCTGCCGCCAGTTGAGCCAACGTTGGGGATTGCCCATCTGGAAAGCCCACCGCATTGGCAGTCCCGAGGACTTGCGCACAACCCAGCAGCGCCGGGACGGGGCCGCGGCTCGGCTGTTTGATGCCCATGTTCCCCGGCAACTTGGGGGGACAGGCCAGCAGCTTCCCCTCGCCTGGTTTGGCAACCAGCGGCTTTCCGGTCCATGGTGGCTAGCCGGGGGCCTGGGACCGGACAACGTGGCTGCCACCCTTCAACAATTGGCAACCATGGGGGTGCGCCCTGACGGCGTGGATGCATCCAGCGGCCTGGAGCACGTCCCGGGCCGGAAAGATCTGCGCCGCTGCGCCGCCTTTGTGGCAGCGGTGCGAGGCGCCGGCGTGTGAACCTCAGAGCAGGCTCTCCTGCTGGCGAATGAGGTCGAAAAACTCCTTCTTCATGGAGGCATTGCTGCGGAAGCTGCCCCGCACCACACTGTTCACCATAGAGGCCTGGGGTTCTTTCACACCACGCCATTTCATGCAGTAATGCTGAGCCTTGAGCACGATGCCCAGTCCCCGGGGTTTGCAGAGGGTCTCGATTTCATCAGCCAGGATGATCACGGCCTCCTCCTGGATGTGGGGCCTTGAGAACACCCAATCGGCGATGCGGCTGAACTTGCTTAAGCCAATGACCCGTTCACCAGGCTGGATGCCAATCCAGCAATGGCCCAGGATGGGGACCAGGTGGTGGGAGCAGGCGGAGCGCACCGTGATGGGACCAACGGTGTAAATCTCGTCCAGTTCTCTCACGTTGGGGAAAGACGCCACCTTGGGCTGGGGGTGGTAGCGCCCTTTGAACACCTCGTGGAGGTACATCTTGGCCACCCTTTCTGCAGTCTCCGCAGTGTTGTGGTCGTTGTCCACGTCAATGACCAGCGTCTTGAGCAGGCCACGCACCTGTTCCACCACCTCTTCCTGTAAGGTCTCCAACTCCCCCTCTTCCAAGTAGGCGGCGATATTGTCGTTGGCCAGGAAAGATGCCCGCGCCGCCTGGAGGCGTTGGCGGATGCGGTCGCTGGTGGTGGATGGGGTGGTTGGTCTTGTCGCGCCGTCAGCCGTGCCCGTGACAGAAAGAGGCAGATGGGGCACCACATCAAAATCCGCCTCCAGGGACGGCATAGATTTCAGATCGTCAAGAGTCATCATTCAAAAATGATCAAAGCGCTCCAGCGGCCGGGAGCAGGGTGAGGGTCTCGATGCGCTGCCTTGGGGGCTGTTCTGCCAACTGGAGAAGAGCATGAGCAACATGTTCCGGATCCAGCATGGCACGGCGATCCAGGTCAACGTGGACGGTTGGGGTGTCCCACAGAGGCGTATTAACCGCACCCAGGGTGACGGTCGTTACGCGAATGTCTTGCGATGCCTCCTCCAGGGCCAGAGAGCGACTGAAGGCAGCCAAGGCCGCCTTGGTCATGCTGTAGCCTCCCCACTCCGGGAACGCATGGTCGGCAGCATGGCTGCCAACGTTGATGATCAAGCCACCTCCCGACGAGCGCATCCCCGGCAGCACCGCCTGGGTCACCTGCAGCACACTGGTGAGGTTGAGTTGCACCAGCCACTGCCAGTCCTGCAGGGACATGGTGGCCAGGGGAGCCGTGTAGCCAGCCCCGGCATTGTTGATCAATACCCCAGGAGGCCCCCCTGCAGCCAGGAGTCTCTCCACGCCAGCCGGGATGCCTTCCGCCTTGCTCAAATCCACCGTGGCCCAGTGAACCACAGCGCCCTGGCTCCGCAACTCGCGGGTCAGGGCGTCCAACGCGGGACCGTCGCGGGCCAGGAGTTGCAATGCCCAGCCCCGGGCTGCAAAGCAGCGGGCTGTGGCGGCGCCAATTCCTCGGGAGGCGCCCGTGATCAGGGCAGAGCGGCGCGTCGACGCTGGGGATGAGGTGATTGATGTCAGAGGTACACACGCAAGGGAAGCGATGATCCCGAACAGGATCGTTACGAGATTTTAAGGGGTGGCGTCGTCGCCTGTCTCCAGCACCCGGCCCATGCGGCGGAACTTTTCATAGCGCCGCTCCAAAAGCTCTTCCGTATCGAGGGCCTGCAATGCCTTGAGATGGCGGAGAATCGCCTCCTTGAGGGCCGCCACCGCTTGTTTGGGGAACGCGTGGTTCCCCCCCAGCGGTTCAGGGATCACCTCGTCCACCAGTTCCAAGCCTTGCAATTGCCGGGCGGTGATCTGCAGGGCCTGGGCGGCATCGGCAGCTTTTTTTGCGTCCTTCCAGAGGATGGCGGCGCATGCCTCGGGGCTGGCCACAGTGTAGATGCTGTACTCGAACATCATCAGGTGGTCCACAATGCCGATCCCCAAGGCGCCGCCCGAGCCACCCTCACCGATGACGCAGCCGAGAATGGGCACCCGCAGGGCAAACATTTCCCGCAGGTTGGCCGCAATGGCCTCCCCTTGTCCCTGTTCTTCCGCCTTGAGGCCCGCATAGGCTCCGGAGGTGTCGATGAACATGAGCAGGGGCAACTGAAAACGGTCCCCATGGCGCATGAGTCGCAGGGCCTTGCGGTAGCCCCCCGGGGACGCCATACCAAAGTTGCGGGCCATTTTTTCCTTGGTGTCCCGCCCTTTTTGGTGGCCCATCAGCAACAGGGGGACGCCGTCAATGGTGCCGACACCGCCTACCAGGGCGGTGTCGTCGTTGCCACAGCGATCCCCATGGAGTTCATACCAGGTGTCGCACAGGGTTTCGATGTAGTTGAGGGTGTTGGGACGCTGGGGATGGCGAGCCACCTGAATCACCTGAGACGGGGTGAGATTGGCGTAGATCTCCTGCCGTCGCTTGGCCACCAGTTGTTCCAGTTGGTCCACCTGTTGACTCACGTCCAGATCACTGTTTTCCGAGTCAAGGCGAATTTGCTGGATTTTGGCCTCCAAGTCCGCCAGGGGCCGCTCGAAGTCCAGGACATGTTGGTTTGATTTGGCCATGGCAGCACTCAGGAGACGGACAGCGCGGGAGCCGCCACCAGGTCACTCAGACCCAAGGCCCGGAAGCCATGGCGCACGGATGCCTGACCGATTTTCTCCATGGCCGCCAGGCTGATGTTGTTGCGCCCCCAACTGAAGTTGGTGTGCCAGCCTTCAAACTCCAGCAACATGGCCTCTGCAAAGCAGGCAAACATCTGGCGATTCGGGCACTCCATTTCAGCGATCTGCATCATGCGCCAGCCAATGTCGCGCCAAAACTCCACAATGCCCCCCTTCAGCACATGGAGGTCAGGGGCATGGATGCGGGTGTCCAGGTTTTTGGGATAGCCACCATCCACCATCAAGCAGGGCCGCAGCAGGGTCTTGATGTTGATCTCCACAGTTTTGGGCAGGCTGGCCACCCAGACCACCACGTCCGCCCTGGGCAGGGCCTCCTCCAGTTGCAGGATGCTGCCGCCAGCCAACTCCTGCTGGAGCGTCTCCAGCCGTCCCTGGTGACGGGCCACCAGCAACAACTCCTTCACACCGGTGCGTTGCTTGAGCCAACGGCAGACGGCGCTGCCGATGTCCCCGGTGGCGCCCACCACGGCCACCACGGCCTTGCCCAGGTCAATGCCCAGGCGGGGCGCATTGTCTTCCACCTGTCTGCAGATGATCCAGGCGGTGTGGGTGTTGCCGGTGGTAAAGCGTTGCCACTCCAGCATGGTGGAGCGCACCTTCTGGAAGCGGGCCAAGTCGAAGTTTTCGAAGATGATGGAGGTGAACCCCCCCAGGGCCGTGACGTTGAACCCGTTTTTTTGGGCGTAGGCCATGGCGTTCTGCACCTTACGGGCCGCTGTTTTGAAGCGGGCCGGCAGCATCTCCGGCAAGAAGCAGGAGTCGATATAGCCACCCGTGATCTCCTTCCCCGTCCGGCTGTTTACGGTGAAGGTTTCCAGCAGTTGGGGGGGGGTGCTGCACCAAGTGTCCAGATCCCCCTTGGCGTGCTCCATATAGCCCAACTCCTCTGCCCGTTTCTTGGCCACGGCAAAGCTGGTGGAATGACCGATCAGTCCAAACATGTACGGTTTTAATCTGTGGGAAACCTAAAGCCTCAGCCGAGGCCCTGGGCGCTCATCCTGATGATCTCCCGGGTGGTGAAGCCCACATCGCTCAGGGCCTCCTGGTAACCGATCAAGAAGTCTTCAATCAGGCTTTCCTTCTCCATCCGCAGTTGGGCGGCATCCGTCTCCACGGCATCGAGCATGGTTTTGATGAGGGGGAGGTTGGCCTTATTGGCTGTCATGAGTTCCTCCTTCACCTGGCCGAAGTGGGCCTTGAGCCACGCTTGACCGTAGTTGAGGTGAAGATATTCATCCTTCACCACCCCTTCGGTCACCCGACGGGCAAAAGGGTCGGCCACGGGAATATAGATGTGATAGGCGGCAATGGAGAAGGCCTCGATCAGAACGGCCTGGATCAACAGACAGGTGGCCACCTTTCCTTCGGCCAGGGCAGCCTGGAAGTTGTTCCGCAGGGGCGCAAAAAAGTCCTTGGCGAAGTCCATATCGGGCGTCACCTCCAAATTCTTGCCACAGGCCTGGAAGCCGCGCATGTGCTTCAGTTCCATGCGGGCCAACCGCCCCAACTCCTCGGCCTGCTCCGGTAGCAGGATGCCAATGGCCTTGTAGTTATCGCAGGCCTCGTGCTCCCCCTCAATCACGATGCCGTTGATGCGGCTGTAGGCATCCTTGTAGGCTGCCGACGTGAAGTCGGGCAGTGGGTCAACCAGGCCGGTTGCTGGGGCAGAGAGATCAGGATTAGGCGCAGTGGCGGGAGTTGACATGAATTGTGGTGAGTTGTGATGGGCTTATACTCTATCGGAAGATTCAACGGATCCTCGCGGCGGCCATGAACTGCCCATCAGCGTGGTGAATGTTGTGGTCCACCCCTGCACCAGCTTTTGATTCAGGGCAGCCCCCAAGGACGCAGTGGCCCCGTGGGGGCTGCCCACGGTTCCTGAACGACTCAGGGCCCTTGTGGTCCAGGCGCTGGAGCAGCGCCCCTCCAAGGACAGGCCAGCCGGCGGTGGGGGCGGTGGTTCGGCAACGGCTTGGTGAAGCTTCACCAGGTCTGGCGCCATATGAAGCATCAGGCTGGTTTCCGCCAGGCCGGCATGGAGATCTTCACGGCGCTCAGGCTCCGGAACGAGGTCCACCACCCCGTCCACATCCCAGAGAAACCACGCATGGACACCCAGTTGGGGATGGCGTCCGTGGACCTGCCGCGCCGCCACGTCCAGAAGACTGATCTGGCCTCCATGGCCGTTGAAGAGCACCAGCCGCTGGAAGCCTGACCGGGCTAACGGTTCTGCAATGGCCTCCACCTGGGCCAGCATCACCTCTGCCGGCTGGGTGAAGCTCACTCCAAAGCTTCGGTGCTCCGGCGCAAAGCCCAGGCTTTGCAGCGGCAGGGACCAGATGGGCAACTGGCGAGGTAGAGCTTGCAGCACCTGGTGGAGCACCTGCTCCGCAAAAAAGCCGTCGGTCCCCAATGGTAAGTGGGGACCGTGTTGTTCCAGGCTGCCCCAAGGCACCACGACTGTGCTGCCGTCACAGGCAGCAGCACCCTTCGCCTCCGGCCAAGCCAGGTGGTGAAGACCACGGTGTTGCTCAAGGGCCATGGGCAGACTAACGACCAGGGGCAATCGGTCCATAATGCCCTCAGCGCACCCAATTTCAGGTCATCCATCTCCGATGAAGGCGAAAGACGTCAAACGCCCCACTGACAGAGACGTGGGGCTCTCAATCCTCAAGATCAACAAATCCGAGGCGCGACAGCGGACCAAGGACGGCTCACCACCAACGGGAAGCCCGCCAGCGCCGGCTGTGAATCTTGATGCGCCGCTGGACCCGGCACCGGTATCCCGGGCCCAGCGCCAACCGGACGGTCGTTATGGGGCCGACCAGGGAAGGGAGCCGGACCTGCCGTCCTATACGCCCCGCAGCGTGGATGATGTTGACTTTGATGAAGAAGCCTTCCAGTCGGCCCTGGCTGGCAGCGCCAGCGGCGGCGCCAAAGGGGAGGAGGTGTGTGGCACGGTGATCAGCCACGAAAGTGACGGTGTCTACGTGGATATCGGGGGCAAGGCCCCTGGCTGGCTGCCCAGGCAGGAGTGTGGTTTCGGGGTCGTCACCGACGTGGCCGCCCAGTTCCCCCAAGGGAAACAACTGAAGGTGCTGGTGACGGGTGAGCAGAACGCCGAAGGCATGGTCACCGTCAGTTGTCGAGCCCTCATGGTGCGGGACAGTTGGACAACCGTGACGCGGCTCGCCCAGGAGACTGCCGTGGTGCAAGCTGTGATCAGCGGTTTCAACCGTGGTGGCTGCACCTGCACTGTGGAGGGTCTACGGGGGTTTATTCCCCGCTCTCAACTGGTGGACGGGGACAACCACAGCGCACTGGTGGGCAAAACCCTTGGGGTCACCGTTCTTGAGGCAAATCCCAAGACCTCCAAGCTGGTGCTCTCGGAGAAGCAGGCATCCCGTACCCAGCGCTTTGCCGAGTTGAACGTGGGGGACTTGGTGACAGGTCAAGTCAGTGGTCTGAAGCGGTTTGGCTATTTTGTGGATCTGGGGCCCATCAGTGGCCTTCTGCATCAGCGCTGCATCAGTGCCGGCCATATCCGCGATTTACGGGAGGTGTTCACCATGGGGGAGACCGTCTCCGCTCTGGTGACGGACGTTGACGCTGTCCGTGGTCGCATCGCCCTCAACACGGCACTGCTGGAAAACCTGCCCGGTGAAATACTGGTGGCCAAAGCCGAGGTGATGGGCCAGGCGGAGCAGCGGGCCGAGCGGGCGAGGGCTGCCCTGTTTCAGGAGCATCAGCAGAAGCAGGAGCTACAAGCACCGTTATCTGGAGACGACAGCAGCGCATGAGTGACTGGGAGGTGGATTTTTATAGCCGTCCACTGCTGGATCCGGACGGCCGCAAGCGCTGGGAACTGCTGGTGTGTGACACACCGGCAATGGACGCCCCACCCCAAACGGGGTTTCGTTTCTGTAGAACCTGCCCGGCGGACCAGGTGAACTCCCTTTGGCTGGGAGAGGCCCTGGGGCAGGCTCTGGACGAGGCGGAAGCTGGCGGACACAGTCGTCCACGGCGATTGCGATGTTGGCGCCAGGCCATGGTGGCCATGGTGAAGCGGGCCTCTGAACCCCTTGGTGTGGCGGTGGTGCCAAGCCGCCGTTGCTACGCCTTGATCGACTGGCTCCAGGAACGGCAGCGCACGGTCTATCCGCGGGAGGACGGCTATCTGGCCGGCCCAAGGGCTGCGCCCGTGCCAACAACACCCGCACCCGCCAAGCCCCTGCCCGATGCCGCCAGAGGCGACACCTGGGAATGGGCGTCTTTGCCGTTGACCAGCTTGAGGGAGGCTGGAGGCTGGCCAGTGGACTTTTCGGGTCTCACGTCTTTACCCGCCTCAGTGGAATCGGGCGCCACCATCCCCGGTGTGCGCCTCTTCGCCGGAGACCGGGCCATGGCCATGGCAGGATGGGTGGCAGGGTTGGAGCCCCTGAAGTTAACCATCAGCGACAACTGTCTGCTGCTGGAGGCCGGTCTGGATCAACGCTGGCTCCTGGGCCGCCTGGACCCCGGCGAAGCCAGAGTTGCTGCTGCCACGCTGGCAGAGTCCTGTCAGCCCACGGCCGGCCTACAGTTTCTGTCCGTGCAAAACACCTCCCAAACGCAGCATCTTGCCGGCTTTTGGCTTCTCCGCGATCAGATCCTTCCCTGATGGCTGATCCCCCCTCTGCGCCCTTTGCAGACTGGCCAGATTCCACCTTCAATACCCTCAGTGGCTGGACCTGGGTGGGCTGCTACGGGGGCTACCTACTGCAATGCGATGCCCTGAAAGACTTTGCCCATGGGTTCTTTACGCGCCATTGGTCAGGACGGGGCCCGGCGGAGTTGGCGGGCTACCTGAGCCCTGGTCTCACGGTTCATCGCCTGCGCCAGGTGCATGGCGGCGCGGTGGTGGCGGCCCATGACGTGGTGGCCCCTCCCTGGCCGGAGGCGGACGGGCTCATCAGCACTGCAGGGGGGCAAAGCCTCTGGGTGTGCGGGGCGGATTGCACACCGGTGCTGATAGCGGATCCCGAGACAGGGCATGTGGCGGCCTGCCATGGGGGCTGGCGCAGCCTGGCCGACGGAGTGCTGTCCGCGGCTGTGGAACGGCTCATGGGCCAGGGGGCGGAACCTGTCGCCTTGAAGGTGGCCCTGGGTCCGGCTGTTTCCGGCCCCTGCTATCAGGTGGAGCGCTCCGTGAGCAGCAAGGTGGCCGCCCCACTCAACGGGGATGGATTGCAGCGGCTCCTGGCGGCTGGCCATGTGACGCCCGATCCCCAGCGCAACGGTCAACCCTTGCGGGACCACCTGGACATTCGTGGAGCAGCCGCCCTGCAACTCCAGGATTCGGGCATTCCGGCCAGCGCCATTCACACCTGCCCCTACTGCACATTCAGTGAGGAAAGGCTGTTCCACAGTTGGCGACGGGACCAACGCAAGGCGGTGCAATGGAGCGGCATTGCGGGTCAGGCCATGGCCGGAGGGACCAACTGAGTTCAGCCGGCGCAAGCCGCCACCGTCAGGGACCGGGGAAGGGGATGGCATCGGTCCAGGGATAAACGTCCACCTGGGTCCAAATGCCCTGTGCCCAGTAGATATCCCCCTTCACCAGGGCCTCCACCTCCTCCTGGGACGGGGCCTCGTAGACGCCAAACACATGGGTGCTCCCCGCGGTGGGACCCAGGGTCAGCAGCATCCCCCTGGCGTGCTGCTCCCGCAGCCCCGCCAAGTGCTGCTCCCGATAGGGGCCCCGTTTGGTGAGAGCATCTGCACAGTAGCGGCCCCAGAGTACAAATTTCATGGCCCATGCATGACGGATATGACTCTCCCATTCTTCACGTTCACTGGCCCTTGAGTCGGCCCTTCAGGTGGCGGACACAGGGGAATCCAGTCCCCGGCGCAGTTCGGCGCAGAACGTCCCCACCACCGTGGCAGGAGGATCGGATGGACCGGCCGCAGCAATGCGCTTCACAAAAGCGCTGCCCACAATGGCCCCGTCACTGCCCCAGAGGCGCACCTGCCGGGCCTGGGCAGCGGTGGAAATTCCGAAGCCCACGGCAACGGGTTGCTGGGCCAGGGATTTGAGTTGGCCAACCAAGGATGCCACCCGCTGATCCATCTGCTCACGGGTCCCTGTCACCCCTGTCACGCTCACCAGATAGATAAAGCCGCGGCTGGTCCGGGCAATTCGGGCCATGCGCTGGGGGGACGTGGTGGGCGCCACCAGCAGCACCATGTCCAGCCCGGCAGCCGCCACCGTGGGGGACAGGCGCTGGGCCTCCTCCAGGGGGAGATCCGGCACCACCAACCCCGCGGCGCCCGCGGCGGCTGCACGGTCACAGAAGGTGGCTACCCCCATGTTGAGCAAGGGGTTGGCATAGGTGAACAGCACCACGGGTATGTGCAACTGCCCCCGCAGGGCCGCCAGCATATCCAGCACACCACCACAGGTGACACCCGCTGCCAGGGCCCGTCCAGCCGCGGCCTGAATCACCGGACCATCCGCCAGGGGATCGCTGTAGGGGATGCCCAACTCCACCAGATCAGCCCCCTGATCCTGCAAGGCCAGCAGGCAGGCCACTGTGGTGTCCAGATCCGGATCCCCAGCCATCAGAAAGGGCATCAAGGCACAGCGCCCCTGTTGGGCCAGGGTGGCAAAGCGGGCGCCGATGGCGCCGGCTTCAGGAGATGAGGGCCTGGGGACCATCGCTCACTCAGCAGCTTGCCGGGTTGATTGCTGACCCGCTGATTGCTGGTCCAATGGGGCGCCAGGCTCGGGGGCAGTGGACGACAGCAGCTCCTGCTGCTCCGTTTCACTCAGGGTTTCAAAGCGGCGCAGCAATTCCTCGTCCGTGGCCTGGTCGTAGCGCTGGCGGTAGTGTCTGCGCATTTGCATGAAGGTCATGTCGCCCCGCACAACCCGCCAGCCGTAGCTGGCCACCCAGAGGATCACCACCAGCACCAGCAGGGCGGTGGACGCCAATCCTGCGTTGAGTTCACCAAAACCCGCCCACTGCAACACCTGAGGAAGCATCCCGCCAACCACCAGCAAGGCCAGACCCAGCAGGAGCACATGCCCTTTGGTCATGACTTAGCTTGGCGTCCCGCAGGACGCAAATTCACGAAGGGGGACAGCAGGATCAACCCTGGAAACAAAAAAAACACCAGTCCATAGCTTAGCAACCGCTCCACTTTGCCCATTCTGTGCCAACGCCAATGGAGCCAGGCCATCAAGGCCCCAGGGGCCAGGACCAGATAGGTGACCCCCAGAACGCCAACCAGCCCCAGCAGCAGCAGGGTGTCGAAGGACGGCATGGGCATGGATCTACAGCGGAGGGATCACAGAGGTCAAGATACTGTGTGGGGTGGGAACTCATGGTGCCCGTGGCGGGATTCGAACCCGCACTGGAGCGATTTTAAGTCGCCTGTCTCTGCCAATTGGACTACACGGGCCGGCGTTGGGATGAGATCTTCAGTCCAGGACAGGCGTTCAAGAGAGTTGCATGGATTGCCGCAGGTCGCTAGTCTGCATCAAGATGCAACTGGCTTCATGCCTCTTGTGATTTTGCAACGATTCGTTACCCCCCCCCGCAAGAGACATAGGAACTCTTCGTCGGTGAATTTCATCGGGAAAAGACAATTTTCGAGATACATATGACAATCAATCTTTCCAGGCGGAAATTTCTACTCGTCACCGCCGGTGCCGCCTGCACCACCCTGGTCACAGGTTGTCCTGCTCCCCATGTGGCGCCCTTTGGCCACCGATCCTCCTACGGGACCCAGATCATTAAGCCACAGCACTGGAACACCGTCTTTCAGTCTGTGGATGCGGCTTTGCAGCAGGTGCGGGATCAAAGGATCTCCCCACCCCGGGCAGCCTACAATTACAGCGTAGCCACAGCGGCCGGTTTTCTTGCCGCCAACGGGATTGTTCAAGCCTATGGGGAACCTTTTGGAATTGGCGCCGGACCACGGGAGGCCAATCCGGAAGTTGCCTACGGGATCGCTTTTGCAGAGGCGGCGGCTGAAGTGTTCCAACAGCCTTTCCTGTTTGAGCGCATTGCGTTTTTGAACCAATTCCCCAACAACGAGGCCAAGTCCCTGGGGGTCCAATGGGGCAAGACAGTGGGGCGGCGGGTGTGTGAAATTCGCACAAATGATAGCTCCGAGCCCAGCGAAGTCAACTACTATCTGGGTCGCTATGGGCGGCGGTCCGATGTGTTGCGCTGGCGGCCGACCGGTCCGTTCTATGGGGCCACGCCAGGTCCGGCATTTGCATCGTTTGACCGGGCTTTACATCCAGGACAGGGAAAGATGAAGTCCTGGACAATGACCAATAGTTCGCAGTTCCGTGCAGCCGATTTTTACGATCCGGCCAGCCCGGAATTTGCCCAGGAGTTTGACACAATCTGCCATCTAGGCGCAGCGAATAGCACCATACGAACCGCTGATCAATCGCAGATTGCGTTGTTTTGGGAGGACGGACCCTGGGGCATCACGCCACCCGGACACTTCCTTTACATTGGCATGCAACTCCTTCAGGATCGGGGCCTCAGCTTCATTGAGCTTGCCCGTGCTTTTGCCCTGATCGGCATGACGCAGTGCGACGCCTCGATCTGCGCCTGGGACAACAAGTACCATTACGACATCCTCAGACCGGAGAGCGCCATCCGTGCCCGGGCACCGCAGCTTGGCAACCCGGACCCACGGGTGAAGCGCCATCCCCGTTGGCGCAGCTACATTCCCACGCCCGAGTTTCCAGCCTATACATCCGGCCACTCCACCTTCGGCGCCGCCGCCGCCGAAATGATCGCGCTGATTCACGGTCGGGACAACATTGCCTTCTCCGGACGTTCGCCCGATGAAGTGCTGTGGCCCCAGTTGCAGGGTGTCACTCGGCACTGGAGCAGCTTGAGCCATATGGCGGAAGAGAACGGGATGAGCCGCCTCTATGGCGGCGTCCATTGGCTTCTCGACCACACCGAGGGCATGAAGGCCGGACGGGCCATAGCCCGGCAGGCTTTCCATACGATATTTCCACAAAGGGCGTGACCACGATGACGATCTTCAAACGCAAAAGACTGGCGGTGCTTGCAGCGACAATGGTTGCTGGTGCAACGGTTGCCACCCCTGCCGCCGCTCAGGACTTCTCCATCAACTACGAGCGCCTGTCCTCCATGGAGGAACCCATGGCCACCGAAATCGGTGACGTGACGTTTCTACTGAACGGTGTTCTGGACACCATGGTAATTTACGACGAATCGGCTGAACACGACATCGACACCGGGCTGGCCGGCAATCTCCAAATCGGCGCCTTGACACAGTTGCCGAACCGCTGGCGCATCAAATTGGATTACTCCGGTCACTATGCCAGCGATGATGTGTCCCCTATGGACCTGGACGAAGGTTACACAGATAACGTGGTATTTTCGATAGGTGGAACCTGGGGCGCCGTACTGGCTGGCAACCTCTCCGGTGTTGTTCGTGGACAGACGCGGCGCCAACGCGGCGCGGGCAATGCTTTCCTGGCGTTCGACAACGGCCTTGGCGAACTGGGCGGCTGGGGAGGCGGCTATGTGGGCCGTTTTGGGCCTTGGGTCATCAGTGGCGTCGTGGATGGGGAAGGACACGTGGACCTGGGGGCCATGGTCCAGCGTCCCGCCGGCACCAAGGACTATCGCCTGAGCTTTCGCGCCGCCACAGGTGATTACACCGCTGCTGATTCCTCTTCATTCGATACAGCATCTGTCGCACTCGTCAGTGAATTCATCTACGGCAGTTCGTTATTCGATATTGGCGTTGGCTGTGAACATCTCTCGTCGAAGGGGGCAGATGTGGATCGTTGTTACGTGTCGTCGGGTGCGTCCACCAAGATCGGTGTCGTGACTCTTTCCATTGAGGGGCATGTCGGCTGCATCAACGGCAATGACGAGATCTCCGTCGCCCTTGGCGCTCAGTATGACATTGCACGGGGATTATCTGCAAACTTTGGGCTCAATCATGCTCGATCCAAAGCCGTAATTGATAGCGTACAGTTGATAGATACCGACGAGACGAATGCCGTCTTTTCATTAAGATACAGTTTTTGAACGCAGGATTGGGATATCACCAGCAGTGGTGGGCGCCGCCAACAATACCATGTCCAACCCTCTGGTCCTGCAAGGCCCCACCGGCAGGCCGCTGTGGCGTCCAGGTCCGGCTCACCAGCCGGTCACAGGGATTCAAGAACTGCGGGGGGCGGGGACCCATGCCCGTGGCGGGATTCGAACCCGCACTGGAGCGATTTTAAGTCGCCTGTCTCTGCCAATTGGACTACACGGGCCGGCGTTGGGCCAAGCCCTTCAGCTTAGGGTAGAGCAGAGCAGCCAAGTGGAAGCCTAGGATCACACCACTCCTGGCCTGTTGCCCCATGACCCAGCTTGAGACCCACACGGAACCCATGGTGGTGAATTTTGGCCCCCACCATCCTTCCATGCATGGGGTGCTTAGGCTGGTGGTGACCCTGGACGGGGAGGACGTGGTGGATTGTGAGCCCGTCATTGGCTACCTCCATCGCGGCATGGAAAAAATTGCCGAGAGCCGCACCAGCGTCATGTTTGTCCCCTACGTGAGCCGTTGGGACTATGCGGCGGGCATGTTCAACGAGGCGGTGACCGTCAACGCCCCCGAGCGCCTGGCGAACATCACCGTTCCCAGGCGGGCTAGCTACATCCGGGTGCTGATGCTGGAGTTGAACCGCATTGCCAACCACCTGCTCTGGCTGGGACCCTTCCTTGCCGACGTGGGGGCCCAAACCCCCTTCTTCTACATCTTCCGGGAGCGGGAGATGATCTACGACCTTTGGGAGGCTGCCACCGGCCAGCGGCTGATCAACAACAACTACTTCCGCATTGGCGGGGTGGCGGTGGACCTGCCCTATGGCTGGCTGGAGAAATGCAGTGACTTCTGTGACTGGTTCGGTCCAAAAATTGACGAGTACGAGCGGCTGATCACCGATAACCCCATCTTCCGCCGTCGCATCACCGGCCTGGGAACCATCAGCCGGGAGGAAGCCATCAACTGGAGCCTCTCCGGCCCCATGTTGCGGGCCTCGGGCGTCTGCTGGGATCTGCGCAAGGTGGACCACTACGAGTGCTACGACGACTTTGACTGGGAGGTGGCCACAGCCGAAGAGGGGGACTGCTTTGCCCGCTATCAGGTGCGGATCCAGGAGATGCGGGAGTCTTTGAGCATCCTGCGCCAGGCCTGTCGCGGCATCCCCGGAGGCCCGACGGAAAACCTGGAGGCGCGCCGCCTTCAGGAGGGTCGCAAGAGCCAGTGGTACGACTTCGACTATCAGTACGTGGCCAAGAAGGTGGCCCCCACCTTCAGGATCCCCAACGGGGAACTCTATGCCCGGGTGGAGACCGGCAAGGGGGAGTTGGGGGTGTTTCTCGTGGGCAGCAACGAGGTCACCCCATGGCGTTGGAAAATCCGCGCCCCGGACTTCAACAATCTGCAGATCCTTCCCCACCTGCTCAAGGGGGTCAAAGTGGCGGACATCATGGCCATCCTGGGATCCATCGACGTGATCATGGGATCCGTGGACCGGTGAGACGTCAGCCCGTCCACTCTGACCAACCCGGCTGAGCCCCTACCCTGGCTTTGAAGCTCTCTCAAAGCCGGGTCTTACAGATGAGCAACTGCCAGAACACACTCATCACGGCAGTCATTGCCAGAATCTGGTTATCTGCCATCCCAGGTTCAACCTGAAGGCTTTCCTCAGCACGAAACATTACCATGTCCAGGACACGTGGCACCTTGTCCCAGGGTCTGAAAGCGCCAAGCTTCTCCTTCCTGCTACGTCGTGAGCGACGCCAGGCAAGGGAAGCAAAAATCCAGGATGCTTTGCGGGAGGCAGCCAGGTTAAACGCCTGGTTCACCAGTGAGGAGATGGCGATCATGGCCAACGTTGCGCCTTTCGCTGTTCGTCTCTGGCGTCATGGCCACCGGCCACGGCCTGGCTACCGGTTGACACGACGTCAAGAGGGGAAGCAGGTCTGGTGGCGCGTGAGCAGTTCGACTAGGCGAGGCCCAGATCCGCAGCAACGCGGTGGGAACAGGCATAGCCACTGAAGGCCACCGCATTGAGACCCTGGCCTGGGAAGCAGGAGTCCCCAACGCAGTAGAGCCCTGGAATGCCGGTGCGGTTAAAGGGCATGGGCAACAACCCTGGCAAACGCCGGGCAGGCACTGGACCATAACTGCCCTGGCTGCGGCCCAGAAAACGGCGGTGGGTGCGGGGCGTGCCAATGTCCTGACGCTCAATGGCGTCCTCCAGACCAGGCCAGAGGCGGCTCAGGCGTTGCACAAGCTGGCGGGCATCGGCCTCCTTTTTTTGACGGTAGGCAGATGGACCCAGGCCTTCCCAATGCGCAAGGCTGCTGGGGGTAAATGTGTGGACAATGTGGCGACCCGGTGGGGCCAGATCAGGATCCAGCAGGGTGGGGATGGACACAAAGGCAGTGCCCTGCTCGGCATCCATCTGCTCCCAGTGCTCCAGCAACAGGTGGTGACAGTGACTGTGGGGAGGGATGACATCGGACTTCACCCCCAGATGCAGGGAGAGAAAGGAGGGGGAGGGTTTATAGCGCCGTCGCCACACCTTCTCCCGATGGGGCATGGCCTTCTCCGGCACCAGGCCCCCGAAGGTGTCCCAACGGGTGGCATTGGAAATCACCCGCCGGGCGTGCAGTTGCTCCCCATTGGCCAGGACCACCCCAACGGCGCGGTCCCGCTCCAACAGCACCTGGGTCACCCGGGCACCGTAGCGGATCTCTCCCCCATGGCGTTGCAGGCCCCGCACCAGGCGGCGGCTGATTTCTCCCACGCCCCCCTTGGGATAGTTCACCCCTCCCGCATGGCGGTCCGCGAAGACCATGCCGCCGTTGATCATGGGGGTGCGCTCTGCCGGCATCACGGACCAGCAGTAGCACTCCATGTCAATGAGGCGCAGCAGTTGGGGATCACGGATGTGACGCCGGGCCACGTCCCCCACATTCACAGGGAGCCAGCGGGCCAGCCCCAAACAAGCCAGGGGATTGCGGAAAAACACCTGGGCCAGGTAGCGGGGCTCCTCAAGGGACTTGAGGGGAATGGCGTCCAGACAACGAAACACCTGCCAACAGGTGTCGTAAAAAGCGCGAATGCCGCGGGCTTCAAACGGAAACTGCTCCGTCAGGGTGGCAATCCAGGTGTTGTAGTCCCGATGCACCGCCAAGTCCAGGTGATCCGGCAGGTGGTAGTGCAACTGAACGGGATCGGGGATGGTCTGCAGGGACTCCCCCACGTCGGCCAAGGCCCTGGTCAACAGGTTGGTGGTGCCCCCCTTGCCAAAGCCAAAAATCATGGAGGCGCCCACGTCAAAGCGGTAGCCGGGGCGATCAAAGCTGCCGGCACTACCGCCAGGAATCAAATAACGCTCCAGCACCAGGGTGCGAGCGCCCTTGGCGGCCAACTGGGAGGCTGTGACCAGGCCGCCAATACCGGCGCCAATGACGATGGCGTCCCAGAACGGGGCGGAACGGGTCACCCCCATGGCCAGCAACAGGTCAGCGGAGTTCCTTCATCGTGCCTTGGAACTGTTTGAGGGCGTCGCGGCCAATAATGAAGACGACCCAACTCAGGGCGCCCAGCACGGGGAAGGCAACAAGGAGCAGACGCCAATCCACGGGTTCACCAGCAGTGATTGTCGTCTACGTTACAGCCGTGGCCCTTTCAGTGCGGGGTTGTGGGCAACCTGGCCACAATCTGTGACCAATCCGTGGCCAAAAATGCCCTCTGGTCCCAGCATTGCGTGGGTGCGGGCCAACTGGGCATAGTCATCCGCGTGGCGGCACTGCTCTTCCATGGCCTCTTCACTGAGGGAGCGCACCGGCCTCGCAGGGACACCGGCCACCAGCATCCCCGGGGGCACGTCCTTGGTGACCACAGCCCCGGCGGCCACCATGGCCCCGGCCCCCACGGTGACCCCGTTGAGCACGATGGCGCCGATGCCCACCAAGGCGCCCTCCTGCACGATGGCGCCGTGGATCACGGCACGGTGACCAATGGTGACCCGGGCGGCGATGACCACGGGAGCATCCGGATCTCCATGGAGGACGGCTCCGTCCTGTACATTGCTGTTGGGGCCGATGCGGATGGAGGCCAAATCCCCCCGCAGCACCGCTGTGGGCCAGACGGAAGCGCCAGGAGCCAACTCCACGTCCCCCACCACAACGGCAGAGGCGGCCACCCAACAGTCCGGAGCCCGGCGGGGTGCGGGCCAGGACACAGGGACGGATTGGGGCATGGTCAAGGTGGCGCTTGCGTGATAGTCTCCATGGGACTGCCCCGCCAGGGTCGCTAGCTCAGCGGTAGAGCATCCGGCTTTTAACCGGCTGGTCCTGAGTTCGAATCTCAGGCGACCCATTGGTTTTTTCCCTGAAGTGTTTCAGGGTCGCCGTCCATTGACGGCCTGTTTTCAACAGACTTTCTTCCAATCCGGTAAGCTTTCTGTGACCACCGGATACACTCTTCACTGCCATGGCGCTGGTTCCCCTTCGACTTCTTCTCGACCATGCCGCTGAGCACGGTTACGGGATTCCCGCTTTCAACGTCAACAACCTCGAGCAGGTGCAGGCGATCATGGAAGCAGCCCATGAAACCGACAGCCCGGTCATCCTGCAAGCCTCACGCGGCGCCCGAAATTATGCAGGCGAAATTTTCCTCCGCCATCTCATCCTGGCCGCCACGGAGACCTACCCCCACATTCCCGTGGTGATGCACCAGGATCACGGCAACGCCCCCAACACCTGCTACTCCGCCATCACCAACGGCTTCACGTCGGTGATGATGGACGGCTCTCTGGAAGCGGACGCCAAGACCCCCG
The DNA here is from genome assembly GCA_022826155.1 of Prochlorococcaceae cyanobacterium jk18x22bins.40. Lineage (GTDB taxonomy): Bacteria > Cyanobacteriota > Cyanobacteriia > PCC-6307 > Cyanobiaceae > Synechococcus_B. The sequence continues at coordinate 6,945 of JAJDVL010000030.1, read as the reverse complement.
CCAGCTACGACTACAACGTGAACGTCACCCGAACGGTGGTGGACGTGGCCCACGCCGTGGGCGTCAGTGTGGAAGGGGAGCTGGGCTGCCTGGGCTCTCTGGAAACGGGCAAGGGCGACGCGGAAGACGGCCATGGTTTTGAAGGAGAACTCTCGCGGGACCAGTTGCTGACAGACCCTGGTGAAGCCGCCGACTTTGTGGCCAAGACAAAGGTGGACGCTCTGGCCATTGCCATCGGCACCAGCCACGGCGCCTACAAGTTCACCCGCAAGCCCACAGGCGAGGTGCTGGCCATCTCCCGGATCGCGGAAATTCACAAGGCCCTGCCCAACACCCACTTGGTGATGCATGGCTCCAGCTCGGTGCCCAAGGAGTGGCTGGACATGATCAACCAGCACGGTGGGGACATCCCCGAGACCTATGGCGTTCCGGTGGAAGAGATCCAGGAGGGCATCCGCAACGGTGTGCGCAAGGTGAACATCGACACGGACAACCGTCTCGCCTTCACCGCGGCGGTGCGGGAGGCGGCCGCTGCCGATCCCGCCAACTTCGATCCCCGCCACTTCAACAAGCCGGCCCGCAAATACATGAAGCAGGTGTGCCTTGACCGCTATCAGCAGTTCTGGTGTGCCGGCAAGGCCAGCACCATCAGGCAGCAACCCATCAGCATCTACGCGGATCTCTACGGCAAAGGCAGCCTGGATCCCCGCGTGGCCGTGGCGGCCTGAGTGAGGGGGTTCCCCCAGGGCGAGGACTGACAGTGTCAGCCCTCGCCTTATTCAAGGCGTGTATCTTGGGTGTGGAGGCGAGTCAAGACCTGCTCCGATGGCCAACCGTATCCCCGCAGCAGCAATCCAGCAGTACTCACAGGAGCATCTGCGGGAAGTTTTGAACACGGCGGGCCGGCGGCTAACGCCTCAACGGGAAAAGGTACTCTCTCTATTTCAAAATCTGGGACCTGGCCATCACCTCACGGCCGATGATGTGCATCACCATCTGAAGCAGGCGGGAAACAAGGTATCCCTGGCCACCGTCTATCGCAGCCTCAAGCTCCTGGTGACCATGAGGTTGTTGGACGAGGGAGAGTGGCAAGAGGGGTTGCGTTGCTATGAGTTGCGCCAGGGGGGCGGGAAGATCCATCACCACATGGTCTGTATGCGCTGCGATCATACGGAAGAGTTTATCAGTGAAGTGATTACAGCGGCCTCCAGGGACGTGTCTAAAGTGACAGGCTTTGAATTAACAGAGGTGCGCCTTATCCTGCGGGGAATTTGTAGACGATGCCGGCAGCGGAGCAAGGCCACAACGTCTACATTTTCCTAGGGAATCTCTGAATAAATCCATAAAGACTGACCATGCAAGATGTTGGGTTGTGATGAGCGGGATATACCCCTCAAAAAGGGCTAGCCGTCGTCAAAAGTGATGCTGAATGGTCAGCTTTCTGTCTGATTGTCGGCAATCAGACACAGCTATCCCGTGAACATCACACCATAGAGGTTGTTGCCAGGCTATGGACCAGGCTGCTTTGATCATCCACATCTGCTCCAGCAGACACTCCCACCGAATCGGCGCCTCCATCCTCTCCAGAAAACTCTCCCTCCGCGTCTTGTGCTTCCTGCTCTCCTACTCAAGGTCCGCAACGCTCCTTTCTACGCTCTCCATCCCAGCCAAGCTCCAATCAGGACTCCATCTTACCGCTCATCTTGCTACCCCCCCACGTCTTATGCTGGCGCAGACCTGCTTCTTGACGGACGTTCTCCCTGCCTCCCGAGATTCTGGCCAACTGGCTGCAACCCGGCGCCCTGGTGGCTGGCGCCGTGGGAGGCATGGGGCTGCTCATCGGTGCTTTCCGTAGTCTCAGAGGCGAGCTGAAAGACGAGATGCGCGCTGGCGAGGACAGAATGAACAAGTGCATTGACGAGGTGAAGGGAGAAATGAAAGAAGTGAAGGAAGAGATGCGCGCTGGCGAGGACAGGGTGAACAAGCGCATTGATGAAGTGAAGGAGGAGATGCGCGCTGGCGAGGCCAGGACGAACAAGCGGATTGACGAGGTGAAGGAAGAAATGAAAGAGTTCAAGCAGGAGATGGGTGAGATCAAGACTCTGCTGATCCAGGCGCTGCGGCTTCCACCACCGGCCCAGCCTTGAGCTGGAACAGCTCCCATGGAAAAAGCCTGTGGCCAGTGGGGCAGAAGAGGCAAGCAGAGATAGCGGACCGCCACCCTTCGCCATGAGAAGGCTCGGCCCCCCTCTGCACAGGGTCCCCCACATGTCTTTAAGACTGGCGCAGGCCTGCTTCCTGATGGATTCTCTCCCTGCCAAGCTGCTAGAATGGACTTACACTATTCTGCGAATCCCTTGCCCGCCTCTTCTCCATGCACCTCCTGACGACCAGTAACTCTGTACTATACCCCCGCCCGCAGGCTGGACTGCTGGGGTGGAGCGGGAACAGGCGTGACGTCCAACCTTCAGGCGGAGGACTGAACATGGAGAAAGTAACCAAGGCCAAGAGGGCTGCCCCTTTTCAAGTTTTCGATATGATAACTATTGACATGAAGGCCATCAAAACTACTACGCCGGATCGCCGGATCGCCGGATAGGCCCAACCTGCGCCTGTGTTTCGGCCATGACCGGGGCTGTGTGGCGGCAGCTCCTCTGACAAAGCTATGATAATTGGTAGCAGTTGCTACACCTACCTAGTCCAAGGTCATGGTCTCACCCAGGTTACGTACGACTCTCCTTGCCCCCTGCCCAGCAGCGGTTTGCCTCAGGCGGCTTGTGGGGCCCGCCCCAGTGGTTTTGTTGGGGCTGGTGGCGGCGCTTACTGCCAGGGCCTACGCCCAAACTATTACAATAACGGGTACAGCCTCTGGAGCGGAGAGTGAAAGCTCACAGTTGACGGCGACTTTTAATAGTGGTGGTAGAGCCCATAGGTTTCAATGGGGTGTCGGCAATAGTGGTACTGCAATTTACAACACAAATGGCTCGGATTACGCGATGGGTTATACACAAAGCGAGCGCTTGACGCTACCATGGAATGGACGTTTTGGGCTTCTTGCTGGTACTAGAGGTAGACAGTATCCAACGTACAGCATTTGGCTGAATATCCATGACGACAACATTGATGAACCTGACGAGACAGTGGTGGTCCGCGGTTGGACGAGGGAGCTACAGAACGGCACCGGGAGTTTTACCTACACGATTACGGACAATGATCCCACCATTGTGAGTCTGGCGAAGGTGGGCTCCGCGACCGCCATCAACGAGGGTGGCAAGGTGGAGTTCACGGTAACGCTGGGCCGTGCCCTGGTGGCGGGTGAGACCATTGATGTACCCCTCTCCATGACTGGCGCGGCGACCACCGGCGACTGGAGCCTTGCAAAGAGTTCTGGCGGATCTCTCAACACAGGCGTCACCCTGAGGGACACCGGCACTTCAACTCCGAAGGTGCGTTTCAGCGGAGCAGGTGCGCAAACGGCAACGCTGGAGTTAACGGCGACGTCGGACAATAATCAAGAAAACACAGAGGCCCTCAACGTCGCCCTTGGCTCAGACAGCGATTTCGATTCCTCCAGCCTCGGCACGAATGTGGGCGGCGGCGCAGACCCCCACAGTACGAACAACGATTTCGACATTACAGTGAACGACGACACCACCGCCCCGCGTGTGACGTCCATCACGCGGCAAAGCCCGTCCACCTCCCCTACCAATGCCGATAGCCTGGTGTGGCGTGTGACGTTTAACGAGGCGGTGCAGAACGTGAATCCGGCGGGTTTCGTGACATCAGGCAACGGCAACCCCGACCTGTGGGCCTTGGTAACCCAAGCAACAAGGGTCGGTAACACCAATGCCTATGACGTGACCGTCAGCGGCGACGCCCCCATCCTGCAGGGCTCGGGCAACCTGGATGTTTTCAACGGCACGGTGACACTGGAGTTCGCGAACGGCCAGAACATCCAGGACACGAGCGGCAACGCGCTCACGAACACCACCCCCACCGGCACCAATCACAACAGCTTCCTGGTGGATAACACCGCCCCGCGTGTCACCTCCATCACGCGGCAAACACCGTCTTCTTCACCCACTGATGCCGATAGCCTGGTGTGGCGTGTGACGTTCAACGAGGCGGTGCAGAACGTGAGTTCGGCGGATTTCCAGGTGAACGGCGCCACCGCCAGCCTGGTTGTAGCGCAGGTGGGCGCAACGAATGCCTACGACGTGACCGCCAGCGGCGGCAACCTGGCTGGTCTCACCGCCACGGTGACGTTGAGTTTTGCCAACAACCAGAACATCGAGGACAGCAGCGGTAACGCCTTAACCAACACCACCCCCACGGGAACGAATCACAACACGTTTGAGGTGGCCAACACTCCCATCCTCTCGTTAATTCTGACCTCCACCAGCGGGGCAGAGAGCAATTCCAGTTACCGTGATGATGTGAGTATCAAGGTTTCACTGAGCCCCACCCATTCAGCGGTCACCTACTTCCAGTTGTGCGTGAAGAACACGGGCACCGCCACGTTCCGCACCGCTCCACCTCAAGGTGCAAAGGATTTTGATATTGTCTCCGGCAGTGGCAACCCCCTTGGCTCCAAATGCACTTCCTGGAGCCTGGCCAGCGGCTACCGCAGCGGCGGCCTGGGGAAGTTGAGGATCTTTGGTGACACCAAAGCAGAACAGAACGAGACAGTCGTACTGGAGTTACGGCGGGTATCCAACACCCCGGCGGATGTGGTGATTTCACCCACGGCCGGCACAGCAACCTACACCATCACCAACGACGACGGCGCCCCACCGGTCATCACCATATCCGGCGGCGCAGCAGTGACGGAGGGCACAGGGGCCAGCTTCACGGTGAACGCCAGCCCGGCCCCTGCGGCCAATCTGGATGTGAGTGTGGGTGTCACCCAGAGCGGCGCCTTTGTCGCCGACAGTAACCGTGGCAGCAAGACCGTCACCATCGCCGCCAACGCCACCTCCAAGACCTACACCGTCCCTACGGAGGATGACATGGTAGACGAGGCAAACGGTAGCGTGACGGTGACGGTGAATAACGGTGAGGGCTACACGGTAGGCAGTACGGCAGCAGCAACCGTCACAGTGAACGATAACGATACGGCAGCCGTCACCATCAGTGAATCCGGCGGCACATCAGTGACTGAGGCATCAGGAGCAGGCCGCACCGATAGCTACACGGTGGTGTTGGCCACCCAGCCCACCCATAGCGTCACCATCACCCCCACCTCCGCCACACCGGCAGCAGCGACGGTGAGTCCTGCACTGACGTTCACCACCAGTAACTGGAACACGGCCCAGTCGGTGACGGTCACCGGGGTGGACGACAACGTGGACCAGGCCGGTAACCGCAGCGTGACCATCACCCACACCGTCACTTCCAGCGATGGCAACTACAACAACATCAGCATCGCCAACATCACCGCTACGGTGGTGGATAACGACGGCGCCGGGGTGACCATCAATGAGTCGGACGGCGTCTCGGTGAGCGAGGCCGCTGGTACGGGTCGCACCGACACCTACACGGTGATGTTGACCACCCAGCCTACCGCTGACGTCACCATCACCCCCACCTCCGACACACCAGCGGCAGCGACGGTGAGTTCTGCACTGACCTTCACCACCAGCAATTGGAACACGCCCCAGACGGTGACCGTCACCGGGGTGGACGACAACACAGACAACCCCGGTGGCGGTCGCGAAGTGAGCATCACCCACGCCGCCAGTTCCACAGACCCCAGCTACACCACCTCCAGCGCCGGCAGTGTGGAGGCGACGGTGAGAGACGACGACGCCACCACGGTGACCCTCTCCGGTGCGGGGAGCACCATGGAAGAGGGAGAAAGCCGGACGTTCACCATCACCCTGGGCCGTGGGCTGGTGCAGGGGGAAACCCTGACGGCGCCCCTCGCCTTTGGCGGCACAGCCACAAGAGGAACGGACTACACCATGACCGGCACGGTGGCGGACGGAGTGCAATACAACAACTTGAACAGCGGCAACGCCACCGTGGTGTTCACCGGCCCGGAATCCGGCGCCACGGCCACCACGGCAAGAATCACCCTGAGCGCCACAGGGGACAGCACAGTGGAAAGCGCAGGGGAGACGGTGGTGATCGGTCTTGGCAGCATCACCGACACGGGGCTGACAGGTGCCGGTGGTGTGAGCGAGACGGATAGCCTGGGGGATTTCAGCATATCGGATCCAGCCTCTCCCGGCCTCACCATCACCGAGACGGACGACGAGACGACAGTGAGCGAGGACGGCAGCACCGTCACAGACACCTACACGGTGGCGTTGGACAGCGAGCCCACCCATGATGTGACGGTGACGGTCACTGGTGTGGATGACAGCACGGACAATCCCGGTGGCGGTCGTGAGGTGAGCATCAGCCATGCCAGCAGTTCCACAGATAGCAACTACACCATCGCCAACGCCGGCACCATCGATGTGCAGGTAACCGACGACGAGGCGACGACGGTGACGCTGGCCGGTGCGTCGGGCAACATCCGGGAGGGTCAGAGGAAGGAGTTCACCATTGAGCTGGGGCGTGGCCTGGTGGAGGGGGAGAGCCTAACGGTGCCGCTCACCTTTGGTGGCACGGCAACAAGGGGAACGGACTACACCATGACGGGCGCGGCGGCGGACGGAGTGCAATACAACAATCTGGACAGCGGCAGCGCGACGGTGGTGTTCACCGGCCCGGAATCCGGCACCACGGCCAGCAGTGCGAGAATCACCCTGAGCGCCACAGCGGACAGCGCAGTGGAAAGCACAGCGGAGACGGTGGTGATCGGTCTTGGCGCCATCACTGGCCTGGAGGATGGAGGAGGTGTGAGCGAGACGGACAGCCTGGGGGATTTCAGCATATCGGACAGTGTGCCAAGGGGTGTGGTGGATGTGCTATCGAGGACCGTATTGCGCCTCAACC
>JAJDVL010000026.1 GCA_022826155.1 Prochlorococcaceae cyanobacterium jk18x22bins.40 | reverse complement strand
AGCTCGTCGGGCTCATAACCCGAAGGTCAGGAGTTCAAATCTCCTCCCCGCCATTTTGACACGAGAAGAAAAATTTACAAAGGAGCATTGGAAGAGTCATCTGTAGATGTGGTGTCCTGTTTGTCCTAGAGTCCAGTGGTTTTGCTTTCCAAATCACTCATGCTGACCAAGTCTCTCAAGCGATTCGCGATCATGCCCCTCCTCGTGGCTCTCGCGAGTTGCGCCACGGCTCCCGAGGAGAAGGTGAGCCTCCTAGAGCAGGTGAAATCCAACGGAGAGTTGCGTTGTGGGGTGAGTGGCCGCTTGCCTGGCTTCAGTTTTGTGACTTCTGAGGGCGCTTACACAGGCCTGGACGTGGATATCTGTCGGGCGGTGGCGGCAGCGGTTCTGGGCAATCCCGATGATGTTGCCTATACCCAGTTGACAGCAGCCCAGCGCTTCACCGCCTTAAGCAGTGGTGAAATTGACATGCTCTCCCGCAACACCACCCAAACCCTGAGTCGGGATTCTGCAGGTGGCAACGGCCTCGCCTTTGCCCCTGTGGTCTTCTATGACGGGCAGGGGGTGATGGTGCGCAAGGACAGTGGCATCACCAACCTGGAGGGCCTGGAGGATAAAACCTTTTGCGCCCGGGCTGGCACCACCACGGAGCGGAATCTCAACGACGTGATGCAGGCGGAAGGGATTTCCTACGAACTCGTCAAGTTTGAAACCCCAGACCAAATGGAGGGCGCCTACCTGGCAGGTCGTTGTGACGCCGCCACCGCTGACCGCTCCTCCTTGAACAGCTCCCGCGCCGGCTTTGAGGCTCCCGATGAGCATGTGATCCTGGATGAGGTGCTCAGCAAGGAGCCTCTGGCTCCCGCCACCGTGGATGGCGATAGCCAGTGGGCCGATGCGGTGCGCTGGGTGGTCCATGGCCTCATGGCCGCAGAGGAGCAGGGCATCACCCAGGGCAACATTGACGACCAGGTGGCTTCCGCCACCAGTGGCGAGAATCAGGAGAATGCAGCCATACGCCGCTTCCTGGGCATTGAAGGCGATCTGGGCGCCAAGCTGGGCCTGCCTAACGACTTTGTTGTTCAGGCGGTCCGCGCCGTCGGCAACTATGGGGAAATTTATGATCGTCATCTGGGACCTGACACGCCGACATTCATTCCCCGGGGTCTGAACGACAGCTACGTCAATGGCGGTCTTCACTACGCACCACCCTTTAATTAATGAGCCCGATTCGTTGAGCCCGGAAGACACCCTGGTTTCAAAACGCCCCGCTTGGCGCAGGAAGCTTCTGCCTATCCTGCTCCAGGCGGGGATTGGTCTGTTGGTGCTGGGAGCCATTGCCCTACTGCTCAGCAACTTGCAGATCAACCTGTTGCGCCGTGGCTTGGAGCTGAGCTTTGACTGGCTTGGCCGACCAGCCCGGTTCCCCTTATCCAGAGGACTTCTGCCCTACCAGACAGAGGACAGTTATGCCTGGGCCTTTGCAGTGGGATTTGCCAATAGCTTGCAGGTGGTGGTGGTGGGCCTGATTCTGGCCACCATGCTGGGGGTGATCGGCGGAGCTGCCAGCTTTAGCAGCAATTGGCTCCTCCGCAAGCTGGCCACCCTCTACGTCGCTGTGGCCCGTAATGTGCCACCCCTGCTCCATCTACTGTTCTGGTATGTGGCGGTCTTTCTGGGATTCCCCGCTGCCCGGGGCAGCGTAGACGCCTTGGCCAGTTGGCTGCGACTGCCCATCTCGGTGGAATTCATGGCCCTGCTCATCGGCCTCACGGTGTACACCGGCGCCTACATTGCGGAGGTGGTGCGGGGCGGCATCAATTCCGTACCTCGCGGTCAGTGGGAAGCAGCCCGTTCCCTGGGCTTTGGCGAGGGCCGCACCCTGCGCCTGATCATTCTTCCCCAAGCGCTGCGGGCCATCCTGCCGGGCCTCAACAGCCAATACATCAACCTGGCCAAAAACAGCACACTGGCCATTGCTGTGGGTTATTCAGACATCTTCTCCATCGCCAACACCACCTTCAACCAAACGGGGCGCGCCATTGAGGCCTTTGTGTTGCTGCTGGGAGGATTCCTGGCGGTGAACCTGCTCATTAGCGGGGTGATGAACCTCTTGAACCGTCTGGTGCTGCAACGTGGCTGACACTCCGCGCCCTGGTCCCCCGCCTGCGCAGTTGTTGCGCCGGCTGCGCCGCGGCTTGTTTTCCTCCCATCTGGACACACTCATCACCGTGGTGCTGGCGGTCGTTTGCGGGAGTGGCCTGTGGAGCTTGCTGCATTGGGCCCTCCTGCAGGCGGACTGGGCAGTTGTCCAGGACAACATCCGCCTCTATTTTAACGGCAACTTCCCGGTGAGCCAGATCTGGCGAAGCTGGAGTTGGCTGGGTCTGCTGGGGGTGCTCTGCATCCTGACCCTGATGCCATCCAGGTTGCTGCCGCCGGCAATGGTGCGCTTGTTGCCCCTGTTCTGGGTTCTCATCCTGCCCATCGGATTGCTGTTGCTGGCGGCGGGGCTGGGCTTTGAGCCGGTGAAGAGTCGCTTCTGGGGTGGATTACAACTCAGTTTGCTGCTGACGCTGGGCACCATTCTCATGGCCTTGCCCCTGGGCGTTCTCCTGGCCCTGGCCCGCCGCAGTTCCCTGCCCCTGCTGCGCTGGCTCACCACTGGCTACATCGAGCTCATGCGGGGAATGCCCTTGATTGCCGTGCTCTTCTTTGGTCAACTGATGATTCCCCTCTTTCTGCCGGAAGGGTGGACCTTCAGCCGGGTGTTACGGGCCGTGTTGTCTCTGGGCTTTTTCATGGCGGCCTACATGGCCGAGGACGTGCGTGGTGGATTGCAATCCATTCCCAGGACCCAACTGGAAGCAGCCCGCTCCCTTGGCCTCTCTCCCCTGCTAACCGTCGCCCTGGTGGAGTTGCCCCAGGCCCTGCGCACGGCCCTGCCTGCCCTGGCCAACCAATGCGTAGCGTCACTGCAAAACACCAGCCTGCTGGCTTATCTGGGCCTGATTGAGCTTTTGGGCATCAGCCGCAGCATTCTGGCCAACCCCGATTATTTGGGCCGCCACCTGGAGGTTTACCTTTGGCTGGCTCTGGTTTATTGGGCGGTTTGCATTCTCATGACCAGCCTGGCGCGCCGTGTGGAGCGCAGCCTCAAGGTGAGTGATCACCATTGACCTCTTTCCGATTTCCCGCTCCCTTCCCCCACCATGGCCTCCAGCACTGCTCCCTCCTCCCAACCCGTTTCAGGTGATCAGCCGGGGGACAGGCTGTCTGCCGTCCCGGAGTTGGCGGTGCGCAGCCAGGGGCTGGACAAAATCTTCCCTAACGGGTTTCAAGCGCTGCGCAAGGTGGACCTGGCCGTGGGCAAGGGGGAGGTGGTGGTGATCATGGGTCCCTCCGGCTCCGGCAAGAGCACCCTGATTCGAACCTTCAACGGCCTGGAAACCATTCAGGGCGGTCACCTGGAGGTGTTGGGCTACCACCTGGACGCCGACAACAACCAGAAGGTGGTGGGCAAAATTCGCCGCCATGTGGGGATGGTGTTCCAGTCGTTCAATCTGTTTCCCCACCTCTCCATCCTGGAGAACGTCACCCTGGCCCCCGTCTGGGTGCAGAAGCGGGACCGGCAGACGGTGAAGAAGGATGCCCTGGCCTTGCTGGACCACGTGGGCATCCGGGAGCAGGCCTACAAATACCCCTCTCAACTCAGTGGTGGCCAACAGCAACGGGTGGCCATTGCCCGGGCCCTGGCCCTGTCTCCCCAGTTGATGCTCTTTGACGAACCCACCAGCGCCCTCGATCCGGAAAAGGTGAAGGAGGTGCTGGAGACCATCCGCGCCCTGGCCGCCGAGGGCATGACCATGGTGGTGGTCACCCACGAGGTGGGCTTTGCCCGGGAAGTGGCGGATCGGGTGGTGTTCATGGATGAGGGAATGATTGTGGAGGAGGCCAGCCCCCAAACCTTCTTCACGGACCCCAAGGAGGAGCGCAGCCAACTCTTCCTCAGTCGCATCCTCTGAGCAACACAATCCGACAGGTGGCCAGGGCGGGGGAACAGTCCGTTCCTCTGCGGGCCTACACTCCTTGCCTCCTTGCCAGGCCCGTTGACATGGCCACCCTGTTCGAGCCAACGGCTTCGCCACGGTTCTGTGGCGTGCGGGTGGATTTCCCTAAGGCTGCTGACGGGGCTCAGTCAGGGAGCGCCTCCACGGCCAGCCATCGGAAACCGTGGCCCGGATTCACTTGGTGGTGAACAGCCAGCGTATGAAACGGCGACTGGCGCAACTGCTTCACAGCACCACCCCGTGCCTGCTGCCCGCCATTGAGCAGCCGTCTAACCACGGCAATGCGCCCCAGGCCCTGTGCTGCTCCCGCGATCCCTGGCCACGGGTCTTTGACTGGGCTACCCCTTGCTGGAGTTCAGCCCAGTTGCGGACAAGATTGTGGTAGATGTTGCTCAGTTGCAAACAGACGGGATCATTCATACTGTGGCGTGCTGCCAAGGCTTGGACGGCTTGGTCCAGGGCAAAGAGTTGGGAGCGCTCAAAGGTGTTTCTCGCCATGCTTTGCAGTCCACAGCGGAGCTGGCCAGGGTGCGGATGGGGCCGGCGCTGACGGCGTTCACCCGCACCTGCTTCTCGGGACCCAACTCAGCCGCCAGGTAGCGCACGGAAGCCTCCAGGGCAGCCTTGGCCAGTCCCATGACGTTGTAGTTGGGAACG
>JAJDVL010000004.1 GCA_022826155.1 Prochlorococcaceae cyanobacterium jk18x22bins.40 | reverse complement strand
GTTCAGCGTTACGCCACTGTTGAGGCTTGATCCCGGCGCCCGTACGATGGTGTAATCACTCCCTGCAATGCCGGTGCCCGTGATCGCCAGCGGCACGGTTACCGTCTCCCCCGCCACCAAGTTACGGCTCAGCGTTACCGTGACGTTCACTGAATTGCTGCCGTCCTCGGCCACCGTGCCGCCGCCGGCCAGCGTCACCGTGGTGGGGTTCTGGTCGATGATCGTGACTGTGGCGGTCGTGCCGGCACGGTAGCTGCTCGGCAGGTTCTGCCAGCCCACCACCAGCGTCTCGTTCGGCTCGTCAGCGTTGTCGGCGGCGAGGTTGACCGTGGCGGTCGCCGCGGGTGGCGGACCGCCCGTCAGGGAGAAGCTGTTCTGCGCAACCACCGAATAGTCCGAGGACGCGATGCCTTCGCCCGAGAAGGTCAGCAGAGAGGTGCCGCCCGCCACCGGCTGGTTGCTGGTGGCGCCGGTGGCGGTGATGCGCAGCGTGGCGGGGGTCCCTTCGTTGGCGGGGGAGCTTGCAGTGGACAGGTCCAGCACCTGTCGGGGGTCCGCCGTCACTGTCATCATCACCCCGGAGATCGACATGGACGTCGGGTAGGCCGTCGTGGCGGTGGTCACCTCATGCCTGATGGAGGTGGAACCCATGTCCTTGCCGGTCACCGTGAAGGTCTGCGGCGTGTTCCAGTCCGAGTCGGTGAAAGTCACCGAGGCTGGCGAGACCTCCGCGGTGGTCGGCGCGTCCGAGGTGGCTGAAATCGTCACCGGGCCGCCGGGCTGGCTCTTCAACACCACCGTGTAGGTTACCTTCACGTCTTTCTCCGCCACCGATACGCTCTACTTCGACAACAACACCCCGTGGCCGGCGTCAGTGATGGTCACCGCCACCCGATCGACGGCGATGCCGTTGTACGGGCCGCTCGCCGCGGTGGCCGTGTGGGTGATGTTGAAGTTCTCGTTCGCGCTGTCGACGTCGTTCAGCGCACGCACCGTCACCGTCTGGGGTACAGCCCAGTTGCCGTTCCCCGCTCCTGAATCCGAGCCGTCACCGCCCGCCGTGAAGGTCAGCGTGTTCTGGTTGCCGGACATGACCGTGTCGGTGTCCACGGACACGGCGGTGGCGTCGCCGTTGGTGACCGTGATGGTCACAGCCGCACCCGGGTTGGTATCCAGAACGATCGTGTAGGTCTTTTCCACCACGCTGGGCGCACCCAGTTCGGTCAGAGACAGGGAGTTTGTGGAAACCGTTACCCCGGCGCCCGGCCCCGCGTCCGATATGTTGAACTCCGCCAGGCTGTCGGTCTCGCTCACCCCGCCGGCGCCTGTCAAGCCGGTGTTGGTGATAGCACCTAGCCCGATGTCCACCGTCTCCGCCGTACTCTCCACCGTGTTGTCCGCTGTGGCGCTCAGGGTGATGGTGGCCGTGGTGGCCGTCGCGCCGGACTGCGGGCCGGTGAACACCACGGTGGCAGTGCCGCTATTCAGGTTGTTGTATTGCACACCGGTGACTGTCGCGCCCATCATGGTGTAGTCCGTTCCCCTTGTGGCCGTGCCGCCAAAAGTCAGTGGTACAGTCAGGGTTTCGCCGTCCACCAGGCCCCGGTTCAGGGTGATGGTGAACTCCTTCGTCTGCCCCTCCTGGATGTCGCCCGCGGCGCCGGACAGCGTCACCGTGGTGGCGTCGTCATCGGTCACCGTCGCCTCCACACTGCCGGCGCTGCCGATGGTGTAGTCGGAATCTGTAGAACTGGCGGCATGGGTGATGCTCACCTCGCGACCGCCACCGGGATTGTCCGTGCTGTCGTTCACGCCGGTGACCGTCACCGTCTGGGGCGTGTTCCAATTGCTGGTGGTGAAGGTGAGGGTAACGGCGCCGCCCGCTGTGCCTTCATCCTCTGCTACCTGTACACCCGCGCCGGCGCTGACCGTCACCGTAACGTCATGGGTAGGCTGGGTGGTCAACGCCACCGTGTAGGCGTCCGTTGTTGTCGTGCCGTCCTCGCTCACCGTCAGAGTGAGTTTGGAGAAGGTCAGGCCCGGCGGAATTGCTTCTAAAATATTGAAATCCGGCATGTTGTCTGTTGTGCCAAGTCCTCCACCGAGGTAAAGGTCTGTTATTATTGGGTTGGCGGAGCTTGATGTGGCCGTAAGAACACTTTCCGGGTCCTCTACCGTGCTGTCCGTTATGGCCGTCAGCGTGATTCTGGCTGTAGTGGCCGTAACGCCAGACTCAGGGCCGGTAAAATTCACGCTGGGGTTGCCAGTGCCGCTCAGATTACTGTATGTCACCCCCAACCCGGCGGCTGCCGTGTTCGTCATGGTGTAGTCCGTTCCCTTTATCGCCGTGCCCGACAGCCTGAGATTCAGCTCCAGAGTCTCGCCGTTCACCAAACCGCGATTCAGTTCAAAGGTAAGCTCCTTTGTTTCGCCTTCCTGAATGTCACCCGCCGGATTGGCAGACAGCGTAATATTCGTAGACTCGTTATCCGTTACCATTACCTCCACGCTGCCGGCGCTGCCGATGGTGTAGTCGGAATCTGTAGAACTGGCGGCATGACTGATGGTCACCTCCCGACTGCCACCGGGATTGTCCACGCTGTCGTCCACACCGGTGACCGTCACCGTCTGGGCCGTGTTCCAGTTGCTGGTGGTGAAGGTGAGAGTAGCGGTGCCGCCCGCTGTGCCTCCAGGCGCTGCTACCTGCACACCTGCGCCGGCACTGGCCGTCACCGTCACGCCATGGGTGGGCTGGGTGGCCAGCGCCACCGTGTAGGTGTCCGTGTTGCGCGACCGGATCCCCGTCCACTCAGTGACGCGGGTCTCCTCGGGTATGCCGGTCTCGGTGATGACCAGCCCGGCGTCAACCGCCGCCGTCACCGTGACCGACATCGCCGGAATCCTCGTCGAGATGGGATAGTCCGTCGTGCCGGTGCTCACCCCATGGCTGATGGCGGCAAAGCCCATGTCCTTGCCGGTCACCGTGAAAGCCTTCGGCATGTTCCAGTCCGAGTCGGTGAAGCTCAGCGACGTGGGCGAGACCGTCGCCCGCGTCGTGGCGCTCGAGCCGGCCGAAATCGTCACCGTGCCGCCGGGCTGGCTCTTCAGCACCACCGTGTAGGCAGCCGTCTCGTCGTTCTCCGCTACGGACACGCTGGACTCCGACACCACCACCCCATGGCCGGCATCTATGGTGGTGATCGCCACCGGATCGATGGTGATGCCGTGATAGGGGGCCGTGCTGCCTGTGGCAGTGGCGGTGTGGGTGAGATTGAAGCTCTCCGCTAAAGCGTCGCCGTCGTTCAGCGCCCGCACCGTCACCGTCTGGGCCGTGGCCCAGTTGCCGTTGCCCACTCCTGAACCCGAGCCGTCCCCTCCCGCCGTGAAGGTCAGGGTGGACTGGTCACCAGTGGTGCCGGAATCGGTGTCCACTACAACGGCGGTGGCGTCTCCGTTGGCTACGGTGATGGTCACATCTGCTGTGGGATTCGTATCCAGCACCACCGTGTAGGTTTTTTCAACATCAGCCGGGGATCCTAACTCGGTCAGGGTAAGAGAAGTCGGCGTAACAACGACCCGATCCGCCGCCGCAGGCCGCGGACCATCTTTCAAGGTGATGGCGACAGTTGCAACATTTTCGTAGTCGGGATATTCTGCTTCCATTCCAATGATTATGGTTTCATCACCTTCAGTCAAATTATCCGTTCTGGCAGAAATAGTGACTGGCAAGGTATAGTTATTTCCATCCCGAACAGCCCTTGTGGCGACCAACCGGCCTATTACGTCATAATCAACAGAAGCACGGGCTGTCCCTAAAAAAGTGGTGTTAGTCTCGTCGTTATCCAAAGAGGAATTCCACTGCATCCCATCTTCTGCTGATATCGTAATGGTGAATTTCACCCTTTCCCCCTCGTAAAGTTCCGTCGGGCTTACATAGGGCAACGAAACCGATGACACCGCCGTCACTGCCACTGCCGGAATCGTCGTCGAGGTGGGATAGTCCGTCGTGCCGGTGGTCACCTCATGGCTGATGGAGGTGGAGCCCGCGCCCTTGCCGGTCACCGTGAAGGTCTTCGGCATGTTCCAATCCGAATTGGTGAAGGTCACCGAGGTGGGCGAGACCGTCGCGGTGGTCATGGCGTCCGTCGTCGGTGTAATTGTCACCGGGCCGCCGGGCTGGCTCTTCAGCACCACCGTGTAGGTTTCCATCTCGTCGTTCTCCGCCACCGACACGCTGGGCTTCGACACCACCACACCGTGACCCGCGTCCGTCGTGGTCACCGCCACCGGGACGATGGTAATGCCGTGATAGGGGGCCGTGTTGCCCGTGGCGGTGGCGCTGTGGGTGAGATTGAAGCTCTCCGCCAAAACGTCAGCATCATTCAGCGCCCGCACCGTCACCGTCTGGGCCACCGCCCAGTTGCCGTTGCCTGCTCCTGAGCCGGAACCGTCCCCGCCCGCCGTGAAGGTCATGGTGCTTTGGTTGCCGGTCGTGCCCGAATCGGTGTCCACCTCGACAGCGGTGCTGTCGCCGTTGGCTACCGTGATGGTCACGTCCGCGCCCGGGTCGGTATCCAGAACGATCGTGTAGGTCTTCTCCACCAGGCTGGCCGCACCCAGTTCGGTCAGAGACAGGGAGTTTGTGGAAGCCGTCACCCCGGCGCCCGGCCCCGCGTCCGATATGTTGAATTCCGCCAGGTTATCGGTATCGCTCACCCCGCCGGCGCCTGTCAAACCCGTATTGGTAACCGTGCCGAAGGCGATGTCCACCGTCTCCGCCGTACTCTCCACCGTGCTGTCTGCTGTGGCGCTCAGGGTGATCGTCGCCGTGGTGGCCGTCGCGCCGGACTGCGGACCGGTGAACACCACGTTAGCATTCCCACTATTCAGGTTGTTGTATTGCACGCCGGTGGCCGCCGATCCGGTCATGGTGTAGTCCGTTCCCCTTGTCGCCGTACCGCCAAAGGTGAGCGGCGCCGTCAGGGTCTCGCCGTTCACCAGACCACGGCCCAGGGTGATGGTGAACTCCTTTGTCTGCCCCTCCTCGATGTCGCCCGCGGCGGCAGACAGCGTCACCGTCGTCGGGTCGTCGTCGGTGATGGTGACCAGAATGTCGTCGACCACACCGTTCGGCGTGCCGTCACTGGTCAGGGTGACCGCGTGGGTGATGCGTCCGCTGCGGCTGCCACCGGGATTGTCCAAGTCGTCGTCCACGGCGTGGACACGCACCGTCCGGCTCCGATTCAAATTTGATAAGGTCATGCTCCTCGATGCCGCCGGCGTGTTGCCCGACGCGCTGACCTGCACTCCGTCCCCGGCCGTCGCCACAACCGTGGAGGGGGAATAGTTAAAAGTCCCATGCAGGGGCCTCAAATGGACCTCGTAGCCGTCCGTGGTCCCGTCCTCGTTCACCACCGTGGATCCGGACGACTCGGTCAGCACCACCAGGTCGTCATCGAGAATGGTGACCTGCGTTGTGGCAGCATCCGGGTCGAGTCTAAGCCCCTGACTCAAAAGCTGCTCGAATCCGTCATTATTTAGACTGACAGAGAATATCTCTTGCTGCTCGGCATAGGTGTCCTGAATCGTCGTCACGGTCACGCTGCCGGTGGTGTCCCCCTCGGCAATAGTCGCGGTGTAATCCACAGCTTGGTACTCCGCAACAGGGTCCACGATATCTGTCGCATCGCCAAAGACATCTATCGGTATCTGCACATCCTTGTCGAGCGTCTCGGCCAGTTCGAAGAACACCTCCAGCGACTCGCCCTCCCAGACTGAAGCGGCTGCCGCGCTCATGGACACCAGTACGCCCTCGTCGTTGTCCGTGATGGCGAATTGGCTTGTCGTCTCCGTCCCGGCGCGCACCTCCCCGGGCAGGTTTGTCGTGTCGATGTCCACATTGAACAGTTCTCTTGTCTCGACGAGGTTATCGTCCGTGGTGGCGACGGTGAACGTTGCTTCGGTCTCGCCCGCGGTGACGGTCACGCTGCTGGGGTTCGGCACGGTGTAGTCGCCCGATTCCGTATTAGTATTTGTCACTGTCATGGGTATCGTCACGTCGACGCCCAGCGCCGCCGACAGGGTCAGCGTGGACACCGCATTGTCGCCTTCGTCCACAAGCGTGAATCTGGGACCCAAACTAACCGTCGGGCGGGTGTCCGCCGTCACCGTCACCGCCACCGAAGAGATCGTCATGGACATCGGATAGTCCGTCGTGCCGGTGGTCACGGCATGGCTGATGGAGGTGGAGCCCGCCCCCTTGCCGGTCACCGTGAACCTCTGCGGCGTGTCCCAGTTGGAGTTGTCGAAGCTCAGCGAGGGGGGCGAGACCGTCGCGGTCGCCGTGGCGCCCGAGGTGGCCGAAATCGTCACCGTGCCGCCGGGCGCGCTCCTCAGAACCAACTTGTAATCCGCCTCGTCGTCGCTTTCCAGCACCGATAAGGTGGGCGTCGACACCAACGTCCCGTGACCAACGTCTGTGGTGGTGATCGCCACTGGATCGATGGAGATGCCGTGATAGGGGGCCGTGCTGCCCGTGGCGGTGGCCGTATGGGTGAGGTTGAAGGTTTCGGGAGCACCGTCAGCGTCGTTCAGCGCCCGCACCGTCACCGTCTGGGCCACGGCCCAGTTGCCATTGCCCGCTCCTGAACCGGAGCCGTCACCGCCCGCCGTGAAGGTCAGGGTGTTCTGGTTACCGCTGGTGCTGGCGTTGGTGTCTACTGCAACGGCGGTGCTGTCGCCGTTGGCCACCGTGATCGTGACATCCGCTGTGGGGTCCGTGTTCAGCACCACTGTGTAGGTCTTCTCCACCGCACTCGATGCGCCGAGTTCGGTCAGGGTGAGGGATGTTTCCGAGATGGTGACGCCGTCGGTGGAGGTGCTAGGACGGGCGCCGTCTTTCAGGGTGATGGCCGTCGGCATCTTTATGTTGGTACCAAAATCCCGGATAAGTTCCAGAATAATCGTCTCATCCCCTTCCGTGGTGTTGTCCGTGTTCGCGCGGATGCGAATGTCGACCTCGTTGGTCGTTTGATTATTTCGTATAACTACGTCATCAGAGTTAAGTTGGTTTTGGGTAGAACCGTTGGACGCGAGAAAAACGAAATCACCGGTTGTGGCTCCCTCAGTGGCAGTGCTGTCATTGTGGTTGTCAATAAAACCGTAGCCACTAACCAAGTCATTGTGCCAACCAAGCCCGCCGGCATTTGTCATGTCTGTCACTATCGTGAACGTGAGCGTCTCACCCTCGTAGATTTCCGTCGGGGAGACGGTCGGGTACGTTGTCTGCGCCTTCGCGCCGGAGGACAGCCCGGCCAGCAGCAACAGGGCAAGGAAAACCAGCGGGGTCCCTGCCAGGCCCATCCAGGAGAGGAGCCACTGCCAGCCTTGGTGAGATGGGTTTTGATGGGGCTTCATGGTTGATCCCTTCCCATGGGGAACCCCATCGCCCCTGGCCATTCTTCAGGGGAACCGTTGGTGGTATCTGTCGTGACCCCTGGGTTCGGTCGGTGGCGGAGTCGGACCATTGGACATGGGCCGCCCCCTTTTGATGCACCAGCCCGTCCGTCCGTGCAAGCGGGTGCTCCCCATGCCCTGCGCCTGCCCTTTCCCTCTGCCCCGATGCGGGCGGCAGAAGACCTGAAACGATCAGGTATAGAGGCGGAAAACTCAGACGGGGAGGCCGGAACGCAGAGCCAGCCCCCGCCCTCGGCTATACACACACTCATGGCCCGGCCACCCGGCCACCCGGCCACCCGGCCACCCTAGCATAATTTGATGCAAACTCCCCGTAGGATGCTCTTTTTGATACATCCCTGAATAATCGCCCCCAACTGCCGCTTCACGCCTGAGCTCCACAGACGGGCTGGGGTTCAGATGTGTTACGTCGTGCATGGGTGGAGGAAACAATCAAACGCTTGGGGGGTATCCTAGCGCGTGGGTAGTCCGTTGGCAAGCTTCTGCCCCAGAGCCCCGAGGAGGCTTGTTCAGAGGTTCCCTGGAACAATAGCAGGATCAACCCCACTAGCTAGGCTCAACATGCCCGGCTGAATCCAGGAGGCCAGAGAAGTGGGGCAGAACAAGCGGTTGACGATCTCAAGGCTGAAATGCAGGAGGGCAGAGCAGAGACGAGGGCGCTGAGGGAAGCGCTGCTCCCCGTCAAAGTCCGACCTTCTCCTGAACAAAAGTGGCCCCATAGGCCTTGGTGGTTTCACACCTTGCGGGAGTAGTACTCCACCACCAGCAACTCGTTGATTTCCAGGGCTACCCACTCCCGTTCACAGCCCCCCACCACCTTGGCGGTGAGCTTGTTCTTGTCCAGCTCCAGGTGGGGGGGCACGTTGGCCAGACCGGGGAACTCCAGATTGTCCGTGGCCAGGCGCCTGCTGCCTTTCCGTTCCCGAACGGCCAGGGCGTCGCCGGCCTTGCACTGATAGCTGGCAATGTTCACCATGCGGCCGTTGACCGTGACGTGGCCATGGTTCACCAACTGGCGGGCGCCAGGAATGGTGGGGGCAAATCCCAGCCGGAAACACACGTTGTCCAGGCGGTTTTCCAGCAGCTTGAGCAGGTTGGTGCCAGTGGAGCCGTCCTGGGCGCGGGCTTTTTTGATGTAGCGCACCAACTGCCGCTCGGATACTCCGTAGTTGAACCGCAGCTTTTGCTTTTCTTCCAGACGAATGGCGTATTCGGAGCGCTTGCGACGGGCTTGGCCGTGCTGACCGGGGGGATAAGACCGCTTGGCGGCCTTACGGGTGAGACCGGGAAGGTCTCCCAAGCGCCGCGTAATCCTCAGGCGAGGGCCGCGGTATCGAGACATGGGTGTCGGTCCTTGATGCAGTGAGTGGTGGACAAAACATTTGGCACCATGGGGTTAGCCATGGCGTCAAACCGTGATTGTACCCCCCCGGAAGAGTAACGGCCCCAGTTGGCGGCTGGCGGCGCCGCTCATGGTCCTCATCGGCCTCTATCAGCGACTCATCTCGCCCCTGTTGGCGCCCCGCTGTCGTTTCAGCCCCAGTTGCAGCGCCTATGCTATGGAGGCCCTGGAGCGCCATGGCCTCTGGCGGGGTGGCTGGTTGAGTGTGTGGCGGCTGCTGCGGTGCCACCCCTTCACGACAGGGGGCTACGACCCCGTTCCCGACCCATGAGCCACCAATCCATGAGCCATCCCCCCTGGCCACCCCTCGTCCTGCTGACCCGTTCCGGGTGCTGCCTCTGCACCGGCCTGGCGGAGCGCCTGGTCTCCCTGCTGCCCCAGGGGACCCTGCAGCTTGTGGACGTGGACGGGGATCCGGTGTTGCAGCAGCGTTTCGGGCTGCTGGTGCCCTTGCTGGTGGTGGGATCGGATCCACGACGCGATCCCGTCTTGCCGTGGGTGCCGCCACGGCTCAAGGGGTTGGCGCTGCAGCGCTGGCTGGAGAAGCATCTCCACCGATTGGCCATGGCAGACCCTGGCTGATGGGGGCCGGAGCCCGCAAGCTTGGGAGCCACGTCCGTCGCCGGAGTTGAGCCCATGGCTGCTGCACCCATGCACCTCCATGCCCTTCTGCAGGCCGCCGCCGTCCCCGTCCCCGCCCTGCTGGCGGACGTGGAGATTCAGGCGGTATCGGGGGATTCCAGGCGGTTGCCGCCCGCGGCTCTGTTTGTGGGGACACCGGGCGCCCACGTGGACGGCGGGGACCACTGGGCAGCCAGCCTGGCGGGTGGCGCGGCGGCGGCGGTCATCGGCCCCGAAGCGGCCCGCAGGCATCCACCGGGTCCGGGGGATCCCGTGGTGGTGGTGGAGAACCCCGCCGCCTGTCTGGGGAGGCTGGCATCCGCCTTCTGGGGGCATCCCAGCCAGCAGTTACAACTCATTGGCGTGACCGGCACCAACGGCAAAACCACCATCACCCACTGGATCGAGCACCTGAGCACCGCCCTGGGGACACCCACGGCCCTGCTGGGCACCCTGAAAAATCGCTGGCCGGGGACCGTCCTGAAAGCCACCCACACCACGGCACCGGCGGACGTGGTCCATGGCCAGCTTGCCCAGGCGGTGGCGGACGGCGTGCAGCGGGCCGCCATGGAGGTGAGTTCCCACGCCCTGGCGCAACAACGGGTGGCGGGGCTGGTGTTCAGCGGCGCCGTGTTCACCAACCTGAGCCAGGACCACCTGGATTTTCACGGAGACATGGAGGCTTATTTCCAGGCCAAGGCACGGCTGTTTGCAGCAGACCTGCTCCACGGGCAGGCGGTGGTGAATTGCGAAGATCCCCGTGGGCGCCTTCTGCGGCAGCAGTTGGGGGCCACCAAAGCCTGGGGTTGTCGCCTGCTGGATCCCCGGCAGCGGGATCAGCATCTTCCGTCGACGCCGGATGCAGAGTTGGTAATGTGCGACCTGGCCATGGGTATCGACGGGGTGGAGGGACGACTCCTCAGCCCCAGGGGTGAAGGGCGGTTTCACTCTCCCATGCTGGGGCGTTTCAACTTGATGAACCTGCTGCAGGCGGTGGGTGTGCTGGTGAGTTGCGGGGTTCCCCTAGGGCCGTTATTGGAGCAGGTGCCCAGCTTCGGGGGGGTTCCTGGCCGGATGGAGTCCATCGCGGCGCCGGATATCACGGTGGTCGTGGACTATGCCCACACCCCTGACGGTCTGGCCAGTGCGTTGCAGGCTCTGCGCCCCTTCGTGGTGGGGCGGCTGATCTGCGTGTTCGGCTGCGGCGGGGATCGGGATCGGAGCAAGCGGCCCCTCATGGCAGCGGCCGCCGCCGCGCTGGCCGACGAACTGGTGATCACCTCCGATAACCCCCGCAGCGAAGATCCTGAAGGAATCCTGAAGGAGATCTGCGCCGGGCTGCCGGCGGGAACGCCCCACCAGCAGGAACCGGACCGGGGCCTGGCCATTCACAGGGCGGTGATTCAGGCCGGAGCGGGGGATACGGTGCTCATCGCCGGCAAGGGGCATGAGACGGTCCAGATTGTCGGCCATGAACAACGGCCCTTCGACGATCGCCGTGTGGCGGCCACCGCCGTGGCCCAGCGCTGAGGCTCAGGTGAGGTCCGTTCAGGTGGCGGCCATGGGGATCTGGTCGTCGGCGTCGTCCTCAAGGGGGCCGGCCACCAGGCCCTCTTCCTCCACAAGGGCGTCGGCAGTGAACTCGATCATCCGCAGGCGAGCGTGGGGGTTGCCCTGGCGGGCGTCCTCGAACATGGACTGGATATGGAGCCGGGCAAATCCGGTTTCCCGGAGAATGGTCACCACCTTCAAGGCAGGGAGCAGGGAGCCGGTCAAGGCCATGTTCACCCTGTGCTCCGCCACGGCAAAGGCATTGGCAAAACATTGGCCATCGCTGCGGGTTTCCACCGCAGCCAGGGGATGGAAAAAGCGGGGACGGCGTTTAGGGGACACAATCACGCTGCAAATGTGATTGGAACCTTAAGCCTCGGGGGTCCCTGAATTTGTGCTCAAGGAAGCAATTTCACGAATCAGGCGTTCCGACTCCGTGGGCAACGTGGTCACATGGCAGCAGGCCCGTACACAATCCAGCTTCTCAAAGCTTCGTAACACCAGACCCTGCTCCGCCAGGGCGTTGACCACCTGTTGCGACCCAAAATCCCGCACCCGAAAACTCACCAGCCCGGCAGGCGGCGCCTCCGGCAACAGGGTCTCCACCCCATCCAGTTGCCGCAAGCCAAGCCAAAGCGCGCCGCTGCGGGCCCGGATCCGCTCCCGCCACTGGGGGGGACCCCCCACCGCCGCCAGGCTGCGGAGAGATTGCAGCAGACCCGCCGCCAGGGGGGAACAACTGGTGGCAATTTCATAGCGGCGGGCGTCCCCATGGAGGCGCAGGGGGTTGGTCGGATCCCTGGCCAGGCCACGCCAGCCAATCATGGTGGGTACACCCGCCTCAAGCAGGCGCCGGGAGAGGGCCACGGCCCCCAGGCCCTCCGGCCCGCAGAGCCATTTGTGGCCGGTGAAGGCGTAGACATCCGCAACCGCAACCGCCTCCTGCAGGGGCACGGCGCCCACGGACTGGGCCCCGTCCACCACCAGCCACGGCTGGTTGACGTGCTCCCTGAGGCGTCTGCCCACGGCAGGGACGGGCATGGCGGCCCCCGTGGTCCACAGCAAATGGCTCAGCACCACCAGTCGCGTGCGGGGTTGGAGGGCCTGATCCAGGCGCTCCAGCACCTGCTCCCCTCCACAACAGTCCTGAACCGGGAGGGTCTTCACCTGGAGTTGTTCCCGGCAGGCAAGCTGATGGCAGGTGGCTACAACACCGGGGTGCTCCCCGTCACCGATGAGCAGTTGATCGCCAGGGCGCCACGGCAGACCCCACAGGGGCAACACACAGCCGGAGGTGACGTTTTCCGTGAAGGCCAGACGCTGGGGTGGAACGCCGCAGAGGGCAGCCAATGCCTGGCGCAGTGAGGCGGTCAACTCGCCCACGTAAGAGAAGACCGGCTTGGCGAAGGGTCCCAACTCCTGGATGCGGCGCCAGCTTGCAGCCATGGCGTGGAGGGAGGCCGTCGGCAACGGCCCCTGGCCGCCGTAGTTGAAGTAGGTCTTGTTGGCCAGGGCAGGCATGTCCTGCCGTAATGCAAGGACGGCTTCTTCCTGCTGGAGAGCTACGTCAGATCCACTGGCCAATGGCAACCGCAGCGACAGCAGAGAAAAGGGTAATCCCTAACGCCATGAGAGGGTTCTGGCCCTGGGCAACCGCATAGGAGGTGACCACGCCTGCCGCCAGAGCGGCAACCGCCAATTGGGACGCAACGGTCTGTCCATCGAAGCCTGGTTTCACGGCGGGCAGAAAAGCGGAAGCAGCGAGACATTACCCAGACCCGCACCCCTGGAGACGGACGCCAGCGGCGCTTGCTTACGCAACTTCAGATCTCTTGAGATTTCTTGATCTACCGGATGGATAGGGTGGGAACAATGGACCTGTGGATTCTCCTCGCGGTACAGCCCATGACCACCTCAAATCCCGTCCCCGATCCCGTGAAAAAAGAGTCCCGAACTCCCCATCCTGCGGATCCCTCGCTTGCTCCTGCAGGGGTGCCACAGAAGCAGGAGCGGGATTACCTGGTCATTGGGCTTATCATCGCCTTGATGGCCATGGTGGTGGCAGGATTCTTTGCTCTGGATAGCAAGATCGATGCTCTGGAAACGGCACTGAACGGTCGAATCGATGACTTGATCACCAGGATGGACACTCTGGAAACAACGCTGAACGGTCGAATCGATGCCCTGAGCACCAGAATGGAGTCCCTGGAAACAACACTGAACGGTCGAATCGATGCCCTGAGCGCCAGGATCGACGGCTTGGAAACATCTCTGAGTGCCCGGATCGACGGGCTCTATGAGTTGATGCTGTCCCTCAAGGCGTGACACATGTCAAGGCAGACGCATGAGGACAGGTGATGCTCAACACCCTTCCCCTGCACGGATTTCGGGGGTTCGAACCCTACCGGCTGAGCGGGCTGGCCCGGGTGAACCTGCTGGTGGGAAAAAATAATTCTGGCAAGACTTCGATGCTGGAGGCCGTTGAGCTTCTGGTCTCGGGAAGGGGATCTCCGTATGCTCTGCGACTCCCTTGAGCGATAAGGTGAGAAGGGCACTCGTCGGGATGGGGTTCTTCCGCCATGACGGCCCCGCCCCGCAGTTCTTCGTCGCCTGGCACAGACGCCTTTTTCCCCGATCAGGATAATCAGGAGCCGTAGGGGGCGTTCCTTTCAGCCCAGGACCGCCAGCGGCGCCGTTCCCATTTTCCCTGGGCATTGGGGGCCAGGGGGGGACAATGGAGCCACTGTTTGGGGCGCTCCGCGGGGGGACGCCCGGACACGGCCTTCTCCAGCACCGCCACGGGAACGGTTCCCCGGTACAGGGCCACCAGGCGTTGGCCCCAATGCACGTCCTCCACACCCACCACCAGAACAGCTTTCAGACCGTCAAGACCCACCAGGCAGGCTTCAATCTCCTCGGGAAACACCGTCTCGCCCCCGCTGTTGATGGCCTCGTCCATCCTGCCCAGCACCTGCAAGCCGTGGGGTTCCAATCGGGCTGAATCCGTAGTGCGCCACCAACCGTTCTCCAGGGGCAAGGGCAACAGGCAACCCTCCACCAGAAAGCCGGGGGTCAGCACCGGGGTGCGGATCTCCAGGACCCCTGGCGAACCCGGGACAGGAACACTGCGCAACGCCACGTGGGGCAAGGGCAACCCGTAACCCTCCGCACCCGCCAGGAATTGTCGGGGAGCCAGGGCCGTCACCATGGCGCTGGTCTCCGTGCTGCCGTAGCAGGGGGACAGGTTCAGACCAGAGCAGCGCGCTTGCTGCCGCAGGGCCGGCGGCAAGGGAGCACCCCCCACCCAGCAGCAGGAGAGTTGCCGCAACCAGTCCACCCCCCCGGGCTCCCCCATGAGCCACTGCAATTGGCTGGGCACCAAAACCAGGCCCCAGTCCCGCAGGGACGGGCGTTGTGTCCTGTCTCGCCATTGGCGGCGGGACAGGAAGCGGTGGGGAATGTCCAGGGCCTGGCTGCGGAGGGCAGGCATCAAACCACTGACGTGGTGCAGCGGCAGGGGATTGGCGAGACCCGCCAGGGCCAAGGGGAGCATCTTGTGCCCGGAGCCGCACATCTCTGCCGGCCAGCCCACCAGAGCCCGGGCTGCCCGCTGCAGGTGGTCCAGGGGTTGGAGACACCAGCGCCGCTTCCCTCCGCTTCCCCCGCTACCCACCACCACCGCCGCCGCCGGTTTGGCTCCCGTGGACAGGAGAGGACGTGTGTCCCCATGGCACAGGCGCTCGGCCCGCCCACCTTGATGGCGCCAGCCGGGACTCAGGGCTGCCCGCAGCATGGCTTCTTCTTCCGGGCGGCAGAGGCCCACAACGGCTGCCGAAGCCAGAAGGGTGTGCAAACACTGCCAGTCCGCAGCAGGCTCCGGGCCGCAAATCAGAAGATGGCGTTCCTGCACAGCCATGGCCCCTGGTGGGTCAAGCGGTTGCCCCCAATCCTGGGGCCGGACTGCCCCCAGCCACCGCCAAGCGGGCCAGATCATGGACCACAGCCTGACCAAGGCGCCCCTCAAATCCACTGGAGACGACGCAGCGACCGGGCCAAGCCCGCAGGAGACCAGCCAGTCTTCGGGGATCCCCCAATTGGGAGGGCTTCACCACCAACAGGGGCTTGCTGGCGGGGGGCGCCCGCAGGAGGTACTCCACCTGATCCAGGTTGGCGAGGGACTCGTCAATGGCCAACTGCACCCCGGGGATGGGGGAGCTACCGAGTAACCGCTCCAGGAGAGGATCAGTTGGGGCCAGGGGCTGCTCCAGCCAACTGATGCGCGGATCTGCAGCGGCATCCAGCCAATGGAAAAGGGCAGCGGCATCCAGACAGCCGTTGGCATCCAGTCGCAACTGACCCGCCACGGGGGCCACCATGGCCAGCAGCGCCGCCAGCAGTGGCTGCTCCTGACGCCAGGGGAGGGCGCCGATTTTCCACTTCCAGCAGCGCCAGCCACGGGCCAAACCCCGCTCCAGCGCCGTCAGGGCCGCAGCGCCGGACGGCAAGATACCTACCGTTGGCCAAGGACAGCCAGCATCGGGATGGGCGCCAGCGCCGGTGGGCATGGGGTCCGCACCATTGCGGCGATGCCGTTGATCCAGGTGCCACAGGGCACTGCCCAAGGCAAAGGCCGTGCAGGGGTGTTGACAGGCCATGGGGCGCAGCCAGCGCTCCAGCTTCTGGCGTCCCGCAGTGGGATCCACATGCTGCAACTGGCGCTGCAAACTCCGAAGGTGGCTCCCATCCA
Organism: Prochlorococcaceae cyanobacterium jk18x22bins.40; assembly: GCA_022826155.1. Classification (GTDB taxonomy): domain Bacteria; phylum Cyanobacteriota; class Cyanobacteriia; order PCC-6307; family Cyanobiaceae; genus Synechococcus_B. Next base: position 104,664 of record JAJDVL010000004.1, on the reverse strand, counting down.
AAGGATCCACACCGGATCGGTGACGCTCAGGCAAGGGACTGATTTCTCCTGCCCCCTGCTGCCCATGGGGATCTTCCAACTCCACCCGCAACCCTTGGTCACACCGTTGCTCCCCGTCACGCTGCCAGCGCCGGAGGGGGAGGGGCCGCCAACGCAAGCGCCAATGATCCGCCATCACTCAACCGGACAGGATGAATCCTCCTAGGGCCAGTCCACCGGCAAACAACACACCGTTCACAATCTGGAAGCGCAAGGCCAGAAACTTGCTGTGGCTGATGCGCTCGGGCTGATGGTGGTGGCGCCCCAGGAGACGGATCAAGGGAAGAGCCACCGGCAGGCTAGCCAGCGCCAACAGGACCGTGGGGGGCCATGCGCCCCAGGCAACGGGCATCACTTCCGCCAGCAGGACAAGAGCAACAAACCAGGGCACAAGGGCAGCAGCACGGGCTGTACCCAGCCTCTGCACCGGTGAGCGCTTGCCGTGGGCCAGGTCGTCTTCCACCTGGTGAAAGTGGGAGCAAAACAACACCAGGGTTGTGGCCAGGGCCGGCCCACACCCCAGTTGGGAGGCCAGGGACAGATCCAGGGGGCCGCCACCTTCCAGCCCCAGGGCAGGGGCGCCGAGGCCCACCAGTGCCGCCGCCGTGGCCAGGGGACCAAAGGCCAGCCAGCAGAGGGGCTCCCCCAAACCCTGATACCCCAGACGAAAGGGAGGCCCCTGATAGAGGTAGCCACAGCAACAGGAGGCCAGCACCAGGGGCAGCAGCCACCAACTGCTGGCCCTAGCCACCTGGACCATGAGCAGGAGGCCAACTGTACAACAGAGTTGGGCTGTCAACAACACCAACCGGTGCGCCCCGGTGAGTTGGATCAAGGAGTGGGGCTTGTGGACGTCAATTCCGGTTTGGGCGTCAAAGTAGTCGTTGCCCACGTTTTCCCAGGCCAGCAGCAGCACGGCGGCCAGCAAAAAGAGGGCCAACTGCTGGGGTTGCAGGCGCCAGGCGCTGCGTCCGGGACCCAGCAACCAGCCCACGGCCACCAAGGCCGGCATCACGGCCACCGAGTACATGGGCCACTTGACGGCAGCCCGCCAGAGGCGGCGCCGTTGCTTGGCTATCTCACTTGGGACCACAAACTTCAGTTTGATGGCATTCATGGGTAAATCGTAGAATTTCGCGTAACCATTCACATCTGATCCGCATTCCTCCATTTGCTGCCATGTCCTTCCGGAGCCTCCTGACCATGGCCCAGGAGGGTTCTCAACACTTGGGGGAAGAGGGGGTGCTCTGTCTTGGCGTTCCCGTTGCGCCACTGGATCCCCTGGCGGCGTTGCCCCAATTGCCGCAGCGCAACAACTTCACCTGGGTCTGGGATCGATGGCCAGGTCTGACGTTGGCAGCCACAGGGGTGGAGCACAGTCTGGAGCTGCGGGGGCCGCGACGGTTTGCCTTGGCCCAGCGTTTTATCGATGGGAGCCTGAGTCGCCTGGTGTGCCCCCATCCCACCCGTCTGGCGGTGCAGCGCCCCCGGCTGGCGCTGGCCTTCAGCTTTTTCGGCCATAGCGACGGGGACGGCATGCCAGGGGTCACCATTGTGCTCCCCCGCTGGCAACTGGGGCGCCAGGGGCGCCACTGCTGGCTCCTGCATCAGCGCACCCTGGGGGGGATCGTCACGGCCCGATCCATGGCGGAAGAACTCTGGGAACAAGCGCAAGCCCTGAAGCAATCCCCGCCGTCCCCCCTGGACCTGCCCAGGCTGGTGGCCAGAAGCGATGCATGGCAGCACCCCTTCCAAAGGAGCGTCCAGCAGGCCTTGGACCTGATCCACAACGGCGAGTTGTGCAAACTGGTGCTGGCAGCCCAGCAGGAGTTGCTGTTGAGCAACCCCTTGAACCCCGTTGAGCTGCTCCGCAGCCTGCGGCGCCACCAGAAGGGCAGTTGCCGTTTTCTCTGGCAACCCCTCAACAGCCGGGGCCGCAACGCTGTGGTGGGGGCCTCACCGGAGCGGCTCCTGGAACTACGCTCCGGTCGCTTGCGTTGTGACGGTTTGGCCGGAACCGCGGCAGTGGACGGGGAAGGAGCACAGCACCTGCTCAGGTCCCACAAGAATCGCCATGAGCATGAGCTGGTGGTCAGCGCCATCGTTCAGTCGCTCCAGTCCCAGGGCCTCACCCCCCGGCGCTGCCCCTACCCCCGCCTGGCTCGCCATGGGAAGTTGATGCATTTGCATACCCTCATCCAGGCTCAGGCCCATGGCCACCGGGTGCTGGATCTGGCCGAGGCGCTGCACCCCACACCTGCCGTGGCTGGATTGCCGCGGCAGGAGGCTCTCAGATGGCTCCGCAGCCTGGAAAGATTCCCACGGGGGCACTACGGCGCCCCCCTCGGCTGGATTGACGAGTGGGGCGATGCGGATTTGCGGGTGGCCATCCGTTGTGGACAACTGCAAGGACAACACCTGACCCTCACCGCCGGGGCCGGAATTGTCATGGGCTCATCCCCGGGACGGGAACAACAGGAAGTGGAACTAAAGCTTTCCGTCCTGCAACAGCAGTTCGCCATTACCAGCCATGGTGAATTGCAGCCGCAGGCCGGTCGTCAGGTGCGAATCTGAACGGGCATCACCAGATAGGTGAACTGCACGTCCCCGCCATGGGGGCGCAGCACCACAGGGTTGGTGGGGTTATTCATCTGAAAGGTCACTTCCGGTGTGGGGACCACCTTGAGGCCGTCCAGCAGGTAGCGCACGTTAAAGGCCACGTCCATGTCGCCGCCGTCCCCACCCACCAGGGGAACGGACTCGTCCCCACGGCCCACGTCCTGGACTTCGGCGCAGATGCGTAGTTGCCGCTCGGACATGGCAACGGAAAGCTTCACCACACTGTTTTGCTGATCCGCCAGGACGGCTACCCGCTCCAGGGCGGTGACCATGGGCAAACGATCAACGGTGAAGGAGCGACTGAACGTATCGGGAACGAGTTGATTGTATTTGGGATACATTCCGTCCAGGGTGCGGCTGGTCACCACTTGATCAGATCGGAGAAACACAACCTGCCCCTGGTCGTGGTAGAGGTCAATGGTCTCGTCGGTTTTGCGGGTGGAGAGGAGATGCTCCAGTTCCCGCAGGGACCGGGCCGGGATGGTGACGGCAAAGCTCTCTTCCTGTTGCACAATGCCGCTGGCAGGATCCGGCGCGCTGTTGCCGTGGGGTTGTCTCACCACCGCAAGGCGGTGGCCGTCGGTGGCAGCAAATTCGAGACTGGCTGGGGACACCACCAAGTGGACACCCATGAGGACCTGCTTGGCCTCGTCGGAACTGCTGGCAAAGAGGGTGCGGGCCAGGCCGTCCCGCAAGGACTGGGCAGACAGAGGGATGGCCACAGGGCTCTGGGCCATGGGCAACTCCGGGAAGTCCACCGCCGGCATCCCCCTGACCGTATAGGCCCCGGTCCTTGCGGTCAGTTGGAACGGCAGACTGGCTCCACCCTCCTCGCTGGATGCATCGGAGCCGGGGGCTTGGAGAGACAAGGGGCTATCGGGAGAGAGGCGGGAGACAATGTCCGCCAGGAGGCGGGAGGGGAGGGTGATGGCGCCGGACTGCTCCACAGCGGCCGTAAAGGTGGTCTGGATACCGAGACTCAGGTCGAACCCCGTAAGGCTCACCTTGCCGGTGCCTTGGTCAGCCGTTAGCAGAACGTTGGCCAGCACAGGGTGGGTGGGGCGGGCAGCCACAGCACGGCTGACGCACTGAAGGTTGCTGTTAAGGGCATCCTGCGAGCAGGTCAGCTTCATGGGGTAGCAGGGAAGGGGACCACAACCCCAACAGATTGCCTGATAGCGGGAGAAAGGACAAGAGGTGGAAATCACCCGGTTTTGCACATCCCTTACGACGATGACGAAAGTCAAGGGATAAAGCAGGTGACAAACCAAGACAGCCGTAGTCTGGCCTGTGGAAACTGTTCAAAGTTCGCTACGCCCCTCTCGGGAAGCGGCCATACAGAACGTCTGCCTGTGGAAAACGCTGTGGAAAACATGTGGACTTTTGTGGAAACTTTCAATTTCCTTCCCGATTGCGCAGAGAGGGGGGCGTCGGTTTTCCACAGCGTTTTCCACACCATGGGTCGGTTTTACACCGAATTGTCCACAGCCGCATCCCAAGTGCAAGTGGGACAGTTTATTTTCTGTCCACCAACCATGGACTGGCCCGAAACTGTTTGGGGGGTGGTGACTACAGCCCCATCACCTGGGCGACGGCATCCGGTTCCGGTGCCAGGTTTCTGTGAAAGTTGGCGTAGTCGTAGTCCAGGGCCGTGGTGGGGTCCTTGAGTCCGTTCCCGGTGAGGATGCACACAACCTGGGCCTCCGCAGGAATCTCGCTGGCGTGCTTGAGCATCCCGGCAACGGACGTGGCGCTGGCCGGTTCACAGAACACCCCCTCTTCCCCGGCCAACACCCGGTAGGCCTCCAGAATCTCCCCGTCGCCCACGGAGGCGAAGCGCCCACTGCTCTCCTTGCGTACGGCCAAAGCTTTCTCCCCGTTGGCCGGGTTGCCAATGCGGATGGCTGTGGCGACGGTGGTGGGATTGGCCACGGCATGGCCGAGAACCAGGGGCGCAGAGCCACTGGCCTGAAATCCCCACATCACGGGAAGCCTCCTGCTCAAACCGGCGTTCCTGTACTCCTGGAACCCCATCCAGTAGGCACTGATGTTGCCGGCGTTGCCCATGGGAATACACAGCCAGTCCGGAGCATCTCCCAGGACGTCCACCACTTCGAAGGCCGCCGTTTTTTGTCCCTGGAGCCGGTAGGGGTTGATGGAGTTCACCAGGGTGACGGGATAGCGCCGCGCCAGGTCCTGGGTGAGGGCAAGGGCCTGGTCGAAGTTGCCCTGAATGGCCAACACTTCGGCGCCGTACAGCAAAGCCTGGGCCAGTTTGCCCTTGGCCACGTAGCCATCCGGAATGACGGCAAATGCCCGCAGCCCCCCACGTCGGGCATAGGCCGCTGCCGCTGCGGACGTATTGCCTGTGCTGGCGCAGATGACGGCCGTGGCCCCCGATTGCTTGGCCTTGCTGATGGCCATGGTCATGCCCCGATCCTTGAAGCTGCCCGTGGGGTTCAGGCCGTCCACCTTCAGGAACACCCGCACGCCGCGGCCAATGCGCTTCTCCAGGGCTGGGGATCGCAGCAACGGCGTGTTGCCCTCCAGCAGGCTGATAACGGGGGTGTCGTCATCAACAGGCAGCCAGGATCGGTAATTCTCCACCAGACCAGGCCAAATCTTGGCCGTCGCCCCCCCGGGACGGGCCGGTTGACTGGTCAGAAGCTGCTTCAGTGAAGTTACCAGGGTCACGGTTCACCCAATGCCTACCGTGACCGACTCTAGGAGAGATGCTCCGGAGGCTCCCTCCCGCCACCCTAGAACGGTTCTCTGAAGAAATCGCCCACTTCCTGGATACTGGTCAATCGACTCAGCAGGTAGACCAGATGAGGCACATCAACGACGATCTCCTTGTTTGGATAGCTTTCCAGAAAGTCAACCGAGTTGAGCCGTCTGCTGGTGTTCTGGGCAACCGAGAGAATGACCCCGGAGCGCAGGGCCCGAACGCCTGCTTCCGGGGCGTTGCGCGGGTAGAAGATCTTCGCCATCCTCACCAGGAAGGCCTCGCCAAGATCTGTGTACAGGAGGCGACCCAACAGGGTGAAGGGAATGTCCACCCGTCTGTTCAGTGCGGATCTGGCCTTCTCGTGTGGAACGTTGGCGAGATTCAGAGCCGTTTTGATGAGGCCCTGTGGCTCGGCCCCCTCGCTGAAGCTGCGCAACTCCTGCACCTCCACGGACCGATTGAAGGGACCAACAACCAAGAACACCCGTTCAGCCGCTCTGGCTGCAGGGTTGGTCCAGACGAGAAGACCACTCAAGAGTAAACCCAGGTGTCGTGCGGAGGGCGGCACCACCAGTCGTGCAGAAGGCAGCGCCATCTTAGGACGCCGTCGTTGCGCTCCCCGCGGGCGGCAGGCCCTGCTGGGGGAGCAAAACGTCCCTCACCAATCGGACAACACCCCGTTCCGCCACACCCTGGGCCAACTGGAGACCCATGCCGTAGACCACGGGTTCCCCCAGGAGACGGGGAAGACTTTGCCAAAGCATGGCGGGCTCAAAGTAGGGCAGCTTCCGCAGAATTCCCAGAAGGTCCCACAGGGGAGGGGGCGTGTCTGCCCCTTGGGCAGAGTTCTGGAGCCCGTGGAGTTGCCATCGTCGGGGGATCCGTTGCCCCACCCGGCACGCCATCTGCCAACCCATGGCATCCAACTGGTTCACTATGACGCCCACCAGTTGGCTCCGCACCGTGCTTCCCGCGTCCGACAACAAAAAGTTCAACGTGCTGTCCACCAACGTCTTCGAGTCAAGCCCCTGGCTTCGGGCGGCGCTGCTCACCAGGTCGTCCAGCCGCTCCCAGCGCAGGATGTTCTCACTGAGTACCATCTCCTTGAGGCTGTTGCGCAAGTCCGGATCAGGGTCCACCAACAGCCTTGTGGCAAAATAAGGGTAAGCTGCCCCCAGAATCTTGAACTTGGGATTGATACTGAGAGCGATCCCCTCCAAGGTGACCAACGAGCGAATAATGAGAGCGTAATAGGGAGGCACCTGAAATGGGAAGCGGTACATCACCCCTGAAAGGTCATCCGTGACGGACTTGAAATCCATCTGGCTTACCCCTTCTGTTAAAGCAGGGCTGAACACTTTTGCAAATGCGGGAACAATGGGTTTCAGGTCAATCTCCTGAGTTAAAAAGCCAAGCTGGACAAAATCTTTGGATAATTTGTCGAAATCCTTATTGACCAAATGAACAACCGCCCGGATGAGTCCAATGCGGGAACTTCTCTTCACTTCACTCATCATGCCGAAGTCCAGATAGGCAATGCGTCCGTCCGCAAGGGCCAGAAGATTACCGGGATGGGGATCAGCATGGAAATAACCATGCTCCAGTAGTTGCTCCAAGCTGCAATTGACGCCCACGTTAATCATGTCTTCCGGATCGAGCCCCAGGGCCTGCACCTCCTTGACTTGGGTCAGCTTGATGCCTTCGATCCACTCCATGGTCAGGACACGGCGGTTGGTGAGGCGCCGATGAATCTCCGGTACGGCAATGCGCTGATTATGACGATGAAGGGTGGAAAAACGTTCTGCGTTATCCGCTTCATGGATATAGTCCATCTCCTCAAACACTCGTGTTCCCAACTCATCCACCAGGCCCACCAGGTCGCTGCGCACCAAGCGGGTGTAGCGCTTGATCCACAGGGCCAGATTGCGAACGATGTAAAGATCCAGGGTGATCTGCTCCCGTAAACCGGGCCGCTGCACCTTGACTGCCACCGCACGGCCGTCCGGCAACGTTCCCTTGTACACCTGACCCAAAGACGCGGCGGAAACGGGCTCCTGACTCAATTGGGTGAACAACTGCTCTGCAGGGGCCCCTAGATCTTCGGCAATGCAGGCCATGGCCATGGCATTGCTGAAGGGGGGCAGGTGGTCCTGGAGAGCCGACAGCTCTTCCAGCACCACGGGCGACACCAGGTCGGGTCGGGTGGACAGGGCTTGACCAGCTTTGACAAAGGCTGGCCCCAACTTGGTGAGCAGTTCACAGAACTGGCGTCCCCATTCACGGACCCGGTTCTTCTGGCCCAATCGACCGGTGAGCCGGTCCATGAGCACAGCCAGAAGAAACGCTCCGATGGGAATTAACGTCTGCCAGAGACGCCGTAGAAACTCCTGGGGGCGACCACGGTAGAGTCTGGCCACGGCCTCGGGATCGTAGCGATTCAGGTCCGCTGCGACAATGCCACTGTCGGTCCCGCTATCGTTCACGCCCTTTGAACGGCTGGTCTCCTGGGCCGAAGCTGGGTTGGACAAACTGGTCACGGCCTGGCAGACACGGTAATGGCAACAACCTTAGGAAAATCTGAAGGAACCTTGACGGGTTTCATGGGATTATCATTGGGTCATCCATTGCCCTTGCGCCTGTGCTTCTGGCGCTGAAGCTGGACAACGTCGCTCTGATTGACGCCCTTGACCTTGAGCTTGCTCCCGGACTGACCGTCCTGACCGGTGAGACTGGAGCGGGGAAATCCTTACTCCTTGATTCCCTGGACGTGCTGTTGGGCGGGGACGTTCCCAAGCACCTGTTGCGCCACGGCCAGGATCAGGCCCGCATTGAAGGGCGCTTTACCTCCCATCGGGCCGCCTTTCTCCTCCTGGCGCAGCGGGGCTTTGGGGCGATGGAGCACCAGCCTCCAGAGTTGGTGGTGACCCGGCGGCTGTATCGCCGTGGCGGACGGATCAGTAGCCGCGGGCGCATTAACGGCGTCAGCGTGAACCGCCAGACCCTCCTGGAACTCCGCCCCCTGCTCATGGACCTCACGGTTCAGGGTCAAACCCGGATGTTGGGATGTCAGGCTCAGCAACGGCGCTGGCTGGACGGCTTAGGCGACCTCCACCATCAACAGATCCTCAACCAGGTGGCGGCGGCCCATGAAACCTGGGTTCAGCGTCGCTCCGCCCTGGACCGTCTGAAGGTGGAACGGCAGGACGTTCAACAGCGTTGGCAGGAGAATGTCCACATGCTGACGGAATTGCGGAAGGCGGCTCTGGAGGATCCCCAGGAGTTGGCCACCCTGAAACGGAACCAGGATCGCCTTGCCCATGCCCTGCGCCTGCAGGAGGGCAGTTGGTCCGTGGTGCAAACCATCCAGGAGCCCTTGCCCGACCAGGCGGCAGCCCTGGACCTGTTGGGGCAGGCGGAGGGGGAGTTGCAGGCCATGGTTGCCATTGACCCCACCCTTCAGCCACTCTTGCAGCGCCTTCAACTTGTCCAGGACGAGGTGCAGGGCGTGGCCCTGGCGCTTCAGGACTATGGCCAGCAATTGGAGAGCCATCCCCAGGCCCTGGCAGATCTTCAGGATCGCATTGCCCAGCTTCAGCGCCTGGAGCGACGCCACGGTCAAAGCCTGGCCCAGCTCATCCACCGCCGAGACCAACTGGAGGCAGCCACCACGGAGCCGGATTGGGAGGCCCGGCAACAGCGTGTTGAACAGGAGGAGTGCGCCGCCCATGATCGGTTGCTGCAGGCCTGTGGCCAGCTTCGTCAATGCCGTCGACGGGCGGCGGACCGTCTTGTGGTCCACCTCATGGAAGTGCTGAGCCCCATGGGCCTGGAGCAGATGCGCTTTGCAGTGGAGTTGAAGCCCCAGCCCCCCAGTGAGCATGGAAGTGAGCATATCTGCTTCCTGTTTTCCGCCAATCCCGGTGAAGCCATGGCTCCGCTGGGGGAGGTGGCCTCCGGTGGTGAAATGTCCCGCTTCCTCTTGTCGTTGAAAACCTGCCTTGCCGGGACGGAGTTGCCCATGACCCTGTTGTTTGACGAGATCGACAGCGGTGTGAGTGGCCGCGTCAGTGCTGCCATGGCCAACCTTCTGCACCGTCTTGCCCGGCGCCATCAGGTGTTTTGTGTGACCCACCAGCCCCTTGTTGCCGCCCGTGCCGATCACCATTTTCGGGTAACCAAACACGTGGAGGGGGGGCGCACCCGCACCCGGGTCACGGGGTTGACCGACGTGGCCGACCGGGAAGAGGAGTTGGCCCAGTTGGCTGGCGGCGACCCCCAGGAGGCACGGCGCTACGTGGCCAGCCTTCTGCGGGATCGCTGTCCATGATTCCCATGGTGGTTGACGTCTAAACTGTTGCCTTTGCCGCCCCGGTGTCCAATTGATCGAACACTGCCGTGGCGGCGGGATCCGGCCCGGCGTAGCGCCCAACCAGCCAGATTGTCAAAGCGCTCAGGGCGAACGCCGGCAGCAGTTCGTATACGCCCGCCACCGGTGAATAGGTATGCAGCAGGATGGTGCCCAGCCCGCCGGTGGCCACACCGGCCACCGCGGCGCTGTAGCTCAAGCGCCGCCAGAACAGGGCGAACACCAGGACGGGGCCGAACGCTGCGCCCAATCCGGCCCAGGCATAGGACACCAGGGACAGGATGGTATTGCTGCCCTGCAACACCAGGACGAGGGAGACAATGGTGATGAATAACACCGTCCACCGGCCAATGCGCAGCCTTCGGGCCGGGGAGAGGTGGGGCAACAGGGGGGCAAGGATGTCTTCGCTGAGACTGATGGAGGCCAGCAGAAGTTGGCTGTCTGCGGTGCTCATGATCGCCGCCATGATGGCGGAGAGGGCCAACCCGGCCATCCAGGGATTGAAGAACAATTCAATCATCTTCAGCGTCAGGTCCTCACTGAGGGTGGCTGCGCCCCCCTGATACCACGGCCGTGCCGCCAGGCCAATGGCCAGCCCACCCATGAACACCGGCACCAGCCAGCCCATGAGGATACGACGATAGGCGGGGATGTCCCCCACGTCCCGTATGGCCTTGTAGCGCATGACGCTGTGGGGCAGGCCGATATGACCGAGTCCCCAGGAGAGGGACGAGATGACCAGTGCCCAGCCCAGGGATTGATCAACGGCTGGCGGGGTCCCCATACCGGGAGCGGCTGTATCTGGAGCACTCACCATGGCCAGTGGCAAACCCACCAGGATCATCACCATCATCAGACTCTGGAGCACGTCGGTCCAACTGATGGCCAAAAATCCCCCCAGAAGAGTATAACCGCCAATCACTATTGCCCCCACTATAGTTGCACTGGATAAGGGGATATCAAACAGGCTGGCCAACAGCTTGCCGCTGGCCAACAGGCCTGAGGCCACATAGACCAGCATGAAAAATAACAGAATCAGGCTACAGAGACCCCGCAGCAGCATTCCGTCCCTGCCCCCCTGTCCCGTGCGCTCACAAAGAAACTTGGGCAGTGTCTGGGCGTCGTCCAACCTTTCACTATAGACCCGCAGCCGTGGCGCGATGGTGCGCACCGATACGTACTGCCCCACCAGCAGGCTGACGGCCATGAGAACCGCCCTGATGCTATGGCTGTAGGCAAGTGCCGGGAAGGACAGCATGGCCCAGGCGCTCATGTTGGAGGCGCCGGTGCTGAGGGCAGCGGTGAAGGGAGAAAGGGAGCGGCCACCCAGAACGTAGTCGGACAGGGTGTGGGTGCGCCGCCATCCCACGTAGGCAATCCCGGCAACGGCCACCAGATAGAGGGCAAAAACCAGGATGGAGGAAGCCATCAGAGCGAACGGAGGCCATCGGAGCGGTAGAATCCTATGACTTCTCAATCTGCCCGTTGATGCCCATTGAGCGGCCAGCTACGGAACTCCTGGACCTGGGAACTCCGATGGCGTCTACGGAAACACCTGGGACGCCACCCTCGGAGGACGTGATTCGTGTTCGTGGCGCTCGTCAGCATAACCTTCGCAATATCAACCTCACCATTCCCCGCAATCGCCTGGTGGTGTTCACCGGCGTCAGTGGCAGCGGTAAGTCATCCCTGGCGTTCGACACCATTTTTGCTGAAGGTCAGCGGCGCTACGTGGAGAGCCTGTCCACCTATGCACGCCAGTTTCTTGGCCAGTTGGACAAGCCCGACGTGGATGCCATCGAGGGGCTCTCTCCCGCCATTTCCATCGACCAGAAGTCCACCAGCCACAATCCCCGCTCCACAGTGGGCACGGTGACCGAGATCTATGATCATCTCCGCCTCCTCTTTGGCCGGGCCGGACAGCCCCACTGCCCCCATTGCAGTCGTCCCATCAGACCCCAGACCATTGACGAGATGGTCGGCGCCGTTGTCCAGTTGCCGGAAGGGATTCGCTTTCAACTGCTGGCCCCTGTGGTGCGGGGTCAGCAGGGAACCCACGCTCGACTTCTGGCCAACCTGGTGGCGGAGGGTTTTGCCCGGGTGCGCATCAACGGCGAGGTGAGGGAGCTGAACGACAACATAGCGCTTGAAAAAAATCACCACCACACCATTGACGTGGTGGTGGATCGCCTGGTGGCGCGCCCGGATATTGACGAACGGCTCCACGACTCCTTGCGCACCTGTCTACAGCGGGGGGATGGTTTGGCGGTGGTCAACGTGGTGTTGCGCCCGGGGGAGGAGCTGCCTCCCGGCATGGAGCAGGAGTGGATGTTCTCTGAACACTTTGCCTGTCCGGTCCATGGGGCGGTGATGGAGGAGTTGTCTCCACGGTTGTTTTCCTTTAATTCTCCCTACGGGGCCTGTCCCGATTGCCATGGCATTGGCCATCGCCGCTGCTTCACCGTGGAACGGGTGATCCCTGATCCCAGCCAGCCCATCTATGCAGCCATTGCACCATGGAGTCATCGTGACGATCATTACGCCTATTCCTTGCTGTATAGTCTTGGCAAGGAGTTGGGATTTGATTTGCAGACGCCTTGGCGTCAACTCAATTCCAATCAACAACAGATCATTCTCTATGGAATGAAAGGTTTAATTTCCATTGATGGAGATAGTCGATACCGATCTGGCCAGGGTTACAGGCGAAAATTCCATGGTGTGCTTGCCATGTTGGAGCGCCAGTATGAGGCAGGCTCCGAGGCCATGCGCCAGAAACTGGAACAGTATCGAGAAGCGGTTCTCTGCAAAACCTGCTCCGGACGGCGCCTGCGGCCGGAAACCTTGGCCGTGCTGGTGGGGCCTTACGGAATTCATGACCTCACCAGCATGACCATTGACCGGTGCCTGGCGAGTATTGAGCGATTGGGTGGCATGGGAAAAGATCAATCCCCCCCCCTGCTGACGCCACGCCAGTTGCAGATCGCCAAGCAGGTCCTGGTGGAAATTCAGGCTCGCCTCCGGTTTCTCCTGGATGTGGGCTTGGACTATTTGAGTCTGGACCGGGCCGCTGTCACCCTCTCCGGTGGCGAAGCTCAGCGGATTCGCCTGGCCACCCAAATTGGTTCCGGTCTCACCGGTGTACTTTATGTATTGGATGAGCCCAGCATTGGACTGCATCAGCGAGATAATCATCGCCTCTTGCAAACCCTCTTTCGGCTACGGGACCTGGGCAATACCCTCATTGTGGTGGAGCATGACGAAGAAACCATCCGCGCTGCCGATCATCTGGTTGATATTGGTCCTGGCGCTGGTGTTCACGGGGGGGAGATTATCGCTTCCGGCGCCCTTGGTCATGTGCTGGCCCGTCAAGAATCCTTGACAGGGGCCTATCTATCCGGTCGTTGCCATCTTCCCACGCCGGAGCAGCGTCGCAACCGTAACCAGCGGTGCCTCCAGATGATCAACTGTCATCGCAACAACCTGAAAAACCTCAACGTTGCCATCCCCCTGGGGCGACTGGTATGCATTACCGGGGTGAGTGGTAGTGGCAAAAGCACCCTGGTGAACGAGCTGCTTCGGCCTGCGCTGGAGAACCAGTTGGGTCACAGAACACCGTTCCCCGATGGTCTGGGTGCGCTCCAGGGGGTTCAAGCCCTTGACAAGGTGATTGTGATTGACCAATCCCCCATTGGCCGCACGCCACGCTCCAACCCGGCCACCTATGTGGGCGCCTTTGACGCGATTCGCCAGTGTTTTGCCGCAACCGTTGAGGCGAAGGCCCGAGGGTACCGAGCTGGTCAATTCAGCTTTAACGTCAAAGGGGGACGCTGCGAAGCCTGTGGAGGACAGGGTGTGAACGTGATCTCCATGAATTTTCTACCGGATGTCTATGTTCAGTGTGATGTGTGCAAGGGCAAACGATATGATCGGGAAACGTTGCAAGTTCGCTATAAAAATTATACGATTTCTGATGTGCTGGAAATGACAATAGAAGAGGCCAAGGATGTTTTCTCCGCCATCCCGGCGGCTGTGCAGCGGCTGCAGAGCCTGGTGGATGTTGGTTTAGGCTATATGCGGCTGGGACAGTCTGCCCCAACCTTGTCTGGTGGAGAGGCACAGCGCATGAAGTTGGCAACGGAACTGTCCAAACGGGCCACGGGCAAAACCCTCTACCTCATTGACGAGCCCACAACCGGCCTGAGCTTTTATGATGTACATACCCTGATGAATATCCTGCAACGCCTGGTGGAGAAAGGCAACTCGATTATTGTCATTGAACACAATTTAGACGTGATACGCTGCGCTGACTGGCTCATTGACTTGGGGCCTGAAGGGGGAGATCGTGGTGGGCAGCAGGTGGCCTGTGGCACCCCTGAGCAGGTGGCTGACCACCCTGACAGTCACACGGGTCGTTGCCTGAAGCCTTTGTTGACTAACTAATTTGGCTTTCACCTATTCTCTGCTTGGCGGACAATCCCATGGTAAAGTCCTATGAAAGCAGGATAGATTATATCATCTGTTTCCAATAAATAACGGGATCCCACCTCTTCCGGTTTCAGATGATTTGCTGTTACATAGCCTAACTTATCCAGAAAACCAGGAAGTTCATCTGGTACAAAACTGGATAGCCATGGTTCACCACGCCTGGCCACAAAATTGGCGCTGGCTTCCTGCATTCTAATGAATCCACAAGGCGTTAGTTTTGGGTCGACAAGATAGTCAAACATCACTGCTGATCCAGGCGCCATATGGGAAGCGATGCTGATTAATGTTTCTTTGATTGATGCCATCTCCAGGTAATAGGTAACGCCAAACCAGGAGAACAAGGCAGGACGTGTCTTGTCAAAATTGACCCGCGCCAGGGCCCCATGGAGTTGTTCCCGGTTGAGATCCGCCGCCACGTAGCATAGATTCTCGGGCTCCGTTAGTCCCGCTGCTTTCAGGCGCTCCCGTTTGGACTGCTGTGTGGCGGCCTGGTCCACCTCATAGAGGGTCAGCTTGTCCATGAGGTCGGGACGTCTCACAGAAAAAGTGTCGTATCCTGCCCCCACGATCACGTATTGATCCAGACCTTCCTTGACGGAGGCCTCCAGAAGGTCTTCACCAAAGCGGGCCCGGGTGTAGACCACGGGCATGATGCCCGACGTGGTGGCCAACACTGTGCCCATCATCAAGTTTGTGAGCCAGTTGTTGGAAACCACCCGACGCCAGAACCCTCCGCACATGGCCAAGGCATGGGGATCTTCAAACAGCGGTGGTTGGGCGCGGCGCTGATGAAGCGCCCGCACGGCGGCTGCCATCTCGGCTGTCTTGCTGGGGCTGGACACGGTGATGTTGGCGGAGCCCATGGTGGGTGGCGCTTGCCGTCCTATTCTCCTTCGTCTCCCTGGGTCTTGTGGGGATGCTTGCTCAATTCCAGGGCATGGCGAAGCTTTTCCTCGTCCGTGTGGCTGAGACTGGTGTGCAGCAGCCTGGTGTGGCTGGCGTGGCTCTTCAGCCTCTCCAGAACACGGTCCGGGGTCACCGTTCGCACCAAAAGGCAGAGGGCAGCGCTGTCCTCAGGCAAGGTGTGTCCCAGCTCCCGCATGAAGTCGTCGTTGATGCCCATGTCCGCCAGGGCCCCCGATGCAGCGCCAACCCCTGCTCCCACGGCGGCGCCCAGAAGCGGGTTGAGCACGATCAACCCAATCAACGATCCCCAGAACCCGCCACTGATGGCCCCTGCGGTTGTGAGGTTCACGGCTTGGCGCAAATGCACATGGCCTTGCTTGTCTCTCTCCACCACCACGGCGTCTTCCAGAGAAATCAAGTGTTGTTGCTGGAGGCCCGCCAACTCGCAACGCACCTCTTCGGCTTCCGCCACCGTGGGGAGACCCACCACAACCAGATGACTCATGGCCTGATGTGGCGGCTGGAGCGGGGCCGGGGCCGTGATGGTGGACGACTGCCGCCGCCCTCACGGCGGCGAGACTCTTTCTCCGGGGCAGGATCCGCCTGCAACAGCAGGGGAGGAGCAGGATGGGGGATCACCTGAAGCGGTCGTCGCCGCGAACCATTGTTGTCCTGGTGGGACCAGGGGGCCTCCAGGCCGGACGGGTCACGGGTTCTTCTGCCGGGCCTGCCCCTTCTCTCCCCGTTAGCCGGCGATTCTGGCGGCGATAGTGGTTCCGTCCATGGGGCCTCCTGCGCCATGCCGTCGGAATCGTCCTCCAAGAGCCAATTGATTCCCTCGCCAACCCAACGGCTGACCTGGCTGATGCCCCCCGAACCCTTGCGGCGCCGTGATCCCGGTCTGGTGCCAGCGGCGCCGTGGACAAAGTCGCGGCCAGCTTCCACCAGGTTCGCCAGGGCATGACCAGGGCGACGACGGTAGGGATCTTGAGTCATCATGGTGCCAGCCTAGCCTTAACGGGCTTCCCCCTGGACGCTTGAGGGATGGCGTTCAAACCGCAAAAGGAATCGTTGGTCCCAGCGTCCTCCGTTGAAGCACCCACAACAGGCGCGACAGGCCAGGCCTTTCACGCGCCGTTTGTAGGGGGTGGTTGCTCCACAGTTGTCACAACGGGCCTGCCAGGATGCCGGGGTATGGGGGACGGGGAAATGGTGCCGAATGCTGATGGTCAGGCCTGTTCCCTGACCATTGATGTCCTCCATCTTGGCGCAAAAGCAGGGTCCATGGCTTTCCCGTTGGTGCAGGACCAGATCCACCCAAGCGTGAATCATCTCGTGGACCAGTGTGCTATGGGTGGCTGACGTGGGTAACGGTGACAGCAGAGGCAATGAGAGGGTAATCTTCGCAAGATCCCCGCGGCGGCGGTAAGACCCTGCGGCACGTCTCATGCGGCGGCTCCAACTGAGGCTCAACCGGTCGTAGGGAATGGCTTTGGCGAAGAATGTCTGGTTGTAACGGTGAAACAACGGTGGCAAGAACGCTACGCCCATGTCCCATGCTCCAGACCCTAGTTTTAAGACTAGGCCCCGGAGGGGCCGACAGTCAGGCACAATCGTCAGACACGAGTTCCTTTCGCCACGGCTGCCTGGTCCATGGACATGATTCTTTTGCGGGATTATGGGACGAAAGCCCTGCTGGCAGCCCTGGCGGCGCTTCTCACCTATTGGCTGATCAGCGCCATCCGCCTCATCATCAGCGCCCGCGGCATCAATCCACTGGTCAAGCAATTCTTCAATCAGGTGGCGCGGGGGCGTGTGGATGCCGCCTACCTGCTCACCACCAAGAATTATCGGTTACACGTGAGTCGCCAAAATTTTATTCGCCTGCTCTCCAGCCTGGAGCTCAGGCGCTACCGCAACCTCAAATCCGGCCGTCCCCGCATCCAGGAGGGGCGGATCATCCTCACCGTGAAACTCAACTCCGAGGACAAAAAGCAGGTGCTACCCCTGGATTTCACCTTCGTCAAGGTGGGAGAGGACTGGCGCATTGACCGCATCCTTAAGGTCTGAACCAGGGAGCCCCCATCTTGAGCTTGTCTTCCGCATCCCTTGCTGAAGCCGAGGCCAGGGCAAACGCTCTGCGGCAGCAGCTCAATCAAGCCAGTCACGCCTATTACGTTCTGGCGAAACCGATCCTCCCGGACCAGGAGTACGACCGCCTCTATCGGCAACTGGTGGAGCTGGAGGAGCGCCACCCCCATCTGGTGCGGCCCGATAGCCCCACCCAGCGGGTGGGTGAGCCTGTGGAGGCTGGTTTGCCCAGCGTCACCCACAGGATTCCTCTTCTCAGCTTGGATAACGTCTTTGCGGTGGAGGAGCTGCCGAACTGGGAGCAGCGGCTGCGACGCCAACTGAATGTTGTTGACCAGCCCTTGGCCTATTCATGTGAGTTGAAGGTGGATGGGGTGGCCCTGGCCTTGCGCTATGAGCATGGCCTGTTGGTGCAAGGAGCCACACGGGGAGACGGTCACCGGGGAGAGGAGATCACCACCAGTGTCCGCACCATTCGCTCCATCCCCCTCCGGCTGCAGATGGCGGACCCGCCAGCCTGGGCGGAAATCCGTGGCGAGGCATTTTTGGCGGCGGCCACGTTCTCCGCCATCAACCAACAGCGCCGCCAACAGGATGAGGCCCCCTTTGCCAATGCCCGCAATGCCTGCGCCGGCACCTTGCGCCAGTTGAACCCCCAGGTGGTGGCCAGCCGAAAGTTGGATTTTGTGGCCTATGGGCTTCACCTCTCACCGGAGCAGCCCCAGCTCCAACAGCAATGGGAGGCCCTGGATTGGTTGAGGGCGGCTGGATTCAAAATCGACACTCATGCCCAGCACTGCTCCGCCATGGCGGAGGTGGAGCAGTTCTACCAGCATTGGAATCTTCAGCGTCACCATCTCCCCTACGCAACAGACGGGGTGGTGGTCAAGCTGAACGATCTGGTCCTTCAGGTGCAGGCTGGCCGCACCCAGAGGGCACCTCGCTGGGCGGTCGCAATGAAGTTCAGCCAGATGGAGGCCAGGAGCACGTTGCGGCGCCTTGTGGCACAGGTGGGGCGCACAGGGGTCGTTACGCCGGTGGCGGAGTTTGACCCGGTGGAACTGGACGGCAGCACCGTGACGCGGGCCACGCTCCATAATGTGGATTTTATCGCAGACAAGACGGATACAGGCTTTCTCTATGCCGGGGACACCCTGGTGGTGCGTAAGGCGGGTGGGGTGATTCCTGAAGTGGTGAAGGTGGAGCCTTGTATGTCTCCCCTGACTCTTTCCAGTCATTGCCCAGAGTGCGGGTCTCAATTGGTGCGAGAGTCCAAAGATGAACTGCAATGGTGGCGGGATAATCCTGCTACACAACTACTCTTGCGCGACCACCCTAAGCTTAAGACCAGGTTCAAGCAGGTCTTTGCCCCTCTTGAGCAAGAGGCTCGCTGCGTCAACAGCAGTTGCCCTGCCATCCTCCGCAGTGCGCTGCGCCATTGGGCCAGCCGTGATGCCTTGGACATTGACGGCCTGGATGTTCAGCGCATTAAGCAGCTAGTCGAGTGTGATCTGGTGCATACCATTGACGAGCTCTATGAATTGCAAGAGGCCACACTGGCTGGTCTGGAGGGGTTGGCCGAGCCGTCGGCCCACAGCCTGCTGGCGGCCCTAGAGGCTTCCAAGCAGCAACCATGGAGCCGGGTTCTCTATGGTCTGGGAATTCCCCACGTGGGCAGTGCAAATGCCAAGCTGTTGGCCCAAGCCTTTCCCTCCGCAGAACAACTGGCAGAGGCCTTTGCTACTAACCGAAAGTTAGGTGCCGATAAGCCGCTTCTCGATAAACTTAAGGGGATTGGCCCTAAAGCTGCCTCTTCCGTGCAAAGGTGGCTAGCCGAGTCAAGCAATCAAAAGCTTCTAGCTGGCGTGGAGGCCTCCAAGCAGCAATGGTGGCCCTATGTTCTCTCTGGCCTGAAAATTCCCGGAGTGGGCAGTGTCAATGCCAAGCTGTTGGCTCAGGCCTTTCCCTCTGCGGAGCAACTGAAAAAGGCCTTTGCTTCCACCCAGGAATGCCTCGCAACCGATACACGCGGCATTGAAGGCATTGGTGAAACACATCTGTCCCTGCAGCAGTGGCTGGCCAATCCCGCTAATCAAATGCTCCTGGAGCGCCTTACCCAATCGAACCTGCGGCTTCATAGTCATAACAAGACCGCCAAGTCCTTGCAAGAGTGGCTAGCCAAGCCAGACAATCAAAAGCTCCTGGCTGACGTGGAAGCTTCCAAGCAACAATGGTGGCCCTATGCTCTCTCTGGCCTGAAAATTCCCTGTGCCAAGCTGCTGGCCCAATCCTGTTCCTCCGCGGAGCAACTGGCAGAGGCCTTTGCTGTTACCCGGCAATTTCTAGTGACCGATGCGCCGAACCTTGAAGGCATTGGTCACGAAATCACCATGTCCCTGCAGCAGTGGTTTGCCAACCCAGTCAATCAAAGACTTTCGGAGCGCCTTGCCAAGGCTGGTCTGCAACTCCAGGTTCAGGTAGACCGTTCCAGAGAGTCTGCTCATGGACCACTCACTGGCCAGACGTTTGTTCTCACAGGAACTTTGCCTTCCCTTAGCCGTCCTGAGGCCCAACAGCGTATTGAGGCGGCCGGGGGAACCGTGGCCAGTAGCGTCAGCAAGAAGACCACCCATCTGGTGGTGGGCGCCAATCCGGGCAGCAAGCTGGATAAAGCCCGTACCCTTGGCATTGAAATTCTTGACGAAGACGCGCTCCTGCAACGCTTGGACTGCCAGCAACAAGACCTGGCTCTGCCGAACCGGGATCTGGGCGACCTCCCTTTGCTGAAGAATATGAGCGAGGCAATACCTGCTGATGACCACAACCCGGCCACCCAGTCTTGAAACCCTGCTGATCCTGGACTTGGAAACCACGGGGCTCAGTCCAGAGAAGCACCGCTGCATTGAGTTGGGAGCCGTGCTGTTCTCTGTGTCCCTGCGGACCACTCTCAGCCAAGTGTCTACGCTGTTCCCCGTTGACCGGAATCCTGCTCAATGGATCAACAAGATTTCACCGGAAGCCAGCCAACGGCCACAGCCATGGGAGCAGACGCTGGAGTTGTTTCAGGTAATGGCCCAACATGCTGATGTGGCGGTGGCCCACAATGTCAGCTTTGATCGCCGCTGGTTTGGCCGCTCACCCCTGCCGGCTTTGACATTGCCTTGGGTATGCACCTGTACAGCACCATGGCCGTCACAACTGGGGTTGCGACCGGGCCGTGTGAAATTGGAGGACTTGGCTCGAGCCTATGAAGTACGGATCGGCGACGCACACCGCGCCCTGGCAGACTGCACCTGCTTGGCCCAGATCTTGGCACGGTGCGATGATCTGGAAGGGCTGCTCTCGGTTAGCCTCGGCCGGCCCAGGCCTCATCGCCAAGACAAGGCTTCGCTGGCCTCGGAGTCGTCAAGCTCCAGGAAGGTGAGGACGTCTTCACCTAGATCAATCCACAATCTCTCCCAAGGGCCACTCGCCGGCCAGGCTTTTGCTCTCACCGGCACCCTGGCCAGCCTCAGCCGGGCTGAAGCCAAGAAAAGGATTGAGGCGGCGGGAGGAACCGTGACCAGTAGCGTCAGCAAGAAGACCACCCATCTGGTGGTGGGCGCCAATCCGGGCAGCAAGCTGGATAAGGCCCGTACCCTTGGCATTGAGATTCTTGACGAAGACGCGCTCTTACACCGCTTGGATCACGGGTCCACTTGACGGAAATTGCGGCAGACTGGATGCAGTGCTCCTGTCACGTCATGGACCAAGGTATTGAACGCTGGATCAAAACGGACTGTGGTCGCGCCAAGTACGCTCACCTGGCTCAGCGACGCGGCATCCTGGCCCGCCTGCGACTGGTCTGGTTTGTGGTCATTGCCGTGCTCCGCGACCTTGTCCTTTCCCCCGTCAGCCGCGGCATTCGCAACCTGTTCCGAGCCGCCTGATCAGGTGTCCGTTTCACTGAGTTGCTTTTTCAGCACCTTGCTGGCGGTGCGGCCCACCAGCCAGACCACGGCAAAGGTAGCTGCCACGCCAAGGATTCGCAGGGCAAATTGACCCTGCTCCAGGCCACCCTCCAAGGTCAAACCCCGGCGGACCGTGTCGCCAATGTAGATGTAGAGGATGGTGCCAGGCAGGATGGTGGCTGAGGCCGCCATGTAGGGCAGAAAGCGCAGGTTGCTGGTGAGGGCGCACACCAGGTTGATCAACACAAAAGGAAACAGGGGCGACAACCGCAGAAGCGCCACCAGCTTCCAACCCTCGTCCCGGCTCAGCGCCTGCTCCAGCCGCTGCAGACGTGGATTCTGCTCCAGTTTCCTTTGGGCCCAGGGACGTAGCCACTGGCGCGTGAGAAACCAGTTGCCGGCCATCCCGAGAAAGGCGCCCGCCAGCACCCCCAGCACCCCCAGTTGCGGCCCGAACAACGCGCCACCCAACAGGGTCAGCAGCGAACCCGGCACGTAGACGGTGACCGCCAGGGCATACAGGGCAATGAACACGATCCAGCCCACCGGACCTAATTCCCTGAGGAAGGTTTCGATGGGTTCGATAAGGGACGACATGGTGGTGGTTACGGGGAGCTGGGACCGGCTAAACCCTATCCCGCTTGGGGCAGGACCGCCGTCAGCCCAGGGAGGCGAGGCGACTTTGGGCCAGGCGCTGTTGCTGCCGGGCCTCGCTCAGATTGGAGCGCATCCTGCCCACCACGTCCTGGGGAGCCCGATCCAGAAACCCGGGATTGCTCAAGCGCTCGGCAAGGACGGTGATCTCCTTCTCCGCTTTGCCCAGGTCTTTCCGCAGGCGGTCCCGCAGGGCGTCCACATCCACAAGACCACCCACCGGCAGCAGAATTTGCAGTTCACCACTGACAGCACTCAAACAGCGGGGCAGGTCCACGGCGGTGGCGCTGATGTCCACCGTGCCAGCCCTGGTGAGACTGGCAATGTCGTCCCTGGCCTCCTGTAACAACTGACAGAGCCCTTTGTTGTCACTCACAAAGAGAACATCCGCGCTCTGGGAGGCTTTCAAGCCCGCCACTGCCCGCAGGTTGCGCACCACGCGAACGGCGTCAATGACGGCTCCGAACTGCTGTTCCAGGTGGTCGTTTAGGTGGGCCGGATCCAGTTGGGGCCACCGTTGTAGCGCCAGGAAGGTGTCGCCGTCCGCACCGCTCAGCCGGTGCCAGAGCTCCTCGCTGACGTGGGGCATGAAAGGATGGACCAGCACCAGCAGTTGCTCAACCACCAAGGCCAGAACCTGCTGGGCCGTGCGGCGATCCTCCGGATTGTTGCCGTTGAGGCGCCGCTTGAGTAATTCAATGGTCCAATCGCACACGTCGTTCCAGGCAAATTCATAGAGGATCCTGGCCGCTTCCCCCAGGCCGTAGGTGTCCAGCTTCTCTGCCATGGCCCCACTGGTGCGTACCAGGCGGGAGAAGATCCAGCGATCTGCGATCAGGAGTTTGTGGGGATCCGGCTGGCCAAGGGACGACGGGGTGGCCCCATCCAGATTGAGGAGGGCAAAACGGGTGGCGTTCCACAGCTTGTTGGCAAAGTTTCTCGATATCTCGACAGTATTGGATGTTTGTGTAGCGGGATCGAAGTCCAGACGAATGTCCTGCCCCGCTCCGGCCACGCCCCGCACCAGGGAAAAGCGCAGGGCGTCTGCCCCATAACGCTCACAGAGCACCAGGGGATCAATGCCATTGCCGGCGGATTTGCTCATCTTGCGGTTCTGGGCGTCCCGCACCAGTCCGTGGATGTACACATCGGCGAAGGGAATGGCGCGGGTGCAGACCGCGGCCATCATGGCCATGCGGGCCACCCAGAAGAAGATGATGTCGAATCCCGTGAACAGGGTGCTGTTGGGATACCAGCACCGCAGATCGGCACTCTCCTCATCCGGCCAGCCCATGGTGGAGAAAGGCCAAAGGGCGCTGGAGAACCAGGTGTCCAGCACGTCTTCATCCTGCTGAATTGTGGCGTTGGGTCCGTAACGGCGCCGGGCCTTGTCCTGGGCTTCGGTTGCATTGCGGGCCACCACGTAGGGTGTGTCGCTGCGCAACCGGGAGCCGGTTTCACTCACCACAAACCAGGCTGGAATGCGATGGCCCCACCACAACTGGCGGCTGATGCACCAGTCGCGGATCTCGGTGAGCCAATTCTGGTATACCTTGGCCCAGCGCTCGGGAACAAAGCGGGGGCGTCCCTGGCTCAGGGCGGCCAGGCAGGCATTGGCCAGCGGTTTGGTGCGCACAAACCACTGGGTGGAAAGCAGTGGCTCCACCGGAACTTTGCCCCGGTCCGAGTAGGGAACAGTGTGGCGGTAATCTTCCACTTTCACCAAGGCCTGTTCAGCGGCCAGGGCGGCCACAACGGCGTGCCGCGCCTCGAAGCGCTCCAGGCCACGGAATTGCCCCGCAGCTTCGTTCATGCGCCCGTCCTTGCCCATGACCGTCACCAGAGGCAGACCATGGCGCTGACCTATGGCAAAGTCGTTGGGGTCATGGGCCGGAGTCACTTTTACGCAGCCGGTGCCGAATTGGGGATCCACGTGATCATCGGCAATCACCGGAATCTTGCGACCCACCAGAGGCAGGGTGATGGTACGGCCCACCCATGGGGCATAGCGTTTGTCGCCGGGATTTACGGCTACCGCCACGTCCCCCAGCATGGTCTCGGGGCGGGTGGTGGCCACCTCCAGGTGACCGGATCCATCGGTGAGGGGATAGCGGAAATACCAGAGATGACCGTCCACTTCCTTCATCTCCACCTCCAGGTCGCTCACTGCCGAGTTGGAGGCAGGACACCAGTTCACCAGATATTCCCCCCGATAAATCAGCCCCTTCTCGTGCAACCTCAGAAATGATTCCTGTACGGCCCGGCTGAGCTCCGGGTCCAGGGTGAAGCGCTCCCGCCGCCAATCTACGGAAAACCCCAGACGACGCAGTTGGGTGACGATTGCTCCACCACTCTCCTGTTTCCAGGCCCAGGCCCGCTCCAGGAAAGCTTCACGGCCAAGCTGGTCTTTGCTGGTTCCTTCCTGGGCCAGTTGTTTTTCCAGGAGAGTTTGCACAGCAATGGAGGCGTGGTCCATGCCCGGCAGGCAGAGAGTGTTGTACCCCTGTAACCGCTTGAACCGCACCACGGCGTCCATCAGGGCCGCTTCAAAAGCATGGCCCATGTGCAGCTTGCCCGTCACGTTGGGGGGTGGAATCACCACCCCATAGGGTTGGCCCGGGGCCTGGGGATCCGGATGGAATGCATCGCAGCGCTCCCAGGCCGACTGCCAGCGGGCTTCTGTGGCCTTGGGATCGTATTGCCCCATGGACACCGGCGCCGGGTGTTCATGGGACGCGCTCCTGTCCTGCTCCATCGCGGTCAGCACAACATGGCCGCCACGGATCTCAATGGCCATTTGATCACCGGGTACCAAACCCAGTTGGCTGATATAAGCCTTGCCGACCAGCAGGTTGCCGTTTCCTTGAACCTTGGTTGCAAAGCCGAGCTTGCGTCCGCCTTGGGTTCCACCGCCAATCCGTACGCCTTTGGCCTGGAGAAGTGCGTCGTAAAACTCCGTGAAGTTGAGGCGTTCACGGCCATCCCTCATGGTGGTGACATAGCCGCAGGCGCGAACGACTTCTGTTTTGCTGGCGCCAGCAAGCTCACGGACTTTATGGAGAAGCTCTGCGTGTTTGAGCATCATTCAGGCAAAGGGGTTTGCGTCATCGTTGAACTTGGCCGGCAACGGCATCTTGCCCTTGCTGAAGCGACCAACAATTACTCCTCTCCGCCGTCGTCCTCGCTGCCCAGCGGAACAAGGCGGATGTGCTTCCGGCCCAGCTTGATCTCAAATTCGTCACCAGGGTTCAGGCCCAGCTTTTTGGTGTAGGCTTTGCCAATGAGCAGATTTCCGTTCCCCTGAACCGTGGCCAGAAAGCTGAGCTTGCGACCGGTTTTGGCCCCACCGCTGCGGCCAACTTCCACACCCTTGGCATCAAGAACCGCTTCGTAGAACGCCGTGAAGTTGAGACGTTCCCGCCCGTCCTTGGTGGTGGATACGTAGCCACAGGCGCGGACCACGTCCGACTTGCTGGCATCAGCAAGCTCACGAACCTTGTTGAGAAGTTCTGTTTTCGTCAGCATCGTTTGGAGCACAGGGTGACTAAACGCTATCAACTTTAGCATGGTTTGTGCCAGAGCAGAACACGGAGAAAATAAAAAATTTCCAGTTGTCCACCACTACGGACACCACCTACAAAAGAGCCGTCGTGAGCAACAGATGGGCGATCCAGGGTTCGAACCAGGGACATCCTGCTTGTAAGGCAGGCGCTCTACCGCTGAGCTAATCGCCCGATAGGGCATCGGATGGACATCAGTAATCTTAGGGTGCTATCCTTGGATTAGAGTCCTTGGATCCCAGGTCATTCAAGCATACCCCCAGGTATGGCCTCCCCAGCCTCTGGAACGTTCTCAGGCCTTTGAGGCAGGTCTCCACTGACTTGTAATGACCATAAAGAGCCATTTCCTCCCGCTGCAGAATTGGAAACGTTGAGTAAATGTAACGAATCTCCGCTTCGCTGGTAATGCCGTAGAGAAGAAAAAACAGGGCGTCAAGTCTTGCCCGCAGATGGAGGCGGCGCTGTGGATTCCAAACGAAGGGTGGTCCCCGATGGCCCAGATCACGGGCAAAGGCCGTAAGGTCCCATGCGGTGTAGGTGAGTTCCAGCACCGCCGCTCTGATGATGGCGGTGGCTGTGGTGGACCCTATCCTCATGTTGAAGCAGCGTTCCGGAGGCACAACGGGGAGCTGCTCAAGGATATGGAGCGTCAAGCTTGTGCCGTAAAGCTTCTGGCGGACGACAAAATCAAAGACGACGGAATTCAGGTTGGCGAGAATGAAACAAGCCCAGGACGGTCGTCTGCTGATGTTACTGTTTAATAACAACAGGGGAAGCTTATGACTGACGGCAGCCCGGGGCAGAATTGTTGCGATCATGGTTCTCATGTTTGTGGTTGACGTGACATCCTTGAAAGCAACAACCCATGCGTCAGGCCAAAACCAATGTCTGGCGTCCACCTTCACGTAATGCCGCCACCGTGGTCGCCGGTCAGGACTGACCTTTTCGGAATTCTGTAACCGACGTTGCTGAGCAGGACGAAACAGGTTGTTCTCGTTGACCACAACATCGGCAGCGCGGTGGTCGAATGCCTGCACCATTTTCCCCTCGTAGAGAGGCAGCCAGCCGTCGCCTTCGGGAGCGCTGCGAAAACGGTGGGAGTCGGCACTCATGTCAACCATCCTTCTGTAGGTCACTGGCCATGTGGGACGGACCATGCCCCCTGATCGGTGAACCAGCACAGGCAGGCGGCCATAAATCCCTGTGGTGATGCGGGCATCCCGACGGCTCCGAAACAAAGGGGCGGTTCCGGTATTGGGATTGACCCGGGCAAAGTCTTCCGCACGGAGAAGAAACCCCCGCTCCGGATCCTTCAGCTCGGCCATGGTGCGGAGGCGGAAGGCACAGTGGGCAGCATGGCATGCCCCGTCCTGTGGCGCCTTCCGGGCAACGAAGACGCAAAACCGCAACGATCCATGGACATCGGGAAAAAAAGTCTTGCCGTTCTCAAAGTCGTACAGGGTTTTCAGGCGTCTTTCTTGCGCGATACGGCGGAAAAAAGCCGATCCTGTCTTTCCGGACACCAGACCGGATGGCGTCACCATCCCCACCAGGCCATGGGGCTTCACCAACCCCATGGCCCGCTCCACAAAGAGCGCATAGAAATTGAGATCCCCCCCTGAAAGGAGGGGATAGTCCCCACAGGATCTGGCCGCACGGGCTTGGGCGGCTCCACGGGCCGCCGCACGGGCATAGGCCATAGCATGAGAAGTCTGGTGATGCTGCAGGTGTGCAATGCGCTGTCGTCGCGCCGCGGCATGGGGCGCCCGCGCCACGTCAGGGCAGTGCTGGGCAAACCATTCCACCTGTTGCAGTTTCACCCTGTCCCAGGGCGGGTTCCCTATCACGGCATCAAAGCCGCCGTTGCGACCCTCGCCATCCCCCTCGCACCACAGACCAGGACAGGCCAATTCCCAGTGAAACAATCGCTCTTCCGCCATGACGGCGTTCATCCGCTCCAAGATCCGGGCCAGTCGCTGGTTGGCGACGGGCACAACCCCTGTCACCACGTGGACGGGATTGCCCCAACACCCACGCCACAAGTCGTGGACAATCTCCAGGTCCCCTTTTGGGGCTGCCCCCAGCCAATGCCGTGCATGGACGGCGGATAAAACGGCCGCCAGCGGCGCATTGGCCTGGGTCAGAGCGTGCCAATGCCGGGTGCTGGCCCAGTTTGGCAGGGTTGTCGTATCCATGGTGGCGATGGCGGCGGCGGCGCGGCGGCTGGACTGCACCAATGCCCGCAGCGTTCTGGCCCCATCCCCGTCACGAATGGTCTTCACGGCATCGCCAATCCAACCACCAAACAGACTGTTGCCGTAGTGCAGGTGACAATCCAGATGGCCTGCAGCCGTGGAATCGCCATGGAGCAACAGCGCCATCCGCGCCAGATCCACCGCCATGGGATCTTTGTCCACACCGTAGAGACAGTGCTGTGCCACTAGATTGCCCACGGTCCAGGCATCGCGCCCAACGGAAGAGAAGGGGGGCGATGCGCTAGCAGCAAGCACAGCGTCCCCCAGATGATCTAAAACGCCAACGAGAAAATGTCCTGTCCCCATGGCGGGATCGCAAATTTTCAGGTCCAGAAGCTGCCGGGCAGAACGGCCTTGCACCAGGGGGTCCATGGTTTCCTGAAGAACCAGATCCACCAGCCCCCCTGGGGTGTAATAGCGACTGGCTGTCTTTCGGGATAATCGGCTGGCCGCCATGGTGATACGCTCCCCGTCAAGTTTCAGCCTGCAGGCCATGAGCTGTTCATATAACGCGCCAAGCTGCTCTACTGCCAAGTCGCCATAATCAATGGGCTCCCCTTGACGGGTAAAGCACAGCTCCTTCAGCACGCGGGCCACCACCTCGTCGTTCCAGGCCCCATGGCGGGCGGCCTGGTCCAGAAGGGGCGCTTGCTGCCCGGAGAAGAGGCGCTGCCCCAACAGGCCCAGTTCGGGGTGTTCGTGGGTCATGTTCTGGAAGAGGGCGGCAATGGCTGCCCAGTAGCCCTGATGGTCTCGGGACGCTGCTTGTCCCCTGCGCCGGGCCTGGGCCAACCTCCGGGCCAGTCCGTGGAGGCTGTTGCCGTCAACCGGTGCAGTGGCGTGCAGCAGGCCACGGCCTTCTCCATAGAGAAGGAACAGCAAGCGATAGAGCATCACCAGGCTGGCCTCCCGCACCACCGCCTCTGGTGCTGTTGGCGCCGCCTGGGCGACGGCTGTCGCCAGCGTGGGAAACGCCTGATGGCAGGCCTGCTCCATGAACACGGTGGCCATGCGCTCTTGACGGCGGCCATTGGCGGCCAGGGCGGCCTTCAGCCAGCAACTGCCGTCCTGGCGTCGGCCCAAGGCCTGGGGGCGAAAAAACACCACAAACTGCTTCAGGAGACGGGGCTGTTGGAGGGCCTGGAGCAGTGGAATTTCCAGAAAACCCCGGGCCACGGAGCGGGCCTGGCCGTCGTACAGCCGCCAGCAGTCCCCGTTGGTGAGGATGCCCCAGCGGGGCCGGCCCGACCGGCGCAGATCACCCACCATGCAGGCTGCTGGCGCCGGGCGTCCACCATGGCCGTGGTCCAGGGCGGCCTGCCATGCCGTTGCCTTGAGCATCACAAGACCTTGGCCATGGTGCTGCCCCCCTGGGTCAGCCCCAAGCCTGGTTGGCCGACGCCGTTGCCCTTCCCGCCATCCCAAACAACGGAGGATGGGCCAGACCACCCTGTGCCTGGTGGCTTCTGCGCCCTGGGGGGCGCCTCCGGCGCTGACCCCGGAGACAATGGTCGCCAGCGTCGTCTTGATGGACGCCAGTTGCCGGCTGTCCAGTGTTCGCCACGGCTGGGTGTGCTTCAACTCCCTCTCCAGGAAGCCCCGGCCCAACAGGCGCCCTCTTGTTGGCGGCCTTGGAGACTGATCACTGTCCCCACCGTGGGCGCCCGACCTATCCATGCTGCCCCTGCATTCCAGAACCAGAGCCGCCCACTGTTGGGAAGTCTTGAGCCTAGAATGGGACCTGTTGCTGCCAATCCCCATGACCATGGACACCATGGCCCTCACCAAGGACAACGTGGAGAAAGTGCTGGACGAGGTGCGGCCGTTTTTGTTGGCGGACGGGGGCAACGTGGAGGTGGTGGAGCTGGACGGCCCCATCGTGAAGGTGCGCCTCCAGGGGGCCTGCGGCAGTTGCCCCAGCAGCACCATGACCCTGAAGATGGGCATTGAGCGCAAGCTGCGGGAGATGATCCCGGAAATCAGCGACGTGGTGCAGGTGCTCTGACGGACCGCAAGGCAGCACTTTCAAGGGCTTATACAGGCCTTGCTTAGGCTGAAGGCGCCACTGACGACCACCACCGCTGTGCTTGACCCACGCCTTGTTCGCCAAGACCCCGATCACGTGACGGAGCAGTTGGCCCGCCGTGGCCTTGCGGTGGATGTTGACGCGCTCCATCAGTGTGCCCAGCAGGTGCAAAAGCTGGCGGAAGATCGGGCCAATCTCCAAGCTGAGGGCAAGAAGATTAGCCGTCAAGCGGGGGGAGTGCGCAGGCAGATCTTTGAGATACGAAACAATCTCCCCTCCGAATCGGAGTATGGGCCTGATGGTGGCTACAGCATCACAACAATTGGCGCGCAGCAAGAAGAGCAGTTAGGCGATTTAGAGAATCTATGTCAACACTTGGAGAAACAGGGCAAGGTAACCAAGGAAGATGTGGCCACACTGGAGGAGAAGGAGAAAGTGCTTCAGGACCAGTTGCGCCAGGAACTACTGCGCCTTCCCAATCTGCCCTCCCCCCATTGCCCTGACGGCAAGGCTGAAGCCGATAACGTGGAACGGCGCCGCTGGGGTGACCCCAAACCAGCCGCGCCCGGCCTGGAGCATTGGCAGTTGGCGGAAAAGCTGGAGTTATTGGACAGCGAACGCTCTGTGCGCATGGCCCAGAGTCGCTTCATCACCTTGCTGGGCTGGGGAGCGCGGCTGGAGCGGGCCTTGATTCAGTTCATGCTGGACCTGCACGTCAGCCGGGGTTACCTGGAAGTGTTGCCCCCGGCGTTGGTGAACACCGCCAGCCTCACCGGCTCCGGTCAGTTGCCCAAATTTGCGGACGAAAGCTTCCGCTGTGCCGAAGATGATCTCTGGCTGAGCCCCACAGCGGAGGTTCCCCTCACGGCTTTGCATCGGGATGAAATTTTGCCGGCCACGGACCTGCCCCGCCGCTACGTGGCCTACAGCCCCTGCTTCCGGCGGGAAGCGGGCAGCTACGGCCGCGACACCCGCGGTCTGATTCGCCTCCACCAGTTCAATAAGGTGGAACTCTATTGGTTCTGCCATCCCGACGCCTCCGAAGCGGCCCATGAACAACTGACCGCCGATGCGGAGGCGGTCCTTCAGGCCCTGGAGCTGCCCTATCGGGTTGTGGAACTCTGTACCGCCGATCTGGGGTTTTCCGCCTGCCGCACCTATGACCTGGAGGTGTGGCTGGCCGGGGCGGGCGCCTATCGGGAAATCAGCAGTTGTAGCACCTGCGGGGATTTCCAGGCGCGCCGCTCCTCCATCCGCATGAAAGACGGCAAGCGCAACCGCCTCCTCCACACCCTTAACGGCAGCGGCCTGGCGATTGGCCGCACCATGGCGGCCCTGCTGGAGTGGTACC
Source organism: Prochlorococcaceae cyanobacterium jk18x22bins.40 (assembly GCA_022826155.1). Classification (GTDB taxonomy): domain Bacteria; phylum Cyanobacteriota; class Cyanobacteriia; order PCC-6307; family Cyanobiaceae; genus Synechococcus_B. The sequence goes on along the minus strand of JAJDVL010000004.1, from coordinate 73,634 downwards.
AGCAGCCCGATGGCTCCGTGGCCATCCCCCAGGCGTTGCAGCCCTACATGGGCTGCGCCGTGATCACACCTCCTTCAGCCCCAAAATAGCGTCACAGCGCTGGCGGCAGCGGCCCAGGGCGGCGGCATCAGCGCTTCCTGTGGTCGGGTCGTAGGGAAGAAGTTGGGCCAGCCGCTGGGGCCAGCGGCCGCTCTGGAACCGTTGCGGGAAACAGCGCCGCACAAGATCCACCATGACGGTGACGGCGGTTGACGCGCCTGGTGACGCCCCCAGCAGGGCCGCCAGGCTGCCGTCGGCTGCCGCCACCACCTCCGTGCCCAGCTTCAGTTGGGCTCCCCGGCCGGGTTCCCGTTTGATGATTTGCACCCGCTGACCCGCCACGGCCAGGCGCCAGTCTTCAGGCCGCGCCTGAGGGAAAAAGCGGCGCAGGCTGGCCAGCCGCTCCTGGGGACTCTGGCGAAGCTGTTGGAGCAGATAGCCCACCAGGCGCCGCTCCCGTAGCCCCACCCCCACCATGGACAACAGATTATGGGGACGCACGGAGGCCGGTAGATCCAGCAGGGAGCCGTGCTTCAAAAATTTGCTGCTGAAGCCGGCATAGGGGCCGAACAACAGACCACGCTGACCGTTGATCCAACGGCTGTCCAGGTGGGGCATGGACATGGGGGGCGCACCCACCGGCGCTTTGCCGTAGACCTTGCCCCAGTGACGTCCAACAACCGGTGCCGCCTGGCAGATCAGCCACTGACCACTGACGGGGAAGCCCCCATACCCTCGAGCCTCCGGCAACCCGGTCCGTTGCAGGAGCGGCAGGGTGCCGCCACCGGCGCCAAGAAACACAAAGGGGCTATGGACCCGAACCTTCTTGCCGCCGTGGTCCACGTCCAGGCGCCACAGACCGTCGGCGCCGCGCTCCAGGCGCCGCAGTGCGTGATCGAGGCGCAGCTCCACACCGGGCTGGCGCTGCAGCCAGTTCACCATGGACTTGGTGAGGGCGCCAAAGTCCACGTCCGTGCCCCGTCCATAGCGGGTGGCGGCCATGACCTCCCCGGCGGCGCGCCCCTCCACCACCAGGGGCAGCCAGTCCCCCAGGGCACCGGGATCCCGGCTGAAAGCCATGCCCGCAAATTGGGGCAGGGCCGCCATGCGCTGCTGCCGCTGCGCCAGCGCCGCCACGTCCTCTTCGCCCCACACCAGGCTGTAATGGGGCACTTGGTGAAGAAACGTGCCAGGGCTCCCCAGGGCGCCCTGCTCCACCAGTGCGGCCCAGAATTGCAGGCTCTGCTCATAGGCCCCGTTGATGGCCAGGGCTTTGTGAAGCTTAAGCCGACCCTGGCCATCAACGGGGGTGTAATTGAGTTCGCAGTTGGCCCCATGGCCGGTGCCGGCATTGTTGAGCGCAGCGCTGCTCTCGGCCGCAACCCGCCCCAGCCGCTCCACCATCAGCACCGTCAGCCCTGGCTCCAGGTGTTGCAGCAGCGTCGCCAGGGTGGCGCCCATCACGCCGGCTCCCACCAAGACGGCATCCGCCTGGATTCGCTCCACAACTCCTTTGCAAAGGTCAGAATGGCACAATCATGCTGTTGTGCCACCGTGATTCATATTTTGGCAGCCCTGGCCGTGCTCGGGCTTCTGATTGCCATCCATGAGGCGGGCCACTTCCTGGCGGCCATAGGCCAGGGGATTCGCGTGAGCAGCTTCTCCATTGGCCTGGGGCCGGCTCTGGTGGGCTGGCGGCACCGTGGGATTCAGTTTGCCCTGCGCGCGATCCCCATCGGCGGCTATGTGGCCTTCCCCGATGGCGAGAGTGACGAAGAGGGTTCTGCCCAGGATCCTGACCTGTTTCAGAACCGACCTTTGCCCCAGCGGGCCTTGGTGATTGCAGCGGGGGTGCTGGCCAACCTGGTCTTTGCCTGGATGGTGCTGTTGGCCCAGGGGGCTGTCTACGGTGTGCCCGACGGGATCACGGCTGCCGCCGGCATCGTGGTGACGGGGGTCAGTCCCGATTCCCCCGCTGCCGTGGCCGGCCTGCGACCGGGGGACCATGTGGTGGCCGTCAACGGCCAACTCCTGGGGCAGGGGGACGAGGCCGTGAAAACTCTTGTCACGGCAGTGCAGACCCACCCCGACAGCCCCCTGATCCTGCAACTGGAGGGTGGCGGTAGCCCGCAGGAGCGTCAGGTGATCCCCCGCCTTGACAAGGGAACCAGCCGCATCGGCACCCAGTTGCAACCCTACGGCGCAAGCCGGTATCGGCCCGTGGCTGGCGTGGGGGAGTGGCTGGCCACCGCAAGCCGGGGCTTCTGGGCCATCACGGCCAATACCCTGGCGGGCTATGGCCAACTGCTGACCCACTTCCAGGCCACGGCCCAGCAACTGGGGGGACCTGTCCGCATCGTGGAGGTGGGGGCCCAGTTGGCGCAGCAGGGCGGGGCCAGCCTCCTGTTGTTCACGGCATTGATTTCCATCAACCTGGCGGTGCTGAATGCCTTGCCTCTGCCCGCACTGGACGGGGGCCAAATGGTGTTGCTGCTCTGGGAAGGTCTACGGGGGCAGCCGCTGCCGGAACGGTGGACCCTGACGGTGAACCGCCTGGGATTTGCCCTGTTGTTGGGGCTGGTGGGGGTGTTAATGGTCCGCGACACCTCCCAGCTCACCATCCTCAAATCCTGGTTGACCAGTTGACGCCCAACATGATGCCCAACATGGAAAATCCAGGCTGGCCACCAACTCCCCAGCGGGCGGTCCTGATCCTTCAACACCTGGGCCAGCTTTACCCGGACGCCCGCTGTTCCCTGGATTGGCGCAATCCCTTCCAGTTGCTGGTGGCCACCATGCTCTCGGCCCAATGCACGGACCAGCGGGTGAATCAGGTGACACCAGCCCTCTTTGACCGGTTCCCGGATGCCGCCAGCTTTGCCGCCGTGGATCCGGAGCAGGTGGAACCCTATGTGCGCTCTACGGGGTTCTACCGCAGCAAGGCCCGCCACATTGTGGGCACGTCGCGCCTGTTGTTGGACCGCCATCAGGGCCGTGTGCCCAAGTCCATGGAGGCGCTCCTGGAATGCCCCGGTGTGGCCCGCAAAACAGCCAACGTGGTGCTGGCCACAGCCTATGGCCTCAATGCGGGTGTGACGGTGGATACCCATGTGCGCCGCCTCAGCAACCGTCTCGGTCTTGTGACCGCAACGGATCCAGTCCGCATTGAGGTGGAGCTGATGGCCTTGCTGCCCCAAGCGGATTGGGACCTGCTGTCCATCCGCCTCATTTTCCATGGCCGCGCTGTGTGCAAGGCACGGCGACCAGCCTGTGGATGCTGCCGCCTTGCGGACCTCTGCCCGTCCCATGGGCTGGAGCCCATGGACACCGGGCCGCAAAGGTCGTCCCCACTCATCAGGATCTGACGGTGGCCAGGTTCACGGTTCGCACTGCTCTACGGAGCTTGCGCAGTGCGCTCTGATTGATCTGGAAGGCATGTTCAGGGCTGAGGGCAAGACTTTTGGCAATATCCTGGAATGTGAGGCGCCGATTTAAGTAGTGGCGTTGCCGCACCACGGCCCATTCCTGGTCCTTCAGCCGAGCCGTGGTGATGACCTCCACCAGGTAGTCGCTCTCCAGCACCTGCATCAGTTGGTCCATGGGCTGGGGGCGCTCGTCAATCCACTCATCAAGGGGGCCTGGTCTCCCACCGGCATCCACGTGCTGCTCAAAACTCACCATGTGGAGCAGTTGGGCGGCGCGCCCCAGTTGGCGGATCTGCTCCTCGGTCTCGTTGCCCACCTGGGCCACTTCTGCCATCGTGGGTGATCGTCTCAGCTTGTCGGACAATCGCTGCACCGTGATCTTCAGGCGGGCCAAGCGATCCGCCACGTGGAACGGCAAGCGAATGGTGGAGCCTTTTTGGGTGACGGCCCGTTGTAGAGACTGTTTAATCCACCAGTAGCTGTACGTGCTAAAGCGATACCCTTTGGCAGGATCAAACTTCTCCACCGCCCTCTGCAAACCGATTGCACCCTCTTGAATAAGATCCTCCAGGGGAAGACCACGGGTCTGATACTTTTTCGCGAGATGGACCACAAGCCTGAGATTGGACTGAACCATTTGCTCCCGAGCCTGAAGACCCGCCCTGCGCAACCTGGTTGGAGCAGACTCCGGACCACCGGGATAGCTTTGCCACCTGTGGACGACCTGGCCCAGACTGGTTTCCTCCTCAGAGGTCAGCAGCCGAAACTGGGAGATCCTCTGAAACATCCACGCCAGGGTGTTTGTTTCTCTGGTCATGGGGCGGGAGACTCTTCCATCGTTCCAGGGCAGGCCCACAATCCGCGGTGGCTCATGGATATTGTTTTTTCACTGTGCGGGGGGCTGTCTTGCAATGGGGTGACCCACCATGGGCGGCCCGCCGTAACTTGCGCATGGCGTTTTGCTCGATCTGGCGTGCACGCTCACGACTGAGGCCCAGGCTGCCGGCGATCCCTTGAAAAGGCAGAGGTTGATGGAGGCAGTGGCGCTGCCTGACCACCTGCCGCTCCCGTTCACTGAGTTTGGCGCTATCCATAAGTCTGTCGAGTTGCGCCAAAACATCCACCTGTTCCAGAGCGTCCATGGGTTGAGTGCGCTCGTCTTCGATCAACTCACCAAGGGAACTGCAGTCATCCTCGTTCTTCACCTGAGCATCCAGGCTCGCCCCGCTCAGCAACCGCGCCGTCTGCTCCAATTGGCGAATCTGTTCCCTGGTTTCGTTCATGGCAAGAGCCGCTTCGTCCAGGCTGGGGGCACGGCCAAGCTGTTGAGTGAGGCGGTGGGTGCAGGCTGTCAGTCGCGCCAAGCGATCCGCCACGTGAAACGGGAGGCGGATATTGGAAATCTGCTGGCTCACCGCCCGTTGGAGTGATTGTTTAATCCACCAGTAAGCGTATGTACTGAAACGATATCCGGTGGTGGGATCAAACTTTTCCGCAGCCCGCTGCAGACCGCAACTGCCTTCCTGCACCAGATCTTCCAAGGGCAGGCCTCGGGTTCGGTATTTTTTGGCCAGGTGAACCACCAAGCGCAGATTAGAGAGAATCATCTCTCCCCGAGCACGGAGACCCGCCTTGGACACTCCGGCAGGGGCCTTGTCAGGGCCATCAGGGTAGTCCATCCAGGCGCGAACCCTGCGGCCCAGGCTCACCTCTTGATCAGGGGTCAACAACCTGGAACGACCGATCCCGTCCAGCATCCAGCCAAAACAATCCCTTTTCATCTTGCCTCCAATCTGCTTATTAAGCAGGATGCCACAACTTAATGACATCCCTCTTTCCAGGGTTCAGATTGGACATCTTTCTTCAGTTGGTCATCGCCGTGATATTGCATGGTCCCCTCAAGCTGACCTGGATCCCCTAACGGGGCCATGGCTGCCCATCGGCAATAAAGCCCTCGGGAGGCTCCTCCACGGGCCAGTCGCTGTTGATGCCGCCGATCACCACTTCTTCCACCCGCACCACGTCCTGATCCAGGGTTCTCAGGGCATTGATCAGCACGTCCAGGGCCAGGGCATCGCTGGTGCCCAGGTCCACCCAGATGCGACACCATGCCGCTTGGGTTTCCAAGTCACCCATGTTGTGCATCACCGCCGCTAAATTGGTATCCGCCTGCTCCTGGATGTAGTGCATCCAACTGATGTCCGCTCCCTCCTCGTGGACTTGCAGGTTCTCGGCATTGAAGCTGCCCAGTTTGCCCAGATAGTACCAACTGTCGAACACCTCTGTTAGATAGGGCTTTTCCGCCTCGGTGAGCGGTTCCGCCAGGCGGACCCAGATCCAGCAGTTGAAGGGATCGAATTCACGAAAACGCACGTCCATGGGATATGGCCAAGGGGTTCCATCCTGGGCCATGATGGTTGGCTGTTCAGCAGGGCCGTTGGCGACCGTGCTCAGTCTGGAACAGGTGTCCTATCACCCGGCAACAGTTCCCCGCCCCCTGTTGAGGCAGGTGTCCATGGCGGTACACCCGGGGGAGACCGCCGTGGTGGCGGGCCCCAGTGGCGCCGGGAAGAGCACCTTGCTGGAGTTGGTGGCGGGACTGATTCAACCGGGTCAGGGGCGCATCTGCTGGCAGGGGGATCCCATGGGCCGACGGCAGCGACATCGACGTTGTGGTCTGGTGTTTCAGTTTCCTGAACGGCATTTCCTTGGCCTCACCGTACGCCAGGAACTGCAACTGGGTCAACGGCGCCTGACGGAGGAACGTCTTGGCGCTGTCTTGACCCAGGTGGGGCTGAACCACGTTCCCCCCCAACAGCCCCCGGAGCGCCTGAGTGGCGGCCAACAGCGGCGTTTGGCCCTGGCGGTGCAGTTGCTGCGGGATCCCCAGGTGCTGCTGCTGGATGAGCCCACCGCCGGCCTGGACTGGTCTGTGCGGGACAGCCTGCTGGCGCTGCTGGGCCAACTCCGCACAGGGCGGGTGCTGCTGGTGGTGACCCACGAGCCCAAGCTGTTCGCTCCCCTCCAGCCCCGGTGCTGGCGACTCCAGGACGGGGGACTGGAGCCCTGTTAGGGGGGGACAGCCAGTTACCATCAAGCCTGTGTCGATCCACTGCTGCCGTGGCCGATCAGATTCTTCGCGCCGTGGCTGCCGAGGGTGGCATCCGCATGGTGGCGGTGGAAACCACGGTCTCCACCCGCTATGCCTGCCGTCGCCATGGCCTGTCCTACCTCACCACCACGTTGCTGGGGCGGGCCATGGCCGGAGGGTTGCTGCTGGCCAGCAGCATGAAGACCCATCGGGCGCGGGTCAGCTTGAGTCTTCAGTGTGACGGCCCCCTGGGTGGCCTCACCGTGGATGCCGGTCGCGACGGCGGCGTGCGGGGTTACGTGGCGGTGCCCAACCTGGAGTTGGCGTTGGCGCCCGGGGGACGGTTTGATCTGGCCGGTGCCGTGGGTAAGGGGCATCTCCAGGTCACCCGGGACGAAGGTCTGGGGGATCCGCTGCAGAGCACCGTGGAGTTGGTGAGTGGGGGCATTGGAGACGACCTGGCCGCCTATCTGTTGCATTCGGAGCAGACCCCCTCGGCAGTGTTCGTAGGAGAACGCATTACCCGCAAAGGTATCCGCTGCAGTGGTGGCCTGCTGGTGCAGGTGTTGCCCAAGGCTGCCAACGAGCCGGCGTTGGTGGACCTTCTGGAGCGTCAGTGTGCTGCCGTGAAGGGCTTCAGTCGGCAATTGGAGGCCCACCGGGGTAACATGGCCGCCCTTCTCCAGTCCCTCTTTGGTGCCCTGGATCCCCAACCCCTCGCAGCGCCCCAGCCTGTGCGTTTCCACTGCCCATGCACGGCATCCCGCTGCCGCACCGCCCTGCAACTACTGGGTATCCAGGAACTGGAGGAGATAATTGTTCAGGATGGCGGTGCGGAGATGACTTGCCACTTCTGTGGGGAGGTGTACCACTTCCGTGCCGCTGATCTCCAGGAGGTGATCCACGGCCTGAGCGCTGGCGCCGTCAAGCCACGGTGAGAGCCAGCACCAACTGCACCACCAGGGCCAGCGTGCTGCTGATCTGCACCTCCTGCAACGGTGACGTCACCGCCAGTGGCTGGGTCAGCAGCGCGCCCATGCCCAATCCCACGGCCAACCCGGCAAATCCCCAGAAGGCCGCCTTGAAAAAACGCCCGTGGCGCCACAGCAGGTTGAGGATGGTGGTCCCTGTGCCCAGGGCCAGGATCAGGGAGAGGGTTCCGGATGGGGGGCTGAACATCACCACCCAGGCCAGCAGCCCGCCATGGACCACCAGGGGCAGCCACAGCAACTGCCTCTCGGCCAAGGCAAACCGGGGCGCCTCCATGGATAGGGCGGGCCGTGACCGAGGGCTGGCGGTACGCCCCATGGGAAGCTGGGGGAGGGCTGGCAGCTTGAGTTGCCGCAAGGGGGAGGCTGCCTTGGCTTCCTGCTGGGAGGCGGAGATAGCCCCCTGGCTGATCTTCCCCGCTTGGCGCTGCTTCAGCCGATCCATGAGAACAGCGTCATAGTCCGCCTCAATGCGGGCCCTGGCCTGGGGGTCGTCCCCACAGGCCGCCAATTTCTCAGTCTTTGCTGCATGAACGGCATCAAAACTGGCGTCATCGGCGACGCCGAGCCGTACGTAGGGTGAGTCTGTCCCGGAGTGGCCTGGTTCCATCAAGCCCTTGTACTGCGTGCTACCACAAAGCTTACCCACTTCCCGGGGGATGGGGTGAGGCGGCCGTTGCCGCCAATTCTGAAGTTTTCGACATAAAATCACGGATCACCCCCCAGCCACGGCACGGACGGCCTTCCGGTGTGCATAATTGGGGATGAGGTGACTCGGCACTCCTCACACGAGGCACAAGAGGACACAACAAGCTCCCACCGAGTCCCTGGGAGCTTTTCCTAAAGGAAGATCCTCTTGGCTATGCCTTGCGAGCTTGACCGGGAAGGTTTGCCAGAATCGGTGCGGTTGTGTAATTCCACGTTCCATGCCCCTTGGCTCCCTGGTGCATCAGCTTCAACAGGCTGCATTGACCGTTGACTTGGCGCAGCGTACCCGCCGGGGGCAACAACAGGGACAACGGCTGTGTCTCCGTGGTGGCGCCCGCGTAGCCCGGGCCTTGATCACCAGTGCCCTGGCCCGGCAGCAGGGGCGTTCTCTGTTGGTGATCACCCCCACCGTCGAGGAAGCGGGGCGCTGGGCCGCACTGCTGGACACCATGGGCTGGCCCAGGGTCTTGTTCTATCCCACCAGTGAAGCCACCCCCTACGAGGGCCTGGATCCCACCAGCGAGATCACCTACGGCCAGCTTCAGGTGCTTGCGGAACTGCTGAGGGAGCAGGAGCCGTTGGTGGTGGTGGCCAGTGAGCGGGCTCTGCAACCCCACCTGCCCCCCAAAGCGGTGCTGCAGGCCAGTTGCCTCACCATGGAGCGCGGTAACGCCACAGACCTGACCACCCTGGCCCGGCGCCTGGGTCAACTGGGCTACGAACGGGTCAACACCGTGGAGCAGGAGGGCACCTGGAGCCGACGGGGGGACATTGTGGACGTGTATCCTGTCAGCGCGGAGTTGCCGGTGCGACTGGAGTTCTTTGGCGACGATCTGGAGAAACTGCGGGAGTTTGATCCAGCCAGCCAACGGTCCCTGGACACCGTTGAGCAGCTCTGGCTCACCCCCAGGGGCTACGATCCCCTCATTGCCCAGGCCTTGCGGACCACCACCATCCCGGCAGGGCTACAGGCCCTGGTGGGGGATCAGGCGCTGGCGTCCCTGCGGGACGGTGAGACACCCAAAGGGTTGCGGCGGCTGTTGGGAACTGCCTTCCCTCAGCCCGCCACCCTGTTGGACTACATGCCCGGCCATGGGCTGGTGGTGGTGGACGAACGGCGCAGTTGTCTGGCCCATGGCCAGCAGTGGGTGAACCATGCCGCCAGCCACCTTGAGGACCTTCACGCCGAGATGGACCCGGCGGCAGCGGCCTTAATGCGGGGCGCCATGCATTGGCCCATGACCGTGTGCCTGGAGCAGGTGGATCGCCGGGAGGGGTTCGATCTGGCGGAACTGGACACAGCGGACAACCATCCCCATCACGTGTCCCTCGGCGCCCGGCCCGTGCCCTGTCTCCCCAACCAGTTCGGCAAGTTGGGCACGCTGGTGCGGGACCAGCAGCGGCAGCACACCCACCTGTGGCTCCTCTCCGCCCAGCCGTCCCGCACCGTGGCCCTGCTGGAGGAGCACGATGCCGTCACCCGCTTCGTGCCCAACGCCCAGGACCGCCCTGCCATTGCCCAACTGCTGGCTCAAGACACGCCCGTGGTGTTGAAGGCCAAAGGGTTGGCTGAGCTGGAGGGGGTGGCCCTGCCGGCCTGGAAAGTGATGCTGCTCACCGACCGGGAGATGTTTGGCCAGCAGTCCTTGGCCACCAGTGGCTACGTGCGCCGCCGCAAGCGGGCCGCCAGTCGCACGGTGGATCCCTACAAGCTTCAGCCGGGGGACCACGTGGTGCATCGCCTCCACGGCATCGGCCGCTTCCTGAAACTGGAAAAGCTCAGCCTCAGTGGTGAGCCACGGGATTACCTGGTGGTGCAGTACACCGACGGCCTGCTACGGGTGGCTGCGGACCAACTGGGCAGTCTGGGCCGCTATCGGGCCAGCAGTGAGCAGCCCCCCCAGTTGAACCGCATGGGTGGCAGCGCCTGGAAAAAAGCCAAGGAACGGGCCCGCAAGGCGGTGGCCAAGGTGGCCATGGATTTGGTGAAGCTCTATGCCGAGCGCCACGAAGCCCGTGGTCATGCCTTCGCCACCGACGGGCCATGGCAGGCGGATCTGGAAGGGTCGTTCCCCTATGACCCCACCCCGGACCAACTCAAAGCCATTGCAGACATGAAGCAGGATATGGAGGCGCCGCGCCCCATGGACCGCCTCGTCTGCGGGGACGTGGGGTTCGGCAAAACCGAGGTGGCGGTGCGGGGCATTTTCAAGTGCGTTACGAACGGGAAGCAATGCGCCCTGCTGGCCCCCACCACGGTGCTGGCCCAGCAGCACTGGCGCACCATCCGGGACCGCTTTGCCCCCTACCCCGTCAAGGTGGGTCTCCTGAATCGGTTCCGCACGACCACGGAACGTCGTGAACTGCTCCGGCAGTTGGCGGACGGCACCCTGGACGTGGTGGTGGGTACCCATCAACTGCTGGGCAAGGGCACGGTGTTCAAGGACCTGGGGCTGGTGGTGGTGGACGAGGAGCAGCGGTTTGGCGTCAAGCAGAAGGAGAAGCTCAAAACCCTGCGCAAGGCTGTGGACGTGCTCACCCTCAGCGCCACCCCCATCCCCCGCACCCTGTACATGAGCCTGTCCTCCATGCGGGAGATGAGCCTCATCACCACCCCGCCCCCCTTGCGTCGCCCCATCAAAACCCACCTGCTGCCCATGGACGACGAAGTGGTGCGCAGCGCCATGCGCCAGGAGCTGGACCGGGGCGGGCAGATCTTCTACGTGGTGCCCCGGGTGGAGGGCATCGGCGACGTGGCGGCAAAGCTGCAGCGCATGGCCCCTGGCCTGAGGCTGCTGGTGGCCCATGGGCAGATGGATGAAGGCCGGTTGGAGGCCACCATGCTGGCGTTTAATGACGGGGAGGCGGACCTGTTGGTCTGCACCACCATTGTGGAATCCGGTCTGGATATCCCCCGGGTGAACACCATTCTGGTGGAAGACGCCCATCGTTTCGGCCTGGCCCAGCTTTATCAGTTGCGGGGACGGGTGGGCCGCAGCGGTGTGCAGGCCCACGCCTGGCTCTTCTACCCCAATGAAGAAAAGCTCACCCCCGCGGCCCGCTCCCGTCTGCGGGCCATTCAGGAATTTGCCCAGTTGGGTAGCGGTTACCAGTTGGCCATGCGGGACATGGAAATCCGTGGGGTGGGAAATTTGCTGGGGATGGAGCAATCGGGCCAGATGGAGGCCATCGGCTTTGACCTTTACATGGATATGCTCCAGGAGTGCCTGGCGGAAATCCGTGGGCAGGACATCCCCCAAGTGGAGGACACCCAGGTGGATCTGCGGGTGCCGGCCTTCCTCCCCGGGGTCTGGATTGCCGACGGCAACGAAAAGATGGCCGCCTACCGCGCCGCCGCCAATTGCCGTAGCCCGGAAGAATTGCTGGCGTTGGCGGCGGCATGGAGTGATCGCTACGGCCCCCTGCCTGCTCCGGTGCAGACCCTGCTGCAACTCATGGAACTGAAGCTCCTGGCCAAGCGCTGTGGCGTCTCCCGCATCCGCCCGGAGAAGGCCAACATCATTCTGGACACACCCCTGCAGGAACCGGCCTTCCGCCGTCTGCGCCAGGGCTTGCCCCAGCATCTGCACGGCCGTCTGATCTACCAGGCCGGGGCGGTCACGGCCAAGGTGGTCGCCCGGGGTCTGGGATCCCTGCCCGCCCCCCAGCAACTCACCACCATCATGGAGTGGTTCCAGGCCATGGCCAGCCAGCTTCCGGACCTGGAGCAGAAGAAGGGTCCTGCCGCCTTAAGCCAAGCTCATCATGCTGATTCCTAAAAGCGCTGCAAAACCAACAATGGCTTGCAACACTGATCCGACACCAAGAATTACGATTGACTTTATCTGAGAGCGGTGTGTGAGTGCATTATTGCGGACCAGCCAGTAGAAACTGTCATTGGGTAAAATTGCAACAAAAGAGCCAAGACAAATTGCAATGACTGCTAAAGTGGGCGAGACGCCGGAATTAGCGACGATTGGAGCTGCAACAGGTCCAACGGCTGCAAAGGTAGCCATACTGGAGCCTTGCAGAAGTTTAAACATTGCTGCCAGGCTGAAAAGGGTCAGAAGGATAAAGTTACCCTTGGAAATACTCATTAGCACTGTGACCGGAATAATATCGGTTAGAAAGGCGCTGAAAGCACTGGCAGCTCCGATAATCAATAGAAGTGACGCAGCCTGACGGATCCCACTTTCAATACATGCTGAGCGCTCTCGTTGTGAGACCATCGACAACGCAATTGCTGCTGCTATCAACAAAGCTCCTTTGGGATTAGTGGCAAAGTCAATCCAGGAATTGAAGCTGAAATCGAAGAAAATTCCTGCAGCCAAAAGCATTGCCAGAAGAGCAAGGGGCCACATCTGAACCAGGGAGAAAACCTTGGATCTTCCTTTGCCTCTATTGAGGCTCACATTGCTTTCTGTACGACTTTCTACAGGAATAGAAGTTTCTTCCGTGGAAATTCGTGCTTCAATGGCGCGAGCATAGAGGAGGCTGGCAACCCAGACCGGTAAAAAGATTAAGATGCAAAGCCCCAACAGCTTGCCATCAGTAACGCCAAGACTTGTTGCAATAATCAGTGGCCCGGCGGGGAAAAGTAGCTTGAAACCAGCATAGGCGCTGAAAGCGAGTGACAGCTTGCGCTGCTTGTTCATGGGTGATAGTGCCGCATAGGCAGTATCAGGGCAAATCATGCCGGCACCCATCGCTGGTGAGAGACCCACCGAGAGAACTTCTGGAACGCCGATTTGCTGTCGGCTGAGGGCAGCAGCCAGCACAAACGATGGGATAAGAATTAATGCAAATTCACCAATAGCATAGCCCCACCCTCTATTAAAGAGACTGATAATTTCGTCGGCGCTCTTCCCTGAGAAGATGCCAATCAGAATGGTGATAAGAATCAGCCAAACAACGATTGGCCACTTTGGCCAATAGCGAGTCCAAACAGTGACGTTTCGCGCTTTACCAGGAGAATTCACGGCAATGTGTCCAACAGGGGGTTGCAGGGTTTCGGCGCTGTGCGACATCAGTCCCAAAAAATTCTACCATAGAGCGCTTTTGCTTGACAAGATTAAGCATCGCTCCAGAGCTTAAGCTGCTGAGGGCCTGGGGCGGGGCAGCCAGAGGCTGGCACCGCAGGAGAGAGCCACCAGCAGGGCCGAACCCCACAGGCACGCCACCATGCCCCCGGCGCCCCCACCCGCCAACTGGAACACCAGGCCGGACAGTACGGTGCCCAGGAGGCGCCCCCCGGCGTTGGCCATGTAATAGAAGCCCACGTTGAGGCTCACGTCCTCCGCTTCCGTATAGGCCAGCACCATGTAGGAGTGGATGGAGGAATTCATGGCAAACACCAGGCCAAAGACGGCCAGCCCCAGGATCACCGCGGTGCCGCCCTGAACCATGGTCCCCGGCACTGTGCTGCGCCAGAGGGCCACCGCCATCAGGGCGGGAATCACCATGAGTATCGCCGCCCAGAACTGCACGGCCCCAGGTCCCGGGGCCTGGCGTTGCCCCCAGAGGCGCCGCAGGCTGGGGGCCATGGCCTGAACCAGGCCGTAGCCCACCACCCAGAGCCCCATGAAGCCCCCCACCTGCCAGAAATTCCAGTCCATGGTCATCTCCAGGAACACCGGCAGGGCCACCACAAACCACACGTCCCGGGCGCCAAACAGGAAAAACCGGGCCAACGACAGCACGTTGATGCCGCGGGATTTGGAGAACATGGCCGCGAAGGCCGGTTTCTGCTTCATCTTGCCCATGGCCGACGGCAACGACAGGGTCAGCAGCCAGGCCAGCACCAGGCCCACCGCCATGGCGCTCACCGAACCGGCAAACCCCAGCCAGAAGAGGGCGGCGCCCCCCAGGAAAAAGCCCACCCCCTTGAGAGCGTTCTTGGAACCCGTCAGGACGGCCACCCAACGGAACAACCGATGCTCCCCTTGTTGCTCCTGGCCTGCTTCCACCGGCACCACGGTTTTGATGGCGCTCTTGGCGCTCATCTTGCTGAGATCCTTGGCGATGCCGCTGAGGGCCTGGGCCGCCATCACGTAGACCACCGATAACAACTTGGGCCAACCCTCCGCCACCGGCACCAGCATCAGCAAGGCCACAACCTGCAGCAGCAGGCCACTCCAGAGGGTGAGCCGCAAGCCGTAGCGGGCCCCGATCCAGCCCCCCGCCAGGTTGGTGAGCACCCCGAAGAACTCATAAAAAATGAACAGCAGGGCAATGTCCAAGGTGCTGTAGCCCAGCCCATGGAAGTGGAAGATCACCAACATGCGCAGGGCGCCGTCACTGAGGGTGAAGGCCCAATAGGCGGCGGTCACCACCATGTATTGGCGCAGCAGGTGCCCCGGCGCCCGCAAGGATTGATTCATGACTGGCTCCTGTTCAGTGCCCTGTCAAGCGTCCAACGGCACAGGCCAGATCCGCCATGCGGCAGGAGTAGCCCCATTCGTTGTCGTACCAGCCGTACACCTTCAGGTGGGTGCCGTCCACCACCAGGGTTGAGGGGCCGTCGATGATGCAGGAGCGATTGTCGTGTCGGTAATCCACGGACACCAGGGGCCGCTCCTCGTAGCCCAGGATGCCTTGCAACGATCCCGCCGCCGCCTGGCGGAAGGCGTCGTTCACCGCCTCGGCGCTGGTGGGGCGCGCCAACTCGAATACCGCATCCGTGAGGGAGGCATTGAGCAATGCAACCCGCACGGCATGGCCGTTGAGCTTGCCCTTCAACTCGGGGAAGATCATGGCGATGGCCTTGGCGGAGCCCGTGGTGGTGGGGATCAGGGATTCTCCCGCGGCGCGGCAGCGGCGCAGGTCCCCCCGGTATCCATCCACCGGTGTTTGGGTGTTGGTGAGGTTATGGATGGTGGTCATGGAGCCATGGACAATGCCGAAGGCTTCATGGACCACCTTCACCATGGGCGCCAGACAGTTGGTGGTGCAGGAGGCGGCCGTCAGTAGCCGGTGCCGTGTGGGGTCAATCTGCTGGTGGTTGACCCCGTAGACCACGTTGAGCACCTCCTCCCCCTTCACGGGGCAGGCCACAATCACCCGTTCCATCCCACATTGCTGGATGTAGGGCGCCAGTGCGGCCACCGTCCTGAAGCGGCCACTGCACTCCAGCACCGTCTCCACCCCCGCGCCCCGCCAGTCCACTGCGGTGTAGTCCTCGCTGTGGGAGCAGGTGATCCGTTGCCCGCCAACGCGCAGGGCCTCCCCTTCTACGTCGACGGCTTCCCGCCAGCGGCCATGGACCGAGTCGAATTCCAGCAAATGCCCCATGGCGGCAGCATGACCAGCGGGTTCGTTGAGATGCACCACCTCCATACCGGCCCGCTCCCGGAGGGCGCGGAACACCAGCCGCCCGATGCGGCCAAAGCCGTTGATACCAACTTTCACCAGCCCACACCTGCGGACGGGGGCAGTGTAGGCAGTCAACGTTAGCTAACGGTTATGGATAGCCCTGGACCTGGGCTGTGGGACCTCCCCAGGAGCGCCGATTTGTGCCATCCTGAAGCCATCCCTCCTCTTCCGAATCCTTGAACGGAAGCACGCCGCAAGATCCCCATCAGGAGGTGTTTGATCCCGATGATGATCAGGAGGATCTTGACGATCCTCAACGGCCGCTTCATCCCCTTCCCAAGGGTCTGGTGGAGTTCTATGCCCTGCTGGCGGTGGTGCTGGTGCTGGTGCCTGAATGGCTGGCCAACACCGCCCTGGAGAACCTGGACATCACCAAGGGGGAGCGTCTGAGGCTCCGTAACCGGCAGTGGCAGTGGGATCCGGAGTTGATGCTGGGGGCCATGACCATGGTGCAACTGCGCCAACTGGCCCGTCAGCAAGGGTTACGGGGCTACAGCAGGGAGCACCGGGATCGCCTGGTGCGCCGCCTCCTGCGCAACTTCAACAGCAAAAACCGCGCCCGCCGCCGGTTACAGAGGACTGACTTGCCTCTTGATCCTGATCTCTGATACACTAAAGCGTTGACGGGGCGTAGCGCAGCTTGGTAGCGCACCACTTTGGGGTAGTGGGGGTCGTGGGTTCAAATCCCGCCGCTCCGATTCCGTTCCCACCTTCAGCAGGCACTGTGGACTGTCTCCCCAGCCAGCCAGCGCATTAGCGCCTTACCCGGCGCAGAAATCTCCTCAGCCGAGGCGTACCAGAAATCTTCCCAGCCCTGCCGGGGCAGACCGCTGAACACCATCAGGTTCAGCGGGTAGCTTTCGCTGTCCGTGCAGCGACGGCAATTATCCCGGAACAAGAAGGTGGGTTTGCCCCAGGCAATGGCCATGCCCAACTCCACCATGACCCCTTCGTCCGGAGGGCAGCCGTTCACCACTGCAAATATTCCGTCTGCATCCCGCACGTCGCGCCGATCCGCCTGGCCCACCCGATAGGCCCACCCGGGCGCGCTCAAATCCGCAGAGTTGCTGCGTTCAAAAGGCTCCCAAACCACGGCGCCCACCGCTTCAAGCGCCGCCTTGAGCTCTCGCAACGGCCCGGCCTTCTGCTGTGCTGAAAACCCATAGGGGTTGGCGAGGTACAGGGATTTTTCCATGTCTGTCTCCTCCTGCAGCACTACCAAAATGTGAGGCTATAGGCTGTCCATTGGAGAGACAAGTTCGTGATGCCGGACAGGCCAATGCCATTAGTCTATCCCACGATGCCCAAAAGGCTATGGCAACCTAATCCATTGGCCTGTCCCCCTGCCCTGAAACACTCGCTGTTAGAATGCGCCTCGCACGATCCTCTTGCAAGAACATAGGTACTATGGTGTTGCCTCGACTGGAACTTTGAATGCTCCAACTCGACATTGCAGGCGTCATGCACCGGGAGAAGGCGTTCACCATCACGCGGAAGCGCAAGGCCGAATTTGGCCAGTTCATGACGCCAGCAAGCGTGGCCCGCTTCATGGCATCCCTCTTTCCACCCAGTCCCCTGCAGACTTGCCGTCTGTTGGATGCGGGTGCGGGCATGGGGGCGTTGTCCTGTGCCTTTCTCGACCGCTGGGTGATGGGTGGCTTTAGCTTTGCGTCCCTGGAGGCAACGGCCTACGAGATGGACGATCACTTGCGGGACCACCTTGCACGGCACATGGCCAGATACAGCCGCGCCACATCCCGCATCATCGCGGGCGATTACATCCAACTGGCCACTGCCCGAGGCTTACGGAATCGAGGCTACACCCATGTGATTCTCAATCCTCCTTACAAGAAGATCAGCAGCCACTCAGCCCACCGATTGGCCCTGCGCCGTGTCGGCATCGAGACGGTCAATCTCTATTCCGCCTTTGTGGCCCTGGCTGTGGCCGAGGCCGCGCCGGGTGGACAGATCGTGGCCATCACCCCCCGCAGCTTCTGCAACGGACCCTACTACCGGCCATTTCGTGATTTTATCCTGGCCCGGGCGGCAATCCGCCACATGCACCTGTTCGCGTCCCGCAATAAGCCGTTCAAGGGCGATCAGGTGCTGCAGGAAACCATCATCATCCGCCTGGAGCGGGGTGGCCAACAGAAGCCGGTGACGGTTTCCACCTCCACCGATGACACTTTTGCCGACTTCGCCATCCATGAACACCCGTTCGAGCGGATTGTGCTTCCTGATGTCCCTGAACGGCTGATCCATGTTCCCACAACGCCAGAAAAGACCGCCATCGAGCGATTGCCCGCCGTGAGCTACTCCCTGGCTGATCTTGGTGTCAAGGTCTCCACCGGGCCAGTGGTTGATTTCCGCATGAAAGCACACCTGCGACCCATGCCTGAGGAGGGCACCGTACCCCTGATCTATCCTAACCACTTGCGCATGACCGGGACAGTGTGGCCCATGGCTGACTTCAAAAAGCCGAACGCGATCATGCACAACCATCAGACGGAGAAGTGGCTGTATCCAAGTGGGTTTTATTGCGCAGTGCGGCGCTTTTCATCAAAAGAAGAAAAGCACCGTGTGGTGGCCAGCGTGGTGGATCCTGCTGCCTTTGGACACCATTCCGTCCTGGGCTTTGAGAACCATATCAACCTGCTTCACGAGGACAAGCACGGCTTGCCCGAAGCACTGGCCCGTGGGTTGGCCTTGTTCTTGAACACCACCGCAGTGGATGAGCATTTCCGGCGCTTCAATGGCCATACCCAGGTGAATGCAACCGACCTCAAGCTGATGCCGTATCCGAGCCGTGACATACTGATCCAACTTGGCACGTGGGCCATGGAGCAAGGAACGCTCACGCAAGACCAGATGGACACCAAGCTGGACACCTTGGCCAAATGAACCACAGGACAACTGCCATAGACGCTGCACAGGAGATTCTCAAATCTCTGGGCCTGCCTCCCGCGCAACAGAATGAGCGTTCTGCCCTCTGCCTACTGGCCCTGCTGAACCTCACACCGGCGAAAACATGGGCTGACGCAGAAAACCCACTGATGGGGATCACCCCAATCATGAATTGGGCACGAAAGCATTATGGCAAGGACTATGCTCCTAATAGCCGCGAGACATTCCGCCGCCAGTCCATGCACCAATTTCGTGACGCTGGCTTGGTCCTGTGTAATCCAGACAAACCGGACCGTCCAGTGAATAGTCCGAGGACGGTCTATCAGATCGAACCTGCAATACTGAACTTGCTTTGTAAATTCGACACCTCATCATGGAATGACAACCTCGCCGCCTATCTGGCTCAGCGCGAAACACTGGTTGTTCGTTACGCCAAGGAACGGGAGCAGAATCGCATCCCAGTTCAAATTGCACCGGGCAAAGTCATCACCTTTAGCCCTGGTGAGCACAGCGTATTGATCCGGGCCGTCATCGAAGACTTCGCCCCCCGCTTCGCCCCGGATTGTGTGTTGGTCTATGCAGGTGACACGGGAGACAAGTGGGCTTATTTTGACGACACGCTTCTGGCTAAGCTGGGCGTCTACGTGGATTTCCACAGTAAAATGCCTGATGTGGTGTTCCACTACACCGCAAAAAACTGGTTGCTTTTGGTGGAGTCTGTCACCAGCCACGGGCCGGTTGATGGGAAAAGACACACCGAACTGGCTGAGCTGTTTGCCGGATCAACGGCTGGGCTGGTCTATGTGACCGCCTTTCTCAACCGGGCCACCATGGGACGCTACCTTAGGGAAATCGCCTGGGAAACTGAGGTATGGGTGGCTGATGCACCCTCTCATTTGATTCATTTTAACGGGGTAAGATTCCTTGGTCCCTACCCGAAATGAGCAGCGGAGGTTAGGCTTGATCATCGTTTTTATCACTGTCTGGAGGGCTGATAGGCAGGCGGATCTGCAGATTCCACCGCCAAGGAAAGCTGCTCTGCTTGGGGGCCTGTGATGCGTCTCTCCTGGAACGAAATGCGCGCCCGCGCCGCCGCATTTGTCAAGGAGTGGGAAGACGCCACCTACGAGAAGGGGGAGACCCAGAGCTTCTACAACGACTTCTTCAAAGTGTTCGGTGTCAAGCGGCGCACTGTTGTGGCCCGCTACGAGGCCCACATGGCCAAGCTGGACAACCGCTCGGGCTTTATTGACCTGTTCTGGCCGGGGGTACTCATCGTTGAGCAGAAAACGCCGGTCGGGACCTGAGCGCTGCCTATGCCCAGGCCGGAGACTATTGCGATGCACTGCCGGGGCGGGAGCGCCCCCGCTACATCCTGGTGAGCGACTTCCGGACCTTCCACTTCTACGACCTGGACAAGCGGGACACGGTGGCCATGACCTGGAACGGTTCCTGGTGCGCATTGTGTTCTGCCCCTTCGCTGACGACACCGGTGTTTTCGAGCCGCGGGACAGTTTCGCGGAGCGCATTCTGATTGCCGTCAATCAGGGAAAAAGCTGACCATTCAGTACCACTTTTAACGACGATTGGCCACTTTTAAGAGATATATCCCACTAATCATAATGTAACATCTTGTATGGTCAATCTTTATGGACTTATTCAGAGGTGCCTTAGGCTTGCCAGCTACACGACGTATTTCGGACGGATTGACCAGTAGCCAGGCTTCGGTCATGTGGACGGGAACGATCCCCACGTATCGGTCGCTGTGACTGGTTGACTGCACGGCACGCACAATTTCTTCGTAACGCTTCTCAGGACCTGCGATAGCAGTATTATGATCATCATCCGCATCGCGATGAATGAAAAGCAGGTCTGGCGAATCGGATAGCTCCAAGCCTTGCTTCACTTTCTCGGGCAAAGGACTTCCAGGGTGGTAGAAACTACTGTCTGCCTCTGTAGCGCCATGCTTAATCAGTAACGCCCGAATGTGACGCACTAGCGCACTATCGGACGATCCCTCACAGATTAATAAGAATCGGACCATCATTATTTCATCTCCTCAAAAGTTGTAGGAAGACCTAGTTGTACATATTCTGGGGGCGCTATGTAGGATTGCAAGTCCAGCAGTCCTACCCCTGAAGATTTTCGCTCTCGATCATTGCCGCTTCGATCACGCCAGGAACCCCTCAAGGAGCAGCACTTTAGGGGGAAGACGGCGTTTCCCGCAGCACTTCTCACTGCCGGATTTTTGGCCAAGACCAAATCATTTTTGTTTTGAAGTTGCACGAAATACGGTGAGTGGGTTGCTACAATTACTTGCCGCAGAGGATTGTCGGGAGCTACGGCTTCCTCTGGATCCACGGCTATCTCATGTAGCAATCGGTTCATGGCGTTAAGCTTTGCCGGATGAATCCCGTTTTCTGGTTCTTCCATGCAGAGGACCATGCTTTCGTTGACGGTTTCGGAAAGCGCCACCAATGCCAGGAACCGCAGTGTACCATCTGATATGGAGTTGGCCTGGAGTTTCAATTTCGAACGTTCCATAATCTCCAATGCCAGTCGTTGGCGCTGCTTGTCTTCGTCAACGCTCACGCTTTGCACTGGCACCAGCTCCGATAAACGACTCGACACCTGTGCATACACATCATATTCAGGGTCGTCTTGAGCCAATGTATGAGCAAGATGCCGTAATGTTGCTGGGATGTGGGCTCCGTTGGCGGCAATTCCGGGCAATTGTGTGGAGTGGTCTGGACGACGCATGGCGGCTGGATCGAGGGCTAGAATACGCCAACTCTGCATCTCGTTACGTGCTGCCAGGATGGTGGGGGTGAACGAGGTGTTTTCTGTGCCAATGATGGTCTTCGTAGCCATTGTCGCGGGCGACGGTCGTTCCCGGCCTCTTGAGCCTCCATCCTGGTGGACAGAGATAGCCGCTTGCCCGGTTTGGGGATCCAGTTTGGTTGAAATAAATCCAGCACCCCTACGATTATTGTATACTACACTATCCAGGAATTTCTTTTTTCTGTTTGGAAACTTTAAGCGGCGGATTGCTTCACCTTGGGTAATATAGTCTAGGCTCTCTTTTTCCAATAGTAATCCGCCCAAAAAACCGGTTTTGAGAGAAGGCTCCGCATACCGAAAAACAATTTCGTACTGTAAAAATGAGGACGACGCTTCGGCTTCACGACCAAAATCATCTCGTACGTTCTTACCGACAATCATCTGTGCCAAAAATCGCATGCGAAGATCACTTTCCTTAATATCAAAGAAAAACAAATCCTGTATATTTCCTGTCTCTTCACCTGCATTCCGTATTTGCAGCGCCGCCTCGTTGATGGTATGGTCGGTGAGTAAAGACAGAAAGCGAATAGCGTCGAAGATATTCGACTTGCCTGCTCCGTTAGGGCCAGCGATGCAGGTGTATGGCCCGAAATCCAGGGAAAAATTCACCAGGTTTTTGAAGCCGTCCACTTCCAACCGGGTCAGCATGGTCGGTTGCCTCCACACAAAGCGGGTATGGGCGTTCTCACCACACCCTACAGCAACCCGTCAATCTCCCGGGCAAACTCTTCCTCGGCCTTGCCCACGTCGGTGGCGTCCTGTTCCGGGTAGAGGGTCAAGTTCACGTAGGTATGTCCAAAGCTGAGATCGGGATACCGCTGACGTTGCCCACAGAGGCGCTCCAGCTTCTCAAGGAAGTCCCGCACCTGTGGGTAGCCGGCAAAGGCGAGGCGGCGCTCCAGCCGAGGGGGGCGTTGCCGCTGGCTCCAGACGGGGTCAAGGGATGGCGATCTGTCCATGGGTTCAATGGTGACCGGCGGTGCGGATTGTCTCGGGACCGCTGGCAGCCAGTGCCGTGAGTTGGGCTTGGCGCAGGCGCTCCAGCCACCCCATGCAGTGGTCCCGGTTGGCGCCCTGGTGCTGGGGGTCCGGATCGCCCAGGGGATGGGGCATGGTGCCGTTGATGGCCCCGTTGGTGACGCAGAACATGGCTTTCTGGAAGCTCATGCAGATTTTCACGTGGATGTCCACCACGCCCCGACCCTGGCTCCGATACGCGGTTGCCAGATCCGGAGGCAGATGGCGGTACATGTCTTGCATCAGCAGGCTGGGGGGGATGCCGGCCCCCATGGTGGGCAGGGGATCTGCAAACAAGGCCCCGTAGGCAAATTGTCCCTGATCGTGGGGGATTTGCGTGGCCTGGGCATTGAAGGAGAGGGTGCCCAGGAAGGGCATGCCCCGTAGAAACACGGCTTCCACGTAGGGAACCGCCACGTCCACGAGAAAGGTGAGCTGGGCATCCTCCGGCAGGATGGCCACCGTGGCGCCATGGAGCTGCACCCCGTAGCGGATGGGCAAACCGGCGGCGGCCACCAGCCCCGTCTTCACAAATTCCACGATGCTGGCAACGGAGGTGATCCGCCCCTCCCGGTGAGCGCGGGCCAAATCCAGGAACAGGTCACTCATCACCCGCCAGAATTGCCCCAGGGCATGGGTGGTGGCGGCTGAGCGGATCAACTCCGGCAGGAACTGGGGGAAGACGGCGCTCAAGAGACCCAACAACGGGTCATGGCGTTGCTTCAGGCGGGCCACCTGCCGACAGATGTCGGCAAAGCGTTCACTCTCCAGGAAGGCGTCCAACCCGCCCGTGCCATGCCAGAGCATGGCCTTCTGGCAATACTCCGCATATTCAAAGTTAATGCGATCGTGGTTGAGATGACGCCACAATCTATCCAGATTCAGGTCACCGTTGAAAAATCGGAATACGGGGAAGGGATTGAGGAATTGCTGCTCCCCCTGGTAGATCAGGTTGCGACTGTAGGCATCCAGCACCTCCCCATAGCTCTCCAGCACCCCCACCACCTCCAGCACGTGAGTGGGGGACTCCTCCAGCAAGGGCACACCACCCAGCAGTCGCTGCAACAGGGGGGACAGGGAATCGGAAGAACCGTCAGCCGCCATGTGCCATGTCCTCCAGGAGGAAATCGCTTGTTGCTGCTTGATTGGCGCTGGCCATGGTGGTAGATGGGCCGCTGGTGGGCCGGGCCAGGGTTGATGTGCTGGCCACGGCCAGATTGGCCAAGCCCTGGGGCCAGAGGCCCATGAGCACCACCGCCGCTGCCAGCACCGCCGCTGGTGCTTGTTTGGTCAGGCCCGCCAGGGGCAGCAGGGCCGGTGGCGCCCCGTCCGGTTCCGTGGCCAGGCGGCCAAAGAAGGCCCGGTTCACCAGCAGCAGGAAATAGACGGCCGTCAAGCCGGAGCCCGCCATGCTCAGCAGGGTGGCCAGCGGGAAGGTGAGCAGGCTGCCGCGAAACACCATCAGTTCCGCCACGAAACCGGCCATGCCCGGAATCCCGGCACTGGCCATGGCCGCCAGGATCATCAGCCCCCCCGTCAGAGGCAGGCCCCGCTGGGGATTCAACAGGCCCCGCAACACCGTCAGATCCCGGGTGCCCGTTGCCTGGTAGATCACCCCCACCAACAGGAACATCAGGCCGGAAATCAGGCCATGGGCCAGCATCTGCAGCAGGGAGCCCAGCAGGCTGATGGGAGTGGCGGCAGCCGCCGCCAGGAGCACGTAGCCCATATGGCCCACGGAGCTATAGGCCACCATGCGCTTCATGTCGGTCTGGGCAATGGCGGCCAGGGAGCCAAACAGCACCGACACTGCGGCCCAGCCGGCCAGACCTGGGGCCACCAGCGCCCAGGCCTGGGGGAAGAGGCTCAGGCAGAAGCGCAGCAGGCCATAGGTGCCCAGCTTGAGCAGCACCCCTGCCAACAGCACGGAGATGGGGGTGGAGGCCTCGGTGTGGGCATCCGGTAGCCAACTGTGGAAAGGGAACAGGGGAATTTTGATCCCGAAACCCACCAGCAGCGCCCCCATGAGCAGCACCTGGGTCCCCAGCCCCAACTGTTGGCTCAGGTCGGAGTTGATGCTGAAATCCAGGCTGCCGGTGGCCAGCGCCAATCCCAGGAAGCCCACCAGGATCAGCACGCCGGACACCGCCGTGAAGATCAGAAACTTTGTGGCCGCATAGGCCCGTCGCGCGCCCCCCCAGATGGCGATGAGTAGCCAGAGGGGGATGAGTTCCAGCTCGTAGAACAGGAAGAACAGCAGCAGGTTCCGGGCCAGAAAGGCGCCGTTCACCGCACCGCTGATGAGCAACAGCAGGGCGAAGTAGCTGCGCGGTCGTGGTGTGCTCAGCGGTGAGATGGCCACCGCCACCAGGGACAGGATCCCGTTGATCAACAGGAGGGGCAGGGACAAGCCGTCCACCCCCAGTCGATAGTCCAGGCCCAGGGTGCCCAGCCAGGCGGCCTGCTCCAGGAACTGCATCTGTCCCGTGGTGGGGTCAAACCGGAACAGCAACGCCACCATCAGCAGCAACTGCACCGTCAGCACCGCCAGGGAGAAGCGCCGCAACCCGACAGGGGACGCACCAGCAGGCGGCAACAGGGCCAACCCCAGAGCGCCCGCCAAGGGCGCCAGGAGCACCAGGGAAAGGATGGACGGCGCCGACGCTGTCATTTCAGCCCCCACGGCCCAACACCACCAGCAGCAACAGAACCACTGCTGCCACCACCGTCAGCACGTAGGTTTGGGAGGCGCCGCTCACCCCCAGCTTGAGCCCCTCGGCAGACGCCAGGGAGAGGCGCCCCACCCCGTTGGCCATCCCGCTCACCACAACGCGATCCATCCAGTCTGCCGCCTGGGCCAGGGAGGAAACCAGCCGCACAATGGAGAATCGATAGACCCGGTCAGTGTAAAAGTCGTAGGCCAGGAGATCCTGCATCAGCCGCACGGGTTTGACGATGGAGCGGGACATGAATTTGCGCAGCGGCTGGAGACAGCCGATCACCACCCCCAATCCCCCACTGGCCGCCACCAAGGCTGTCACATGGGTGGGGAAGGCGGCGATACCGGGGACGGGATACAGCCTTTGCATCAGCAGGGGGCTCACCAGCACGATGACGGTCAAGGCCACCATGGGGACAGCCATGAGCCAATTCACCTCGGGGGCCCGGCGGGTTTTGGGCAGGGGAGATCCCAGGAAAATATGGCGGAATTGCCGCAGGAGATTCCACACCGTCAACGTATTGGTGGCCAGCACAATGGCCGCCAGCCACGGCTGCGAAGCCAGACCGTGGGTGGCCAGGCCAAAGCACCAGAAGCAGCCCAGGGGCAGCAGGCCGGTCATGCCCAGTCCTCCCGCCACGTAGGCGGTGGTGGTGGCTGGTGTGCGGGGTCCAAAGCCGCCCAGCTCAGTGAGATCCTGGCTGTTGCTGATGAGAATCACGCTGCCGATGCTCATGGTGAGCAGGGCTTTGGAGAGGGCATGGGCCAGCAGCAGCAGCAGGGCAGTGGCCGATAGCTTGAGGGAGATGAGGATAAACACCAGGCCCAGGTAGGCGGTGGTGGTGTAGGAGAGGGCCCGCTTGATGTCCACTTGGGCCAGGGCCACCAGGGAGCCGCCAATGGCGCTGATGCCCCCGATCACCTGAAGTGTCGCCATGGCCACGGGCGAGATGGTGACGATGGGCATCAGTTTCAGCAACACAATGGCCCCACAGGTCACCACCACGGAATTGCGCAGAATGGATGCGGGGTTTGGCCCTTCCATGGCCTCATCCAGCCAGAGGTGCATGGGAAATTGGGCACACTTGCCTGTGGGACCGGCGATGAGGGCGAGGGGCATCAGGGTGGAGGCCACCGGCCCCAGGGGGTGGTCCTGGAACCAGGCGTTCAGGTTGTCGAAATCCAGGGAGCCGGCCCAGCTTGAGACCGCCACAATCCCCATCAGCATCAGCACGTCCCCCACCCGTTTGGTCAAAAACGCATCTCGGGCGGCCGTCACCACCAGGGGCTGGGCATACCAGAAGCCCACCAGCAGGTAGGTGGAGAGGGTGAGCATTTCCAGGAGGAAGTAGCTCATGAACAGGGACCGGCTGAGCACCACGCCGCACATGGCCCCCTCAAAAAAGCCCAGCAGGGCAAAGAACCGCGCCAGGGACCATTCCTTGTCCAGATAGCCCAAGGCATAGACCTGCCCCAGGAAGCTCAGTCCCGTCACCAACTCCAGCGCCCCCAGGTTGAACCGGGATAGACGAAAATCCCAGTCGAACTGCAAATCCAGCAGGTGGAGCCAGGGCAGGGACAGGTCGTAAGGGCCGTGCCCCCAGACCCAGACCAACGCCACGCTGCCATGGACAAAGGCCAGTAAGGTGACCAACAGGTTCAAGTAGGCGGCAGGCCGGGGGCCGTTGCGCCGAATCCAGCCCGCTGCCCAGGGGAGGGACAGCAGCATCCCGGCAAAGCCGTAGACGGGAATCAGCCAGGCCAGGCGCACCAGGGCAAACGCCAGCCCTTCCGGCGCTAGCAGGAACGGTGTGGGAAGAATCTCAGCAGACATGGTTGTCCGTGGTAGCCAGCAGGTTGGCAGAGGCGCCACAGGGCTCCGGCGGCCTCAGCGGCCGGAGGGGGGCATCAATTCCGCAAGCCACTGGAGCACCTCTTGTCCATGGGCCTGTTCCTCGGCCAGGAGGCCACGGAAAAAGTCGGCGTTCTCCGTATCACCAATGCGGACACAGAAGTCGGTAGCAGCAGCGTAATGGTCCACGAGACTTTGTTCAAGACGGCTGTTGCCCCGCAACAACTCTTCCAGGCTTCCCGCAGTGACCACCGGCTGGAGTTGAGACGACCCCGGCGCCACCCCCAGCTTCAGCATGTGCTGGACGATGCGCTCGGCGTGCTGCATCTCTTCCACCACCTCATGGCGGAAGCGGTTGGCACTGGCCTGGTCTCCCCACTGGGCCAGGAGACCGGCCTGGGTCATGTATTGCTGCACAGCGGAGAGTTCCAGGCTCAGGGCACGGCCCAGATCAGCAAGAACACGGTAATGAAGGCTGGCCATGGTGAGCGGAAACAGGAAGCAGGAAGCAGACGGACGAATCGGACATCAACTGCGCCGACGGGCGCCGCTGAAGACGAGAATGGACTCCACCTCCACGTGGGGGCGGGCGATGATGTGGGCGGCCACAAGGCCGTCCCCCACCCGTTCACAGGCATCCGCGCCGGCTCGTACCGCCGCGTTGACCGCGCCGGTTTCTCCCCGCACCATCACGGTGACGTAGCCGCCGCCCACAAGTTCCCGCACCCTCAAGGTCACCTCGGCGGCCTTGGTCATGGCATCCGCCGCTTCAATGGCGGGCACCAGGCCCCGGGTCTCAATCATTCCCAGGGCAATGCCGCTGACGGGAGACTGGGACTCTCCTGATGAGGAGGACCGGACCACTGGTGGTGGTGGGGACCCACGCTCCTGGTCCCCTGGGGCGGCCAGGAGCGTGACCGGGGTTGGCGCTGCCGGGGCGGCAGGAGGCTGACCCCCAGTGCCGCCAGTGGGAGCTGTGGCCCTGGCTGGGCTGGGGGCTGGGGTCGCCTTGGGTTTGGGGCGGGGCTTGGGCGTGGGATCGGGCATGGCTGATCACAAGGGGGACGGGGTGTGGCTGGGTTGTTGGCGCTGACTCAGCCGTCTGGGGACCAGAAGTCAATGATCCCGCCGATGGTGAGATCGGTGAGCACCTCGGGGTTGGGGCAGGCAAAGCGGGCTGCTGAACCGCTGGCTGTGAACACCCAGTTGCCCACGGAGACGCCGACGGGATCCACGGCCACGTTGATTTTTCCCTTGCTGGTGCGCAACACTCGCAAATAGCAGTGGTCCAGGCCAGCCACCCGCTGGGAGCACACCAGGGAACCAATCACTTGCATGATTTCCATCAGGGGATGCCTCCGTTTGAAGAGGCAGGTTTTGGCGCAGGCTCCCAGTGGTCAATGATGCCCACGATGGTCAGATCACTGGGGTAGGACTTGCTGCCCGCAGCTTCACGGGCGGCAGAGCTGCCCACGCAGATCACCCAGTCCCCATCCCTGCATCCCACGGCATCCACTGCAACCAGATGGGAGCTGCCGTCTTGCACCACCTTCAAGTGCTTGTGCTCGAAGCCGGGGATACGGTTGGTGGAGACCAGCGGCTTGATGACCTTGCAGATCTTCATTCAGTGCGCCTCCTCCATCGGGGTCCGGAGAAGAGAAGAGCCCAACACTTCAGGCGGCTTGTGGTGGTCCCCGTCCCGCACCGTGAGCAGGGTGTGCAGCAAGCCCTGTCGGGACAGGTCCTGATAACGCCCATGGACCGCGGCGGCAATGCGCTCGCAGGAGCGCACGGCACGCTCCCGGGAGCCCGGCACGCTGGAGTGGAAGTCATGGCGGATCACCACGGGCACGGGCAGGCCGCGGCTGATGTTCAGACCCTTGAAGATCTTGATGCCCACGTCCAGGTCAGCGGCCCCCTCCTCCACGGTTTCCATGTGGGCGAAGTAGGTGAGGTTGCGCAGATGGATTTCCTTGAAGCCAATGCCCACCCCAATAAAGCGCTCCGCATGGCCGGCATCCCCGTAGGCCCCCTTATGGAACTGGCGCACGAAGTCGATCTGGGAGATGTTGTTCTCCAGCAGGCGGGAGATGAAACGCACCATGCCCTCTTCAATGGCGCCCCCTGCCTCCTGCCGCACCCGCTCGCCGATGGCCTCCCGGGCGGCATCGGGCGCCATGGTCACCGTCTGGCTGTACACCTCCCGGGCATCCAGCCAACGGTTGCCGTTGGTGGCCCCGTCCGCTGTGGGCACGTGGATGCGGATGGCGTCCGTGTCCGTATCCAGACCCAGCAGCAGCAGGGTGACGGAGGCGCCACAGCAGAAGCTGTTTTCTACCGCCTGACGAAAATCATGGAGGCGGTTCAGACCGGAACTGGCTGCCAGGGCGTCGTTGGAGCCGTGGGCCGCACAGCCCTGGTGGTGTGGATCCAGGGAACTGAAGTGGTAGATCACCACTTTCAGGTAACGGGTGTCTTCATGGGCCTGGTTGGGCACCCCTTCCCGGTGGCGACGGTGTTCGGTTTTGATCCAGCGGGTAACGGTTCGCTCCACGTCAAACATGGCGCCGGCGTAGGGACGGCGGCGGACGGAACTGAAGGGCAGCCGCAATGCATAGCTGATGGCATGGGCCAGGCGGCCGTCCGCGCAGGGGGTCACATCCAGCAGGTGAAAGCCACAGTCCTGAACAAAGCTGTCAAAGGCGGTGTCCTCCTCTCCCCCCAGGGGATTACTTGTGAAAAAGTCCTCACTGGTGCGCTTGTAGGTTTCGAATACGCACCAGGCAAACAGGCTGCGCATGTCCAACTGGGTCACCCAGGCCTTGGCCAGCACCTCCTCCGGCAGGGAGAACCCGAAGGAATCCAGGGCCAGGGCTTGGGCCTTCTGCTCAAAGTCCGGTTCGTGCTGGAGGGCGGAGATCCTCTTGAGCACCTCCACGATCTTGTCAAAGCTGCTTTTGACCTGGTTGTCGTAGGTCCACAGCCATTGATTCCGCTCCCGGTTGGTGAGGGGATGCCCCATGGCAGCAACCGGCTGCTCCGCCCGAGGAGGAGTGCCGGGGCCGGGTGACGTCAGTGCGCCCACGGGTGAGCGGCCATCACGGCGGGGTGGTCGACGCCGTGGCGCGGTGGGCCCCAGGAGCTGATAGGAATCGCGGCGAGCAGCCATGAATCAACCGCGGGCTCCGCCGGAGAAGGTCACCACAGCCCCCTTGTCGGTGTTGCCGCTGGAGCCGGTAATGGGACTCAGGGGCACCTCCGTCTCTGCGTTGCGCTTCAGTTGAAAGGCGTGCATGGCAGACATGGGACCTGGCCTGGAGGGGTTACGCCGTCGGGACGAGGGACCTTCCGTGCCCGTAACCCGGTCATTGCGGGACCAGTCATCCCCGGAAATCCGTACCCCCTGCACCATGCCTTCCCCCGTGACCCGGGATGGGGCCGGTGGCATCACCGGTGCCGGGCTGGCGTCACCAGTGGAGCCGCCCTTCCGAGCCGCCAGCGGCTGGAGCGGATTCCGTGACGGCAGGGATGAATGGGGGCCGCGCTGGTCAAAGCGGAACTCCTCCGTCCCCGTCACCCGCCCGCCCGCCATGCCGAAGGGACCGGTGATGCGGGAGCCCCCCCGCTCATAGAGGGTGCCCGTCACCCCTGTGGCCAGCCGCCGTTTCTGCTCCGTGTGGGCTGAGCGAAAGGGAGACGTGATGGTAAAGCGGGTCCAGGGGGCCCCTTCCAGGGGCTGGGGCAGATCCGCCGGGACGTCGTCTCCAGCGCTTCCTTGGCCACAGGCGCTCCGGAACTGGTCGGCCCCCACGTAGGGGGTGCCGCTGACGGGCTCGCAGGCCCCCCGTTCCGCACCCGTCATCACGCCACCGATTCCCGGTTGGAGACCGGTCATGGGTTGCCCAGGGGTGCCAGGACCGGTGGGGGTGCGGGCCACAATGGTGGTCTGCTCAGGCTCGCTGCAGAAGTTGCCAGCCTGCTCCAGGCCCGCGTAGGGGGTGCCGGTGACGGCCTTGCAGGTGCCGGGCTCGTCACCCGTGACCAGAGGGGAACGGCCCGTGCGGGTGCCGGACACGGTCTGGTTGCGGTTGGTGGTGCTCAGTCCCACCTTGGCTGCCTCCGGAGCAGGCCGGCGCTCACAAAATGCGTCGTATTGCTGGCGACCCACGTAGTCGTCGCCGGTGACGGTTTTGCAGGCGCCCGGTTCATCGCCGGTGACCTTGGTGGAACGACCCACCTCGTTGCCGGTGACGGCGGAACCCCGCAGGGTGGAGAAGCTGCGCACCTTGGGGGGCGCCGGTCCACGGCCAATCTCCGGAGTGGCGTTCATGTATTGAGATCCGGTGAGTTGACGGCCACTGCCCGGTTCATCGCCGGTGACCTTGGCGGAACGCCCCACCATGACGCCGGATACCCGCTGCTCCGCCTGGGTCCGGGCCTGTCCCACCTTGGCGGGTTGGGGCTGGGTGGGGCTGCCGCACCAGGCTTCACCGTGGTCGCCCGAGAGGTACTGGGTGCCGGTGACGGACTTGCAGGTGCCCGGCTCGTCACCCGTGACTTTGACGGAGCGGCCCACCTCCGTCCCCGTGACCGTGTTGCCGTAGCCGGTTGGGGTGACCCCAACCTTGCGGGGGCGGGAGGGCGCTTCGCTTTGGCAATAGGCCTGGAATACGTCAGCCCCCATGTATTCCGTCCCGGTGATGGTGCGGCAGGTGCTGGCTTCGTTGCCGGTGGTCTTGACGGAGCGGTCCGTGCGGGTGCCGGTCACGGTTTGCCCCGATGGCGTGGTGCTGGCCCCCACCTTCCAATGGGCATCAGACGCCTGGCTGGGCTGGTCGTTGTCTTTGGGTCGGTTCAGGCCACGGCGGGGGCCGCAGGGGCGCTTGTTGTTGCCCTTCACGCACTGGCCGGCGGACCCGGAGCGGGCCTTCAGATCCCGAACCCGTTGCGCCAACTCCCGTCCGGAGAGTTCCGGGTTGCCCTGACGGGCCACTGCAGCACTGGAGGCGCTGGTGGGGGCATTGGCGGATTTGCCATGCTTGGACATGGCCAGCCGGCGGGCCAGCACCAAGGCGCGGCTGGGGTTCTTGGCGGTCTTTGCTTTTGGCGCCTTCAGACGGGCTTCAGCGGCGCTGCGGCCACCCGTTGCTGGAGACGTCAGATTCAGGGTTTTATTCAGTGGTCGCGCCTTCGTCCTGGGGCGCTTCTGGCAGTCACAGGTGTGGCCTGCATCCTGCTGCTCAGCGGTGGCCGGCTGTGGTGTGGTGCGGGAGGGGCGACGCACCTCTGTGCGAATCCGGTCTTTGCCGGTGTCGTTGCGTTTGCCTTGCTTGGAGAGTGCCCGACGTCGCGCCAACGCCAAGTCCCGGGTGGGGTTGGAAATTTTGCGGGTGTTCAGGTTGCGGGCCGAGGGCGGGGCGACGGCAGCAGGCTGGGAGAGGACTGTGGGCCGAGGGCGAGACGCTGCGGCAACAGGCCTGGTGACAGGTTGGGCACTGGCGCGGCCCCGCTTGGGGCTCTGGGCGTCGGAGATATTGCGCTGGCGTGTTTTTGCGTAGCGCGAGGCGGCAGCCTTCCCTGCAGTGGAGAGGGCTTTGCGGCGCTCAAGTGCTGATTGACGGCTTGCCGTGGTAACCATGTCCGCCTCGGTGTGAATGGGGGAAAGCAATAAAAAGGTTTCAGCATGGCGCCGGTAATCCGGCGCCATGCTGGACGGGATCAGGCGCGGCCTTCAAAGACCACGAAGGCCGTGCCCTGTGTCTGGGTGTAAGCGTCGTAACCCGTCAGGCGAACGTGGTGATCGGGATAGGCGCGATGGCAGGCCTCAAGCTCTTCAACAATCGCACCCAGCTCGGCTTCGCCGAAGAAGGGCAGCTTCCACAGAGACCAGTAGTTGCGCATGGAGGCGCTGGGTTGGACATGCTCAATGCAGGGTGTCCAACCCTGGGCGATGACGTAGGCGATCTGTTCGTAGATCTCCTCCTGGGTCATCGCTGGCAGGAAACCGAAGGTTTCCAGTGTGGCGACGGTTTGATAGTCGACCACCGAGCTGAAAGGCATGGATCCGTTTGAGCGAGTGGTTGGGGTGAGGGTGGGGATCAGAGGTCAAGCTTGTCGACCGTGTCGAACTCGAACTTGATCTCCTTCCAGGTGTCCAGGGCGATGGCCAACTCGGGGCTACTCTTGGCCGCCTCGGTGAGGATGTCCCGGCTTTCCTTCTCAAGCTCGCGGCCGGCATTGCGCGCCTTGACGCAGGCTTCCAGAGCTACCCGGTTGGCAGCGGCGCCAGCGGCGGATCCCCAGGGGTGACCATGGGTGCCGCCGCCGAATTGCAGCACCGAGTCGTCCCCGAAGATGGTGACAAGGGCGGGCATGTGCCAGACGTGAATGCCCCCGGAGGCCACGGCAAAAACACCGGGCATGGAGGCCCAGTCCTGATCAAAGAAGTTGCCCCGGGTGCGATCCTCGGGCACGTAGGACTCCCGCAACTGGTCAATGAAGCCCAGGGTGGTTTGACGGTCCCCTTCCAGCTTGCCCACCACGGTGCCCGTGTGCAGGTGATCGCCACCGGAGAGTCGCAGGCACTTGGCCAGCACACGGAAGTGGATCCCGTGCTTGGGATGACGGTCGATCACCGCGTGCATGGCCCGGTGGATATGCAGCAACATGCCGTTGCGGCGACACCATTTGGCCAGACCGGTGTTGGCCGTAAAGCCGCCGGTGATGTAGTCATGCATGATGATGGGCATGTCCAACTGCTTGGCGTGCTCGGCCCGGGCATACATCTCTTCCGGCGTGGCCGCGGTGCAGTTGAGGTAGTGACCCTTCCGTTCGCCGGTCTCCTGCTCCGCTGTTTTCACGGCTTCGGCAACAAAATCAAAGCGGTCCTGCCAGCGCTGGAACGGCTGAGAGTTGATGTTCTCGTCGTCTTTGGTGAAGTCCAGGCCGCCCCGCAGGCACTCATAGACCACCCGTCCATAGTTTTTGCCGGACAGGCCCAGCTTGGGCTTGATGGTGCAGCCCAGCAGCGGGCGCCCGTACTTGTTCATGCGGTCCCGTTCCACGGCGATGCCGTTGGGGGGTCCCATGCAGGTCTTGATGAACGCCAGGGGGAAGCGGATATCCTCCAGGCGCAGGTGGCGGAGGGCCTTGAAGCCGAACACGTTGCCCACCAAGGAGGTGAGCACGTTGGTGATGGAGCCCTCCTCGAACAGGTCAAGGGGATAGGCAACGAAGGCGTAGAAGGCCTCGGGGTCCGCGGGCACGTCTTCAATGCGGTAAGCGCGGCCCTTGTAGAACTCCAGATCAGTGAGAAGTTCGGACCAGACAGTGGACCAGGTGCCTGTGGAGGATTCGGCCGCCACCGCGGCTGCCACTTCTTCCCGGGGCACACCTTCCTGACCCGTGCATTTGAAGCAGGCCAGAATATCGGTGTCAAGGGGGACGTAGTCGGGAGTCCAGTAGGTATCCCGGTACTCCTTTACACCAGCGTCATACTTTTTGCTCATGGGCTTGTGATGCGGGGGGACGTGAGGTGGGAGTTAGCTCAGTCCTTCATGCCGGAGCCGGCAGGGGTCGGTCCATTGCCGAGAACGGGTTCAACTTCGCGATGGGGACGGGCGATGATGTGGGCTGCAACCAGGCCATCACCGACCCGCTCACAGGCATCCGCGCCGGCCCGCACAGCAGCGTTGACAGCGCCGGTCTCACCGCGGACCAGGACGGTTACGTAGCCGCCGCCGACAAATTCGCGGCCGATGAGGCGCACTTCTGCGGCCTTGGTCATGGCATCGGCTGCCTCAATGGCAGGGACGAGGCCGCGGGTTTCAATCATGCCGAGGGCGATGCCCATGGTTTCGTTGGCCATTGCCTAATTCCGTGGGGGGAATGTTCATGGCTGACTTTCTCTGCTGGAGTCTCCATCCGTCAAGGGATTTGAGACCGTTTTGGCATCAGGAGTTCTTGGCAGAGTGATTAGTATTACTTATAGGTCCCTCCATGACTAAGAAGTTGTACTTAGCAAGATGGGAAAATCCACACAAATTTCAGTGGCAACCGCCACCAAAATCCATGGTTAACCCACTGGGTGGATTCCCTGGTGATGAGATCCTGACTTATTGATTGCTGCGGCTGTGGGCATTGATGGCGATGATGGCTTCCATGGCCGCTGCCGCTGCCTCCTCCACGTCCCCCTCCCGCCCCGCCATGGTGAGACGCCCAAAGGCGCCTACGGCTTTCACGTCCACCAGGGTGATGTTGGAGGCTTTTTCAGCCTCGTTGGCGGCATACAGCACGTACCCCGCCGGCTCGGTCTCCAGGATGAACATGCTCATGCCCGCCTCGATCATGGACCCACGGCGGTTTTGGCGGTTGATCAGCACCGCATGGTCCGGGGTGATGGCGCGAATCACCTCGTACCAGGTCACGTCACAGTGGGTGCGGTCCTCCACCCGGCTGCCAATGGCCCCCAGCACCGCGTCGCCGGAATGGAGTACGTTGCTCTGATCCAGGTGGTAGAGGGCCAGGGACCCAAAGGCCCGCTCCACTACCATCTGCCCCAATCGCACGGTGCTGGCCTTCAGGGCAATATCCGTCATGCGATGTACCGCCAGGCCTGGTGATACCTCCAACCAGAGGCAGGCGTCCCCGGGAATGGGCAGAAACCCCCCGGACACCGTGCCTGCATAGGCCGCCAGTTGCGGCTGCAGGGAATCCAGAAACACATAGCTTCGCAACTCGATCCGCTCGGCCGACTGGGGGGTAAGCCCGGAAGGAACGATGCCGCTGAGTCCCGTAATTTTTGGCTTTGGCCGCGAAGGCGCCATGCTGTTGCCGGATGGGTGGACCGGCCTGGACTCCAGGCCCCATTCCCCCACGGAACAGGCAAGCACAGGAGATGGGCAAACATTAACACGGCCCGGCCTGGCGGTGGGGGCTATGGACATGCTGACGGTCCCCTTCCGGCGTTGGGAAGCTGCCATCGCCCGCGCCTTTTCTATAGCGAAAGTTGGCTAGTTTAATGATAGTCTCTAATTTCAGCCCCCATGGCGACTGCCGTTGCTGGTTGATGAGAAGGCGCTGCGACAGAAGCTGGCCAAGGTGGAGGAATTTTTCCGGCGTGCCGGTAGTCCGGGGGAACGGGCGGCGGCCGAGGCGGCAATCGGTCGATTGAATGCCCGCTTGGTCAATGGGGACAGGGATCAGGAACCGAAGGTGGAGTTGAAGTTTTCACTCCCTGACCGATGGTCCACGCGGCTGTTCATCGCCATCTGCCGCAAGCATGGTGTGCGTCCTTATCGCTATGCACGGCAACGGCGCACCACCGTCATGGCCCGTGCCCGCCCGGAGGAGTTCAAGCGGGTGGTCTGGTCGGAATTCTGCCAACTCCATGACGAACTGGAGCGTTACTTCGAGGACGTGTCCGATCAGCTCATCACCCGGGCCATGGGCTCCGACGGCAACGACAGCACAGTGGATGCACGGTAGCGGCAGGCAGCCCCCTGGGTCTTGATGCACAACCCAGGCCCGGCCAAACCAGGGAGTCCGGCCAAGGGTGGATACCCCTACCTGAACCGGGTCTGCCATTGGCTAAAACAGCATTGCAAGTCACCCGGTGTCCCATGCTTCCCCCTGTCTTTGCCGCCTGCCTGGGCCAGGATTGGCCCAGCCGTGACCGCCATTACAAACAAGCCAAGCTCCACATGCTGAAAAGCTGGCGGGATAGCCTGGAGCGCAAACTGGCGGCTGTCAACTCCGTGATCGGCAAGCTGGAAGAACAACTCAGCCGGGAACCCGCTGCTTGAGTGCGGCTACAGGCGCCTCACCCACGGCCCGTAGCACACTCAACACGTCACCCCCCGCCGCCAACCAGGCAGGATTGGCGCGCTCTGTCACCAGCACCATCCCGGCAAAGCCCAGGGCATTGATATTGACGCCCTGATGCTCGTCCCGTAGCCGGGGAACGGTGATAAACCAATCAGGCGTGATCAGCAGATTGTAGGCCCCCTGGGGTTGGCTGTGCTCCCTGGCGGAGCCCCGCCCCAGGGACTCCAATTGTTGCCCGTAGATCCTGTACAGGGCTGCGGCCAAATCCCCACCCCGCTGCCGCAGCGATGTTTTACGCAGCCGCCAGGGGTAGACCCCGTCCGGTTGATTGATCCAGGCCTCCCAGGGGAAGCAGGGCTGGCCTGGCAGTCTGGGCAGCAGTTGGAGATGGCGATGAGGCTGACTGGCGCCCGCCACCGGGCTGCTGTTGAAAAAGAGCAGCCCCCCATGGCGTTCCAGGAGGGCGGCGGCCGCCCGCCAGTCTTCCCCGTTCAGCCAGCCTGACTGGGGATGCTCCCCGTTGGTGATGAGCAGCAGATGACCGGGGCGGACGGGGTATTTGTTGAGCAGGAGCGTGTGGCCTGGCCCCCAGGTTCTCAGCACCAACCGTTGATCCGGGGGCAGGAAAGGATTGGCTTGGCTCCGGGGTTCGATGGCTTGGAGGTGCCTCCCCACCAGGCGACGCACCTCCGCCCCTGCCGTCCTGGGGAGCCTCAACAGGGTTGTGGGCATGGGACAGAGAGCCCCCTGGGCCAGGGCGGTTGTCCCCACAGCTTGGGCCCGCGCCGCCAGCCACTGGCCATCCACGTCGTCCCAGGGATGCCTTGGGGCCGTCTTCCCTGCTCTGGCGTCTTTTTTGTCCATGGACATGCTCAAGGAAGCAAGTCCTCCCACAACCGTTGGCCGCCGGGCTCCAGGTTGGCCATCAACTCTCCACTCCACACCAGCGCAGTCTCCCCCTCCAGGACCACCTGATCCTCGCCCCTCTGCCACAGCCGCAGGCGGCCGCCGCGACGGGACACCTGCCGAGCGTTCAGCAGGGTGCGTCCGGTGCGGGCCAACCAATAGGGAGCAACCAGGGCATGGGCTGAACCCGTGACAGGGTCCTCGGGAATCCCGGCCCGAGGAGCAAAAAAACGCAGGAGATAATCAGGAGGCTCTGCTCCTGCCGTGGCGAGCTGGCCGGCCTGCATTACCACCAGTCCCAGGCAGGGCCGTTGGCGCAATTGGTCCTGGTCCAGCGCCAACGTGGCCAAGGGGAAGGTGCTCTCTACCATGGCAACTTCATAGCGGAGAGACGAGGTCCAGCGCTGCTGAACGGGGGTCCCCAACAGTTGATCCAACCCGGGATCCAAGGGGGCTTTGTGCAGTTGACCCGTGGGCAGTTGCACACGAAATCCCGCCCCCCGCTGTTCCACCGGCAGCGGCCCACTGCGGCTGTGGAGATCCATGGCCTGGCCAGGGGCCAATACCCCCCAGTGGGATAAAGCCCTGGCTGCCGCCATGGTCCCGTGACCACAGAGGTCCACCTCCAGCGTGGGGGTGAACCAGCGCAGCAGCCACTGCCCCTGCAGGGGCAGCAAAAAGGCTGTTTCCGACTGGGCGCATTCTGCCGCCAGGGCCTGTAGGGATTGGCCCGTCACCGGCTCGCTGAGCAGCACCACTGCCGCGCCGTTGCCCCCAAAGGGCTGGGCGGTGAACGCATCAACCTGGGCAATCCGCATGGCTGCCTTCCCCGTGCCTCCTCCGTGCTGGCCATCATGGACGTGCAGTCAGTGTGCAGGCCCCTTCGGCCAGGGTAGGCCATCTTTGCAGGCCCCAAACGATTCCCTGTCACTCAATCGGGTCAGTTTCCTGAGGCATCCACGACGAGCTGCTTGAACACACGCTCGGCCTCCTGGGGATCCAGGGGGCGGGAAGCCTGACCATCCAGGGAACGGATGGGACGGCAACTGATGCTGTTGAGGAGAAAGCCGCCGCCAGCCAGTAGCATTTGGCGGCTGATGGGGTGCTCATGGCAGTGGGGCTGCCGCAGGAGTTGTCCCCGCATGGTGCCGGGCAAGCAGCCCTGATCCAGCCCTGGCGTCAGCCAGTCCATCCCCTGCCGGATCCAGAGGTTGGCGGCGGTAGCGCAGGAGTAGTGGCCGGCGTTGCTCAGCAGCAGGGCGTCATCGGCGTCCGCCAGTTGGGCTTCACGCCGGGCGATGACGGCATCGGTGTAGTTCAGGGTTTTGCAACGGCTGCTGGCGCAGTCCCCATGGCGCCGCACCAGACGGCTGGTGATTACGTCCACCGGCACAAAGTAGGGGGCGACGGCATGGACGTGGAGCCAGAGGCGCGGCTGTTGGGGTTGGGGAAACGCCAGCCCCCGCTGGCCAGGGCCACGGCTGACGGTGATCCGCAGCGCCGCCTGGCCGCTGGGGGAGCCCAAGCGCCGGAAGCCCTCCGCCGCCAGGGCCTGAATCCGGGTAGAGTCAGGT
Organism: Prochlorococcaceae cyanobacterium jk18x22bins.40; assembly: GCA_022826155.1. Taxonomy (GTDB): domain Bacteria; phylum Cyanobacteriota; class Cyanobacteriia; order PCC-6307; family Cyanobiaceae; genus Synechococcus_B. The sequence goes on along the minus strand of JAJDVL010000004.1, from coordinate 34,373 downwards.
TCAGGCGTCAGGCCCAGCAAGACGCAGCCCCGCTGCAGCCGTTGCCAGTGTTGCGACCACAACACTGGCCCGTCCGAGCCCCACAGCAGGGTTTCAAAGACACCGTCCGCCAAGTTCAAGCCCCGGTCGTCCAGGGGCACGGCCAGGCGCCCTGGTGCATCCCATCGCCCCGCAAACCAGGCCAGGCTGTCTGCAGGGGGTTCCCTCATGGCACGAGCTGCAGCACCTGGAGGAGGGGCGCCATTTTGAGGTGCATTTCCCGGGTTTCCGCGGCTGGGTCCGAGTCGTAGACAATGCCACAGCCGGCATGGGCCCGCAGGCGACAGCCCTTCTGGATCACGGTGCGGATGATGATGTTGCTATCCAGGCTGCCATCCAGACCCAACCGGAACAGGGAGCCGCAATAGGGTCCCCGGGGCAGGGGCTCCAGCTCCGCCAGCCGCTGGCATGACCTCACCTTGGGTGCTCCGGTGACGGAGCCGCCGGGCCAGGCGCTGCGCAGCAGATCCACCACGTCACGGTCCGCCTGCAACTGGCCGGTGACGACGGACGTGAGATGGTACACCTGCCGGTAGCCCTCCAGCCCCACCAGGGTGGGCACGGCAATGGTGCCGGGACGGCAAACACGGCCCAGATCGTTGCGCAGCAGGTCCACAATCATGACGTTTTCAGCACGATCCTTGCCGCTGGTGATCAACTCCACCGCCAGGGCCGCATCTTGCGCAGGGTCCTGGTGGCGGGGGCGAGTCCCCTTGATGGGCCGGGTTTCCACCCAGCCGTCGCTCCGCACCCGGAAAAAACGTTCGGGGGACGCCGAGAGCAGGGCATGTTCACCGCGGATCACCAGCCCTGCGAAGGGTGTGGGACTCTGCTGACGCAGACGGCCATAGAGCTCCAGGGGATCCGGTGGGCTGGGTAGGGTCGACTCACAGCAACAGCTCAGGTTGGCCTGAAAGATGTCCCCTGCCCCGATCCGTTTCTTGAGCTGCACCACTTGTTGGGCAAACTCCCCGGCGCTGGTGTGCCACGCCCAGGCGCCCTGAACTGCCTTCGGCTCCTCTGGAGCAGGGGGTGCAGGGGCAGTCCAGAGGTGGGCAAGCATCTCCTGACGCTGGGCCGCCAGGGTGGCGCTGCGCTCCCATCCCTCGCCGGTGAACCCATGGCTGACGGAAAATACCTGCCGCTCCAGCAGATCAAAGCAGAGCAGGGGGTCGTGAAGTCCGGCCCAGAGGAGGGGCTGGTCGGGCCGCCGCCATGGCGGGTGGCGCTCCAGCCAGGCGCCCGCTTCATAGCTGAGCCAACCCATCCACCCGCCCATGAAGGGGCACGGCCCGGACGTGGGAGTCCAGGTCCCCCGCTCCGGCAACGCTTGGCGCAGGAGAGTGAAGGGATCGTCTTCGCCCGCTGCTGCGCAGGAGGCAGAAGCGCCACGCCCCCACGAGGGCCAGCTTTGGCAACAGAGCTGCCGAACAGGCCCGGCGCCCAGAAACGACCACCGGCTGGCGCCGTCCCGTTGGCGGCCGGACACACCCCCACAGGCCACAGGGTGCGTGTCCAGCAACACAAGCCCGTCACGGCCCCAATGGCTGGCCAGAAGTTGGGCGGCGCCATACGGCTCGCGCCAGGGCAGTGGTCTCACCAGGGGGAGGGGCACGACGGCCTTGGCGGGCTTCAACCCAAGCCGAGCCAATGAATCACCGTGGAGCCGGTGCAGAGTTCAAGGGCTGCAATCACCAGAATGCCCACCATGGCAAACCGCCCGTTGATCCGCTCCGCATAGCTGCTCCACCCGAAGGCTGGCGCCTCGTTGGTGGTGGCGCTGGACGTTGGCGGCAGCGGCTCCGACGATGGGCTGCCGGGATCTGCAGCAGCAGAGTCTGTCATGGGGAAGGCTCTGGATGACCTTCATCCTATTGGGTTGGGCATTCCATCAGGCCGGGCTCATCCCGTAGCCGCTGGCAGGGAGCAGGCGCCAGGATCCGGAGCCGTCCAGCTCCAGAACGTTGTCGTGAAAGGCGGTGAGGGTGGGCCGGTGGCCCACGCTGATGAAGGCGATGTTGCGCTCCGTCAACAGGTTGTAGAGGAGCCGTTCCGTCTTCACGTCCACCGCACTGGTGGCCTCGTCCAGAACCACGTAACGGGGGGAATTGAGCAGCAGACGGGCAAAGGCCAGCCGTTGTTGTTCCCCCAGGGAGAGGAGCCGTGGCCAGTCCTGCTTCACGTTGAAATCGGGATAGCGCTGCACCAGGCTCCCCAGATTCACCAATTCCAGAACGGATCTCAGGTGGTCGTCGGAAAAGAGGGCCGGATCCGGCTGCTGGGGATAGCAAAGCTGTTCCCGCAGGGTGCCCAGGGTCATGTAGGGCTTTTGGGGAATGAACAGCAGGTCCCCCGATCGGGGAGACTCCACCGTCCCCTCCCTGGGACTCCACAGGCCACTGACCATGCGCAGCAGGGAGGTTTTGCCGCAGCCGGACGGTCCCACCACCAGGAGATGTTCATCATCGCCCACACTGAGATTGAGGTCTTTGATGAGGACGCGATTGGTCTGGGGCGTGGCAAGGGTGGCATGGCGCACCACAAGCTCGTCCCCACTGGTAACGGCCTGTTGAGCCAGGCGGGATTGTTGAATTTCCGCCTCGATATTGGTTTGGAAGCCAGCAAGACGGTCGATAGATGCGGAAAAACGAGCCAGGCTGTCGATATTGTTAATGATGAAGAAAATAGCGCTTTCCACTAGGCTGAAGGCCACGCTCGCCTGGACAAAGCTACCGTACGTTATCTCCTCGTTCAAAATCGGCTCAATGAGAACCAGGTAGGGGATAAAATTGGACCCATAGTTGGCGGAGCGTTGCATGGTCCTGATAATGGTTAACCAGATGATCAGCAGGTTAAAGTTATTGACTGCAACTCCAAGACGGCGTTTCGTTTCCTCCTGCTCTTGCTTTTCCCCTCGGTAGAAAGCAATGGATTCGGCATTGTCCCGTACGTGGACCAGTCCATAACGGAAGTCAGCCTCATACCGCAGTTGATTGACATTAAGCTTAAACAGTTTTCGACTAGAAATAATCAGAATTGTAGAACAGATTAGGGTATAGACAAATAAAGCCAGTGTTAATTCTGTGCTGATGCTCCACAAAATTAGAATGTTTAACAGGAATGTCAGAATGGAATCAAAAATACTTAATGCGAAACCAAGTGCTTCCACCGTAAAATCTCGCGTGTCATCGGAGATTCTTTGATCTGGATTATCAATATCAGTGACCTGTTCATCGTTAGGATTGATTCGATAATAGGCGCGATCTGTCATATAGTCTGTGACTAAGCTTTTGGAAAGCCACTCTCGCCAAAGAATTCCCAATTTTAGTGTAAAAAATAATTGAGATGTGCGAATGGGCAGTGCCACAATAAAACAGACGGCATAGATCCATAGGTTCCTGTAGCTTTCTTCACGGCTTGGGGGGCTAGTAGTCAGAGCATCGGTGAGATCCCGGGCAATGAAGGTGATTCCCGCATTAATGCCGTTCACCGCCAAGAGCATAAAGATAATGACGCCCAACAACAACCAGGGCAGCCAGCGTCGCCGTCGCAGTTGACGCCTCAGGGCAAAAAAGGACAGACAACCCACTGCAAACAGTCCACAGAACAGCACGCCCCACCAACCGGACCAAATGGTGGTCAACGACCCTTCCACGCCACCCAGATAGGTGTCCGTCAGTTCTGGAAGGATGCCATGGACCGCAGCTATGAGGGCTGTCAGCACAAACAGCACAACACCGCCAACGCAGAAGATCAGGGCCACCAACAGGCCCAGAAACTGCCAGCCGTTGGTTTCCTCCAGGGGCAGGAAGTAGGGCTGGGTCAGGCGGTGCAGCTTGCGGGTGAGATCGAGAAAGTTGTCGAACCGATGACGCAACGACGGGATTAAAGGCATGAATCAGGTGTGGTGGTTGCTCTCACAGGGAGGGTGGCTTGAGGAGGGCGTGGGGGGCCAGGTCTATCCCGGTGGCCATGCGAGGGGACGGCCCCCAATCACGTGGACGTGCAAATGAAAAACAGTCTGGCCGGCTTCGGTGCCGGTGTTGATGACCGTTCGCCACCCCTCCAGCTTTTCCTGGCGCGCCACGTGGGCAGCCTTCAGCAACAGATGACCCAACAACGTAGCGGACTCAGCCGGCGCTGTGGCCAGGCTCTCGATGGGCTCCTTGGGAATCACCAGCACATGGACAGGGGCCTGGGGACTCACATCTCGAAACGCCAGGCAGCGCTCGTCTTCATAGAGAATGTCTGCGGGAATCTCGCGGCGAATAATTTTGCTGAAAATGGTTTCAGCCACGGCACCGGAAGGAGAAAGATCAAGAGAAGCCTAGCGGAGGCCTCCCGAGCGGGATTGCTGCACCAGGTCTTGCAGACGTTCAAGGCTGGTGAACCCCGACACCAGGGTGTTGCCCACCACAAAGGCGGGTGTTCCCGTGAGCCGGAGGGCACGGGCCAGTTGATCGGAGCGCTCCAGATGGGCATCCACCTCCGGGGCGGCCATGTCGCGACGCAGCTTGCTCACGTCCAGGCCCAATGTTCTGGCGGTGCTGATGACACTGGCTTCCGTGGCTTCACCGGGAAGATTCATCAAGGCCTGGTGGAAGGCTTGATACTGACCCTGTTGCCCAGCGGCAAGGGAAGCCCGGGCTGCAAACCGGCTCCCTTCCCCAAGGATGGGCCACTCCCGCAGCACCACCCGAACTTGATCGTCCGCCTCCAGCAAGTCGTGGAGAACATGGCTGCTGCGCCGACAGTGGACACAGTTGTAGTCAAAGAATTCCACGATGGTGACATCCCCGTCCGGGTTGCCCAGCATCGGCCCGGGTTGGCTGAACAGGGCGTCCCGGTGGGTGGCCAGGGCCGCCTGGGTTGCCTGGGCCTGTTGGGCCCGCTCCCGCTCCTGCAGGATGGCCACCGCCTGGGTGACCACTTCGGGGTTGTCCCGAATGATCTCCAACACCAGCTCGGGCGATTCCCGCAGGGCATCCAACGCCAGACGTTTAATCTGCTGGTCCGTGTGGGGCTGTCCCATGGCGGGACCGGGGGCAAGGCCCACCACCAGAGCGGTAAGCAGCAGAGCACGCCAGGAGACGCGCCGCTGGAAGGTGATACGATACATTGTGCTGAACCGTAGCAAAGAAACCTCAGCTTAGGGAGCGGCACCCTCCCCCCAAGGCAGCCCTTCCGGCTGCGGGGTGTGGTCTGTTCGACAGGCGGCCTCCAGACGAGACAGGCTGAGATCACTGAGCAACTCAGCGGCTGAGAGACGCTGCCGCCCGCCGTCAAGGAGACCGACGCTGCCGGCCAGGGCGCCCACAACCGCCGGAGCATCCCAACCGGATTGGCGCAGAGCCTCGATACCAAACGCTCCCGCCCGCTTGGCTAGACGTTGCCCGTGGCGATCCCGCAACAGGGGACCATGCCAGTAGCGCGGGGGCGTTCCCCCCATCTCTTCCATCAGAGCCACCTGCACGGCTGTGGTGGGTAGCAGATCCGCACCGCGGAACACCTGGGTGACGCCCATGGCCATCTCGTCCACAGCAGTGGCCAGGTGATAGGCAACGAACCCGTCGGCCCTGCGCAGCACCACGTCCCCCACCATGGTGGGCAGCCAGCCCTCGGGTGCCGGTCGGAGCATCTCCGACACACGGCAGTGGCGGTTGGGCGCCCGCCAGCGCCAGCTTGGCAGCTTTCCCTGCTGTGGTCCCCAGTCCCGACGGTTGCGGCAGGTGCCTGGGTACAGGGGGGTAACGCCATGGGGCGCGGAGACGGCAGCCAACATCCGGCGACTACAGCGGCAAGGGAAGAGCAATCCACGGCGCCGTAGACTGGATAATGCCTTGTGGTAGCGCCAGCGGCGTCCGCTTTGGCGATAAGGTCCGCAGGGTCCGCCGACATCGGGACCCTCGTCCCAATCGAGGCCGAGCCAGCGCAGGTCCCTCAGAATCGCCTCTCCCGCGCCGGGCTGGAGCCGAGGATGGTCCAGATCGTCAATCCTCAGCAGGAACGTCCCACCTTGAAGGCGGCAATGGAGCCAGGCCAGAAGCGCTGTGCGCAGATTGCCCAGGTGGAGCGGACCGCTGGGTGTGGGTGCAAAACGTCCCCGAATCAGTTGGATCAGGCTCCTTCCTGCACCCGATCCTTGAACATCTTGCCGGGGGTAAAGGCGGGGACGCGCTTGGCCGGAATCTGAATCGGCTCCCCTGTCTTGGGATTCAGGCCTTGACGGGCTGATCGTTCACGGGACTCAAAGGATCCGAAGCCAAGGATTGACACCTTCTCCCCAGCGACAACAGAGTTGATGATGGTGTCAATGGTTGTCTCTACCACACGGGAAACATCTGCCCGTTTCAGATCAAAATCAGAGAGGTCAGCAGCAACGCTGTTGACGAGGTCGGCTTTGTTCATTGAGGAGAAGAGAGGAAAGATGCGCTGAGCAGGGCGGCACCCAGCCGAGGCATGATCAATTCACGCTAAGAGATTATGCCCCCAGAAGCAATCAAAAGCGCCCCCCAATGGGTGATTTTGCTAATCGAGGGCATGGACCGGCGCCGCGCCTGCCCTGGTGCCGCTCACCAGGGCAGGTTGGGACCGCGGTCCACAGCTTGCAGTGTCCCCAGGTTCAGTGCCGCCAGGGCGCTGGCGCCCTGGTCCACAAGCGCGCCCCCACGGAGGTGAACCAGACCCGTACTGCAGGCAATCCGGTCAGGTTTATCGGGGCCAAGCCACTGGCGCAACCGCGCCAAGCTGGTGAGGAGGCGACCCCAATGGAAGGTGTGGGCCGTGCGCACCGGCGCCACGCGGCCGTTGGGTTGCGGTTGCAGCAGGCGACCACAGAAGAGCACGCTCTGACCGCTACGCCAATGGAGACAGCAGGAGCCGGGTGTGGGGCCAGGGGTCCAGTAGAGCGCCAGGTCATGACCCAGCTTCTGCTCTTGACAAAACGTCTTCAGGGCCATGGTGGGCAGTAGATAGGCCTCCTGCTCCTGGATCCACACCTCCCAGCCCAGGCGCTGCGCCAGCCGCCGCAGCGCCCCGTGGGCTGTGCGATGGGTCACCACAATCCGACCACCGTCCCCTTGCCCCGACAACAGTGCCAGGTTGGCCTGGGTGATATCCGGCACGTCTACCAGCACGGGTCCTGTGCGGGTGCGCAGTAGCCAGGCGACCGTGCCGCGGCTCTCCCGGTTAGGAGCGAAAACCCAGAGCCCCTCCACCACCTCTTGGGGGGAACGTCCCGCTGGCAGGGAGTCGGCAGGGAACGGATGCCTGGACATGGTGGCGATGCCGGAGTCGTGGACTTAGGGTTTAGCAGCGGCCCTGACCATGTGTGACTTCGACCTGGCTTGGTCGTCCTGGCCCCCTTGGCGCGGACGTTGGCGCCGATGGCGTCAATTTTGCTGTGGTGGCGCCCCAGGCAACCCACATGGAGTTGCTGCTCTTTGACCAGGGCAGCAGCCCCACCCCCAGCCGGATCATTCCCCTGGGACCAGCCCATCGCAGCGGTGATGTCTGGCATGTGTTCGTCAACGGCGTTGGCGTTGGCTGTCGTTACGGGTACAGGGTGTACGGCCCGGAAGCGGCGGGCTTCAATCCCGCCAAGGTGTTGCTGGATCCCTGTGCCCGGGCCGTGGATGGCTGGCAGGTGTATGAGCGCCAGGCCGGCCATGGCGCACTGCCCAACATGGACTGCTGTCTCAAGGGTGTGGTCACGGAGCGCCATCCGTTCGACTTCACGGCAGCACCCCGGCCGAGGCGGCCATGGCGGGATACGGTCATCTATGAACTCCATCCAGGGGGGTTCACCCGTGGTTGGGGGGCGCCGGTTTCCCCTGAGGAAAAGGGAACGCTGCTGGGGCTGCGTCACCTGCTCCCCCACCTGAAATCCCTGGGGGTCACCACCATAGAACTGCTGCCCCTGCAGTGCTTTGATCCCTGCAGTGCGCCCGCAGGCCTCCACAACTACTGGGGCTATGCCCCCATCAACTGGTTTTCCCTGCATCCGGACTACGTGGTGGGCCATGACCCCCTTCAGGCCCGCCAGCAGATGCGGGCATTCGTGACCGCCTGCCACCGGGAAAATCTGGAGGTTTTTGTGGACGTGGTCTACAACCACACCGCTGAGGGGGGAGACGATGGTCCCGCCATCAGTTGGAGAGGCTTCGGGGAGCAGCTTTATTACTTCTGCGATAGCGGTGGTTGCTATCAGGACGTGAGTGGCTGCGGCAACAGCATTGCGGCCAACCGTCCCCACGTGCAGCACCTGATCCTGGAGTCGCTGCGTTGCTGGGCCGTGGAGCTGGGTGTGGACGGCTTTCGCTTTGACCTTGCCGCTGCGTTAACCCGGGGGGAACACCTGGCTCCCTTGAAGGAGGCCCCGCTCTTCAGGGCCATGGCCGCAGATCCCCTGTTGGCGGATCTCAAGTTGACGGGTGAGCCCTGGGATTGTGGGGGGCTGTACCGGCTTGCCGACTTTCCCGCCCAGGACTTCGGCGTGTGGAACGGCCGTTTCCGGGATGACGTGCGGCGCTTTTGGAAAGGGGATCAGAACACCTGCTGGAACATGCGCCAGCGGCTCAGCGGCAACCGGGACCTATTTGCCGCGGCCGACGTGCGGCCTGGCCGTTCCATCCACTTTGTCACTGCCCATGACGGCTTTACACTGCAAGATCTGGTGAGCTACAACTGCAAGCACAATCTCGCCAACGGCGAAAGCAATCGTGATGGGGACAGTCATAACAACTCCTGGAACTGCGGTGTTGAGGGACCCAGCAGTGACGACCGCATTCAAGCTTTGCGTTGCCGCCAAGTGCGCAACCTGATCACCTCCCTGCTGTTGGCGCCGGGAGTTCCTCTGTTGTGGATGGGGGATGAGGTGAACCGCAGCCAGGGGGGCAACAACAACAGTTGGTGCCAGGACAACCTGGTGGGCTGGATGACCTGGGATCATGGCCCGGCCGAGCAGGCCATGGGGCGCTATGTGCGCCGCTTGCTGCGGCTGCGGGCGGCCCTGAGCAGTTGGCTGAATCCCTCCACCCTCATTCAGGAGCAGGCCGAAGCTACGCCGCTCCAGCCGTACCGCAAGTGGCACGGCCCAAAGCTCAACCGACCGGATTATGGCGCCTGGTCCCACGCTTTGGCCTGGAGTGTGCATACAGCCACTGGGGACGTGGTCCTTTGGTGTGGCCTCAACGCATTTCACGAGTCCATTCCATTCGATCTGCCCAGGTGCCACAGTGGCTGGCACCGTCTGATCAATACGGCGCTCCCGGCAGACGAGGACCTGCCCCGATGCCCCCGTTCGTGGCCCCAGGGCCGGGTGCATCTGGAATCCCACAGCTTGGCACTGATGGTGGCCGGTCGTCACTGCCCTCCCTCGCTGGAGGCTGATCCAGCCTGATCATTTCGCCCCAGCGCCCCGTGATGGAGAAGCGGACAGGGGGAATCGAACCCCCATCATCAGCTTGGAAGGCTGAGGTTTTACCACTAAACTATGTCCGCTTATGGCGTGCTGCCCGTAGCAGCTTAATCCCTTGGGTGGAACCTTGGCAGTGGGGCGGCAGCTTCGTCTTTACCTGGCCTACGGCTTGGGGGATGCGGGCACAGGGTTGGCGGCCACCGTGCTGGGTTTTTACCTCTTCCCCTTCTTTACGGAAGTGGCGGGACTCTCGGCAGGATTTGCAGGAGCCATGCTCATGGTCATCAAGGTGTGGGACGCCTTGAGTGATCCCATGATCGGCTGGCTCAGTGACCGAACCCGCACCGCCTGGGGCGCCCGTCTGCCGTGGATTGCCGGGGCTGCCGTTCCCCTCGGATTCTGTTTTGCCGCCACGTGGTGGGTGCCCCCAGGCGCCCCCGGGCAGCGCCTGGCCTACTACAGCGTGATGGCGGTGCTGCTCATGACGGCCTATACCGCCATGAATCTCCCCTACGCCGCCCTGCCCAGCGAACTCTCCAGGAGTGCCAGTGTGCGCACCCATCTCAATGCGGCCCGCTTCACCGGATCCCTCATGGCCGGTTTCCTGGGGCTCGTGCTGGCCTTCTCCCTGGTGCCCCAAGGGGCGGTGGGGTACGAGCGGTTGGGAGTGCTGGGGGGCGTCCTGATTGCCGGCTCCGGCCTGGTCTGCGCCGTGGGCCTTAGCCCCTTTGCCCGCAGCGCCCTCACGCCGGCCCCTCATTTGGACACCATCTGGGTGCAACTGAGACGGATTGCCGCCAACGGACGCTTTCGCATGGTGCTGGGGCTCTATCTGCTGCTCTGGTATGCCCTACAACTGATGCAGACCGTCTCCCTGCTGTTCCTGCGGGTGGTGCTGCATCTGGGGGACGACTGGGCCCTGGCCATGCCCATGGTGTTTCAGGTGTCGGCCATGGTGGGGCTCTGGCTTTGGGGGCAGGTGGCTCAGCGGCGGGGGCGGATTCCGGCCCTGCGGTGGGGGTTGACCCTCTGGGGTGTTGCTCTTGTCCTGGCCCTGGTGCTGCCTCCCTTTCCCGCACAGATGGGCACTGCCTGGCAGGGATTGTTTCTGACCCTGCTGGTGCTCACCATCACCCTTCTGGGGCTGGGGGGCGCCACGGCCTTCCTCATCCCCTGGTCTTTGCTCCCTGACGCCATTGATGCCGATCCCGATCACCCCGCCGGCTTCTACACGGCCTGGATGGTGCTGGTCCAGAAGCTGGGCATTGGCCTGGGCATTTTTGTTCTGGGCATTGTACTGGAGTTGAGCGGCTATCTGGCTAGCCAAGGGGTGGACCAGCCTGCTGGCGCCGTCGTCATGATTCGTCTGTGCATCAGCGTGGTGCCGGGAACCTTGCTGATCCTGGGCCTTATTGTGATGCGCCACTGGCCCCGGCGGAGCACCCAACAGATCTCGACTTTTTGATGACCATCCTGCTCACCCGACCATGCCCAACATGACGACGCCCCGATGGCTCAAACGTCTGGGCAGCAGCCTGTTGCTCAGCGGCCAAACCGTTGCCGCTCTGGCCCGTGGTCACTGGGGCGGCAGTGAAACCCTGGCCCAGATGCACATTGCCGGCCCCGACAGTTTTTTGGTGGTGCTGCTGGTGGGTGTTGCCGCTGGCACCGTATTCAACGTGCAAGTGGCCTCGGAACTTACGGACCTGGGGGCTGGTGAAGCTGTTGGCGGCATGTTGGCTGTAGGGTTGGCTCGGGAAATTGCCCCGATCCTGTCCGCGGTGTTGATCACGGGCAAGGTGGCGACGGCCTATTCCGCAGAATTGGGCACCATGGCTGTCACCGAACAGGTGGACGCCATCAAGATGCTGCGGACGGACCCGGTGCAGTACCTTGTTGTGCCGAGAGTGGTGGCGTTGCTGGTGATGACGCCCCTGCAGACCATGGCCTTCTTCATGGTGGGAATGGTGTCCGGCACCATCAGTTGCGCGGAATACTACGGAATTCCACCTGCGGTGTTCTGGCAGTCCGTGAGGCAATGGATGGACCCCGCAGACGTGCCCGCCATGCTCTGTAAAGGGATCGTGTTTGGCCTGGTGATCGCGCTGATCGCCTGTGGCTGGGGCCTCTCCACCAGGGGGGGACCCAGGGAAGTGGGTACCAGCACCACTGGCGCCGTGGTCATGACCCTGGTGCTGCTGGCGTTGGTCAACGTGGGTCTGACCCAGATCTTTTTCGGATGAGGGGACCGGCCTTTAGAGTGGTTTCCATCTTGAGGATCGGGCTGAGCCATGGATGCTGCGGAGACGGTGGCGCTGGCGCCGGACCTACGGTTGCCTCTGGCCATCCTGCTGCTGGGTACTCTGCTGTGCCTGCTGAACCTGGTGGCCGGTGGCGCCGTGGCGTTACTGGGCCTGGTTTTGCTCTTTCAGAGTGTGCGGCTGCGCCTGGTGTTTGGCCCTGATGCGCTGGAGTTGCACAACGGAGCCGTGGTGCTGCGCCGCTTCCCCTACAAAAACTGGCGCAACTGGCGCCTGTTCTGGATGCCGTTCCCCCTTCTCCTCTACTTCCGTGAAGTGAACGGCATTCATTTCGTGCCGGTGATTATGGATGGGCAGGGGCTACGCCAACAACTGGAGCAGCGGCTTGGCCACGTGAACGTCGCCGCCAGTTCTGCTGACGCCCCCTGAATCCACGTCCATGACATCCAGCAACAGCGAGGCATCAACACCCCGGACTCCGCCAGCAGCTTCTCCTGCGGCAGACGTGTTCCTGAGCGAGCTTTTGGAGCGACGGCAACGGTTGCTGACGGAGATTAACACCCTTGAGCAACGGCGTAACCGACTTCAGGAGGACATTCACCGCCACTTTGCCGGCACCTGCGACGAGTTGTCTCGCCGCGTGCAAGGGTTTCAGGAGTATCTGGTGGGCGCCTTACAGGAGTTGAGTGACCGGGCCCAGGACCTGGAGTTGACCCCCCGGAAGGTGATGGTTCAGCCTTCGCCCCTGGATCAGCCCCCTACAGCAGTCCCCAGCCAGAATACCAGCGCCGCCAGCCCCTTCCTGGCCGATCAGGCTCTTATTGAGGACATGATCCGTGGCTTCCACGACACACCGGATTTCTATGGGCCACCATGGCGGTTGCGCCGCCACCTGGAAGCCGGTCATGGGGCGCTGCTCGGCAACTGGTTGTTTCAGCAGCAGGGACGGGGCGCACAGAACAGCCTCGGCAGTCGCAGCCGCAACGTGTTGCTGGGCGCGGCGGCCATTGCCGTTCTCACGGAGCTTTACGGGGAGGACCAACTGCACACCCTGGTGCTGGCCAGCACGCCGGAGCGCCTGGGGCAGTGGCGACGAGGATTGCAGGACAGCCTGGGTCTGACGCGGGAGGATTTTGGCCCTGGCGCCAACGGCATCAGCCTGTTTGAGCGGCCGGATGCGCTGATCGAGCGGGCTGACCGGCTGGAAAGCCAGGATGGTCTACCCTTGATTCTGGTTGACGCCGCCGAGCAGGTCATTGATATTCCCATCCTCCAGTTTCCCCTCTGGCTCGCCTTTGCTGCCGATGCCCACGAGTTGGCCATGGACGACCTCGACAGTGATCCCCTCTAATCCTTGAACGCTGAAGTATCCTGGCTCCTGTGCCTCCTGGCAGCCTATGGCCTGGGGAGCGTCCCCGCCGGCTGGCTGGTGGTGAAATGGTTGCGTGGTGTGGATCTACGGCAGCAGGGCTCCGGCTCTACGGGGGCCACCAACGTGTTGCGGGTGGTGGGGCGATGGCCGGCCCTGGCGGTTCTGCTGGTGGACGTGGGCAAGGGAACAGTGGCCATTCTGTTGGCCAAGGGCTGGGGCGCCACACCGTGGCAGCAGTTGGCGGTGGGTCTCTGTGCCCTGGCCGGGCACAGTTGGCCTCTCTGGTTGGGATTTCGTGGGGGCAAGGCGGTGGCCACGGCCCTGGGGGTGGTTCTTGGCCTCGCTCCTGCGGTGGCCTTGGCCTGCCTGGGCAGCTTTTTGCTGGTGCTGGCCAGTGTCCGCATGGTCTCGGTGGCCAGCCTGACCGCTGGCGGCCTGCTGCCCATGCTGATGGTCTGGGGCAAGGCGGGGTCTGACGCCCGTCTCCCCTACACGCTACTGGCCACGGCAGCCACGGTGATGGTGGTCTGGCGCCACCGCGGCAACATCAAGCGCATCCGCATGGGCCAGGAACCTCGCCTTGGCCAGAAAGCTCCTTGAATCTCCTTGGCCGGTTTGGTGCTTACCCCAATTCCCGGCAGCGGCGCTGGGCCGCAAGGACGGCGTCCATCAGCGCGGCGCGGAAGCTACGACGCTCCAATTCGGCAACAGCGGCAATGCTGGTGCCGCCGGGGCTACAGACAGCCTCCTTGAGGGCGGCTGGGGACCACTGCTCCTTCTGCAACAGTGCGGTGCTGCCGGCCACCATCACCTGGGCAATGGTGTTGGCCTGGGCCCGCGGCAGACCCGCTGCAACACCCCCGTCCGCCAGGGCTTCCATTATCACCGCCACCAGGGCGGGGCCTGATGCGGCCAGGGCCAGGAAAGCGTCCATCTGCGCCTCGCTCACCTGCTCCACTTGGCCGAGGGCCGCAAACAAGGCGGTTGCCAGTTCACGGTGCTGGGGGGACGCGCCGGCAGCCATGGCCAAGCCGGTCAGACCGGCTCCGATGCGACAAGCAATGTTGGGCATGGCCCGTACACACGGGCGCTGAGGAAAGGCCGTTTGTAGTCTCCCCAGGGACACACCCGCCAGGATGGAAATCACCAGGCCCTGTCCTTCCTGGGGAGGGGGATTCAGGGCAGCGCGGGTCTCCAGCACCGTGGGCAACTGCTGAGGTTTGCAGGCCAACACCAAGTGATCCGCCGTCAGCACGGGCCGCAGATCAACTCCCACTGCTACACCATCTCGCTTGCACAGGGCCGCGGCTCGGCCATGGTCACGGACGCAGGCAACCACCTGCTCCCGTTGCAGGCAGCCACTGTCCAACCAGGGCCGCACCATGGACTGGGCCATCTGGCCGTAGCCCAGAAACCCCCACCTACCGTCCATGACCTGAACTGAAGTTGCTGGGGCCACCCTAGACAGTGGGAGGCAGGTCACCCGAGAACGGTGTGAAGTTCACCTCTGGCACGAAGGAGGACGATTGGCTGTTATGACTGTTGTGGCTGTTGTAAACTGAAGGCTCGGGAGCGTTTGGATGAGATGGCTCCTGTTGCTTCTTTTGCTTCACGGTTGACGGGCTCCGAGACGGCGCTGGCTCGGAAGGCTCCGCCATGGTGACTTTGACGCAACTGGGAGCAAAAAGAAAAATGCCTTCCCCCAGCCGCTCCTGGCTGCCATCGGTGGCAAAATTTCCACCCGAGACAAAATCCACGGCACGCTGGGCTTCTTCGGGATCCATCTGGGTCAGGTTAAGAATGATGGCCCTGCGCTCACGCAAGGCTTGAATAGCCTGTGGCATCTCGTTAAAGCTCCGTGGCTTCATGAAAATCACCTCCGCCACCTCGCTGGAAATACCCGGCATCCCAATGATATTGTCCTGGGCGAAGGGCTCCTTATCCAGGCCATGGGCCATATCCAGAGCGCCATGGCCTGAACTGGCAGTACTGCCGGAGAACTCCTCAGGAAAATCTCCCCCTGCAGGGAGCCCACCCCCCATCAGCTTTTCATCCGGATCGTAACCATAGTCATGGTCGCCTTCCGTGGCCTCACCATCATCGCCAGAAACGATAGAGCGCATGCGAGAGAGAAAGGACACTGCCGGAGAACCTCGTCAAGGGGCAAAAGGCGGACTGTAACCTATGTCCTACTCTAGTCATAGGTCTGCCTTTTTGCAAGGAAGCCCGGGAGTGGCCTGCCTGTCCTGGATGGCGTGCGTCAGCCGACTGGCGAGACTAGCGGGCACCAAAAATACCGCTGCCAATTCGTACAAGCGTACTACCTGCGGCAACGGCTTGCGGCCAATCCCTGCTCATGCCCATGGAGAGTTGATTGAAATCCCTGGCCACGGCTGACGGCAAGCGGGCTCTCAATTGATAGGACAGGCGGCGGCACTCGGAGAAAAGACGGTGGAGTTGATCCGGTTCCAGCCCCAGGGGGGCCATGGTCATCAGCCCGCGCAACTTCAGGTGGGACAAATGGACCAGCGTGGGCAGGTGACTGGTCAACTGTTCCGGAGAGAAGCCCGCCTTGCCAGGATCCGGACGCAGCTTGACCTGGAGGAGCACCTGGGGGCAACACCCCTCCTCCCCGACGATGCGATCCAGCCGCTGCGCCAGGCTGAGACGATCCAGGGAGTGAATCCAGGCAAAAGCCTTGGCCACGGGGCGCACCTTGTTGGCTTGCAGTTGGCCGATGAAGTGCCACTCCAGTTGGGGACAACGCTGCCGCAGGGCCGTGATCTTGGGCGCCGCTTCCTGGAGACGGCTTTCCCCAAAGCACCGCTGCCCTGCTGCATAGGCTTGTTCAACGGCCTCCGCAGGCTGGCCTTTGCTCACGGCCAGCAGTGTCACACCAGGGGGTAAACGGTGTTGAAGAGCCTCCAGACAACCGGCGATGGCCAAGCGGTCCATGGTTTCGCAAGACCACGCCATGGTTGTCAGATAAAAGTTTTCTCAAAAATATCCTGCCAGGCCACGGCTGCGTCAGGGTCTGTACGGCGCGAGCGGCTGAGGTTTTGCTCAGCCAAGGCCCGGGCATCCATCAGGGGGATGGTCTGGAAAAGAACATCCTGATTTTGCAGGGTGACCAGGAAGAACATTCTCTGCGCATAGAGACTGACATAGAGATCTCTGCTGTCTCCCGTTGGGCAGACCCAATAGAGCAACCCGAAGGTTGGATGATTGAGATAGCGTTCGGCAGCCACTGATGCAGAAATTTTATGGACTTGACCACTCATCCTAATGGTAGAGGGTGGCCTGGCCAGCGGGCCTAGGACCTGCCCACCTGCCAGCGCAGCGCCACAAACAGCACCAACAGCACAAGGGCACAGCCGTTGGGCAGCCCCGCCCTGGGTGTTTTCGGGCGCAGCGTCAAGGGAGGCAGCAACTGCCCGCCCCGGGCCATGAGAGCTTCCGCCCCCTGCTCGGAGCGCAGCAGCAGGTTGGCCAGTAGCCGCTCCCCCAGCCCCAGCAGCAGGGCCATGCCCCCCTTGAAACCAAGCTGACGCAGGCGAAAGGAACGGGTGGCCACGGCCCGCAGCAAGTTCTGGAGTTCCTCCTGCACCAGCGGCAAGAAGCGCAGGGAGAGCAGCAGCATGAATCCCAGTTCCGTGGTGGGAATCCCCAAGCGCCGCAGGGGGCGCAAGATCCAGGCAAAGGCCCAGGCCAGGTCTTCCGCCGGTGTGGAAATCAGCAGCAGGTTGGCGCTATGCACCAGGGTGAACAGCAGCGTCCCACTGCGGAGCGCCAACTCCAGAGAGGCTCGAGTGACTCTCAGGGGTCCCAGTTGCAGCGGCGGCCGGCCCACCGGTCCCCACTGCCAGAGCTGCCAGGATTCCCCTGCTGCCGAGCGGGGTGCATCCGCCGGCAGCAACCGCACCTCTTCCGCCGGGCGCTGGGGCGCCTGGGGCACGCTGGCGCCAGCGGGAATCACCAGAAAGACAGCCCCCACGCCACAGGAGGCCGCCAGCAGCAGGGGGAGCAGGCGACGCCACAGCAGCCAGGGGAGACCGCAGCACGCCGTCAGCAGCAGCAGCAGACCCACAAGGCCAAGGCGCCAGGCTCCGTTGGCCAGGATGGGGGTGACTAGAAACGCCAGGGTCCAGCCCAGCTTGAGGCGCACGTCCACACGGCGGATCCAGCCCCGCTCGCCGTCCACGTATTGCCCCATGGGCAGTTGTCGTAACCAATCCATGGCGATGGGGAGGGGCAACGTGGCTCAACCAGTAGCCTGGCATCTCAGCCCACGGTGGTGATGAAGGATGAATCCGCCCATGATCCAGCCCTCCTGGCCCTCTTGAACAGCATTGCCCGCTGGCGCAGCCAGCGGTGTGACCTCCTGCTGCAGAGCGGGCGCCTTGCGGATGCCCATGCCCTGGCCCAAGAGTTCACGGGCTGGGAGGACGACTGATCAGGCCAGTGATTCCTCGTCCTGTTGGGCTTGGGACGAGGCCACTGCGGCGGCAAGACCCCGCTGGGACTGGCGTTCACTCTTGCCACGCCAGAACAGCCGCAGGGGCGAGCCTTCAAAACCCAACCCTTCCCGAATCTGGCGCTCGATGTAACGCCGGTAGTTGTCGGTAAACCGTTTGGGATCGTTGACAAACAGGCTGAAACACGGCGGCTGGGTAGCAACCTGGGTGCCGTAGTAGAGGCGACCTTGGCGGCCACCGCGGCTGGTGGGGGGGCTGCGCCAGTCCAGGGCCTCCTGGAGCAGTTCGTTGACCACACTGGTGCCGACCCGCCGCCGATGCTGCTCCACCGCGGCTTTTGCCAGGGAGAAAACCCGCTCCACCCGCTGCCCCGTCCTGGCGGAGACGAACGTCATGGGTGCCCAGTCCACGAAATAAAGCTTGCCGTAGAGGCGCTTTTTCATGGCGGCCATGGTGTAGGTGTCCTTGGCAACGGCGTCCCACTTGTTCACCACCACCACGCAGGCGCGCCCTTCTTCGGCGATGCGACCCGCCAGCCGCTGATCCTGCTCGGTGATGCCGTCCAGGGCGTCAATCACCAGAAGGCACACATCACTGCGGGCAATGGCCTTGAAGCTGCGGTTCACCCCGAAGAATTCCGGCCCGTAGGCCACCCGTCCCCGGCGGCGAATCCCGGCGGTGTCCACCAGGCGCCAGCAGTGGCCCTGCCGCTGAATGTGCGCATCAATGGCGTCCCGGGTGGTGCCGCTCACGGGACTGACAATGGAGCGGGGCACACCGCAGATGGCGTTCAGCAGACTGGATTTGCCCACGTTGGGCCGGCCGATGATGGCCAACTGGATGGGCTCCACCTCCTGATCCTGCTGTTGTTCGGGGAGCAGGTCGTGCAACTGGTCCAGAAGATCTGCGGTGCCCACGCCGTGGAGACTGGAGACCGGCTGGGGTTCGCTCAGGCCCAGACTCCAGAAGTCGGCGGCCAGGGCAGCGCCCATTTGGGGAGACTCACACTTGTTGACCGCCAACAGCACCGGCAGGGAACGATTGCGCAGCCAGGAGGCGATGGTTTGATCCGCTGTGGTGAGTCCCTGCTGGCCATCCACCACCATCACCACGGCACAGGCCTCCGCCAGGGCCAGGCCCACCTGCTCCCGGATCTCCGGAAGGAAAGTGCTGTCGTCGTCAAACACCAATCCCCCGGTATCCACCAGGCGAAAGCGGCGCCCCCCCCATTCCGCCTGCTGGTAGGTGCGATCCCGGGTGATGCCCGGCTGATCCGCCACAATGGCCTGGCGAGATCCCGCCAAACGGTTCACCAGTGTGGACTTGCCCACGTTGGGGCGCCCAACCACGGCAACAACAGGAAGGGGCATGGCGGGTGGGGCGAGGGAACCGGAAGGTCAAGTGTGGGATGTTGCCCCGGCAGGTGGAGTCTCTTGATGGGAAGCTGCGGCCTCCAGCCAGCGCCCAACGGCGGCGGGCAGAGCTTGGCGTTGCCGGATGACGGGATGGATGCAGAGGTGACGGGTCAGTCCTGTGGCCATCACCTGTTGGTTGCTGTGGACGCTGTAGTGAACCTCGAAGCTGGTGGGATCCAACTGCCGGCAGGCCAGGTGAATGAAAAGAACATCCCCGTGGCCCATGGGTCGATGATAACGGGCTTGACAGTGAACGATGGGTAGCGCCGCGTGGGAATTGGCGAAGACATCTGCCGCGGCCGCGCCAAACCTGTCCAGGGATTCTTCATAGGCCTCATGGCACCAGCGCAGCAGGTGATGAAAATGCACGACGCCTGCGGGGTCGGTTTCCCCAAAACGGACGGTACGACGGATGACCAACCATGGGGGGCGTGGGGGAGGGTCTTTTGTCGTCATTGGGTTGGGAGAGGCGGCGCCAGCGCGCCAAGCTCACGATCTGACGGGTGGGAGAAGCCTAGCCGCCTGGTTGAGACGGACTGTTTGGCTGCTGATGGTTTTTTCCAGGCTTGCCTTAGGCACCATCCGACTTGTCTTCCTGGTTCTTCGGAGGTTTCCGTTGCAATGAGGACAAGCGATCTTTCAAGGCCTTCCCGATATTGATGTTGAAGGTGCCGGCAATGGAACTGGCAATAATTGCAATGATGATAGGCCATATTAATCCAGACAAGGGTAGTTGAATCCACTGTGGGAGCGGCGGGAGAAGTCTTGGCTGGCCCTCTCCCAAGGGTGACCATGGCCCGTCACCTTGACGATTGGTGGCTCTCACTTGGACTTGGTAAATCGTACCGTTTTGTAGACCTGTGATGGTTGATTGAAGGTTTTGTGGGTCGATGGGGACATCCCATGCGGTCCAGGTGGAGCCGCTGTCATTTGAGTAGCGAATCCCGTAGCTGCTAATCGGCGTGCCGCCATCGTCGTTGGGGGCATCCCAGTCGACATGGAGCTGGCCATTGCCTGGAGTCAAAGTTAGAGATGGCGGCGCGATTGGAACGCCCACTGGTTCATCCAGCGCCGAGTCCGACCATGGTCCATCGCCTTGGGCATTCCTTGCTTTCACCTGCACGGCATAGGTGGCGCCATTTTCAAGGCCGGCGATTCTTGTTTGCAAGACGGGCTGTGCGTCTGCCGAGATGTGCCACTCCCGCCAAGTGGAACCAGGACCATCAGAATATTGAACATGATAACCGGTGATCGGAGCGCCACCATCATTGTCGGGGGCATCCCAATGGACCTGTAGCTCGCGGTTGTCTGGCGTCAAGGCGGGTGGATCCGGGGCGGCTGGTGTTGTTGCCGGCTGACCCTCTCCCCGGACCGACCATGGTCCATCACCTTGGCTGTTGCTGGCTCTCACTTGCACCTGATACATCGTACCGTTGTCCAACCCCGTGATTGTTTCTTGCAGGCTTTGCCCGTTGATGATCCCGTTCCATGGCCTCCAGGTGGCGCCGGCATTGTCGGAGTATTGAATGTCGTACTCCCTGACTTTAGATCCACTATCATCAGCAGGCGCAGCCCAGCTTAGCTCTAATTTGCGATCACCTGGGCTTAGACTAAGCTGTGTCGGCGCGGTTGGCACACCCAACGGCATTGTGCTTTCCGATGCCAACCATGGTCCCTGTCCTTGGCTATTTTTTGCTCTCACTCGTACGATGTAAGCATTGCCGTTACTCAAGCCCAGGATGTTGGCTGTTAGATCATCTAATGGTGATGACAGATGCCATGGCCTCCAGGTGGCGCCGCGATCATTCGAGTACTGAATGTCGTAGCCGATAATTGTCGCTCCCCCGTCATCGAAGGGGTGATCCCAGACCACCTCCAGTTGATTGGGACGGGGCGCTACGGTGAGCCGTGTGGGCGCCGAGGGGAATCCGGCGGGGCGATCCAGGGCTGCCGTGGACCAGGCCCCATGACCCTGGCTGTTGCTGGCTCTCACCTGGACGTGGTGGACTACGCCGTTCTCTAAACTCGTGATTGTTGTCTGCTGGCTTTGCGAATCGATGGAAACATCCCATTCATTCCAGGTGGCGCCGTTATCATATGAGTATTGAACATCATAGCTGCTGATCGGTGTGCCCCCATCATCACTAGGGATATCCCAACGGACATGCAGCTCCTTATTGCCTGGCGTCAAGATTGGCCGTGCCGGTGCCGCGGGTGTGCCGACAGGTTGATCCATTGCCGGATCCGACCATGGCCCATACCCCTGATGGTTGTGTGCTCTCACCTGTACGCTATAGGAGGTGCCGTTGTGAAGACCCGTGATGACCGTGCGCAGGAAGTGTTGTGAATCTGCCGGGATGGACCAATTGTTCCAGGTGGAGCCGTTATCGTTCGAATATTGGATGGTGTAGCCGTGAATTGGAGCCCCGCCGTCATTGGCAGGTGTATCCCAGCCAACATGAAGTTGGCGGTTACCTGATGTCAAGGTGGGGGGATGTGGTGCGGCAGGGGTGGTGGCCGGCTGACCCGACACCCAGCCTGACCACGGCCCATGGCCCACGTTATTTCTTGCCCGCACCCGCAGATGATAGATGGTGCCGTTATTGAGATTGGTAATTTCTTCGCTCAAAGCATTGGATTCTGTTGATTCATCCCACAGCGTTGATGTCACACCGCCGTCGTTGGAATATTGAACGTCATAATCTTGAATTCCAGAGCCACCGTTATCAACAGGAGCAACCCAAGTCAGTTCCAGCGTTTGATTCCCTGACAGTATGTCAAGCCGGGTCGGTGCTGCTGGAACACCGACTGGCGTTGCGCTTGCCGAAGCAGCCCATGCTCCACCACCCTGGCTGTCTCGGGCTCTCACACGCACCACATAAGTGGCGCCGTTATTCACACCCAGAATAGTCACCGTCAAATGTTCCAACCGGGACGATAGATGCCAGGGCCACCAAGTGGAACCGCCATCCTCGGAGTATTCAATATCGTATTCAATACTTTGAGAGTTTTCATAACCAATTGGTGGCTCCCAACGCACCGTCAGGGTGCTGTTGCCGGGTGTGACCGTAAGCTGTAACGGCGACGCTGTCTGTGCATTGGCA
This sequence comes from Prochlorococcaceae cyanobacterium jk18x22bins.40, assembly GCA_022826155.1. Lineage (GTDB taxonomy): Bacteria > Cyanobacteriota > Cyanobacteriia > PCC-6307 > Cyanobiaceae > Synechococcus_B. The sequence goes on along the minus strand of JAJDVL010000004.1, from coordinate 12,289 downwards.
GGGGTTGTGGCCAGAAACCCAAGGTGTTGCTCCGTTACCGGGGAGGACGGACTCAGTTCTTTGCAGGGGGGCGCCGTCAGGCAGCCGGCCGCCTCCACTGTGGCCAACGGGCCCAGGTAGAAGGCCAACAGCGTGGCCAGACCAACAATTGACTCCTCTGGTTTCCGCAACCCGGGTGGAGGGGGGTTGTCGGCGGCAATTGGATTCCCGGTCTTTGTCTTCTTCATTTTCATTCGGCGCTGTAAATCCGCACCCCATGGGGTTCAGGCGGCACGGCCGGCTGAAGATTTTGAACATCATCCACCAAGGCGGACAGAGCCGTGATGCGACTGGCGGGATCGGGATGGGTGCTGAGGAATTCAGGTGGCCTGGGGCCGCCATGGTCTGCCATCTTTTGCCATAGGGTCACCGCCGCCTGGGGATCGTAGCCAGCCTTGACGGCCATCCTCATGCCCAGGTTGTCCGCCTCCTCTTCGCCACTGCGGCTGTTGGGGAGGGTGAGGGCCACGGTGGCCACGGTGTTGGCAATGGGAGCGGCCTGGGAATCCTGCTCCGTGTTCTGCTTCACCACGGAAACCGCCAGGTTCTGGGCCAGCACCATGGACATGCGTTCCGCATGGTGATTGGCAACGGCGTGGGCAATTTCATGGCCCATGATGTGGGCGATTTCCGCATCGCTGAGGTCCAGAGTCTCGATCAGGCCCCGGAAGACGGCCATGCGTCCCCCCGCCATGGCCCAGGCATTGAGAACGTCGGCATCGTCCACCAGGGCCACGCTCCACGCCCAACGGGCCGTGTGGGGGTACTCCTCCACCGCTACGGCCACCAACCGGCCCGTAATCCGCGCCATGCGCTCCGCCAACTGCGGGTCGTTCATCAGCTTTCCCCTGCGGGCAAGCTGCCGCAAGGTGTCCATATAAGCCGCCTGCGCCATGGAGACGGCGGCGTCCGGAGACACCAACATGAATTGCTGCCGGCCCGTGGGGCTGGTGGCACAGCCTGCCACCAGGGCAGCCATCAGCAGCCAACAGGCGCGACGCAAGAGATACCCCAACCCAACCATGGTTCGGACACTAGGATATAGGTTGGAACCCACCTCCCGTCAATGGGGATCAGCTCTTAACCATTCGCCATGCATGTGCTGTCCGCTGCCAGTTTTGGCCCCAGCCAGGTGATGACCATCACCCTCCAGGACTTTTCCGGATCCCCTGCCCCCGCCGGCGGCATCCGTCGCTTGACGGTTCCCCTGGTCCAGTTGCAGGCCACCTACGGTCGGCTGCTGCGCTCCGGGGCCAAAATTCTCGGGGTCACCAACGGCCTGACCAGCACCGCAGCCATGCCTGAGTCCGGACCGGCAGGCAGTAGCGCCCCCGTCTCCCCCCAGCCGGCCCAATCCTCCGGCAAGCCCGCTAACAAGCCGGCCGGGAAGGCTCCCGCCAAGGCCGCCCATGCCAATGTGCCTGTCAATCTTTACAAGCCCAAGGCCCCCTTCGTGGGCAAGGTGATCAGCAACGACAGCCTGCTCAAAGAGGGCGCCATTGGCCGGGTCAATCACGTCACCATGGATCTCTCCGGTGGTGACCTGCGTTATGTGGAGGGCCAGTCCATCGGCATCATCCCCGACGGCCTGGCGGACAACGGCAAGCCCCACAAAATACGCCTCTATTCCATCGCCAGCACCCGCCATGGGGACAACCTGGCTGGCGATACCGTCTCCCTCTGCGTCCGTCAACTCCAGTACGAGAAGGACGGGGAACGGATCAACGGCGTCTGCTCCACCTTCCTCTGCGACGTTCCCCCCGGTGCGCCGGTGAAGATCACCGGTCCCGTGGGGAAGGAGATGCTCTTGCCCGAGGATGAAGACGCCAACGTGATCATGCTGGCCACGGGCACCGGCATTGCCCCCATGCGGGCCTACCTGCGCCGCATGTTTGATCCCGGTGAGCGGGCCAGGAATCCCGGCTATGCCTTCCGCGGCAAGGCGTGGCTGTTCATGGGTGTCCCCACCACCCCCAACCTGCTCTATGAGGAGGAGTTCCAGAGCTACCTGAGTGCCTACCCGGACAACTTCCGCTACACCAAGGCCATCAGCCGGGAGCAGAAGAACAGTGAAGGGGGACGCATGTACATCCAGCATCGGGTGGCCGAATATGCCGACGAGATCTTCAACCTGATCAACCTGGATTCCACCCATCTGTACATGTGTGGTCTGCGGGGCATGGAGCCGGGCATTGACGAGGCCATGATCACCGCCGCTGCTGCCCGTGGTCTGGAGTGGAAAACCCTGCGTCCCCAGTTGAAAAAAGCCGGCCGCTGGCACGTGGAAACCTACTGAGGCATCTTCACCTTCCATGGCCGCCACCCTGACCAATCCCCTGCGGGTTGGCCTGCGCCAAGAGCGGGTCATCCCTCCCCAGTGCTTGATCATCTTCGGTGCGTCCGGGGATTTGACGCACCGCAAGCTGATCCCGGCCCTGTTCGAGTTGTTCCTGCAGCGGCGCCTGTCCAGTGAATTTGCGGTGCTGGGTTGTGCCCGGCGCCCCTGGACGGACCAGGTGTTCCGCCAGACCATGGCGGAGCGTCTCCAGTCCACCGTTACCGCCCATCCCCAGGCCTGGGAGCAGTTCAGCCAGGGGCTCTTTTACGAGCCTGTGGACCTGCAACAGTCGGAGCACCTGGTGCGCCTGGCCCAGCGGTTGGAGCAGGTGGATCGCCAGCGGGCCACCCGGGGTGAGCGCACGTTTTATCTCTCCGTCTCGCCTGCGTATTACGGCTCCGGCGCCAGGGCCCTTGCGGGGGCAGGTCTCCTGGCGGATCGGCAACGGAGCCGCCTGGTGATTGAGAAGCCCTTCGGCACGGACTACGCCAGCGCCCAGCAGCTCAACCGGGTGGTCAAAAGCTGCGGCCAGGAGAACCAGATCTTTCGGATTGACCACTACCTGGGCAAGGAAACGGTTCAGAACATCATGGTGTTGCGCTTCGCCAACTCCATCTTTGAGCCCCTCTGGAACCGGAACCACATCAGCAGTGTGCAGATCACCGCCGCGGAAACCGTGGGTGTGGAACAACGGGCCAGCTACTACGAGCAGTCCGGCGCCTTGAAGGACATGGTGCAGAACCACCTGACCCAGATGCTGGCCCTGACCGCCATGGAACCACCAGGGCGCTTTGAACCCGAATCCATCCGCAACGAGAAGGCCAAGGTGCTGCAGGCAGCCCGCCTGGCCAGCCCGGAGCAACCCTGGACCTGTTGTGTGCGGGGGCAGTACGGCAGCGGCGGCACAGCGGAGCATCCCCTGGCCAGTTATCGCCATGAGCCCGGCGTGGCCCCCGACAGCACCACGGAAACCTATGTGGCCATCAAGCTGTTCATCGATAACTGGCGTTGGCAGGGGGTGCCCTTCTACCTGCGTACGGGCAAGCATCTGGCCAAACGCCTCAGTGAAGTGGCCCTCACCTTCCGGGATGCTCCGGTGCGTCTGTTTGATGCCGCTGCCGGTGGGGTAAGCGCCAACCAGTTCGTGATTCGCATCCAGCCCGATGAAGGGGCCACGTTCCGCTTCGAGGTAAAGGCTCCGGGCTCCGGGATGCGCAGCCGTCCCATCTCCATGGACTTCTCCTACGACGAGTCCTTCGGGGAACCCTCGGACGAGGGCTATGTGCGGCTTCTGGCCGACACCATGCTGGGAGACCCCACCCTCTTCACCCGCAGTGACGAGGTGGAGGCCGCCTGGAGACTCTACACCCCCATTCTGGAGGCGCTCAAGCAGTCCCCGGACAAGTTTCCCGCTCATCCCTACGAGGCCGGCACCTGGGGACCGGCGGAATCGGATGAATTGCTGGCTCGTGACGGTTTGCTCTGGCGCCGCCCCTGATCCCCACGCCCCTCCCCTCCGCCTCGCCTCGCTTTGCCATGGCCCCCCAGTTCACCCTGCAAGCTCCCCTCAAGCTGCCGCCCCACGCGGTGACCGACCATTTGACCCGGCTTTGGGAGCATCCGGGCGAGGGCTACAACGGCTCTGCCACCTTTACCCTGGTGGTCTGGGAGCCGGCCTGGCTGGAGCAGCACCTGGCCCGCCTCGGGTTGTTGCAGGACGCGGTGATGGGCATGCAACGCCCTCGCCTGGTGGATGCGGCCCGTCGCGCCATTGGCGCCTATGGCCTCCCCAGCGCCACCGCACCCCTCTCCAGCACCCTCCCCCAGGTGTTGGCCACCCAGCCTGGGGACAACGGCTCCTTCGACGACCTGCGGGGTCAGGCCATTGAAACCAGCATCAGCGAACTCCAGCCCCATCGCATGATCACCCTGGCTCCCACCATTGACGTGGAGCAACCGCTGGATGCCCTGGTGGCCGCCTATTGTTCCCTGCCGGAGGACGACAACAGCCCAGGTGGGAGTGTCTGCGGGGACGTGCTGGTGTTCCGTGGGGGAGCGGCGTCCATTGCCACGGAACTGGACCTGCTGCCCCGGTTGATCCCCAGCCAATTGCCCTGCTGGGTGCTCTGGGAAGGCGCCCTTGGGGAGCACACGGACATCTTTGAGCGGCTGGCGACGGCGCCGCGACGGTTAATTGTGGATACCGCCCTGGGGGAGACGGAGCCCTCCCTGAGGATTCTGGCCCAGCGCATTGCCGCCTCTCAGGCGGTCTCCGACTTGAATTGGTACCGCCTGGGGGGCTGGCGCGAATCCCTGGCCAGGGCCTTTGACGCCCAGGACCGACGCGCCGCCCTCAGCCATGTGGTGCAGGTGGACATTGACGTGGAGGGGGACCAGTTGTGTCAAGGTCTGCTGCTGGCCGCCTGGATCGCCAGCCGTCTCCAGTGGTCCCTCCATACCGGCCGCCGACAACGGGACAGCAGCGTCTACCGCTTCCAGCGGCCGGATGGCTTCAAGGTGGATTTGCGCCTGGTGTCGGTGCCCGTGGGCTTCCCCAAACCCCATGCCGGCTCCATTCTGGGTCTGCGCCTGCTGTGCAGGCCCCCCGAAGGACGGGAACTCTGCGTGGTGCTCTGCGGCGAAGCCAGTGGTTGTATGAGGCTGGAGGGGGGAGACATCTCCTCCCGGACTTTGGTGGAAGAGATCGTCCCCCTGATTGATGGGTCTCTGGAGGTGCAGGAAACCCGTGTCCTGGCCGGTGGCCACGACACCACCAATCCCCTGCTGGCCACCACCGCCCAACTGGCGCACCGGATGCTGACGGCTGCGGCTGCCAGTCAAGCCTGACGGCGGCAGTCCCTTGGGTCTCATCATCGCCGCACCCCAAAGCGGCTCCGGCAAAACCCTGCTGAGCCTCTGTCTGACGGCGGCCCTGCGGCAGCGGGGGCTCACCGTCCAGACCTTCAAGGTGGGGCCGGACTACCTGGATCCCCAATTACTGGGGACCCTCAGCGGCCGCCCCTGTCGCAATCTGGATCCCCTCCTCTGCGGGGAGCCATGGCTACGGGCGGCGTTCCACCATTGGGGGCGCGCCACGGATGCCTGCCTGGTGGAGGGGGTCATGGGCCTGTATGACGGCCTCGGCCCCAGCCAGGAGGGCAGCACCGCCCACGTGGCCCGCCTGCTGAATCTCCCCCTGTTGTTTGTTGTGGATGCCGCCCGACAGGGAGCCTCCATCCGTGCCATGGTGGCGGGCTTTCACCAGCAGGAGCCTGGGTTGTCGTGGTGTGGCGTGGTGCTCAACGGCGTGGGCAGCCCACGGCACCAGCAGTTGCTGAGGGCGGCTCTGGAGCCGACGGGCCTCCCGGTGCTGGGCAGTCTGCCCCGTTGCGGGACCATGGCGCTGCCCTCGCGCCACCTGGGGTTGCTACCGCCAGCGGAGATCCGCCACTTCCAGGTCCGCTGTGACCAACTGGCGGCCATGGCGGAGCGCCAGCTTGACCTGGATCGTCTCCTGCCATACCTGCAAGCCAGCCGCGGCGCCCCTGGACCCTCCCCTTTCCTGGCCGCCAGCGCCACGGAGATCCCCCCAGCCCGCCCCCAGCCCCGGCCATCCGGTGTGCCCGCTCCCCTGGTGGCCGTTGCCCATGATCAGGCGTTTTGCTTCCTCTATCCGGAGCAGCGGGAGTGGTTGGAGCATTGGGGCGCGCGAACCCAGGCCTGGTCGCCGTTGGCGGATCAACCCCTGCCGGAGGGAACAGCGGCGGTGGTGTTGCCAGGGGGCTATCCCGAACTCCATGGCGCCACCCTTGCCCAGGCCAGCCGCAGCCTCAGGGCGTTGCGGCTGGCCCATGATCATGGCCTGCCCGTCTACGCCGAATGCGGCGGTATGCTGCTGCTGCTGCGCACCCTCCACGACCCGGATAACAGGCCCTGGCCCATGGCGGGCATCCTCCCTGGCGCAGCCCGCCATGGGGTCCTCCAACTGGGTTACCGCAGGGCATTGGCCTGTGGCGCCAGTCCTGTGGTGCGCCCCCGTGAGCAAGTGACGGGGCATGAATTCCACCATTGGCAATGGGCGCCGGAGCCGGACCACAGTTCCCGGAACGTCAGCCCCCTGGGCACCCTCTGGCAACTGAGCGGCTGGGGCGTCCCCACCCGCAGCGAAGGCCTGGGCCACGGCAGGCTCCATGCCAGTTGGCTGCACCTGCACTGGAGTGGCCACCCCCAGGCGCCCCGAAGACTGGCGGCGGCGGCCCGCGCCGTCACTGTCTCAACTGGAAAGTCAAGATTGGACTAGACAATTCATTCTCCTGTCTGACAGGAGCTAGAGAACGAAATAGATCCTGAAAGGTTTTTATATGTTCGTTTTTTCTTTTGCAAACTGCTGCCCGGTGCTGGCGGCGCCGTCCATGGAGGGGAGGTCAGCGGAGGCGTTGAGGCTGACGCCTTTGCTGACCCCGTCCAGGAGCAGGCCGTCCATGCCGAGGGCCGCCATGGTCATGGTGGTGTCGGGCTTGTATTCCTCCTCGTTGCCATCGGGTTTGAGGGAGAGCGCACCCCAGCCGTAGCCTGCTGTGGCCCAGAGAAAGCGTCTGCGCCGCTGGGGTAGCGGCGCGGCAAAACGGACGTGGAGCCAGGCATAAGACCCCTGGCGCGGATACCCGCGCCAGGGAGTTACGTGAAGATATTGCAATGAAGCTTGCCAAGAACCGGGTGAGGGGCCAAGATGGGGCAAGTTTGGCTCTCTCCTGTGCCTCGACTATCCCGCTTGATCCAAGGCCTGCAAAGCCGCAAAGCGAATTGGCAAAAAACCGACGCTTCCCCCTTGGAGCAGGGAAAAGGGCAGGAAGCAGGCTCAACAATACAAACACGTAAAGAATTGTTACAATCCCCCCCCCCCCCCCTGAAGAATCTCTTAAGAGGGTTTGCTTGCGACGGCTGAAAAGTGCCAGCTTCTCCTTCTCCCGCAGGATGGAGAAGCGCAAACAGGAGCTGACCTTTTTGAATGCATCTGCTCGGCAGGGAGGGACTAAAAGAAACCAGCACCACGCCAACCACCCTCAGAAGCTTGCCTCCACGTCCTTACCCACTGCCCCCAGGAAGGGAGTAGGGGTGTCTGCTGCCGGTCTCAAACCTTTTCTGAGACAGATCCAGACATGGATCTCATGGGACGCTCCACTTATCTTCTCTGCAGTTCCAGTCGTTGGTCTCCTCTTCTTCGCTCCAGCGCCTCCAGCGCTAGCAGAATTTTGTTACCGTAGTTCTAATAACAAGATCTACTATCACGATATCTTTAATAATAAAATATATTCTAGGAAAGAATGTACAATACTCGACCTAAGCTCCAAGGATCTAGAAAACCTACCAGCAGAATCCTTCAAAGAACTTAACAATCTAAAATATCTCTACTTAAATAATAATAACTTAAGTAATTTGCCGGAAGAAATCTTCAATGGGCTTCATAATTTACAAAGACTCACACTGCATGAAAATAATCTAAACGATTTACCAGAAGAAGTCTTCAGTGAACTTCATAATTTACAAGTACTTGCACTAGATAATAATAACTTAAGCGACGATCTATGGCGCCAGCAGCCAAACATTTTCAACAGACTTAGGTCTTTACGGGCACTCTGGTTATGGGGCAACAACTTAACTTGTCTGCCAAATTTGCCAGCTAGCTTAGAGAATCTCTATCTAATTGATGACAACACAAACTCTATAAATGACCATAATTTCATAAGGTGTAGAGAAAATCCAACAGAATTGGGACCATAATGCAGCAGTCTTCTCAAAGATGATCGTCCAGCCTGCGAGGCTCTTGATCTTAGCTTTTGCTTCCAGTCACCTTCTTCCTCAGCCACACACCTGAATCATGCACCACCTCTTCCCCGTGTCCCAGATGTTGTCCTCTACAGCAAAACGCTTCCGTGACCTCCTCTGCACCTGTCCTCTTACCAACCTTCCCTTCGCCTTCTCAGTTGCTCCACTGGCTGCTTTCCTCTTTCTTATACCACGCATTCCAGCTTTGGCCAATAATATCTGCGAGCGGCTGGACCCAGAGTACAATTCTGGTGGTACAACTTGCGATCTTAGCAATAGGGGGGAAACGCTCTCACTGGGTTCAGGGAACTTCAAAGACCTTTCCGACCTAGAAGTTCTTGATCTGTCTAATAATGGTCTCACCAGACTGGAGCCAGGTGTATTCAATGGGCTCAGTGATCTGGAAGTTCTTGATCTGTCTGGTAATAGTCTCACCAGGCTGAGGCCAGATGTATTTAATGATCTCAGTCATCTAGAAAAACTCGATCTGAGAAGCAATCGTCTAACCAGCTTACCTTCAAAAATATTCAATAATCTTGAACGTCTAGAGTGGCTTGCTCTGGAGCACAACCGCCTAGTCAATTTACCAGTAGACATATTTAATACTCTCACGAATCTAGAAAATCTCTATATTATCTAGTAACGATCTAGATGACCTTCATTCAGAAATATTTAATAGTCTCTCTGACCTGGAAATTCTTGGCCTTAATGGGAATCATCTAGAAGCCCTGCCCCAAGACATCTTCTCTGGGCTCTTTAATTTACGACATCTCGGACTCAGAGAAAATAATTTAGATAGTTTACCTAAAAACATCTTCAATAATCTTAATAAGCTAGACACCCTCTGGCTTCACGAAAACGAAAATAAGATGTCCTGCTTACCCACATTGCCATCCAGTTTGAGCCATCTTAGTCTTGATAACGCTGACACTAATAATCTCTATAATCACAAGCTTCCAACATGTAGGAGATAAGTTATGTTGACTAAAGTCAGATACTTTGTCGATGCATTCGCCGCTGCCTTCTCTTTAACCTCAGGCTTCCTTGTGATTTCATCTCAAACAACCAACCCATGGATTTATTCTTACAACGAGCTGCCTGGTTTGGATCATTTCTCGGTGGGATTACCACCGCAGTTGTTGCATTTCAAGCTATCCAATTAAATGAAGAAATCACCAAAATAGGTGAGAGCGTTCTACAGGTTAAACCCAATCTGACGGAATTACCTCGCTAATAATCATCGAGGATCAACACACCAGAACAGGAGTAGCCCTTTCTCATCCAGCCTTAGCAAGCCTACCCTCCTAGCCACCTTCACGCAAAGCCTATGCCTTCCCGCAACTCTTTTCCCTTGACCCACCTGCAATTACCTGCTCCTCTCTCCCACCGCCCCACCACCACCCAAATGGACAATCCAACACCGGCGGCCCGGCTGCTTCCAGCCATAGCCCCACCCTTCAAGGACCTTCCGAGGCGGACACGATCTCCTCAAGCGTCTCCCCTGTCCTGGTCTACTTCTGCAACGTTTGCAACACTAGCTGTTCTATTCCTAGGCACTCCAGCTCTTGCTCATCACTTCAAGTATCGTGATATTATACCCGGGAACTCGAATTATAGTTGGAGTACTCATCCATTGCGTAATTCAATAGTCCCTATATGTACTCCAGAAGATATGAGAAACGCAACGGATACTGCAAACGATGAAGTGAGAGTAGACAACACTCTGACTCAGGCTGTTATCTATGACCTTGAGATAATACAACAAGACGACGAATTTATCCATAAACGTCATTGTCATTTAGGACATTTAGGAAACAAACCTCCCACCACAACAGGCTCCATCCCCGATCAAACATTTCTGAGCGTTGGCGGAACACTTTCTGACCGGTGTAACGCGGAAAAGGACACCAGATTTAGTACTGATCTCTCAAGTTTCTTTGAAGATCCTGACGGTGATGATCTAACCTACGAAGTCACTGGCGAAAGATCCTGGATCAATGCCTCCATATCTGGTAGCACCTTGAGTATCAATGCTTTGGAAAAAGCCGTAACAGGCGACTTCACAACCATCACCGTCACCGCCAGCGATGGTAAAGATGATGGCGATGCCAGTCTTTCCTTTAACGTCAACATAGTCGCCGAGAAAACTCCCAAGCCGATCCTCAGCAAAAAGGCAATCAGTCTTACATTGAAGGAAGTTCCTCCTGATCAACCTACTCCTATTGCACAGGATAGCTATTCTGTTACTCTCAGTTGTCAATACAGATCTCCTGTAACTGTAGAAATAAGTAATACTGCTGGATCTTTGGAAATTGGACCCACCACCCTCACATTTAATCAAACAAATTGGAATGTTCCGCAAACTGTAAGAGTGAGGGCTGTAGGCACTACTTCAGGAGAATTTACCTTACCTCATGTCGCAGTCGCCACTACTTCAGAAGGAAAAACCGTTCGTGAATCTGACGATTTACGCATCACTGTAACATATGAAGGGATAGAAGACGAGATGGATGATATAGGAGATCAAATAGAAGACTCTCTAGAAGATGAAGAAGTAGAAGGTGAGATGGATGATATAGAAGATCAAACAGAAGACCCTCTAGAAGATGAGGAAGATCAAACAGAAGATCCACTAGAAGAACTAAACGATACAATTGAAGATATACTAAAAGAAGACGGATCACGTGAGGAAAAACAGCGGAAGATAGAGGAAGCAGCAAATAATTGGAGTGAAGAACAAAGAAAAGAAATAAGAACTGAATTAGGAAAAGAATTTGCTAAAGAAGCTGGCAAAGAAATTCTTGAAATAGTTGTAATTAATAAAGTTCTCAAACCTGTTAAAATAGGTAAAGCAGCTAAAAAAATTCTAGGTGAAGGCATAGATGCTGGCGTTGATTTCATTCAGAAACAATTACGTTCCTCTAACAGTAGCAATGAACAAATAAATAGCCTGGCTGAGAATCTCTACATCCACCATGAGGCACTGCAAAACGGCGCCATCTCCCTGGATCAGGCATTCTCCGGACTAGACTTCTCTGTTCCATTTAGTCTTGCACAAACAGATTCCAAAGATCAAGGATCTTCTCCTCGCTTTAATGCTCTATCAAATGCAAATATTGACTTTTCCCAATTCAATGATAATAGTGATCCTGATCTTAGCATTGATGGTACAACTATCAACTATGGAATTGGACTTACTCTAATTCCCAATCCTGAAGTTCCTTTAATTACTGGTCTTCAGTTCGATTACACTCGATCCAATTCTGATTTTGAGTACCTAGAGGCCGTAGAAGGCACCTATGACTTAGAGATGTTCAGTATCAGTCCATTTATTGCTTGGGATGCTTCAGATTCTCTCACCCTCTGGACCACACTTGACTACGGAAGACCCAACACCGAAACCATCATCAATTCTATTGTTGGTTTAGACTTTGATTCCACTGAAGAGGAATCCTACTCTTCTTCCGGCGACTTCTTCAGCTTTGCAGGTGGTGCTAATTATCGGATCTGGCAATCTGATTTATCTGCTTTAAGTATTGGCTTGAGCGGTTCCACAACTTCCTTCTTAGATAACGACTCTAAGGAAGGAAGCATTTCTGCTCAATTCTCCCATAACTTCCCCTTTAATACCGGCCAACTAAAAACTTCAGCAGACCTGGCTTTAATTCTTAGTGACTCTGGACCTAGTGCTACAGAACTAAGCGGTCAACTCAACTGGCTTCCTAGTCAAGGTCGTCTCAGCGGCTCCACCAACGCCCGCGTCCTCCTCTTTGGCGGGGATCGCAGCGAATGGGGCATTGGCGGCAGTGTCGTCCTCTTGCCTGGTGAACGGGGCGAAGGTCTCTCCCTGGCCCTACAACCCTCCTTCGGACAGACCAACTCCTCCCTCTCCCATCTCCACCTGGACCCCTTCTCCTTCACAGACCCCAACGAACTGGCCCTCAGCTCCTCTCCCCTCACCCCACGCTTCAACGCTGAACTCGCCTACGGCTTCCCCACCGCCAACCACGCTCTCCTCACTCCCTACATCGATGCCTCCCTGGCCCACAGCAGCAACACCTACACCACAGGCCTCCGCTATCAACT
>JAJDVL010000012.1 GCA_022826155.1 Prochlorococcaceae cyanobacterium jk18x22bins.40 | reverse complement strand
GACAGCCTGAAACCAGATCGCAACAAGGTCGTCTCCCCCTCTTCCCTCTTCCCTCTTCCCTCTTCCCATCAGGCTTCCCACAGCACTCAACCCAGGCAAGAGGCTCTCCCCCTGCAAATCCCCTTATCCAGAATTGGGGTTCTGATAGTTCTCGCTGAGAGCACGCCAGTGTTTCTCGCGAGCACGTCTCAAGCGTTCGACGTTCAGCCCCAGAATTTCGATGGTCTTGTTGACCTTGTTGACGTCAAATGAGGCGTCTTGGCAAGCCTCCGCGTCAGCCCTGATCCTGCCGTCGTAACCCACCCGCATCAGCGTAGGCAGCGCGGGCAGTTCTCTTGGATCAAGGAACTCTGGATCGACACGGTTTTCCTTCGCTTCACCACAACTGCGGTGGTCTCTCACTGGGTTTGTCCGCCTTTCAGGGTCTTGCTCACTTCTCGTGGCTCCACCTTGGCAACAGACCATCATGTTTGTTGGGTCGAGTGCATGATTCCTGCCTTGCTCTGGATCACTTCTGGGAATGACGTGCTCAATTTGTCTGTCCGATTCGATGATATCGATCTCGCAGTAGCCGCACAGCCCGTGCTGGATAGAACAGAGAGACCCAGTCAATTCGCTCTTGGCATCACCCCTATGGTGACTGCAGAAACCATCCCAGTTTGCCTGGTGGCCGTCGCCCTCCAGATAGTCCGCGAGACCGGGGGTAGGCCCGTCCAGCGCCCGGATACGTTTCATCAGGGCTTGCCCATGCTCCGGAGCAGTTTGCGCCGCCTGATCTCGATATCGGCTCGGTCCAGCGCAGGATCGCGGGGAGACAGCTCGTCCAGTTTTTCCCGCAGGCTGACGGCTGGCTGGGATTCGCCCTTGCCGTCCGCCACAAGATCCGTGTAACGCGCCAGCTTCTCCACAAACTCGTTGTCGTTGCCGCTTGGCCGCTGGTCCACCCCCATGACCGTCGCAAGCACGTCGCCCGCTTCTGCGCCGTAGGTGGGGGCGGCGGCCGACCCTGCCACGATTCCACCCTGCTCCCGCCCAAGCTCTACCACGTGTTCCGGTTTAACGGTTGTGAGCACCTGGGGGCTGTGGGTGGACACGATGAACTGGGTATTTGGGAACGTCCTTGTGAGATCGGTCAGGATCCTCTGCTGCCAGGAAGGGTGCAAGTGCAATTCAATCTCGTCGATCAGCACCACCGCTTCCGACTGGAGAGGGTCGTCCAGATGGGGATTCCCCTGGGCCATCCGGCGCGCCAAGTCAGCCGCCAGGGCAAGCATGATCCGGTAACCACCGCTCAACTGACCAATCGAGAGTTCTTCTTTCGTCTCCCCGTCGTCCAACTGGACAGACACTACGAAACGTAGCGGAGTGTATTTGATCCGGGGGTTGGATGCACCAGGGACCATGGCTTTGATGGCCTTGCGTACGGCCTCCAGATCCTTGAATCGGTAATTTTTTGTGGCTTTCAGATCATCGACCGTGCTACTGGAGTCCAGGCGTTCCTTTTGCTGTCTCAACTCTTCGTTTTCCTTTTCGTAGAACCACTGGAAGAAGTCCCGAAAGTTCGTGCGGGGGGACAGGGCACCTTGCAACGCCCCATAGCGGGGAAATTCAGTCCTGAATCCCCTACGGCGCTGTGGCACGTCGAACACGGCCCGGTCGGTGTCATAAAAGGCCACGATGGGCAGGTAGAGCGGTTTGGTTGCTTCCCGGTCTGCATTCACAATGGTCTCTATGGAGTCCTTCAATGCCCGATGGACACCCTTTCTCCGCGGCGATGGGCTACCCACACACCGATCCCATGCCATGCCGTCCATAGTTATCAGGCCTACCCGTAACTGCTGTTTTGAGTCGCGACGGTCTGATTTACGAAACCCAACACTCCGCACATCCGGCAGGTACTCCTGAATGCTGGCGAGGCCCGTAGCGATGGCGCTCAGGACACTGGTCTTGCCGTGGCCGTTGTCTCCATAAAACACCGTCAAGCCGGGATGCAGCAGCAGGTCCAGCTTCTTGATCGCACGATAGTTCTCGATTTCCACACGCGCCAGCTTCATGGTCGCCGCAAACGCCTCCATCGCCACCCACCTTACAGGGGAAATCCTTGTCCACGGGGTTTGTGGTGGGGCGGGTCAGCCCTCCTAAGCAGCGTTCAAGCGCTCTTGCAGGAGGGGAATGAGGCGCTCCAGGGCAACACCGCGACTGGCCTTCAGCAACAGGTGATCACCGGGCTTCAGCCACGCCAGCACATGGCTGAGGGCCGCCTGGGGTTCATCCACCTGCACCACCGGTAAGGCCTGGCCCGCACCAGCCGCCAGAGCATCCCCAAGGGGACCGTCGTCCACCACCACCAGCCCGTCAAACCCCCGCCGGCCCACATGTTCCCCAATGCGCCGATGCCAGGCCGGGGCGAAGGGTCCCAACTCCAACATGGGTCCCAACACGGCAAAGTGGCGGCCCTGTTGCTCAGCCACCATGTCCGTGGTGGCCAGCACAGCCTCCGGCGAGGCGTTGTAGGTCTCGTCCCAGACGGTGACGGCGCCCAGACGCAGTTGACATGCCCTGCCGCCGGGAAGCCGCACCTGGGCCAGGTGACGGTTCTCGGGCGTGACGCCCAGACGCTCCGCGCACACCAAGGCCAGCATCAGGTTGCGCGCTTGGTGAGTTCCCGGCAGGGGCAAACGCCAACAGCGCCCCCCAAAGCGCAGTTCATTGCCCTTCAACTGACCGTACTGGTCTGCCGGGGGTAGATGGGAGGGAAGGGAGTCGTCCCTCAGGGCCACGCGATGCACCGCGCCTTGCCAACCGGCCGCCAGAGCGGCTTCCAACAGGCGATCCCCCGCCGGGATCACCACCACCCCTGTGCTGGCCAGGGCAGTGGTGATTTCACATTTGGCGGCGGCGATGGCCTCGCGGCTGCCAAGGCGACCGACGTGGGCTGAACCGATGTTGGTGATCACCGCCAGATCCGGCTCCGCGCAACGGCTCAGCTCGGCAATTTCTCCCGGTCCCCGCATGGCCATCTCCACCACCATGGCCGCCGCCGTTCCATCCGCCGCCAGGATGGTGCGGGGTACGCCAACGGCATTGTTTTCGTTGTCCTGGCTGGCATGAACGACGCCCTTGGGCGCCAGCAGGGCTTTGATGAACTCTCGCGTCGTGGTTTTGCCGGCGGATCCCGTTACCGCCACCAGGGGCAGCCCCAACTGGCGGCGCCA
>JAJDVL010000036.1 GCA_022826155.1 Prochlorococcaceae cyanobacterium jk18x22bins.40 | reverse complement strand
TAGCCCGGTGGCGCCCCGTGGCGATGGCGCCTCTCCACAGACCGCACCACACCGGCAATGCCGGGCATCCGCACCAGGTCCGGCAGATCCGCCGTCACTCCACCGCTGACCCGCACCACCTCGGCCATGTGGCGCGCCATGGCGCGCAGGAGGGCCTGTTCCGCAGAGCGCCAGCGGCAACGAATCAGGGGAACGGGTAACCCACAATGGTCATGCTGTGCGGGGTCCAGTTGAACGCAATTGTCCGGATGACTGAGCACCTCCCCATGGCCCACCAGAAATCCCATGGCTCCCGGCCCCACCCGCCGCAACGGGGCCGGCACCCCCAGGCGTTGGGCGCCGCCCCATAGCCCATACCCCCGCAGCGGGGCGCCCCCGGCCATGGCCGCGGCGGTGTTGTGGCTGCCGTTGTGGGGAATGAAAAAGCTCTCCGCACCGGAGAGGGGCGCCGTGGCCTCCCCAACAGCTACGCCAGGCAGATGAAAAAAGCGGGCAACGGACACATGGTCCATCAAGCCCCGGCCGGTGAGACCCGCCGGATCGGGGAGGCCCGGTGTGCGGTGTGCGGGGCCGGAATGGAGCAGGATGCGCAGGCTTTCAATGGTGGAGGCGCAGAGCACCACCAGCCGTGAGCGCAGCAGCGCCTCCTGGGACGGGTTGCCGGCCCGGTACACCACCCCCTCCGCCTGTTGGCCCCCCTTGCCCATGGCCACGTGGCTCACGGCGGCGCCACTGACGAGACGACAGCGACCGGTGGCCATGGCCCGCGCCAGGGCAGCCCCCTGGCTGGTGCGGCGTGGCCAGGGGTTCCGGCCGTCCAGGTTGGGCTCCAGGGCAAAACCACGGGAGGGGATGAGCCGATCCTGGGGGCGATGACAACCCAAGGCCCGGCGCATGTGCTGCTCCGCCTCCGTGAGGGGGCTGGCGGGGCGGTAGTGTCCATCCGGCAGCACACTCAACCCGTCCCGCTGACCCCGCACCGCCAGGAACTGCTCCAGCCAGGTGTAGTGGGGATCCAGATCCCGGTGGGCCAGGGGCCAGTTGCGGCCATAGCCGTCCCAATCCGCCGCCCGCAACTCCCGATTCGATAGCCGCAGGGTGATGCCCCCCCAGGTGAGGCTGCGTCCCCCCACCTGCCGTCCCCGGGTCCACAGAAACGGTTGATCCGTCGGGGTGCTGTAGGGATGCTGGCGCTCGTCCACAAACAACTCCGGGTTGGCCTTCCAATAGCCGGGGTGGTGGGCCTGGCGCCGCTGCCGGTCCCCCAGGAGACGGGTGAGACGTTTCCAGGTGTTGCCCGGCTCGCCCCCGAATGCCTGGCGCGGCGTCAACGCCGGCCCCGCCTCCACCACCACCACGTCCAATCCCGCTTCCGCCAGGGTCATGGCGGCCACGGCGCCGGTGGCCCCGGATCCCACCACCACGGCGTCGCAGTCCGTGGGTGGGGTGGCGGCGGCACTGCGGTGTTCAGCCATTGGCCCTGTCCACCAGCTCCACGGGGAAGGGAAGCCGCTCCCGCTGGGCATCGGAGAGGCGGCGCGCCCAGGCGCCGGGCACCAGGCTGTTCCAGTGGAATCCCTCTGTTTTGGCCAGGTTCCGCTGCTCGTAGCTCACCTTGGCTTTGTAGAGTTGGCGGGGTTGGCGGGCCTCCAGGAGCAAGCCCTCAAGGTCCGTGCAACGGGAGAAAACCTGGGCCAGATAGGTGCAATCCGTGAGGGCGCGATGGGTAGCCCAGACGGGGATCCCATGGGCCAGGGCCAAGTCCCGCAGGGAGGG
The DNA here is from genome assembly GCA_022826155.1 of Prochlorococcaceae cyanobacterium jk18x22bins.40. Classification (GTDB taxonomy): domain Bacteria; phylum Cyanobacteriota; class Cyanobacteriia; order PCC-6307; family Cyanobiaceae; genus Synechococcus_B. Next base: position 40,115 of record JAJDVL010000036.1, on the reverse strand, counting down.
TTTGGGTTTCAGGTTGAGGCGCAACGGCCACACCACGTCGTCACAGGTGCAGATCCAGGGCAGCGGCAACGGGGGCAACGGCGGCTTCCCGAACCAGGGCCGGTCGAAGGCCGTGTTGTGGGCCACTGCGGCATCGGCGTGCTCACCCATGGCCAGAAACAACTCCAATGCCTGGCGCCACGGCTGGCGCTGTTGGCTGGCGGCCGGGGGAATCCTGTTGATGCGCTCCGCCTGGTTCTCCTCCACCGGGAACAGGGTGGACACCTGGCCAAGGGTGGTGCGCAAGGGCACGGAAAACAACACCGCCGCCAATTCAATGCAGTGGTCCTGCCCAGGATGCAACCCCGTGGTTTCCAAATCCAGGATCAGCAGGGTTGTGGGCACGGTTGGTGTGGTCATGGCCATCGGCTGGCGGATTCCTCTCCCTAGGCTGAGATCCATTGTCCAGTGACCATGGCCATCGGCGTGGGGGATCAGGCCCCGGATTTTGAACTCCCCTCCAGCCAGGGGGGCACCGTCCGCCTCCAGGACCTGCGGGGGCAAGCGGTGGTGGTGTTTTTCTACCCCAAGGACGACACACCGGGCTGCACGGCAGAGGCCTGTGGCTTTCGGGACAACCTGGCCCAATTTCAGGCATTGGGCGCCGCCGTGCTGGGCATTTCCGGGGACGACCTGGAGAGCCACCAGCGCTTCGCCGCAAAACACAACCTCACCTTTCCCCTGCTGGCGGACTCGGGCAACGGGGTGCGCAAACGCTTCGGGGTGCCCTCCACCATGTTCCTGCCCGGCCGGGTCACCTACGTGATTGATCCGGAGGGGGTGGTGCGCCTGGTGTTCAACGCCCTGCTCAATGCCAAGGCCCATGTTCAACAGGCCCGGACCTGCCTGGAGCAACTGGCCCGTTGAGCGGCCTTCTTCCCCACTGGCCCCGCCATTGGCGCCAGCTTGGCAGAGTGTGGATGGCGCTGCCGCCCCAGCCGGTGGGCATCGTCCAGTTCATCGGCGGTAACGGCCTGGCGGTCCAGCCGCAATGGAGCTACCAGCGGTTGTTGCAGGCCTTCGAGACCCAGGGTTGGGGTGTGCTCACCTGGGCCTACCGCCTCAGCCTGGACCATCAGCAACAGGCGGATCAAGCCTTTCTGGACCTGGAGCGGGTGTTGCGGCGCGAGCCGAACCTGGCGCGACTGCCCCTGCTGCGGGTGGGGCATAGCCTGGGCTGCAAGCTGCTGCTGTTGGCCCCTGACGGGGGCCTGGGCTGTGGTGGCGCCGCCATGCTGGCCTTCAACAATTACTCCGCCGGTCGCTCCATTCCCCTGGTGAGTCAATTGGGGCCGTCCCTGGGTTTGACGGTGGAATTCAACCCACCGCCACGGCGCACCATGGAGCTGGTGGCTGAGCGCTACCGCCAGCCCCGCAACCTGCTGGTGCGCTTCCGGGACGACACCATTGACCAGAGCCCGCGCCTCCATGCCCAACTCAAAGCCAGAAGCGGGGATCAAAGCCGGCTCGTGGTGCTTCCGGGCAAGCACACCACCCCCGCCAGTGCAGGCCTGCGCCAGCGGCTCCTGGGCACAACCGAGGACCCCAAGGGCCGCCGCATCAAGCGATTGGCTCACCAGGTGCTGGCGCTGGGTCAGGGGCTTGTGGGTTCCACCCCGACACCTCCAAGCTAGGGAACCACACCATGGCCACGCCTGACCCATGACTTCTCAGAGACAAGCATCAGCCCACCAGTCCCCCTATGCCATGGGGTACAGCAAGGAGTTCCTGGGCCTGCTGGCCCGCCGCAACGCCGAGACGGTGGCCTCTCACCTGCTCCCCCACCTGCGGCCGGGGATGAAGGTGCTGGATTGCGGTTGTGGCCCTGGCACGATTTCCGTGGGGCTGGCCAAGGCAGTGGCGCCCGGTGAGCTGCGGGGTGTGGACATCGAGCCCTCCCAGATCGCCATGGCCCAGGCTGCGGCCCGGGCCGGAGGGCATGGCAATGCCCACTTCCAGGTCAGTGACGCCACCAATCTACCCTTTGCGGACAACACCTTTGACGTGGCCCATTGCCATGCAGTCCTCATGCACGTGCCGAACCTTGCCCAGGCGCTGGCGGAGGTGAAGCGCGTGCTGAAGCCGGGCGGTATCCTGTCGGCAAGGGAATCGGTGATCGAGGCTTACATCTTTGAGCCCGACCCGCAAGGGCGCCTGAAGCAGGCAACGGCCACCTTCGCCCAACTCCTGACCGCCAGCGGCGGCCATCCCAACCTGGGCAAAGCCTTGAAAGCCGTCCTGCTGGAGGCGGATTTCCGTGACGTGCGCGCCACGGCTTCATTTGAGCTCTTCAGCGAGGAAGAGGACCGCGTATTTCTCCAAGGGTTCATTCGCAACTGGTTCTTTTCACCCAAGATGAAGGCTCCGGCCATCAAACACGGCCTTGCCACCGAGAAAGACTTTGCCGCCTGGGGCGAAGCACTGGACGCATGGCGGGCCCATCCGGGCGGTTTTGCGGCTTTCTCCTGGGGTGAGGCCATCGCCCACTGGGCCTGAGGCCTATGGTCAAAAGGGGGTAAGCATCGGTACGGGTATGGCAGGGCAACCATCAGGACCATCCACAACGGGTGTATTCCGACTGGTCTGGTTTGCCGTCGGGCTTCTGATGATTCTACTGGCAGGGTTGGGCGTGGTGCTGCCGCTGTTGCCCACCACACCCTTCGTTCTGGCGGCGGCATTTGCGTTTGCCCGCTCCTCCCGTCGCTGGTCTGCATGGCTCCATGCCCATCCGGTGTTCGGACCACTGATTCACGATTGGCGGCAACACGGCGCCATCAGACGGCGCGCCAAGATCCTGGGTGTGGGCTCCATGGTGGGGGTCCTGTCCCTGTCCCTGGCGCTCCAGGCGCCTCCTCTGGTGCTCGGCGTGCAGGCGGTGGTGCTGAGTGCAGCGGCGGCCTTCGTGTTGTCCCGGCCTTCGCCGCCAGGGGCTTGAAGCAGCCTGACTGCTCAGGTTGTACTACCGGCAAGGAGATGGGTTTTGCACACGGCAACGGGGAAGGAGGGATGCCGAGGGCACCGCAGACCGACGAACGGTGAAAGGAGGCCGTCTTCCTCCCATGACGGGGTGGAGCTCAACCTGGACTTACACTTCTGATCACAGTATCCTCCCCGGCGCCCCATGGGCTGCCCGACCATCCAAATTGTTCTTACACTGGCCTCCATGCGCACCACTCCCTTGACGGGCCATTTGTTGCCATGGCTCAGCGCCCTGGCGTTGAGCCTGTTCTTCAGCGGTTGGTTCCCAGGTCTGGCCCTGGGTGATTCCCAGGCGACGGGATCGGTGAAGCCGGAGGCTGCTGCCCTCTACGACTTGGGGACACAACAGGGGGCCCGGGGCAACTGGCAGGGGGCGCGCTGCAGCTATGGCGCCGCTGCCCGCATCCAACCTGGCTTGATCCTGGCCCAATCCAGCCAGGCCTTGGCCGCCATGGAAATGGGTGAGTTGGCTGTTGCGGAGGAGACCTTCCGCCAACTGATTCGCCGCCATCCCCTCTTTGCCGATGCCCGCGCTGCGCTCACGGCACTGCTCTGGCGCCGTGGTCTGCAGGGAGAAGCCGAGAGCCATTGGTCCGCCAGTGTTGGCCTGGATGAGCGCTACACTGATGCCCAGTGGCTGTTGACAATGCGCCAATGGCCCCCAGGGCCGGTGGAAGATCTTCAGCAATTCCTGGCGTTGGGGATGTCTTGATGGGCATGGCCAGCTTGCTTGCCCTCACGGAACTCCACCAGCAGGTGCAAGACCTGCAGCCGGATCTGGTGAAAATTCGCCGCCACCTCCATGCCCATCCGGAGTTGAGTGGTCAGGAACAACAAACTGCCGCGTTTGTGGCCGGTTCCCTGTATCAACTGGGTCTTGACGTGCGGGAAGGAGTTGGTGGCGCCGGTGTTGTGGCTGATCTTGGCGGGGGAGACGGTCCCAGCATCGGCCTGCGAGTGGATATGGATGCCTTGCCCATCGAAGAGCGCACCGGACTGCCCTTTGCCTCCCGTCGCCAAGGTCTGATGCACGCCTGTGGTCACGACATCCACACCACGGTAGGGATCGGGGTGGCCCACTTGATGGCCCCCCTCGCCCACCGGTTACCGGGCACGTTGCGGCTCCTGTTCCAGCCGGCTGAGGAGATTGCCAAGGGGGCGGCCTGGATGGTCAGAGCCGGGGCTCTGGATGGTCTGGATGCGGTGTTCGGGATACACGTGTATCCCCCGATGGCGGCCGGCAAAGTGGGGATTCGTGCGGGAACGTTCACGGCCACAGCGGATGAGTTGATTGTTGAAATTTTTGGAGAAAGTGGTCATGGGGCCCGCCCCCATGAAGCCCTGGACGCCATCTGGATTGCCAGCCAGGTGGTCACCGGACTCCAGGAGGCCGTGAGCCGCCGCATGGATCCTCTACACCCTGTGGTGATCAGCTTTGGACAGATTCAAGGGGGCTGTGCTTTCAACGTCATTGCTGATCGCGTTTTGCTGAAGGGCACCGTGCGTTGTCTGCACCCGGATACCCACCAGCGGCTCTCCAGTTGGATTGAGGGGGTCATTCAGGGAATTGTGGGGATCCACGGCGCACGGTCCCATGTGAGCCTCCGCTCCATCACCCCGTCCGTGTTCAATGATGCAAGCCAGACCCGTTGCCTGGAAAAAGCGGCCCGCGCTGTTCTGGGGGACGGCAACGTGGAGCATCTTCCCCAGCCCTCGTTGGGAGCGGAGGACTTTGCCGAGATGCTCAAACACGTGCCCGGCTGCATGTTCCGCCTTGGCGTGGCCGGTCCCGAAGGCTGCTATCCCCTCCACCATGGGTGCTTTAATCCTGACGAGAGCGCCATTGCCACAGGAGTGGAAGTGCTCACCGCCACCTTGTTGCAGCGGTTTGAATCACCCGTGGATTGCGACTTATCCTGATTGTGAGCACCCCTCCCCATCCCTTCTCGCGACTGATCCCCATGGCTGCTCCAGCCCTGGTGTGCCTGGGGTTGCTGGCCAGCCTGCAACGGACCAACGGTGAAAAGCTGCAAACCATCCCCATGGTTGTGGTTGGCGCCGGCCTCACCCTGGCGGCCTGCGGGCAGTGGATCCGTCACCGCCATCGGATCCTGCACGCTCTGCGCAAAACACCCCAAAGCGCAGCAGACCACGGCGCCAAGCCCAGGCCATGAGAAGGATGGTGGGCATTTCCCGAAGACCCTTCACCACCGCTGCCGATCCCAGGGAGAGCACAGCCCATGGTCGTCTGAAGCCTTCCCGAATGGCCTCCGGCCATGACGGGAACGTGGCCCGGCTCCAATCTGCGGTGTGCAGGCTGACACAGCCATGGGGACTGGCCTGCAGGTGCTCCTGGACGGCCTCCATGCTGGCAAAGGCAGCATGACCCCATTGCTCCAGCAGAATGCTCAGAACCATCTGTTCCAGGCGGCTCAGTGGTTGCTGGCGAGAATCCCGCTGGTTCCAATCCGCCATGACCAGTTGACCACCCGGTTTCAAAAGACGCAGCAGTTCATTGGCAAAGCGTTGCTTGTCGGCAATGTGGGGCGCCGCTTCCACGGTCCAGACCGCGTCAAAAGACCCGTCTGCCATGGGCATGGCCAGCGCGTCCATCACGGCAAAGCGGCAGGGGATATGTGCTGGCGTCAATGCACGGGCCCGGTCAATTTGTTGGCTGCTGATGCTGATGCCCAGCACCTGGAAGCCGTAGTCTCGGGCCAAAATTCGGGCGCTGCCTCCAATGCCGCAACCCACGTCCAGGAGGCGGCTGCCTGGAGGCAGCTTGTGAAGATCAGACCAGTGAACCAGTTCATGGACCAGTCTCGCTTTGCTGGCCCGGAAATCCTGGGGCCGGGGAGGATCACCGTAGTAGCCAAGATGGATGTGATCTCCCCAAAGCCGCTCCAGGAGACCATCGCGGGTCCAATGGTCGTAATTGACGGCAACGCTTTGTGGAGACCGATAGGGGCGCTTGCCGGCAAGATAGACACAGAGCGCCAGACACAGAACACCGCTGATCAGTAGCGGAAGCCAGGGCATGAACAGGTCTCCGGTTTTTGGTTCCTTGCTCTAGGTTTTTGACTCCAGATCCTTGAGTACCGTTCGTGCCGCCAGTTGTCGGCGTGCCTGGTCCAGCAGCGCATATTCCTGCTGCAGGCGGTCTGCTGTGTCTGTTGTCTCCAGAAGATGCTGTTGGGCTACGGTTGCATTATCCAGGCGAGAGGCCAGCCAGAACGAGATCTCCTCAGGGTCTGAAGGAATATCCTCAGGCAGGCGAAAGCTTTTGCCGGAGAGCTTGGCGGAAAGCTTGACAACATCGCCAAGGGCGCCATGCACCTTCCGGACAAGATCTGTGAGGTCAGCGGTGAGGGGAGCATCGTCAAGCCAACTGACAAGACCAATACAGAAGGGGTTGTCCCGAACCCGGTTCAGGACACGAAAACGCTGCTGCCCCCTGGTCACGATGGCGCTGCGGTCCCCTTCCATGGGGTGGTGCTGAAGGATTTCCGTACAACAGCCGACGGCGCTGGGCTCACCTGTCTCAGGATCGCAGTTGATCACGCCAAAACGCTGATCCGTCTCCAGAACCGTCTTCAACATGATCCGGTAGCGATATTCAAAAATGTGAAGGGGAAGCACTTCACGGGGGAACAGCACAACTCCCGACAACAGAAACAGGGGCAGCTCCCTAACCGCCAGGGGCTTTGTCATGGCCGTAGGGCAGCAAGTTGCTTGACCCTAGACAGATACGGCTGGATGTGTGGCGGTTAAAGCTTGACCTCAATGTCCACACCACTGGGCAGATCAAGCTTCATGAGGGCGTCGATGGTCTTTGACGAGGGATTGTAAATGTCAATCAGCCGCCGATGGGTGCGGGTTTCAAAGTGCTCCCGCGAGTCTTTATCCACGTGGGGGGAGCGCAACACACAGTAGATCTTCCGCTTTGTGGGCAGAGAGATGGGGCCAATGGCTGTGGCTGCCGTCCGGTCTGCGGTGTCGATGATCTTCTCGCAGGAGATGTCCAACATCCGTCGGTCAAAAGCTTTGAGGCGGATACGAATCTTCTGCTGCGCAAGGGTTCTGGTCATTACAGGAGTTCGGAGGTGGTGGCGTGGGTCATGGGGTTGAGTTGTCAAGGTGCAGGAGCGGAGGAGAACCATGGTCCTCCTCCAGGCAGGCGATGGTCTCAGGCAAGGATCTTGGATACCACGCCAGCACCGATGGTGCGCCCTCCCTCACGAATGGCAAAGCGCATACCCTTCTCAATGGCCACGGGCACAATCAACTCGCCAGTCATCTTGATGCGGTCACCCGGCATCACCATCTCGGCTTTGGAGCCGTCGTCAGCGGTGAATTCGGTGATCTGGCCCGTCACGTCCGTGGTGCGGATGTAGAACTGGGGACGGTAGCCAGCGAAGAAGGGCGTGTGACGGCCGCCTTCCTCCTTGGTCAGCACATAGACCTCACCTTCGAATTTCGTGTGGGGAGTGATGGAGCCAGGCTTGACCAGAACCATGCCGCGCTCCACCTCGTTCTTCTGAATGCCCCGCAGAAGCAGGCCCACGTTGTCTCCAGCCATGCCCTCGTCCAAAAGCTTGCGGAACATTTCCACGCCGGTGACCGTGGTCCTGCGGGTGTCCTTCAAGCCGACGATTTCCACTTCTTCGTTGACTTTGACCATGCCCCGCTCAATGCGGCCCGTGGCCACAGTGCCCCGACCAGTGATGGAGAACACGTCCTCAACTGCCATCAGGAAAGGCTTGTCCACTTCCCGTTCGGGTTCGGGGATGCTTTCATCCACGGCGTCCATGAGGTCCAGGATGCTGTCAATCCACTCGTTCTTGCCGCGCTCGCCCGTGGCGCCGCCCTGGATGGCCTCCAGCGCTTTCAAGCCGGATCCCATCACCACCGGGATGTCGTCGCCAGGAAACTCGTACTTGCTGAGGAGTTCCCGGATTTCCAGTTCCACCAGCTCCAACAACTCTTCGTCGTCAACCATGTCTTTTTTGTTGACGAAGACCACCAGGGCGGGAACACCCACCTGCTTCGCCAGGAGAATGTGCTCCCGGGTCTGGGCCATGGGGCCGTCCGTACCGGCCACCACCAGGATTGCGCCATCCATTTGGGCGGCGCCCGTGATCATGTTCTTGACGTAGTCCGCATGACCGGGGCAGTCCACGTGGGCGTAGTGACGGCCCTCCGTCTCGTATTCCACGTGGGCCGTGTTAATGGTGATGCCACGCTCCTTCTCTTCGGGAGCGCCGTCAATGTCGTCGTAGGCCTGGGCCTGGGCACTGCCGCGGGCTGCCAGGACGTTGGTGATTGCAGCAGTCAGCGTGGTTTTGCCGTGGTCAACATGGCCGACGGTGCCGATGTTGACATGGGGCTTGTTTCGCTCGAACTTCTCGCGTGCCATGGATGGAAAGAATCGGGGAGGTTTCGGGTGAGAGATGGAGATCAGGACTTGCCCTGATTCTTGGCGATGATCGCCTCAGCCACATTGCGAGGAGCTTCCTCGTAGTTGCTGAATTCCATCGAGAATAGACCCCGACCCTGGGTCATGGATCGGAGTTCTGTGGCGTAGCCGAACATCTCGGAGAGGGGCACTTTGGCGGTGACTTTGCCGATGCCGTCTTCGATGGTTTGGCCTTCCACCACACCACGTCGAGATGATAGGTCACCAATGACGGAACCCAGGAAATCGTCCGGGATCTCCACGTCCACTTTCATCATTGGCTCCAGAAGAGCGGGACTGCATCTGTTGACCGCATCCTTGAAGGCCATGGACCCGGCAATCTGGAAGGCCATTTCGGAGGAGTCCACGTCATGGAAGGAACCGTCCACCAGCGTACATTTGACGTCGATCATGGGATAACCCGCCAGCACGCCGGATGCACAGGTCTCCGCCATGCCTTTTTGGGCCGGGTTGATGTATTCCTTGGGAACAACGCCACCGACGATTTTGCTCTCAAAGGCAAAGCCCGAATTGGGTTCTCCCGGCTCCATTTCGATGATGACGTGGCCATACTGCCCCTTGCCGCCGGACTGACGCACAAATTTGCCTTCACCCCGGGCACTGGCGCGAATGGTTTCCCGGTAGGCCACCTGGGGAGCCCCTACGGTGGCTTCCACTCTGAACTCCCGTAACATGCGATCCACCAGGATTTCCAGGTGGAGTTCACCCATCCCGGCAATCACCGTCTGGTTGGTCTCGGGATCCGTGCTGACCCGGAAGGTGGGATCTTCTTCGGATAGAGACTGGAGAGCCTTGGAGAGTTTTTCCATGTCTCCTTTGGTCTTGGGCTCCACCGCCACGGAGATCACAGGCTCGGGCACAAACAGGGTTTCCAGGACGATGGGTTTCTCCTGGGCGCAAAGGGTATCCCCTGTGGTGGTGTCCTTGAGGCCTACCACGGCCCCCAGGTCTCCCGCCCGCAGCTCGTCCACCTCTTCCCGCTCGTCAGCCTTGAGCACCACCAGGCGGGAAATGCGCTCCTTCTTGTCCTTGGTGGAATTCAGCACGTAGCTGCCCCTGCTCAGGATACCGGAATAGATGCGCACAAAGGTGAGCTTGCCATAGGGATCAGCCATCACCTTGAAGGCCAGAGCACTGAAGGGCTCCTCATCGTCCGAGGCCCGCACCGTGGTTTCGCCATCATCCAGGACACCCTGGATTGGAGGCACGTCCACGGGGGCCGGCAAGTAATCCACCACCGCATCCAGCAGCAACTGGACCCCTTTGTTCTTGAAGGCGGAACCGCAGAGCATGGGTACCAGACCGTGGTGGAGCACCCCTTCACGGATGCCGCGGATCAGTTGCTCCTGGGTGAGTTCACCGTTGTCCAGAAAAGCTTCCAGGAGTTCCTCGCTGGACTCCGCCACCGCCTCCATCATCACGCTGCGCCAGGTTTCTACTTGGTCAACCATGGCATCGGGGACAGGAGCCTCAACAATGTTCTTCCCCAGATCATCCTTGTAGAGGTAGGCCTTGTTGCGCACCAGATCCACAATGCCGCTCAGGTCCCCCTCGGCGCCAATGGGCAGTTGGATGGGGAAGGCATTGGCCCGCAGGCGGGATTTGATTTGCTCGTGGACACTGAGGAAGTCGGCGCCGGTGCGGTCCATTTTGTTGACAAAGACCATGCGTGGCACCTGGTAGCGGTCCGCCTGACGCCAGACCGTTTCCGATTGGGGTTGGACACCGCCCACGGCGCAGAACACGGCAATGACCCCATCCAGAACCCGCATGGAGCGCTCCACCTCAATGGTGAAGTCCACGTGGCCGGGGGTGTCGATAATATTGATGCGGTGGTCTCGCCAACTGGTGGAGATGGCGGCGGCAGTGATGGTGATGCCCCGCTCCTTCTCCTGGGCCATCCAATCCGTTGCGGCAGCGCCGTCGTGGACCTCTCCCAGCTTGTGAACCACACCGGAATAAAACAGGATCCGCTCCGTGGTGGTCGTCTTGCCGGCATCAATGTGAGCGGCAATGCCAATGTTGCGAACGCGGTCCAGGGAGACATTGCGGGACACGGAAAACCTCCGAAGTGTGTGCTTCTTTACCGAGAGCGGGGGCAACTCTACAGACAAACCCATCCGCCTGTCGCCGTCTCCCATCGCGGGACTTGGGGGACGGCGACAGCATCAGGTCCGTCAGTAGCGGTAGTGGGCAAAGGCTTTGTTGGCTTCCGCCATCTTGTGGGTTTCTTCCCGCTTGCGGACGGCACTGCCGGCTTCATTGGCGGCATCCATCAACTCCCCTGCCAGCTTCTGGGCCATGGAGCGCCCGGAGCGGGCTCGGGAGTAGTTCACCAGCCAGCGCAAGGCCATGGCTGTACCCCGCTCCGGGCGCACCTCCATGGGAACTTGATAGGTGGCGCCACCCACCCGCCGAGCACGCACTTCCACAAGGGGGGTGATGTTGCAGATGGCGGTCTCGAACAGGGCGACGGGATCATTACCTGTGCGCTCGCCCACCAGATCCAGGGCTTCATACAAGATTCTCTGGGCCGTGGACTTCTTTCCGCTTTTCATGAGCCTGGCCACCAACATGGCGGCCAAACGGTTGTTGAAACGTGGATCGGGCGTCACAGGACGCTTCTCGGCGGTATTGCGGCGGGACATGGGGTAGAGACAGGGGAAAATCAGTGAGGGTGAGAAGATGGACAACGACGGGGCAGCCCTTGGGTCGGGTCACTCCTTGGGCTGCTTTGCCCCGTATTTGGAGCGGGATTGGCGACGGTCCTTGACCCCTGCCGTATCCAGGGTGCCGCGAATGATGTGATAGCGCACACCTGGCAGATCCTTGACCCGTCCCCCCCGAATCAGCACCACGGAGTGTTCCTGCAGGTTATGACCTTCGCCACCGATGTAGGCCGTCACCTCGAAACCCGAGGTGAGCCGCACCCGCGCCACTTTCCGCAGGGCGGAGTTGGGTTTTTTGGGCGTTGACGTGTACACCCGGGTACACACACCGCGACGCCCGGGGCAAGATCGCAGGGCGGGAGATTTGGTCTTGTCTCTCAGCCGAGAGCGCTCGGTGCGGATGAGTTGCTGGATTGTGGGCATTGAGGCCTGGTGATAAACCGCGGCGGGGTCGCACAATCTACAACTTTACCGCATCATTGCCCTTTTCTTGGTTGACGCCCTTGCCTGGGCGACTGAAGGCAATGCCACAGGTGCAAAACCGCACGTCCTTGGGGCCGCGCAGGATGAAGCCGCCACCGCGCAGGTCGTGGTGGTGGTCCAACTGCATGGATTCCAGTTGGTTGACGGTGTCCTGGTGCGCCCAAAGGGTCATGCCGTCCGTTCGCGCCATGGGCTCACCCACAACAACACCGGCGCGGATAACCAGCACCCAACTCTGGCATCCGCCGGGCTGAAGTTCCAGGCTGGCAACCCCTGGACAGGACGTGAGCGCCGCTTGGCGGCTGAGTTCCGCGGCGGCCTGGGGAGTGATGTGGAACGGGGCGTGCCGGGCCATGGTGGTTGCTCAGTTGCTGCTCTGTGGGCCACTCTTGTCCGGTGGCCGTCCGACCACCACACCCAAACCATTATGAACGCGGGCATTCACCCCCCGCCCCCGCACGGCTGTGACGCCTTGGACCACCAAGGTTGTGGAACTGCCGCCATCAAGATTGAGGGCGTCTTCCATGCCCAACTGCCGAGCCAGTTGCGTGGTCTGCTGGAGGGTGGGTCCAGGGTTGCCCAGGCCTTGAATGGTGAAGAGCCACAACCGGCCTTGCCCCCAGGCCACCACGCTTCGTGGCGCCTTCTGCCGTTGGAATTGGCTGCTGAAGTGCTCCAGGCCAGGATTCAGCACGGGGCGGTTGCCTAGAAGGAGCAGGGGGCCTGCCCCCATTACATGGGGCTGCTGAGCGAAGACGCCAGGGGTCAGACGTTGACTGAGGGCAACAGAGTCACCGAGACGCAGCGGTAGGGCGGCGCCGTAACGGGCCACCAGCAACCAGCTTTCTGGTGTCAGGGCAACGCCATTCTTCAACTGGAAGGCGGCAAAGTGACGCACCACCCGGTTCTCCTGAACCAGAATCCCCGTCTCGCCTTGGGTCAGGGGGTGATAGTGGCTGCCCCAATGGTGGGTATAGCGGGCCACCCCTGCCTGGGCATAGCCGCTGTTCAGATGGCTCAGGGGGAAAGGGCCTCCGGGTCCTGTCACCGTTTCTTCCATGATCAACCGCCCAAAGACCGGCCGCTCCCCTGATCCCCAGCCAATGGCGCCACGGCCCAGAATCGGCCCGGACAACCAATGGTCTCGCCGTTTGATGGCGCCCAGGGGAAGCTTGCGAACGCGATTGAAATAGCCTCCATTGATGGCCAGGTCCGCTTGCCAGGTTTTGGCCAGTGCATGGAGAGGGTTGAGTTCGTCCATGCCGTCAGCCCTGGTCAAGGGCACCATGGTGACGGCGAGGTTGGTGAGATCGAGATCCAAGGCCACACTATGGACGCGAAACCTGAGATCCCCAAGGGTCATCACCCTGGTGGCCAGTTGAAACTGTTTGGACGGCGAGAAAATATCCTGGTTGGTTGCCCCCGGAACCCGCAGGGCGAGAAAGTCTTCATAGGACAAGTCCATTACGATGCGCTCTGGACCGCCAAGAGAACGGATATGGCTGTTGGGACTGAAGGCCGCTGTGTTCAGCCTCAGCAGCCCCGGTGTCCACTGGTGGGGAATACCGAGGGTCTCCATTTCCCGCAAATGCACGTCCCGGGAGCTCATCTCTATCAGCAGCTCCTCATCCTGACGACGAAAAGGAGCCGGTCCCAGGAGGTCCAGAACAATCCGTACCCGTTCAGTGGATTGCACCAGCCGCACGTTGATCAGCCGTGGTGGTGGAATCCGCAGATTCAACCGGGCATCAACGGCTCCGAACTGCCAACGGAAGCGCCGCGCCAGGGGCGCAACGTCCACAGCAGGCTCGTCTGCCAGGGGAGGATGGGCCTCCTCAACGGGAAAGACATGACCAAACCAGGCCAACTGCAAACCGTCGGCCACGGGATTCACCTCGATCCCCAGTTGATCGACCAGGATGTCAACCGGGACAAAAAGGCGTTGACTGGACTCCGACTCGCCTTCAAGACGCCATGGGACATCCAGTTCAGCACCATTCAGCGCAATGCTGTCCCCGGTGACAACCGCAGATCCTCTCTCTGCATCCTGAAACGGTTGCAGCGGCGGAGGCGTGGTCTGAAACGGCTCGGTGTGTTGAGGGGTTGGTGGTGGAGCCGGTGGGGCCGCCGGACTCTGTCCACGGGCTGGAGCAAGCGGGCCGAGAAGCAAGGAACTTAGAAGGCTCAGTACTGCAAATCGTTCAACAGCAGCAGGCATTGACCGGAACAACCAAGGTCGAAGACGCTGTGATTTGCGTCTTCGCAGCTAGCCTTGAAGTCTAAAGTCCGGTCATTGCTAATGTCCACACCATCACGCTGTTTTGTCTGGCCTTACCGGGATTCTTCGGGGCCTGATTGGCTGGAACGGGAGCGGGACGGCTGTGGCGTTGGTTTTCTGGCCCGGCTGGACGGCCAGGCGAGCCACTGGATCTTGCAGCAAGCCCTGCGGGGCCTGGGCTGCATGGAGCACCGGGGCGGCTGTGGCGGTGACCGGGACTCCGGCGACGGGGCAGGCGTGCTCTGCGCCATTCCCTGGCCCCTGCTGAAGACGCTCTGGCCCGCTGTAGCAGCATTGCCGAATGAGAGCATTCCCGCCTTGGGCATGGTTTTTCTGCCCAGGGACGACGAGGCGCGCTCCACCACACGCCGTCTTTGTGAGGAACAGGCGGCCCAACTGGGGCTCCACAGCCATGGCTGGCGCGTGGTGCCCGTTGATCGGGATGTTCTGGGTCCCATGGCAGCCGCAAGCTGTCCGGTGATTGAACAGTGGCTCCTCTCCATGGATCAGTGCCATGGGGATCAGGAGGAGTTTGAGCGCTTGCTGTTCCGTTGCCGCCGCCGCATTGGAGCCCAGTTGGGCCAAGTTTTGGGAACGGCGTTGAGTCGCCATGTCTCCTTCGCCTCCTTGAGCACCCGCACGATGGTCTACAAGGGCATGGTGCGCTCCGAGGTGCTGCCGGTCTTCTACAGGGACCTGCAAGACGAGCGCTTTGCCGTCCCCTACGCGGTCTATCACCGGCGCTTCAGCACCAACACCTTGCCCCGCTGGCCCCTGGCCCAGCCCATGCGCCTGTTGGGCCACAACGGTGAAATCAACACCCTGCTGGGCAACATCAACTGGGCCCTGGCAGCCCAGGACGGCCTCAAGCGGGTCTGGGGGGACGCCGCATCGGACTTGCACCCTGTGGTGAATCCAGCCTTCAGCGATTCCGCCAACCTGGACGGCATGTTGGAGTTGATGGTGCGCAGCGGTCGCCCCATTGTCGAAAGCCTGATGACCCTGGTGCCGGAAGCGTTTCAGCAGCAACCGGAGCTGGAGAATCGTCAACAACTGCAGGACTTCTATGCTTATTGGGCTGGCATTCAGGAAGCCTGGGATGGCCCTGCTTTGTTGGCGTTCACCGATGGGCGCTGGATTGGGGCCTGCCTTGATCGCAACGGCCTGCGTCCGGCGCGCTACTGTGTGACCCGGGACGGCCTGGTGGTCATGGGCACCGAGACTGGTGTGATTGACCTGGACGAGACCGCCATTGTGGAGAAGGGTCGCTTGGGGCCTGGTCAGATGTTGGCCGTTGATCTGGAGAAGGGCCGTCTGCTGCGCAACTGGGAGGTGAAGGAAGAAGCGGCCAGTCGCTATCCCTACGGCCAATGGCTGCAACTGCGTCAACAGCTTGCACCACAAGCCTGGCGCACGGAACCGCAGTTCAGCAACCTGGAACTGCTGCAATTGCAGACTGCCGTTGGCTTCACCGCCGAAGATTTGGACCTCATCATCGAGGACATGGCCGGCAAGAGGAAGGAGCCCACCTTTTGCATGGGTGACGACATCCCCTTGGCCGTTCTCTCCAGCAAGCCCCACCTGCTGTACGACTACTTCAAGCAGCGGTTTGCCCAGGTCACCAATCCCCCCATTGACCCCCTGCGGGAAGAGTTGGTGATGAGCCTTGCGGTTCACCTGGGCTCCCGTGGATCGGCATTGGAGCCATCAGCCCAGGGAGCGCGCCGCCTGGATCTCCCCTCACCTTTGCTCAACGAGGCTGAACTGAGCCGGTTGCGTGCATCGGCCTGGAGCTGTCACCATCTCAGCACCTTATTTACTGTTGCCACGGGTCCTGACGGCCTGCAGGAGGCCGTGCAGCAACTCTGCCAGCAAGCGGAGCAGGCGGTGCGTCGCGGCGCGGAGATTCTCGTCCTCTCGGATCGTCAGGATGGTGGCCTCGGCCCCATGCGCAGCATCATTCCGCCGCTGCTGGCCACGGGTGCCGTTCACCACCACCTGATTCGTGCAGGCTTGCGACTGCGGGCTTCCCTGGTGGTGGAGACGGCGCAATGCTGGACCACTCATCACCTGGCTTGCCTGATTGGCTATGGCGCCAGTGGCGTTTGCCCGTGGCTCACGTGGGAGACCACCCGTCACTGGCTCAACCATCCCCGCACCGTCAAGCTCATTGAGCGGGGCAAGCTGCCCGCCATGGATGCGTCCCAGGCCCAAGCCAACGTGCGCCATGCGCTGGAGGCGGGCCTGCGGAAAATCCTCTCGAAAATCGGCATCTCCCTGTTGTCCAGTTATCACGGCGCTCAAATCTTTGAAGCCGTGGGCATTGGGGCGGATTTGATTGCTACGGCCTTCCGTGGCACCACCAGCCGTGTGGCAGGCCTCACCTTCCCGGAGTTGGCGAGTGAGACCCTGGCCTTCCACAGCAAGGCTTTCCCCGAATTGAGTCGTAGCAAGTTGGAGTTCATGGGCTTTGTGCAATACCGCACCGGGGCCGAATATCACCTCAACAGTCCGGAGATGGCCAAGGTGCTTCACAAGGCCCTTGCCCAAGGGCCAGGCTATGACCACTTCGCCACGTACCAGCACCTGCTGGAGCAGCGTCCCCCCACCACCCTACGGGACCTTCTGGAGTTCCGTGTGGCCCAATCCCCAACCCCTCTGGAGGAAGTGGAAAATGCTGCTCAGATCTGCCGGCGCTTCTGCACCGGTGGCATGAGCCTGGGGGCCCTCTCCCGCGAGGCCCATGAAACCCTGGCCGTTGCCCTCAACCGCATTGGCGGCAAGAGCAACAGTGGTGAAGGCGGGGAAGATCCGGTGCGCTACGGTGCGCTCACCGACGTGGACGAGACAGGTCGCTCCCCCACCCTGCCCCACCTGCGGGGTCTGCGCCCTGGCGACACAGCCTGCTCCGCCATCAAACAGGTGGCGTCCGGGCGCTTTGGCGTGACGCCGGCTTATCTACGCTCGGGGCAACAGTTGGAAATCAAGGTGGCGCAAGGGGCAAAACCCGGGGAAGGGGGTCAGCTTCCTGGAACCAAGGTGGATGCCTACATTGCCGGGCTGCGCAACAGCAAGCCCGGGGTGCCTCTCATCTCACCCCCGCCGCACCACGACATCTATTCCATCGAGGACCTGGCCCAGCTCATTCACGACCTCCACCAAGTCCATCCCACTGCCAAGGTGTCGGTCAAGCTGGTGGCGGAAATCGGCATTGGCACCATTGCTGCCGGGGTGGCCAAGGCCAACGCCGACGTGATTCAGATCTCCGGCCATGACGGCGGCACCGGCGCTTCACCCCTCAGCTCCATCAAGCATGCGGGTGTTCCCTGGGAACTGGGTCTGGCGGAGGTCCACCGATGCTTGCTGGACAACGGTTTGCGCCAGCGGGTGATCCTGCGGACTGACGGTGGCCTGAAGACCGGTTGGGACGTGGTGATTGCCGCCCTGCTGGGTGCCGAGGAGTTTGGGTTCGGCTCGGTGGCCATGATCGCCGAGGGTTGCATCATGGCCCGGGTATGTCACACCAACACTTGCCCCGTTGGCGTGGCCACCCAGAAGGAAGCCCTGCGGCGCCGGTTTGTGGGGTTGCCCGAGCACGTGGTCAACTTCTTCCTCCATGTGGCGGAAGAGGTGCGCCAGATCATCAGCCGCCTGGGCCTGCGATCCATGGACGACCTGATTGGCCGCACGGACCTGCTGGCCACCCGCAACGTCACCCTGCACAAAACCCGCGGGGTGGACATGGGCAGCCTGCTGCAGCCCATGACCAAGGCCCATGACCAAAGCTGGCTCAAACATGATGTTGAGGCCCATGACAATGGACCAATCCTGTTGGATGAGCTGTTGACGGACCCCGCCCTTCAGCAGGCCGTGGACCAGCATGGTTCCATGACCGTGGATCTGGAGATTGCCAATACGGACCGCAGCGTGGGGGCGCGCCTGGCCGGGTTGATTGCGGCACGGCACGGCAATCGGGGGTTTGGTGGTCAGTTGCAATTGCGCTTCCGCGGCTGTGCGGGGCAGAGCTTCGGTGCGTTCTGTATCCAGGGTCTGGATATGGTGCTCCATGGGGAAGCCAACGACTACGTGGGCAAGGGCATGAACGGGGGACGCCTGGTGATCGTGCCCCCCAGAGCTTCCAGTCTGCAAGCGGGCAACCACGTGATCCTGGGCAACACCTGCCTGTACGGAGCCACGGGGGGACAACTATTTGCCCATGGGCGGGCCGGTGAGCGTTTCGGGGTGCGCAACAGTGGCGCCCAGGCTGTCGTGGAGGGTGCCGGAGATCACTGCTGCGAGTACATGACGGGTGGGGTGATTGTGGTGCTGGGTCCCACGGGACGCAACGTGGCTGCTGGCATGACGGGTGGGGTGGCCTACTTGCTCCAACAGGACGACACCACAGCCGTGCGCATTAACAGGGATACCGTCAAGCTGCGCAGCTTGGTGGAATCTGCGGTGCTGGCGGGTCAACTCAAGACCCTGCTGGAAGCCCATCTGGTGGCCACAGGCAGCCCCAGGGCCGGGGAAATTCTGGCGCAGTGGGATGAGCAGCAATCCCGTTTCATCGCTCTGGTCCCCCCCGCCGAGGAGGAAATCTTGGGGCTGTCCCCATCTCCTGTCCAGACTGGAGCAGCCATCGCCGATGCCCCTGTGCGAGCCTGATAAGCTGATGTTCCATACTTGGCTCTGTCCGGATTGGGCTTGCCCATGATGTTGTCTTTCCCATGGCTCAACCATGATTGAAACCTCTGGCGTGATTGAACGGGAACAAGGCAACGGCTTTTACATGGTCACCCTTGACAAGCCGGAAGGACACCAATGTCTGTGCCGCGCCGCCGGCAAGCTCACCAAGTTCCGCATCAAGCTTCTGGCGGGGGACAAGGTGACGGTGGAGATCAGTCCCTATGACCTCACCCGCGGCCGCATCACCTATCGGGAGCGCAACATGGGCGCTCCCCGCGCCGGTGGAGGCCACCGCCCCGGTGGACGTCGCCGGTAATTACCGTTGCTCGTCAGCCAGGGGCAACACCTTCTCCAATGCAGCGCGGATCGTGCGCCGCTGCTTGACGCCACGCCACTGGTGCCGTAGCTCCTTTTTGTAAAAAACCTGGGCGGTGGGGGTGCCTGATACGCCAGCCTGCTGGGCAATCCCGGGCTCCGCCTCAATGTTGATCTCGACGGCATGCACCTGACCTGCCAGCTCCTCCACCACGCGCCTCAGTTGGGGCTTGAGCACATGGCAGGGGCCACACCCTGGGGCGGTGTAAATCACCACCAGCGGGTCCGGGCTTTCATGGTAGAGGCGACGCAGGGCGTAGCTGCCTTGCTGCCAGAGGACTGAGGGAGAATAGGTCTCCTCCGTGGCGGGGCTGACCGTTTGGGGCGTTGGGGCTGGCTCCGGCTCCGGCGTCTTCCGGGATACGGGCACCGCCAGGTTCTGCTCCGTCAGCCATGCCTCGGCAGCGAGGGCTGCTTGACAGCCGGTGGCCGCCGCCGTGACGGCCTGTCGCCAGCGACGGTCCCCCACGTCCCCAGCCCAGAAGACGCCGGGGATGACGGTGTCCGGCTGTCCTGGCCGCTGGGGCACCAGATAGCCTTCTCCGTCCAGGGGAAGTTGTCCTTGGACCAACCCCGTGTTGGGGGTATGGCCGATGGCATAAAAGAGCCCCCGCACGGGAAGAGTTGTTGTGCTGCCGTCAAGGCGGTGGCGCAGTTCAACGGCCGCGAGCCAGTCGTCCCCCTGCAGGGCCACAATCTCGTGCTCCCAATGGATGGTGATTTGATCGTTGGCCAGCAACCGGTCCGCCATGGCCTTGGAGGCCCGCAGCTTGTTCCTGCGCACAATCAGATGCACGCGGGAACCGTACTTGGTGAGG
Organism: Prochlorococcaceae cyanobacterium jk18x22bins.40; assembly: GCA_022826155.1. Classification (GTDB taxonomy): domain Bacteria; phylum Cyanobacteriota; class Cyanobacteriia; order PCC-6307; family Cyanobiaceae; genus Synechococcus_B. The sequence continues at coordinate 20,312 of JAJDVL010000036.1, read as the reverse complement.
GCATGGGCTTCTTCACAGGCCGAGTCACCACCCCCAACCACGGCCAGGGGTTCGTTGCGGAATTGGGGCGTGGCCCCGTCGCATACGGCGCAAGCACTGATGCCCCGGCTCCAGAACTGCTCTTCCCCGGGCAGGTGAAGGCGGTTGGCACGGGCGCCTGTGGCCAGGATCACGGCGTGGGTGCGCTGGGTCTGCCCCTGAGCCTGAATGGTGAACGGTCGCCGGCTCAGGTCCAATTGCTCGGCATCGGCCTCCAGCAGACGGGTTCCCCAGCGCACGGCCTGGGCCTTCATGCGGTCCATGAGTTCAGGACCCAGGATGCCCTGGGGAAAACCGGGAAAGTTCTCCACGTGGGTGGTGGTCATCAGTTGACCGCCGGGGATGCCCCCCTCCTGAAAGCCGGTGACGAGAAGGGGAGCCAGGTTGGCGCGAGCGGCATAGAGGGCTGCGGTGTATCCCGCCGGCCCCGAGCCGATGACAACAAGGTTTTCGGTTGTGGGCGAGGAGGCCATGGAACCCCAGACAGGGGGAAAAAGGAAGGGAAGATTTCTTTTGTTTCCCGAAAGGAAAAGAAAATCTTAAATTCCTTAAGGAAAGGAGAAGCCTGGCAGGACAGTTAAGAAACCCTGACAGAGGTGTAGAAATGATGAAAACACCGCAAACACCGCCAAGATCCGTCGTCCCCTCCCATTCCTTCACACCGGAGTTGGCTGCTTTGGAATGGACAGAGGAGGGAGAACTTGCCGCGGCTCCCCGTTGCCAAATGGTTCAACGCCTTCTGGAAGCGGAATCTCAAGCCGCAAACCAGGTTGAACTGATTCGTGTCTCCCGGCCGTGGTGCATCAAGGAGAACAGGAAACCGCCACCGCCCAAACATCCCAAGGGTGATCGCTGTGACGTCAGCCCTGGCCGTCACTCTCCGGATCATCGGAGGGGCGACGCTGCTCCCCCGTCGGAGTAGGACGCTCGCCGCGACGGGGGCGGTCCGAAGCGCCGCCCCCGCGGGGCTCCGCCTTACGGACACGGATGGCGCGTCCCATCCACTCCACGTCCTGAAGGTCGTCAATGGCTGACTGCTCGTCAACCTCGTTGACCATGTCCACAAAAGCGAACCCGCGCTTTCGGCCTGTTTCCCGGTCGAGGGGAAGGCTCACACGGGCCACTGCGCCATAGTAGGCAAAGAGCTCCTGGATGTCCTCCTTCTCGGCCGTGAAGGGAACGTTGCCGACGTAAATGCTCATGAAATGGGCGGGCTGAAACCGCAGAAGAGAAGGCTGCGGCCCGGAACGGGCAACAACCATCCCCACCTTAAGACCATGGCAGCCTGCAAGCCCTTCCTCGGGGCACAAACAGGGGCTCCGGGAGGTGGGGGCACCCGAACCTCCCATTCACTTCATCATAGTGTAAAGTTTTGTTGCGCACATGGATGTCCCATGACCTCGACTTCCTTTTCTCTGCCAGCCAACGCCGACCAGCAGTGGTTCCAGGAAACCGCATCAGCCCAAATCCGCCAGGAGCGCTTGGCCAAAGCCGAGAAGCTCAATGGACGGGTGGCCATGCTGGGCTTCCTCCTGGCCCTTCTCACCGAAGCCCTCAGTGGTTACGGCATCCTCGGTCAACTGCACATCAGTTGAGATGCTCCGCCCCTCTGCCGCCCCTGCCCAGGACAGCAGAATCCCCTACAGGGCTCCCTGCGCCTGGTTCAGGATGCCCTGAACCAGGCGCAGCACAATAAACGCCAGGATGGGGGAAAAATCAATGCCGCCCAAAAGGGGGATGATCCCCCGGAACAACTTTAGATAGGGCTCGCTCACCTGGGCCAGGATTTCTCCCACGCGGGAGTGTCTGAGTTGGGGAATCCAACTGCTGAGGATGTAAAGAATCAGGAGAAATCCATAGAGCGCAACCAGTCGGCTGACGCTCTCGATCAGAAGGAATGCAGCAGCCATGGGCGGATGGGAGAGGAGGCGACAGCGGGAAGCCTGACGTCTCAGCCAAAGGTATCGTCCAGCAACGTGTTGATGCGCTTGCGCAGGTTCTGTCTGTCCGCCTGGCGAAGCAGGTTATGGCGAGTGAAAACGGCAATCTGTACCAAGGCCACCAGCATTAAGGTGTTCCCCAGGAGGGGAATACGGTTCAACGCCTCGGCAACACCGCTGACCAACTGGAACACCACCAGAGCGGCGATCAACAGGAGCAGGTTGCGAATGGGTCGTCCAAGGCTTTTTAAGGACAGGTTCCAGCCCTGCTGATCGACCCAACCCTGCACCAGGTCAAGCAGAAGCTGGAATTCCCCCCCCTCACCACTGCCCTCAGCCTGCTGGGAGCCCTCTTGTGCTGGAACGGCTGACGTGGCATCAGATGACTGATGGGCGGCCTTTGCTTGCTCAGGCATATCCTTCGTGTCCTGCATCGCTGTTGCTGGGCGTTGCATGTCAATTCAGACTAGCTGTTGACGGGTGTCAAGGTCGGCTTTTCCGGAAGGGGCTGGAAGGGGGCAACCAAAGGGAAAGACCCATCCCGCAGTTTCTCTGCCAGAGCAGCCGTGATGTGGTCGGTGAGACGCAGGCTTGTGGCGGATGCCGTGGAGACGGCATGTCCCTTGACGGTGATCCGTCCGCCGAGAAGGTCCTTGTAAGAGACACAACCCAATACGGGACGTACCCGTCGTGGAATGGAAAAATCCAGCACAGGCGCTTGGAGTTGGTGATCCCCCAAGCCTGCTGGTGCTGCCGCCTCCACGGTCAGGAGAGGAACAGGGGCGGCCAACGCCACCATCACCCCCGCTCCCAGATCCCCAAACCAACAGGGGCGCAGCCAGACTGGATTCATGTGTTCCGCATCGGCACTGACCGCCGCAGTGGCTCCCGGCGCCAGAGCATGGCCGCTGGGCAGCCGGTTGCAGTGGGGTTGATGGCCAATTCCCACACCTGTCACCACCCCAATGGCGCCAGCCACAAAGACAGGTGAGCCCACACCCAGGCAGTGCAGGTGAGGGCTGCTCAAGCCAATGCTCCGTCCTCCAGGCGCTGTGAACACCGCATTGCCCAGCCGCTCCAGTAGAGGTCCATGGAAGGACCAGATTCTCGTCTCGCCACTATTGATCGCCACAATGCCGTTTTCGCTGATGGCCCGTGGCAGCAGAAGACGGGTCATCCCCAGGCCGGCCAAATCCACCTGGGTCACCAACTCTTGCCGCGGAAACTGAGGCTGCTTTTCCCCGGACGCTACAAAAGGAACGGAAGCCCCCTTGAGCAAGGCACTCAACACAGTCGCGCCACTGCGTTCCGGACAGTCTCCCCCGCCAAGGGGCATGGTCAGGCTGTTGTTGCTGCCGTGGCATTGCAGACGAACCCCTGCCAGTTCAGCCCGCTGGATCCGAATCGGGGGGTCACAGGGACCCAGACCAATGTTGAGGCTGGCCTGGGTGCTGACGCTGCAGCCACCTGCAGCCAGAACATCGGTCCTGGAAAACGCCTTCTGCAAGCCCACCGTGGCCACGTCCGCACGAAATTGCGCACTGGTGCATACCCGCAACTCACCTGCAGCCTGACGGCGCTGCAACTGCTCCATGGTGCGGTGGGGCAATGGGGACACGAGAGCGGCGGCAGCACTTCGCTAGGCTCATCCCATGGTGGCTGTCATCCTGCTTCTCTGCTGCCGGTGAATTGTCTGCTCCAGCTTCTGCGGCATGCCTGAATCCATTGAATCTCCCTTCCCGGGGAGCGGCCCAAACAGCGAAGGGCGCATTGTGACCACAGATTTGCGGAGCGAGATGTCCCGCTCCTATCTGGAGTACGCCATGAGCGTCATCGTGGGTCGGGCATTGCCCGATGCCCGTGACGGCCTCAAGCCTGTCCATCGGCGCATCCTGTACGCCATGTACGAACTGGGCCTGACGGCGGAGCGGCCGTTTCGGAAGTGCGCCCGGGTGGTGGGGGAAGTGCTGGGCAAGTACCATCCCCACGGCGAGAGCGCCGTGTACGACGCCCTGGTGCGCATGGCCCAGGACTTCTCCATGCGGGCGCCCCTCATTGACGGCCATGGCAATTTCGGCTCCGTGGACAACGATCCGCCTGCCGCCATGCGGTACACGGAGTCACGCCTGCAGGCACTCAGCACCAGCGCCCTGCTGGAGGACATTGAAAACGAGACCGTTGATTTTCTCCCCACCTTTGACGGTTCCCAGCAAGAGCCCACGGTCCTGCCTGCCCGCATTCCCCAGCTTTTGCTCAACGGTTCGTCCGGCATTGCCGTGGGCATGGCCACCAATATCCCCCCCCACAACCTGTCGGAGTTGATTGCCGGCCTGGATGCCCTCATCGGTGACCCGCAGTTGAGCGACCAGCAACTGCTTCAGATGATTCCCGGTCCCGATTTTCCCACCGGAGGTCAAATCCTGGGGCGCCGGGGCATCAAGGAGACCTATCGCAGCGGGCGCGGCTCCATCCCCGTGCGCGGTGTGGCCATTGTGGAAACCTTGCACGCCAAGGGCCGCCCTGATCGGGATGCGGTGATCATCACCGAACTGCCCTACCAGGTGAACAAGGCGGCCTTGATTGAGCGCATTGCCGAGTTGGTGAACGAGAAAAAGCTGGAGGGCATTGCCGATATTCGCGACGAGAGCGACCGGGAAGGAATGCGCATCGTCATTGAACTGCGGCGGGATGCCTATGGCCAGGTGGTGCTCAACAACCTGTTCAAGCTCACCCCTCTGCAGGCCAATTTCAGCACCAACATGGTGGCGCTGGTGAAGGGTGAGCCGCGGCTCCTCAATCTGCGCCAGTTGCTGGAGACGTTCCTGGCCTTTCGGGTTGACACCGTTGAGCGTCGCACTCGTCACTTGCTCCGCAAGGCCGAGGAACGGGATCACGTGCTGCAGGGTTTCCTCGTGGCCCTGAAGGACCTGGACGAGGTGATCCGTCTGATTCGTGCTGCTGCCGACACCCCCACAGCCCGCAGCCAACTCGAAGAGCGCCTGGATCTCAGCTCCCAGCAATCCGAGGCGATCCTGCAGATGCAACTGCGGCGCCTCACGGCTCTGGAAGCGGACAAAATCCGCCTGGAGCACGAAGACTTGCTGGCAAAAATCACGGACTATCGCCACATCCTGGCGCACCGTGAGCGGGTCAGCGGCATCATTCGCACGGAACTGCATCAACTGGGCTCCCGGTTTGCCACGGAACGGCGCACCGTGATTCTTGATGCGGAGGGGGACCTGGAAGACATTGACCTCATTGCCAACGAGCGCTCCGTGGTGCTGCTTACCAGTGGCGGCTACCTGAAGCGCATGCCCGTGCGCGAGTTTGTCGCCACCAACCTGGGGACCCGGGGTAAAGCGGGGACCCGCAGTGAAAGTACGGAGCAGGTGCGCCTGTTCATCAGTTGCAGCGACCACGACACGCTGCTGTTGTTCAGTGACCGGGGCCTTGTCTATGCCCTGCCCGCGTACAAGGTGCCCATTGCCAGTCGCACAGCGAAGGGCTCTCCCATTGTTCAACTCCTGCCCATTTCCCGGGAAGAGGACATCACCTCCCTGCTGGCTTTATCGGACTTCAGCGAAGATCGGCATCTGCTCATGCTGACCCAGGCGGGGTTCATCAAGCGCACCCCCCTTCGTGCCTTCGCCAACATTCGCGTCAACGGGCTGATTGCCATCCACCTGGAATCCGGTGACGCCCTCCGCTGGGTCCGCTTGGCGTGGGTGGGAGACAGCGTGCTGATTGGCTCCCGGTCGGGGATGGCCATTCACGTGCCGATCAACGACAACCAACTGCGTTCCATGGGCCGCACAGCTCGCGGCGTCCGTGCCATGGCCCTGCGGGAGGGTGATCAGGTGATCGGGATGGACGTGTTGGCGGGAGACTGTCAGATCGAGTCGGTTCCTTGGGTGCTGGTGGCCTCGGCCCACGGCCGCGGCAAACGGGTGGCCATGGGGGAGTTCCCATTGCAGGCCCGGGCCGGGAAGGGACGCCACGCCCTCAAGTTCCGTGGCCATGGGGATGCCCTGATTAGTTTGCGCATCCTTGGCGATGCCGAAGAAGTGTTGCTGGTGAGTGAGCAAGGGGTCATTGTGCGCCTGCAGGCTGATCAGATCTCCCAACAATCCCGTGCGGCAACCGGTGTCAGGCTGCAGAAACTGGGGACTGAAGATCGTCTGGTGGAAGTGGTGCTGGTGCCACCAGCCCCTGAGGAGGAGGCTGAATCCGAGGTGGACCCTTGAGTACTACAGGGCCACTGGTGGTGGGGGTGACCGGTGCATCGGCACAACAGTTGGCTGTGCGTGCTCTCCAGCTTCTGCTCAATGGGGGTGAGCAGGTGGAGTTGGTGGCCAGCCGGGGTTGCGCTCAGGTGTGGCGGGACGAGCAGGGGCTGGTCCTGCCCAGGGAGTCTGATGCTCAGGAGGCGTTTTGGCGTCGGCAGTGTGGCTGCCAAGATGGCCAACTGCGCTGTCACCCCTGGAACGCCCTTGGGGCCGCCATCGCCAGTGGCAGCTATCCGGTTCGGGGCATGGTGATCCTGCCCTGCACCATGGGGACCGTCGCACGCCTGGCGGCCGGGGTGTCTTTGGAGTTGCTGGAGCGGGCTGCGGACGTGCAACTCAAGGAGCGTCGCCCCCTGGTCATTGCCCCCCGGGAGATGCCCTGGACACTGATCCACCTGCGCAACCTCACCCGACTTGCGGAGGCCGGGGCCCACATTGCACCGCCCATTCCCGCCTGGTATCAGCGTCCGGAGTCCCTGGAGGACATGGTGGATTTTCTGGTGATCCGTATCCTGGACAGTCTGGGCTGTGACGTGGGGCAGCAGCTACCACGTTGGCAGGGGCCCAGGCCTCTGGCAGGGAAGCCTGGACCATGAAGCGCGGCCTGCTGGTTCTCCTGCTGCTCAGCCCGTGGCTGGCGGCGGTGTGGGTGGGGCTCCACAACCTGCGTCAGCCGCGCCAACTGCAACTGCTCACCGGCACCACCCCTGCACTCCCCATTGGGGGCTGGCTGCTGCTGAGTTCCAGCCTTGGTGTGACGCTGGGGGCCGGCGCCGCCGGTGTGCTGCTGCAAACGGGAAGCGCCCCGGGCCGGCGCCGCTGGTCCCAGGCCAGCTTCGAAGAGAACGGCCGTTATGACGGGGCAGACGATGGGGGTATGGGGGACGAGCCCAACCCCGACCCGGGGCCGCGGCGAGACACGGAACCCGGCCCGGGGGAACCGCCCCCCATCATGGACGTGCCGTTCCGGGTGCTGCGACCGGGGCGGACACCCGGTCCTGACCCTGACGGGTCCCCATCTCCCGCCGACAACGATCCCGCCTACAACAACGATGCTGATTGGCAGCCGCCACAGGCTGAAACCTGGTGAGCGCTATGGTGAAGGACAATCCATCACCACACGGCCTGTGACCAGAGACGCAACAGCCTCGCCAGCGCCTCGTGGAGAGGCGCTGGCCAAGGCAGCGGCCAAGCCGGGAAGCAGGCCAGCGGTCAGGAAAAAGCCCCAACCGGAGGACCAACCCTTTGCCGAGTTTGTCCCCAAGCTGCTGATCCCGGCCATGGCCCAGGCCTGCGCCGCCCATGGGGGGCCTGCGCCAACGCTCCAGTGGCAGGAAGGTCCCATGCCCGTGGTGGGGGGGCAGTGCTGGCAGATTCAGGGGGAACTGCCGGGTCCACGCCGGTTCTGGCTCTGCTTTGAGACGTCGGACATCAACAGCCGTAAAACCTTTGCCCTGGCGGAGTCCGGGCAAGAAGCATCCCTTCTGGAGCCTTTTCTCATCGACGAAAAGCGCATATCCCTGGCCCTGCTGGTGGCGCGCCTGGTGCAGCGCCTCAACGGGCAGAAATGGCTCGGCCCCAACTGAGCCTCCGGTTTCAGTTCATCCCATCTTCAGCTCATTGGTACCGCCCGACTCTGTAACAGAGCCGAACTCCGTGGCGCCACGTCGGTACACTGGATTGCAAACGGTGCCCGTTGTCGGCGCGCCATCTTGCTTTCGTCCGCCCGTCTTCAACATGGTTAGCACTGCCCCAGCACCCACCACCTCCGGCTTTGAAGAGCTTCGCCCTGGGGTGAAGGCGCCGGTCAAGGACACCATCCTCACCCCCCGCTTCTACACCACGGACTTTGACGCCATGGCCGCCATGGATCTGCGGCCCAACGAGGCGGAACTGGAAGCGGTCTGCGAGGAGTTTCGTAAGGATTACAACCGTCACCATTTTGTCCGCGACCAGGAATTTGAAGGCGCCGCGGACAAGTTGGATCCCGAGACCCGGCGCGTGTTTGTGGAGTTTCTGGAGCAGAGTTGCACGTCGGAGTTTTCCGGCTTTCTTCTCTATAAGGAGTTAAGTCGCCGCATCAAACAGAAAAATCCCCTGCTGGCGGAGTGCTTCCAATATATGTCTCGTGACGAGGCGCGTCATGCCGGATTTCTCAACAAGTCCATGGCAGACTTTGGACTTCAGCTTGACCTGGGCTTCCTCACCGCCAACAAGGACTATACATTCTTCCAGCCAAAATTCATCTTTTATGCTACCTACCTATCGGAAAAAATTGGCTACTGGCGCTATATTACAATTTTCCGCCATCTTGAAAAGCATCCGGAGAGCAAAATCTTCCCCATCTTTAACTTCTTTGAAAGATGGTGCCAAGATGAAAACCGCCATGGGGACTTCTTCGATGCCCTGATGAAGTCTCAGCCAAATACGGTGCGCGGCCCTGTGGCCCGTCTCTGGTGTCGCTTCTTCCTGCTGACGGTCTTTGCCACCATGTATGTGCGGGATGTGGCCCGCAAGGAATTTTATGAAGCCCTTGGCCTGGATGCCCGTGACTACGATAAACACGTGATTGCCAAAACCAACGAAACTTCCGCACGGATCTTTCCAGTGGTTCTGGACGTGGACCATCCAGACTTTTATACTCGTCTGGAGCGCATTGTGGGCAACAATAAACGCCTCGCCGATGCCGATGCCCATCAGGCTCCCGCCGTGGTGAAGCTGCTGCGGAAACTTCCCCTCTGGGTGGCCAACACATGGGAAATGGCCCGGTTGTTCTTCCTTAAGCCCGTTGCCTCGGAGGTTCTGCAACCCGCCATTCGATAGCCTTGCCCTGAAGGCGGCAAAACGCTCTAAGCTGCAACAAGCTTTTGGAGGCGTCATCCTGTCTCGTCGGGAGGCGTCTCTGTTGTTTTGCTGCCCAGCGTATGCCTTCCCTCTGCCTTGACCCACCTGCCCCCTCCCGCCTGGATCGCCTGGATCAAAGATGGCGGCCCGGCCTGGAAGAGTTACTGGCGGCAGGGATGGCGGCCGGTGCCGATCTGGTGGAGATTTTTGTGGAGCGCAACGACCAACTCAGCGTGTTGGCGGAGCAGGAGCGCATCACCAGTGTGAGTCCCGTCATGGGGTGTGGCGCTGGAATCCGTGTCTTCAAGGGAAACTGCGACGGCTTTGCCGCCACCAACGACCTCAGTGGCCCTGCCCTGATGACCGCCCTGGAGCAGGCCCTCGGCATGTTGGGTCTCTGCCGGAACACCAGCGCCAGTGGCTGGCAAGGTCTGGCAGCATTGCGGGACTACGGTAGCGGCAAGGAGCAGTGGCTCAAGGTCTGCCCCACCGTCCCGGATAGTGCAGAGCGTTTGCGGGAGGCCACGGCTGCCCTGGAGCGCCATGGTCGCCATCTCCAGGCCCGGCAGGCCAGCTACGCCCGGGACTGGCAGGAGGTGCTGGTGGCTGCCAGCGACGGTACCTTTGCCCGTGATCTGCGCCTCCACCAGACCACAGGACTCACCCTGCTGGCCGCCGACGGAGACCATCGCGCCACCATCAGCCGCCGTGACGGTCGTGCGGACGACCCCCACTTTCTGGCCGGCTGGCCTGTGGAGGACGTGGCCGTCTCCGCCTGCCGCAGTGCCGGCACCATGCTTTACGCCGATGTTGTAAAGGCTGGCGACTACCCGGTGGTGCTGGCCAATCGCTTCGGGGGCGTCATTTTCCATGAAGCCTGTGGCCATTTACTGGAGACCACCCAAGTGGAACGGGGCTCCACCCCCTTCGCCGACAACATTGGCCAGACCATTGCCCATCCTGCAGTCACAGCCATTGACGAAGGACTCAGCTCCAACAGCTTTGGCTCCATGGCCATGGACGACGAGGGCATGGCGCCCCAGCGCACGGTCTTGATCCAGGACGGCGTTCTGCAGCGTTTCCTGAGTGATCGTGCCGGCGAGATGCGCACGGGCCATCCCCGCACGGGCAGTGGTCGACGCCAGAACCATGGTTTCCCGGCGGCCAGTCGGATGCGCAACACCTTCATTGCCCCCGGCCCCCACAAGCCTGAGGAGTTGGTCGGCTCCATCGACCACGGTCTCTACTGCAAACAGATGGGGGGCGGCAGTGTGGGACCCACCGGCCAGTTCAACTTCGCCGTGGAGGAGGCCTATTGGATCGAGAACGGCTGTCTGCGGGAGGATAAGCCCGTGAAGGGGGCCACCCTGATCGGTGATGCCGTGACGGTCCTGCCCAGAATCTCCATGTGTGCCGACGACAACGCCCTTGCCGCCGGCTTTTGTGGGTCCGTCAGCGGCAGCGTCTACGTCACCGTTGGCCAACCCCACATCAAGGTGGACCGCATTACCGTTGGAGGCCGCTGAATCCATGACGGCACCATCTCTCCTGGCTCCGGATCCAGCAGTGTTGCGGCAACACATGACGGAGGACGCCTCCCGCATGGGGATTGCCACCTGGGATCTGGGGATCACCTGCGGCAACGACACGTCCGTGCAAGTGGATCGTGGTGAGCCCAAGCAACGCAAGGCTCGCCAGAGCACCGCCGCCATGGTGCGGGTCTGGAACGGGGAGGGTCTGGTGGGTATCACCAGCACCAACGATCTGTCCTCGCCAGGGCTGACGTCAGCCCTGGCGGGCGCCCAGCAGGCCAGCGCTTTTGGTGATGCCCAGAGCCCACCCCGTCTGTCCCCCCAGGCCCGGGATCCCCTCACGCCTCTCCATCAGCCCCGGCGGCCAACCCTTCCCATGCAGACGCTTCTGGAGCGACTCCTGGATGCCGAACGGCAAGTGCTGAACAGCCATCCAGCCATCTCCACCGTGCCCTACAACGGCCTGGCCCAGGCCCGACGGGAGCGGCTGTACATCAACAGTGCTGGTGCGTTGCGCCGCCAGAGCACCACCAGCGCCACCCTGTGGCTCTATCCACGGGCCGAAGAAGCCGGCCGCAAACCCCGCAGTGCCGGAGCGGTGCGGTTGGCCACCGGTGTGGACGCCCTGGATCTGGAGGGCTGCATTGCCGAGGCCACGGAACGCACCATCAGCCACCTGGACTATGCCCCCATCGACACCGGTGTCTACACGGTCTGTTTTAGCCCTGAAGCCTTTCTGGATCTGCTATGGGCCTTTGGCAGCATGGTGAATGCCCAGGCGGTGCTGGACGGCGTCAGCCTCTCCCAGCGCAGCAGCTTGGGGACCCAGGTGGCCAGCCCCCTGCTCACGGTGGCGGACGATGCGCGCCATCCTGGTCACGTGGCCGCGCCGGAGTTTGACGGGGAAGGCACCCCCACTCGGCGGTTGCCCCTCATCGAAGGGGGCCGTCTTCGCCATTTCCTCCATAGTGAAGGCACGGCCAGGGCCTTTGCCGACGGCTCGGTGGCCACCGGTCATGCCAACCTGGGGGCAAAAGTCACCCTGAGTCCCCAATGGCTGGACGTGGAGGGCCAGCGGGGAGACTCATCCCTCAGTTGTGAGAGCGGCAGTGGGGTGGTGCTCATTGACTCCCTCTCCGCTCTCCATGCCGGCGTCAAGGCCAGTCAGGGGTCCTTTTCCCTGCCGTTTGACGGTTGGCTGCTCTCCGGGGGGGAGCGACGCTCCATCGAGGCGGCCACCGTGGCCGGGGACATCCGCTCCACCCTGCAACACATCGTCGCCTGTGAAGGAAACCCGCAATGTACCCCCAGCGGCCGCTCCCCCCACGTCTGGGTGGAGGGACTCACCATCACCGGTGAAGCCTGAGGGTTTTGCCCCATGCGCATTCTCTTCTGGGGCACCCCCACCTATGCCGTTCCCTGCCTTGACGCCCTGATTGCAGCGGGCCATGGGGTGGTGGGGGTGGTGAGCCAGCCGGATCGCCGCCGTGGCCGTGGCGGCGGGCTTCAGCCTTCCCCCGTCAAACGCCGGGCCATGGACCTGGGGTTGCCAGTGTGGACCACCCCGGCCTTGCGCCAGGACACCACTCTGAGGCACCACCTGGCAGAATTGGCGGCCGACGTGTTTGTGGTGGTGGCGTTTGGGCAGATCCTGCCGCCGGAGATTCTGGCCCGGCCCAGGTTGGGGTGCTGGAACGGCCACGGTTCACTGCTGCCCCGCTGGCGTGGCGCGGCACCGATTCAGCGGGCCGTGCTGGCCGGTGACCCGTGGACCGGCGTCAGCATCATGGCCATGGAAGAGGGGTTGGATACGGGGCCGGTGCTGCTGGAGCGTCGCCTGGCCATTGGTCTCTGCGACAATGCCACCACCATGGCCCTGCGCCTCAGCCAACTGACCGCTGACTTGATGGTGGAAGCCATGGCCCTGCTGGCTGCCGGTCCCGCCCAACTCAGGTCTCAACCTGCCACGGGGATCACCATGGCCGCCAAGCTCAGCAAGGAGGAACTCTGGCTGCCCTGGCACGAGCCCGCCCTGCAACTCCATCACCGGGTGATGGGCTTCCATCCCCGTGCCGTGACCCGGTGGCAAGGGCAGCGGCTCAACGTGCTGGCCACAGTGCCCCTGCTGCCACAGCGGGCTAAGACGTTGGAGGCCATCGGTGGCGCCCCGATGACGGCACTGGCGCAAACATCATGGCCCCCGGGCCAGCCGGGCCAAGTGGTGGCGGTGGCGCCCGATCAGGGATTGGTGGTGGCCACGGGGGAGGGATACCTGCTCCTGCAGGAGGCCCAGTTGGCCGGCAAAACACCCTGCCGGGGACCACGCCTGCATCAAGTGCTCAAAGCCGAGGCGGGGCAGCGGCTGGGGTAGGCAGGGGCTGGTCAAAAGCATAAAGTTGCTCGTGTGAAATGCCTCTGATGACGGACGTTCCCACCTCCCATATCCGCAACTTCTGCATCATTGCCCACATCGACCACGGCAAATCCACCCTGGCGGACCGGCTGCTGCAAGACACGGGCACCGTGGCCCAGCGGGACATGCAGGACCAGTTCCTGGACACCATGGACCTGGAGCGGGAGCGGGGCATCACCATCAAGCTGCAGGCCGCCCGCATGATGCACCAGGCCGCAGATGGACAGGCCTATTGCCTGAACCTGATCGATACCCCTGGTCATGTGGACTTTTCCTATGAGGTGAGCCGCAGCTTGCAGGCCTGTGAAGGGGCGTTGCTGGTGGTGGATGCCAGCCAGGGGGTGGAGGCCCAAACCCTCTCCAATGTCTACCTGGCCCTGGAGAACAACCTGGAGATCATCCCGGTGCTCAATAAGGTGGATCTCCCCGGCGCCGAGCCGGAACGGGTCAAAACGGAAATCGAAGAGATCATCGGCCTGGACGCCAGCACAGCCATCACCTGTTCCGCCAAGACAGGCCTGGGCATCGGGGACATCCTCCAAGCCATCGTCGAGCGTATCCCCGCCCCCAGCGAGCGCACCGCAGAACCCCTGGCGGCCCTCATCTTTGATTCCTACTATGACCCCTACCGGGGGGTGGTGGTGTACTTTCGGGTGATGGCCGGAGCCATTGGCGCCAAGGACACCATCCTGCTCATGGCCTCCGGCAAAACCTACGCCCTGGATGAAGTGGGGGTGATGGCCCCCAATCAACAACAAGTGGAGACGTTGCACGCCGGGGAGGTGGGCTACCTGGCGGCCTCCATCAAGGCGGTGGCCGATGCCCGGGTGGGAGACACCATCACCACGGTGGCGGCCCCCACGGAGCATCCCCTGCCTGGCTATAGCGAAGCCAAACCCATGGTGTTCTGTGGGTTGTTTCCAACAGAGGCGGACCAATACGCTGATCTGCGGGATGCCCTGGAAAAGCTCAAGCTCTCCGATGCCGCCTTGCACCATGAGCCGGAAACCAGCAGCGCCATGGGCTTCGGCTTCCGCTGTGGCTTCCTGGGGCTGCTCCATATGGACGTGGTGCAGGAGCGGCTGGAGCGGGAATATGGCCTGGATCTGATTGTCACGGCCCCATCGGTGATCTACCGGGTGATGTGCCTGGATGGGACCACCCAGCTTGTGGATAATCCCGCCACCCTGCCGGATCCTCAACAGCGTCTCTCCATTGAGGAGCCCTATGTGCGCCTCGAAATCTATGCCCCCAACAGTTACAACGGCGCCTTGATGGAGCTGTGCCAGGAACGGCGGGGTGAATTCATTGATATGAAATACATCACCCAAGAACGGGTCATGCTGATTTATGAGTTGCCCTTGGCTGAAGTGGTGAATGATTTCTTTGACCAACTGAAATCCCGCACCAAGGGGTATGCCTCCATGGACTACACGTTTATTGGCTATCGGGAGAACCAGTTGGTGCGGCTGGACATTTTGATTAACAGCGAACGGGCTGATCCCCTCACCACCATTGTGCATCGGGATAAAGCCTATGGGATCGGCAGGGCTTTGGTGGATAAACTCAAGGAGCTGGTGCCGCGGCAACAATTCAAAATCCCCATCCAGGCGGCCATTGGTTCCCGGGTGATCGCCGCCACCTCCATTTCCGCCATGCGGAAAGACGTGCTGGCCAAATGTTATGGCGGTGATATTTCCCGCAAGAAAAAACTGCTCAAGAAACAGGCCAAAGGCAAAAAACGCATGAAGGCCATGGGCAAGGTGGAGGTGCCCCAGGAGGCGTTTATGGCGGTTCTCAAGCTTAATAGCTGACGCACGCCCGCTGGACCGGAGATCCAGTCAGTAGCGGTAGTGGGCAGACTTGAACGGGCCAGCGATGGGTACGCCGATATAGTCCGCTTGTTCAGGGGTGAGCTGGGTGAGCCGGGCGCCAATGCGCTCCAGGTGCAAGCGGGCCACCATCTCGTCCAACGTTCTAGGTAGCAGATGCACTTGTTTGCCGTAGCGCTCGCTGTTGCGGAACAATTCCATCTGGGCCAGCACCTGGTTGGTGAACGAGTTGGACATCACAAAACTGGGATGCCCCGTGGCACAGCCCAGGTTCACCAACCGCCCTTCCGCCAGCAGAATCATGCGCTTGCCATCGGGAAAGATCACGTGATCCACCTGGGATTTGATGTTTTCCCATCGCAGGTCCGCCAGGGAAGCCACATCGATTTCGTTGTCAAAGTGGCCGATATTGCAGACGATTGCCTCATTCTTAAGCCGCTCCATATGGGCGCGGGTGAGGACGTTGATGTTGCCCGTTGCCGTGACAACAATATCCACCATATCGCACACGTCCTCCACACGGACAACCCGGTAACCCTCCATGGCGGCCTGGAGAGCGCAAATGGGATCCACCTCGGCGATCATCACCGTGGCGCCCAGTGCCCGCAGGGATTGGGCCGACCCCTTGCCCACGTCCCCGTACCCAACCACCAGCACGACTTTGCCTGCGATCATCACGTCCGTGGCCCGTTTGATGCCGTCCACAAGGGATTCGCGACAGCCGTAAAGATTATCGAATTTGCTCTTGGTGACAGAGTCGTTGACGTTGATGGCAGGGAACGGGAGTGCGCCATGCTTCTGGAGGCGATAGAGACGGGCCACGCCGGTGGTGGTCTCCTCCGTCACCCCGCGAATGTTGCCGGCAATCCGCCCATAGAAGCCGGGATCCTGCTCCAGACGCTGCCGGACGGCGGCAAACAGGACCCGCTCTTCCCCGTTGCCGGGGTTGTTCAACACGGCAGGGTCCTGCTCGGCCCGGCAACCCAACAGGACCAGGCCGGTGGCATCGCCGCCGTCGTCAAGGATCATGTTGGGGGTGCCCCCGTCCTGCCACTCCATGATCCGGTGGGTGAAGGCCCAGTACTCCTCCAAAGACTCCCCCTTGAAGGCAAAGACAGGAATGCCCTGGGCGGCCATGGCTGCCGCCGCATGGTCCTGGGTGGAAAAGATATTGCAGGAGGCCCAACGCACCTGGGCCCCCAGGGCCACAAGGGTTTCAATGAGAACAGCGGTCTGGATCGTCATGTGGAGGCTGCCGCAGATGCGGGCGCCCCGCAGCGGCTGCTCAGCGCCGTACTGACGGCGCAGGGCCATCAGGCCAGGCATCTCCGTTTCTGCGATGCGGATTTCCTTGCGACCCCAGTCCGCCAGGCTGATGTCAGCCACCACGTAGGGTGGTGGGGAGGTGGTTGCAACGGCAGGGGTTGGCGTTGGGGTAGAGGCAATCATGGGGACACGGCCCTGAACAGTGGGCTGGAGCCACGGCAGAAAGGCCCCGGTTCCAGGCCACTCAAGCTAGCCGAATCGGCCCGCCGTAGCGCTTGAACGTCGGCCCCACCCTCCAGACTCCAGATTGGTGGAGAGAGCCAAGCACCCGTGAACCCGACTCCCCTTCCCGATGCCCAGGCCACCCAGGCCTATGGGCGCCGTCTTGCCAGGACGTTGCTGACCACGGGCGCAGCAGGCGGGGTGATTGTCCTGCTGCAGGGTCCGCTGGGTGCAGGCAAAACCTGCCTCGTGGGTGGGATTGCCCAGGCCTTGGCCATTGGGGAACCCATCACCAGCCCCACCTTTGCCCTGGCCCAACACTACCAGGGGCAGTGGCGCCAGCAACCCCAGGCGTTGGTCCATCTGGATCTTTACCGACTGGAGCAACCGGTTGCCGCCGACCAGTTGTTCTGGGAGGAGGAAGAGTTGGCCCATGAACAGGGGGCGCTGCTGGCGGTGGAATGGCCGGAGCGCTTGAGCCAGTGGCCCCAGGACGCCTGGCATCTCCAATTGCACATGGCCTCCCGGGGGCGCTTGGCTGTGTTGCGCAGCCCCTAACGGCGGGTGTGTTGCTCCAGGAAGGCGGCCACCGCCTCGGCCCCTGGCTGGGGGGCGATGGCGCCTGCCCCTGTGCAGACCATGGCGCCACAGGCACTGGCAAAGGCCATGGCCTGGACCACGGCGTCCGCTGCGGGCTGGTCCAGCAACCGGGGCTGCTGGGCCAACTGGTGGAGCAGGCCCGCCAGGAAACCATCTCCCGCGCCGGTGCTGTCCACCACAGGGACCGGGTAAGCCGGGTGATGCCCACCACATCCCCCCACCCACCAGGTCACCCCATCCCCCCCGGCGGTTACCACCACCGCGGGCTGCTGCGGCAGCGCCAGAGCAATGGCCTGGGGATCCCGTTTACCCAGAAGCCATTCCGCCTCCTCCACCGCCAGCTTGAGCAACTGCACCCGCTCCAGCAGGGGGACAATCCGTTGCCGGGCCATGGCTTCACCGCAGTGCCAGAACGTGGGCCGCCAGTTCACGTCCAGGGCCAATCGCACCTGACGGGCCTCAGCCAGCGCCATGGCCTGGGCCAACGCCGCTGCCGCATCTGCACTGGCCAGGGGGACGGTGCCGAACAGCAGCCAGCGGGCAGTTTGGAACAGGGAGGGTGGGATCCGGTCTTGGGCGAGGGCCATGTCGGCAAAGCCCGCGCCGGCATCCCCCAGGAAACCCCCGAAACTGCGCTCACCGTTGAGCTGCCGTTGCACCAGCACAATCCGGGAGGGGCGCTGCTCATCCCATTGCACCCCCTGCTGGTCCACCCCCCGCTCTTGAAACAACCGGGCAAAGGCCGCGCCAACGGCATCCCGCCCCAGGCGTCCCAGAAAGCCGGTGGACGTGCCCAACCGCGCCAGCCCGCAACACACGTTGGCGGGGGCGCCCCCCAGGCAGTCCTCTCCATTCTCGACCGGATCTCCCCCCGGTGGACCCAGGCGATCCACCAGCGCTTCTCCGCAGCAGATAACGTCCGGCATCTTTCCTTTGATCGGCCGGCTTCAGCCTGCAACGGCCGCAGCGCATTCGGCAAGCCCGTCAAAAGACTTCATCCCCCCCGCGAAAGAGGTGGGTATGGCCGGGTGCATAGAGCCGTGAGCGCCAGTTGGGGCTGGCGGCCAGGGCAGGACTCACCAGATAGAGGGTGGTGCGGATCAACCTGTGCGCTGTGGTGGTGGCGGCCATGGCGTCGAGGGTGGTGAGCAGGAGCCGCTCATCGGGCCAACTGATGCGGAAGGCAATGGCCACGGGGGTGTCAGGGGGGTAGTGGAGCAACAACTCCTCCTGAACCGCTTCAACGTGGCGGGCCGAGAGGTACAGGCAAAGGCTGGCCTGCAGGGCCGCAACCTGCTTGAGCGCCTCCCGTTCCGGTGTGCCGGTGCGGCCCGCAGCACGGGTCAACACAACGGTTTGCACCACTCCGGGGATGGTGAGCGCCTGGCCCAGGGCCGCGGCCGTGGCCTGGTAGGCACTGACCCCAGGCACCACCTCCACGGCCACACCAGCCTCCGCCAAGCGGCAGATCTGCTCATGGAGGGCGCCATAGAGACAAGGGTCGCCGTCATGGAGGCGCACCACCCGCTTGCCGGCACGGACCCGCTCCAGCATCACCTCCATCACCGCCTCCAGGGTGAGACTGCGGGTGGAGATTCGTGCGCAGTCGGCAGGGGCCAGGGCGGCGACGGCAGGGGAGACCAGGGAATCCGCCCAGATGAGTGCCTGGGCCTCCCTGATGCGCTGATGGGCCCGCATGGTGAGCAGGTCGGGAGCGCCGGGCCCGGCCCCCACAATGGCCACAGACCCTGGTGGTTGTGTCGCGACGTTCAAGATCTGGGCCGCCCAGAGCCCGGCAAGGGGCGCCGCAGGCTATACAGCCATGCCAGACCCAAACTGCCCAGCACAATCATGGCCCCACTCATCACCTGGGCAATGCGCAGGCCTCCTTCACAGAAGGGGGGACTGGAGAAC
Source organism: Prochlorococcaceae cyanobacterium jk18x22bins.40 (assembly GCA_022826155.1). Lineage (GTDB taxonomy): Bacteria > Cyanobacteriota > Cyanobacteriia > PCC-6307 > Cyanobiaceae > Synechococcus_B. Next base: position 1,424 of record JAJDVL010000036.1, on the reverse strand, counting down.
AGGCAGAGGGGATCGGTGCGCAACCCTTCGATCCAGAAGCGGCCCAGGCCGTAGGCGATGGCATAGGTACAGGTCAGCGCCCCTGCCGGCAGCTTGAGCCCACCGCGGCGGCAGCGCAGCAACAGACCCATCAACACACCAAAGACCGCCAGGTTCCAGAGGGACTCATAGAAAAACGTGGCATGGAAATGGCTGGCGCCGGGGCTGCTGAGCAGCACTTGGGGATCCACCAGGGCCGGTGGGATCTTGACGCTGATGGGGAAGTCGGCAGGCACGGGGACGCCAAACGCTTCCGAATTGAAAAAATTGCCCCAGCGGCCAATGGCCTGCCCCAGGGCCAGGGACGGCGCCAGAACATCCAGAAGGTCCCAGAACGGTTGTTGGCGAAGACGGGAAAACACCCATACCGCCAGCAGTGCCCCCACCATGCCCCCATGGATGGCGATGCCGCCTTCCCAGAAGGCGACGGCGCGGGGGATCGGGATCACCCCGAACAACCGCGTCCAGGCGTCGCGGTAGCGCTCCCATTCGAAGGCCACGTAGTAGAGGCGGGCAGCCGCCAATGCGGCGATGGCCAGCAGCGGCAGCAGATCCGAGATCAGCACGGGATCCAGATCACGCCAGCGGGCCAACCTGCTGGAGAGGGTGAGGCCAATGACCACAGCCAAGGCAATCAGCACCCCGTACCAGCGCAGAGGGGTATGGGGAATCATTGGACCCGGCGACTGAAACACCAGGCCCAACACACCAGAAAATCCCATGGATGAACGGTCCTCCCTCTCGGAGTCTTAAAGCTGTCCGGCAGCTTGCACCCGCTCCACTTGCCGTTTCTTGAGAACAAAGAAAATTTGTGTGGCCAGCACCAGGGTGAAGAAGCCCAACATGCCCAGGATACGCCATGGGCTCTGCAGCACGATCTCCGTATCGTGTTGTCCGAAGCCCCCTTGGTTGGGGTCGTTGGTCAAGGCGGAGCCAGCGGCAACCGTCTCTCCAGGGGTAACAGTCACCTCCAGGCCCGCTGGAACGGTGGCATCCACCACTGTCTCCCCATCCGTTGCGATATGGACCACGTGGCTGCCGTCTTCATTGTCGTCAATGCCGGTGATCTCCCCCGCCGCGTCTGCTGTCCAGACCCCATTGTTGCTTTGCTCGCCCGTGGGGTAAAGCTGGCCGCGTCCGCGGTTGCCGCCAGCATGAACGGCATACTTTCCGAACATGATGGCGCTGTCCTGCGCCGGATCAGGGGAGAGCACCGGGAAAACAAGTTCCTGGTGTTCATCGCCGGGCAAGGGACCCACAAGAACGACGTTGTCTGAAGTGTCGTTGTAGGTGCTGTAGTAGATCCCCTCCATTTCTTCCTTCATGGTCTCGGGGATACGGTCCTCGGGAGCCAGGTGAAATCCCTCCGGCAGCATCAACACTGC
>JAJDVL010000050.1 GCA_022826155.1 Prochlorococcaceae cyanobacterium jk18x22bins.40 | reverse complement strand
TCAGGGCAGCCGTACCGTCAACCTGGAGCTGAGTGCCCAGCCCCCCTTCTCCACAGCCACCACCGTGGCCTATCAGGTGGGTGGAAGCGCCACACCGGGAGAAGACTTCACCGCTCTGTCCCGCACGGTATCCATGTCCGGGTCGACGGCAACCATCCCCGTCTCCATCCTGGATGATCAGATGGCGGAGGATGACGAGACCATCATCATCACCCTGGCTGCCGCCAATGGCTACACGGTGGGAACCCAGGGGAGCGCCACCATCACCATCACCATCACGGACGACGACGGCATGTCCCCGCCGCCACTGCCGTCCCCGCCGTCAACCCTGCCGGTGGTGAGCATCACCGCTGGCGAGCCGGTCAACGAGGGGCAAGACGCCGCCTTCACCCTGACCGCAACACCTGCTCCCACACAAGGGAACCCGGTCACCGTCAACCTGATGCTCAGCGCCAGGGGTGAGGTGATCAGCAGTGGAGAGACCGGCAGCCGCTCCGTCACCATCGACGACAGTGGAACCGCCACCCTGACCATCATGACCGAAAACGACGCGGTTCAGGAAGAAGACGGTAGCGTCACCGCCACGGTGCAAGACGGAGCTGGCTACACCATCCACGCCACTAACTCTTCCGCATCGGTCACGGTGAGAGACGACGAGGTGGCGCAGCTATCCGTCCCCAGTCTGACGGTGGCCGCAGGAGACAGCGTTTCCTACGACGTCACCCTGGACCACCAGCCCACAGGGCAGGTGACCGTCACCATCGCTGTAACTCCGGAACAGGTCGTCAGTCTGGGCCGCAGCGCCTCCAACACGGTCGAGAACGCCATGGGCCTGACCGTTACCCCCGACCGCCTCCTCTTCAACCCATCCAAATGGAATGTTTCCCAAGAGGTGGTGGTGAGGGTCGCGGAGGATGCCACTGCTGCCTCCCTCGTCCTCCGTCATATCGTCCGTGGTGATGGGCTGAACGGCAAAGGAGACACCCATCTACCGGTGACCGTGGACGCCGACACAGAAACCGTAGACACCGCCACGGAAACTGTGGACGCCGCCGCGGACGCCGCGCAAGGGATGGAAGCCTGGCGCCTCCGCTTCGGCCGCACCTTCTCCCATCAGGTGGTGGATGCCCTCCAGGACCGCTTTGCCGCTCCCACCACAACAGGATTGGAGCTGACCGTTGCCGGGGAGGCCGTCAGCAGCCCGCCAGCACTGGTGGAGAACCACAGAGTCCTCTCCAAAGCCCTGGGCTTTGAAAACCTCACCGGCGAAGAGTTGGTAGAGGGCTCCTCCTTCAGCTTCTCTCCCCAAGGGGAGGCAGGCGCTCCACAGCTTGCCCTCTGGGGACAGGGCGCACTCTCCTCCTTCAGTGGTCAGGAAGACGAGATCTCCCTTGATGGTGACGTGACCACACTCCTGCTGGGGGCCGACTGGAGCGCTACCCGTTGGCAGGCTGGCGCTGCTCTCTCCCGCTCCTGGGGCAACGGCTCCTACGACGGTGACGATAGTGCTGATGGAGAGATCAGCACCTCCTTGACAGGACTATTCCCCTATGGCCGTTACGCCCTCTCCCCACGCCTCGGCATCTGGGCCACAGCAGGCTACGGCTGGGGACAACTCTCCCTCAAACCCGATGGCAACGAGGAGGAATACGAGCCCGACACCACCATGACCATGGTGGCCCTCGGCATGGACAGCCTGCTCCTGGACGGGGGCAGCGAAGGCGTCAGCCTCAACGCCACCGCCGACCTCCTCTCCCTCAGCGCCTCCTCGGAAGAGGTGGAGGGGCTGGAGTCTTCCGAAGGCAACGTCTCCCGCTTCCGCCTGGGGCTGGAGGCCACACGGCCCTTCCCCTTGGCCAACGGCTCTTCCCTCCTCCCCTCCATGGAAGTGGGCATCCGGCAAGACAGTGGCGATGCGGAAACCGGCTTCGGCATGGACCTGGGCGCCGGTATCACCTGGAAGGATCCCCAGCGGGGCATCAGGGCTGAATTGAAAGGTCGCACCCTCCTCTCCCATGCAGAAGAAGACTTCCAGGAACAGGGCCAGGCCCTCTCCTTCTCCTGGGATCCATCACCCTCCAACCGTGGCCCCTACCTCTCCATGGGTCACGCCATGGGCGCTACCGCAACCGCTGACATGGACGCCCTGTTCCATCCCGCCACCTTTGAGCAGATGGACGGCAACCCCAGCAGCAGCCAGCAATTTGAAGCAGAACTGGCCTACGGCTTCCCCACCTATAACGACCGCCTCACCCTGACCCCTGCCGTGGCAATGGCATTCTCTTCCACCAGCAGGACCTACGGCCTCCTCTGGTCAGTGACTCCCTACTCTGAACAGTCACATGCTCTTCCTTGGGAACTATCCATCGAAGCGGAACGACAGGAACACTTCTCTTCCGCGACTCCAGCCGATCACTCCCTCAAGCTCAACTTCTCCTCATCCTTCTGAAGGGTTATTCCCCCATCACTCACCAGCGCCCCTCTCCCATAGGCTGCGGCCATCAGCCTATGGGACTCCTGCAGGACCAGGGGCACAACGTGGGACAAACGAGACATCATTCAAAACTTCAAGAGGGCAAAACACCACCGAGTGGCATCCCGGGCTGACGGGATCAGCCTTTGGGCTGGGGGCAGTTAAGGCTAGCCCAGCCCGTGTATCCCGATCCGTAATGCTGTTGTGGCCATCAGCCTGGTGGCAGAGCTGCGGCAACTGGCTCCGGTCCACCACCGCATCCGTGAAGCCAGCCCCGCTGATTCGCGCATCGGTGAAGCTGCTTTGCATGAACAACAACCCGTTTTCCAGCACGGCGTTCCGTAGATCAGCGTCGTTGAACACCGCGCCGGTGAGGTCGCTGGCGGAAAGATCCACCTTGGTCAGGTCCGCCTTGATGTATTCCGCCCCCTGCAATTGGCGTCCATGCATGTCTCCACTGATGGCCGCATTGGCATCGGCGCCGCGCAACTCCATAGAGGGCCACCACCCTTCACCATGAAAGGGCCGTTGTCGGTCCCCTCTGCGCAGGGTTCCACACATGTCTTATGCTGGCGCAGACCTGCTTCTTGATGGATATTCTCCCTGCCACCAGAGATCCTGGCCAACTGGCTGCAAGCCCGGCGCCCTGGTGGCTCTGGCGCTGTGGGAGGCACAGGGCTGCTCATCGGTGCTTTCCGTACCCTCAGAGGCGAGCTGAAAGATGAGATGCGCGCTGGTGAGAACAGGACGAACAAGCGTATTGATGAGGTGAAGGAAGAAATGAAAGAGTTCAAGTTAGATGGGTCGGCGGCGGTGCGAGTACTGCAACCTATAGCAGTACTGGCGCGGATTACGCGATGAGTTCCACAGCAGGCGAGCGCTGGAATCCTCCGAATGGATATTTCAATTGGATGCATGCTAGGGCATCTCTGAACAAGACTTCTGGAGGGTAGCAAGATGGAGGGATGAGCGGTAAGATAGAGTCCTGATTGGAGATTGGCTGGGATGAAGGGGATTTAAGTGCTGACTCCACGTCCTTAAGACTAGCCCTGGCAAGACTTTCCAGACGCTGGGCTTGCACCAGCAGCGTCCTACGAATCCCGGTCCTAACTTTCCTCTCGCTGATCACGCGAGCCAAGTTGGCAATGGTTCTGGCACGTCTTGCCAATCTAATATCAGGATGTTCCTGTTTTTTCTGTACTCCATCGGGAGAATAGATTCCCTCAATGACGGAGGCAGGACTATCATTTCATTCTCTGGTATCTCTTCTTCATTGAAGATGACATTGAACACAGAAGACCTAAGGAACCTCTGAATAAGCCCATAAAGATTGACCATGTAAGATGTTGGGTTGTGATGAGTTGGATATATTCCTCAAGGCGATTTTCCGTGGTGCCCTTAAGGGCACCATACGCCTGCAACGCCTGGCTGCTGCCAAGGAGCGTTGAAACCGATCTGTTGGCGCTGCAACCGCTCGTGTTCACACAACCGGCCTGCTGCCTCCCTTGCCTCCCTAGCACTGGAACAGGGCTTCTTGCTCAGGGTTCCCGTACTCCCGAATCTTGAAGCCGCCCCAACTGATGCCAAAAATCAGGATAAGACACGCCGGCGGCATCGGCTCTCTGAATCCGGCTGGGGGCCTGGGCATTGAGGGCGGCCAGGGCCAGGCTCATGGCCACCCGATGGTCGGTTTCACTGTCAAGCTGGGCGCCCCGCAGCCTCTGGGGACCGTCAATCACCAGCCCATCAGCGGTTTCTTCCACCACGGCCCCCATGGCTCGCAACTGGCGGGTCATGACCGCCAGCCGATCCGTCTCCTTGACCCGCAACTCCCTGGCCCCCTGGATCCGACTGGTGCCCTCCGCAAAGAGGGCGGCCACAGCCAGTACAGGAATTTCATCCACCAGTCGCGGCACAAGATCGGCATCAATGGAGAACGGCCCCAGCGGGCCGTGTTCGATGATCAGGTCTCCCACCGGCTCACCGGTGATCTGCGTGCGGTTCTCCACCCGCAACTGGGCGCCCATGGTCCGGAGCACCTCCAGCACCCCTGTGCGGGTGGGGTTCAAGCCCACATGGCGAAGAGATAACCGGGAGCCGGGAGTGATGGCGGCCCCCACCAGCCAAAAGGCAGCGGAACTGATGTCCCCAGGAACATGAACCTCCTGACCCCGCAGGGGTCGGCCTGGCGTGATCCGCACATGACGGCCATAGTCGCCACGCACCTGCACGTCTGCCCCGAACGCCTTCAACATGCGTTCGCTATGGTCCCGTGAGCAGTTGGATTCAATCACGGACACGGCACTGTCGGCCGTGAGGCCCGCCAGCAGAAGGGCGGATTTCACCTGGGCCGAGGCCACGGAGGTGCCGATCACGCCCCCTTGCAGTTGGCAGCCGTTCACGGTCAGGGGAGCCAGGGTGCCGTTGGCCCGACCGTCAATGCGGGCGCCCATGGATTGGCAGAGGGGGCGGCTGACCCGTCCCATGGGCCGCAGCAGCAGGGACGCATCACCGGTGAGCACAAAATAGCGGTCCTGGCGGCCAGCCAACAGGCCCAGCAGCAGCCGCATGGTTGTTCCCGAATTGCCGCAATCCAGAATATCGCCCGGCTCCTGCAGACCGTCCAATCCCACGCCCTCCACCACAACCGGCTGATCCTTGTCCCCCAAGGGACTGATGGCCACCCCCATGGCCCGCAGACAGTCTGCGGTGCTGCAGGGATCTTCCGCCGCCAGCATCCCGTGAATGGTGGTGATGCCTTCTGCAACAGCACCAAAGAGGAGGGCTCTGTGGGAAATGGACTTATCCCCAGGGACCGTGACCTCACCCCGCAGGCTGTGGCCTGGTTCGATGGTGACGCCGTTGTCCTCCGCCGGTGGGGGCGCGCTCGTCATGGCTGGTCTGGACACAACCCCGTCCAACAGGCAGTTTGGTTGGCTTATGGTGACAACAGCAACCCGGCGCGGCAAGGGCCTTGTCCCTTGCAAGCACCAAGTCAAAGCATCAAGGCGTTGTCGTCTTCCAGAATGGCCTGCCAGGAACGCAGATCAAGGAACAACTCTTCCAAGGTGGTCTCCTGTAAAGTTTTGGCCAGGCAACGTTGTAGACGCTGCTCCAGCACGGCCAGGACTTGGTCAGCGGCATTATCTTCATGGTTCAGAGAGGGCTTCGCCTGCTGCAACCGCTCTCCTACGGCATCCGCCACCTGCTCCAGGCAGATGGCGCCGGCCTGCTGCGCCAGTCCGTAGCCACCGGCACGGCCCCGCTGGGCCACCACCAGCCCGGCACGACGCAACTGCAACAGAACCTGCTCCAGCATGGCGGCAGGAATCTGCTGGCGTTGGGCAATTCTGGACACCGAATGGAGTGTTTCCGGCGCCTGGGCCAACTCCAGGAGGGCCTTCAGGGCGTAGAGGGTGCGACGTTGAAGCACGGCCGGTGGCTCGGGGGGCGGCGCAAGCGCTTAAGAGCGGCCCAAACGGGCCAGTACGTTCTCCATCACGTAGCCAAACAGAACGGGGTCCGGCGGGGTCTGCCCCATGTCGTCCAGCCCCAACTCCGACCAACGCCCCGTGATGCGCGCCTCGGTGGCCTCGTCTCTTTCCAGAGGCCGGCCCCAATCGTGGCGGCGCTCCGGGCCGATTTTGGTGGTGGCGTCAATGGCCATGCGTCCCCCCAGGCCCATGCGTTCGCTGGCAAAATCCAGGCTGTCGAAGGGGCTATCCGCAATCACCAGCAGGTCCCGCTGGGGGTCCACCTTGGCGCTGACGGCCCACAGCACCTGGCGCGGATCCCGCACGTTGATGGTGCCGTCCACCACCACCACGAATTTGGTGTAGGTGAACTGGGGCAGCACCCCCCAGAACGCCATGGCGGCCCGCCGCGCCTGGCCCGCATAGGCCTTGTCAATGGCGATCACCGCCAGCTTGTAGCTGAGGGCGTCCATGGGTAGGAAAAAATCTTTGATCTCCGGGATCTGTTTGCGGAGGATGGGGGTGTAGATGCGGTTCAGGGCAATGGCCAGCATGGCCTCCTCCTTGGGAGGGCGCCCGCTGAAGGTGGCCAGAAAGGTGGGTTGGCGACGATGGGTGACGGCCTTCAGGCGAATCAGGGGAGCATCCTCAATGCCGCCGTAGAAGCCCATGTGGTCGCCAAAGGGTCCATCCGCCTGGCGCTCGCCTGGCTCAATCTGTCCCTCCAGTACAATTTCACTTTGGGCGGGAACCTCCAGGCCAATGGTGCGGCAGCGGGCCAGACGTACTCCTTTGCCACCGTAAAGCCCCGCGAAAAACCACTCCGAGAGGTTGACGGGAATGGGAGTGGCGGCCGCCAGGATCAGCAGCGGATGGACCCCGATGGCAACAGCCACCTCCAGAGGTTTGCCCATGGCCTCTGCCTTGCGCAGATGACGGGCCCCGCCCCGCACCGAGAGCCAATGGACCGTCATGGTGCGGGGAGACTGGCGCTGCAGCCGATAGACCCCCACGTTGGGCGCTCCCGTCTCCGGATCCTTGGTGATCACCAGGCCCAGGTTGACCATGAATCCCCCGTCTCCCGGCCAGGGGCGCAGCAGGGGCAGGGCATCCAGGTTCACCGCCTCTCTCTCCAGCACCACCTGCTGGCAGGGGGGCAGAAGATCCCGGTCCGGGCGCGCCCGCAACACGTCCCACAGCAAGCCACCCATGGCCACCAACTCCTTGGGACGCTTGGGGGGCTGGGGTTGTTGCAGGGTGGCCAGGCGTTCGCCAAGGCGCTCCAGCTCCTCCGGCTGCTCCATGCCCATGGCCCACACCACCCGCTCTACGGTGCCCAGAAGATTGATGGCCACCGGCCATGGGCTGCCGATCACGTTGTCAAACACCAGGCCGGGGCCACCCATGGCCAGCACCCGATCGGCAATGCCCGCCAACTCCAGATCGGGATCCACGGGCGCCGTGATGCGCCGCAACTGGCCCCGCGCCTCCAGGAGCGCCAGAAATTGGCGGAGATCTTGCGCCATGGCACCAGCCAACCACCTGGCTACTGTGGCAGGTCATGGTTTCTCTGGTGTGATGAACTTGCGCTATTGCCCCACGCCGGAGGCGGTGCCCGGCAGTGGCCAGACCGATGCGGCAGTGGTCATCGACGTGCTGCGGGCCACCACCACCATTGGCTGGGCCTTGCACAACGGCGCCACAGCGGTCCACGTCTTCGCCGATCTGGATGCCCTGCGGAGGGCGGCTGCGGCAGCGCCCCAAGACGAACGCCTGCTGGCGGGGGAGCGGGGCGGGCGGACGCTGGAGGGGTTTGACCTGGGCAATTCTCCCGTCGCCGTAACCCCGGCGGTGGTAGAGGGCAAACAACTCTTCCTCAGCACCACCAACGGCACCCGCGCCCTGGAAAGGGTGCAAGCCGTTCCCCAGGTGTTCACCTGCTCCCTCAACAACCTGGCGGCGGTGGTGGCGCGGTTACAGGCGTTGGCTGTGGGCCATGTGCGGATTGTGGGCAGTGGCTGGGAGGGGAGCTATTCCCTTGAGGACAGCCTGGCCGCCGGCGCCCTGCTTCACGCCATGGCTACGGCCCTGGGCAGCGATCCCCACAACCACTGCGGCAACGACGAGATGGCCGCCGCGCTGGCCCTCTGGCAGGTGTGGCAGCACAATCCGGAAGCCTGTTTACGCCGTGCCACCCATGGCCAACGCCTGCAACGTCTCGGCAATCACGACGCGGACTTTCGCTGCTGTGCCGCCGTCAACAGCCTGGCGGTGGTGCCCACACAGGTTCGCCCTGGGGTGTTCGGGTTGGTTTGATTTTGAGGAGGATCCTCGCCTGGCCACGCCACCGTTTCATGAAGCTGTGCTCCCAACCGTGGCTTGCCCAACCTCCACAGACTGATCCGGTGTGGCCATCTTCCGGTAGTGATTCACAACAGCCCGGAACTGATCCCCGGCAATGGTTTCCTGCTCAATGAGTTGATCGGTCAACTCGTCCATCAGGGGGCGGTGCCGGGACAACAGGGCGCAGGCTTTGGCCAGGGACCGCTTGGCCAGCTTCTGCACTTCCCCATCCAGGGCTTTGGCCGTGTCTTTTGAGTAGGTGGGGCGCTGTTGAAGCCAATCCCGGCCAATGAACACCTCCGCCTGATCCCCTTCCCAAGCCACCGGACCCAGGGACGAGAAGCCATAGCGGGTCACCATCTCCCGGGCCGTGGCGGTGACGGCTTCAATATCGCTGCTGGCCCCCTGGGTGGTCTCCTGTTTGCCAAAGACCACCAACTCCGCGGCGCGGCCCCCCATGCTCACCACCATTCGGGCCTCAAGCCAAGCTCTGGTTACCAGACCGGAATCCACCACCTCCTCGTCAGGGGTGAAACGGGCAAAGCCTCCCACCCCGCCGCTGCGGGGCAGCAGGGTCACCTTGTCCAGATCGTCCGCCTGATCCAGCAGGGTGGTCAACAGGGCATGGCCCACCTCGTGATAGGCAATAAGTCGCTTCTTGGCGCTGTCCTGCAGGGATGCGGCGGGCAGGCCCATGGTGACCCGTTCCAGGGCATCCATGATGTGGTTGTCCTCGATGCACTGCTTCTGCGACCGGGCCGTGAGGATGGCAGCTTCATTCAGCAGGTTGGCCAGATCAGCACCGGAAAAGCCGGGGGTGCGGCGGGCCCAGGTGGCAAGGTTCACCTCCGGGCTGATGGGCCGGGTGCGGGCATGGACGTTGAGAATGGCCTCCCGTCCACGGCGGTCCGGCAAATCCACCAGCACCCGCCGATCAAAGCGACCCGGTCGCAGGAGGGCGGTATCCAGCACGTCGGGGCGGTTGGTGGCCGCCAGCAGGATCACTCCGGAATTGTCTTCAAATCCATCCATTTCCGTAAGCAACTGGTTGAGGGTCTGCTCCCGCTCGTCGTTGCCGCCGCCGATGCCCGCGCCCCGCTGGCGGCCCACGGCGTCAATCTCGTCGATAAACACAATGCAAGGGGCTTTCTCCTTGGCCTGGCGGAACAGGTCCCGCACCCGGCTGGCCCCCACCCCCACAAACAACTCCACAAATTCACTGGCGGAGATGGAGAAAAAATGCACCCCCGCCTCTCCAGCAACGGCACGGGCCAGCAAGGTTTTGCCTGTTCCGGGCGGTCCCACCAGCAGCACGCCGCGGGGAATGCGAGCCCCAATGCTGGTGAACCGATCCGGCTGCTTCAGAAAAGCCACCACCTCCCGGAGTTCATCCTTGGCTTCGTTGATCCCCGCCACGTCCTCAAAACACACCTTGATGTCGTTCTCAGCGCGCAGGCGGGGTTTACTGCGGCCAAAGCCCAGGGCCCGGTTGGCCGCCTTTGCGGAGCGGCGCAGCAGGAAGGTGAGTCCCACCAGGATCAGCAGCACCAGTAGCAGGTTGCCCATCAGCCCCGTGAGGGCCTGCTGCTGACGGCTGTCCTGAACCGTGAGGGGTACCCCGGCGGCTTCCGCCTCCTGAATCAGCACAGGATTCTCGGGAAACACGTCCACCACGCTCTGGCGACCATCCACCAGGGTGACCCGCACCTTGCGCAGATCAGGATCCCACAGCAACTCCTGCGTCTGGCCATCGCGGATGGCCTGCACAAGACCACTGTAGCTGAGCGGCGCCCTGGCGGATTGGCCCAGTGCTGGCGCCACAATGGCGATGTGGCTCTGATTTGCCACGGAGTGTTCCCTTCTTGGAACAACTGTAGCCAGATGGCCATGCCCAATGGTTTGACGTGGTCCCACGCCATGGCAAGAATGGAAGGTTCATGGTCCTGTGTGTCTGAGATCCGATGGCTGTCCCCAAGAAGAAGACCTCAAACCGGAAGCGGAATCAGCGCCGCGCCACCTGGAACCGCAAGGCGCGCTTGGCTGCCCAGCGGGCCATGTCCCTGGGGAAAGCTGTCCTCAGTGGGCGGGCAACGGGCTTTCACTATCCCGTAGATGACACGGAGGACGAGGAAGAAGAGGAAAGCTGAACCGGTGCGGGCCAGTTGACGGCTTCAGGCGGTCCCGTGTTCACTACCCGTCGCCGGCTGTCCAGTGTGGCCATCATCATCACGGGCGGCGCTCCATCTGCTGGAGTCCGGACAGGTTGCAGGGCGCGATGGGGTGGAACCGAGGCCCAGAAACAACGCAGCAACCGCTCCAGTTGAGCGCCATTGAGGGCGCCCTTGCCGCGACGTCGCTGCCGTGCCTCCGCCTGGAGTCGCCACCGCAGGCTGTGGCGCCACTGCTGGGGAACCACCAGAACCAGCCCATGCAGCCGCTCCCATGTGCCGGCGTACTCCGTCAGCACGTTGCTGCAACGGGCACACCAGGCCCGCTCCGCGGCGGATGCACCAGGATGGGGATCATCCAGCCCCACCGGGAAAGAGCGGGCTCCCACCATCCAGCCCTCCAGCAGAAAGACGTTCCCCCGATGCCGCTTACTACCGCTGCGGTCCCCCCGACCACCGGCCAGACCCTTGTCAAAACAGGGAATACAGCACTGCCCATGGGCAGCGAAGTCGTCCAGGGAGCGGTTCAGCCATTGCAGGTCGTGGCTGCCGGGGGGACCACGGTCAACGGCAAAGGGATTGGCGGCCATGGCCGTGGTCCGTATGGACAGGGGCAGGTAGTAGTCGTCAACGGAGGCCACGATGGGGGAAAAGTTGTAGGCCTGGCCCAGCACGGCCATGGCTTGGCCCAGGGTGGTTTTTCCAGTGCCCGGCACCCCCGCCAGGCCAATGCGGGGGCGTGGCGTTGTCCGTTGCACACGCTCCATGAGTTGCACCATGGGGATCCACAGGCCCCAGAGCACACTGGGATGGTGCGGGATGGCGGCCAGAGCCTCCACAATGGTTGACGCGGCCAGCACGTCCAGTTGCCGATCCAGCCATGCCGCCACGGCCCCTTCGTCCAAATCCAGCAGAGTGCGCCAGCCGGGCTGACGGGCCAACTGTCGGGCCAGCCGACGACGCTGCGGCGGCCCATCCAGCACCGCTTGCAGCTTGAGATCGCCATCAACCCGGAACACTAGGACCCCAACTTGAACGCCTCCAGGACAACCGAGAAGACAAAGCCGACACGGACGTTGTCCAGAGCTTGCCGCAACAGGGAAGGATTGGCCATGTTGGCCCCCAAGCTGCGGAGCCGCACAAGAATCTCGCAGGCCACCAGCACCACCAAGGCTCCAAAATCACTGAGCGGTGGCAACTGGCTGAGGAGCGGAATCCCCACTTGACCGATGAAAAAGCCACCGGTGAGGCCGAGAATCAACACCACCCTGCGACGCCATGAGACTTGCAGCGCGTCGAGAAGCCAGCGGCCAACACCGGCGGAAGCACTGTGAAGACGGGTGTGTTGTGGGCTCAGGATCCGGAACGGGGTGAGACTGGCGGGGGTTGACCCCCTGGAAGGAGGCCTTGCAGGTAGGCAAGATCCACGTGGGCTTGGGACCCCAGGGCAGGCCCCAGCACAACAGTAGCGGGTTGCTGCGGCCCGTCACCCAGGTGATCCACCACTGCCGCAGCCCCCGTGAACTTCCGGTTCACCGTGATACGGCTTGGGGTCACCAGGCAGCGTAGCCCGGCCCGACAGACCGCCTCCAAGCCGTGGGGGGAATCCTCAAGCGCCACCACCTGGCGGGGACCCAGCCCTGACTGACGCAGGGCCATGACATAGGCCTGGGGGTCGGGCTTCTTGCGGATCACGTCATCACCACAAACCCAACCACAAAAGGCAGACGCCAGGGGTTGGAAGGGTTGTGTAGACAGCAGTGCCTCCACCGCACGGCGGCGGCTGGTGGTCACAATCCACTGCTGCCACCCTGCTGCCGCGGCGGCTTGAATCAGACGCACAACACCTGGCCGTGGCGCCAGACCGCCAGCCGCAACGATGCGTCCATAGTGAACCTGTTTGCGCTCCTGCAATTCTGCCGCCATGGCCCGTTGTCCGGCTTGATCCCCAGGGGCTCCAGGGGGGTCCGTAGCCAGCCAGTGGCGAAGACGCTCTTCTCCGCCACTGATCCGCAGCAGTTGCCCATAGCAAGCCATGGACCAGTGCCAAGGCAAGCCCCGTTCCGCAAAGGCGGCATTGAACGCCCGCCGGTGACCGTCCCCCTCGGTCTCCGCCATGGTGCCGTCCACATCCCAAAACAGGCCAAAGGTGTTGGTCATGGGGGGTGGGTCACTTTCCCACTGAAAGTATCACCTGAAAAAGACCTTCAAGCAGGCAGTTGGGGCGGTGGGCACCCATGGGGAAGGTTGTCCGATTGTTCGTGGCACCCATGAATTGCATGGAGAAAGTCTTCTTCAAATCGTTTTGCTTCCGTAAGTGTAGTGGATACTCTTGGCCAGGCTTGGCTGATTTCTTCGCTCCTTTCAAGATAGTCACGTTTTCTCTTGGAGAAACGCTTCTGTTGGGGTAAGGCGTTGAGCTGTTTTTCAGGATTGAAGTGGCATTCCCAATCCTCTTTCTGAAAGATATCTTTGTCTGGAAAGATAGCGGTCAATACCCAGGCATCCATGGTTTTGGATGGGGTGCAGAGAATGGTTCGTGGTGGGCAAGTCTGCTCGTCCAGCCAACCGAGGAGAACCGTTCGTAACGTATCTGTTGTGTGACGGGGTGGCGGGCAGAGCCTTTCGCAAGGAAGATTATCCTGTGGCGGGGATTTGATATTTGCACTAGCGTACGTCTTACCTGCCACGTCGGCATCGAGATGAATAATCAAGAGGTCCCATCGGGACAATGCTGAAGAACCGGACAGCGACCGGCCCCCTTCCTCAGCCACCTGACGGCTCCAACGATACACTCCAGCCCAGCCAGGCCCATGCGGTCCAAAGGCAGCGGAGTCGTCCGGCTGTAGGGTCTGAAATTCAAAATCAGCACCAGCCAGCAGGGAACGAACAATTGCTTCAAGGACAATGCTGTCGGTTGGGCCTTCAACCACAACTGCAATCCGCCACGGCTTAGACATTGGGAACACCTCCCAGATGGCCCATCACCCATAGCCGGGACAAGGACCAACCGCGCTCCGCTTTTTCCAACAGGTCCTGGTCAACAACCACCCGACGAACGGAGGTGCGGCCTGAGCTGGTGCGTGACACGGTAAACAGACGCACACGATCATCTTGCAGGGGGAGGCCATCCAGAATCAATGGGTTGTGTGTGGTCAGCAGAATCTGGCGTGGCTCTTCCATGGTGGTGTACCACCGACATAGGCACTCCATCAGCGCCCGTGCCAATCTGGGGTTCAGACTATGGTCTGCATTATCCACTGCACAGAGGCGTGGACTTGCTTTGTGTCCAGCAATAACCGCTAAAAAGAGGGCATATAAGGCCCCTTCAGATGCTTCATAGGCAGATAGGATGTTTTGTCCTTCCTTCATAAAGCGATCATAAAAGTCAATGGTAGGCTTCACGGAGAATTTGATTACAGACAATGGCCGTTGTACAGTAGATGTTAATTTAAAATCTTTGACCCAATCAATAAGTCCTAGAACATCTTCACAAATTGTCCATATTCTCTTATCTCTATCACGCTGTACAACTAGATTGTGAACTGCCGAAAGAAGATTGCCTCCCGATAAGCCGACTGGCGTTTTTGGCTGTGTTTCTGGTGCAACGTCGCGCAACACAGCCGTGGCTGGAGAAAAGATGACGTAGCTTTGTAGAGATTCCAACAGAGAGAGTGCCGGCCCTTCAGTAACTTCAACGGCTTTCAGGGCAGCCAAACCCCGTTCCTTGTTCCAATCGTGCTTTTCATTGCTCTTTTCCCTGCTTGCGGGCGAGCGGCCAGCCAGTTGGGTGTCATTCTCCTTCCAAGACTCGGTCTTGAATGTCCAGACGGGCTTTGGGTCTCTTAAGTTGTTCCATAGACACACCTGATATTCTGCTTGCGAGCTATAGGCCCCAAACGATAGATGGGAAGGAATTCGTGTTCCAGTCTGAGCAGGAAAGGCAGATTTGTAGAGCTTAGGGACGCCAGGGCGAACCCCTCTGGCCAACAATGCCTGCTCATCAACCTTGCCGTTTGCTGCGGCAGACAGCACCCCCAGGGCTTCCAGAAGATTGCTCTTGCCGCTGCCGTTGGCGCCAATAAAGACGTTCACTTGCCCCAGTTGGACCGTCACATCCTCCAGGGACTTGAACGTCTTGACTGAAAGCCTTTCAATCATCTCTGCCTGTTCTCCCCTGGGATCTCATGGAAGTCTAGGCTTTTCAACGCCGAACAGAACGACACCCATGGCGTCACCTTCCCGGTCCCAAGCCGATGGCAACCATCACCAGAAACCCATCGAAGACGGCGGTGCCTCCAAGAGCAACAGCGCTGTCGAGGAGACAATCAAAGCGTTCAAGGCTGTCGTGGAGCGAGAGGACCAGGCCCTGAGGGAGCAGTTTGGCAACGGGTTCAATCCCATGCAAGCCCAGGCAAGAGCATTGCTTTGGCTGGTGGCTTTACATGACATTCACATGAATGCAGTGAAGGAAGCCATCGCCGAGAAGGATGGGGAAGCGGTGCGTGGCTGGGCAGAGGACCTGGGCAAACTCTCGGCTGCAATCGCCGTCTTGGAGACGATTCAGCCGATTGCTCCGTAGGGGAAGGATTCAGCCGATCCCCAGAAGAGCATGGGTGAACGCCTCACCGCCAAAGGCCAGTTCGGTGGCCAGCAGGGCAATGAAGCCCACCATGGCCATGCGGCCGTTGAGCTTTTCAGCGCGGTCGTGGAAGCCCCAACCCTGGTCGGCATCCACCACCAACATGCGGGGTTCGCGGGCAAAGGCGTTGAGACGGCCGCCGTCTTCCGTGGTGACGGTGGCGCCACGGATGATGGGGGGCATGGTGAGATTGGCTTGGGTCATGGCTTCAGCAGCAACAGATCCAACCGTAACAGATTGTTAAGAGCTGTGTGACCGGGGGATGGGGGGTTACCGTCCCTACCCTTCAGTCACGCCTTCAATGCGGTCCTCAACATCCTGATAGAGCTGTTGCAGCCGCTCCACGTTCTCGGCGCTGGTATCCCAGTAGCCCCGCCCATGCACCTCCAGCAAGGTGCCCACAATCCGCCGAAAGCTGTGGGGGTTTAACGCCAGTAGCCGTTGTCGCATCTCCTCGTCCTGGATAAACGTGGCATTGGCGTCCTCGTAAATGAAGTTGTCCACCTGGGCGCTGGTGGCGCTCCACCCCAAGGTGTAGTTGAGTCGCTTGGCCAACTCCCGCACTCCCTCGTATCCGGAGTCCAACATGCCCTCATACCAGCGGGGATTCAGCAGCTTGGTGCGGGAATCGAGCCGAATGGTTTCCGCCAGGCTACGCACCTGGGCATTGGCCGTTGTGGTATCGGCAATGTAGCTGCTGGGCGCTTTGTCATCGTCCCGCAACGTGCGGATCAGGTTGGTGGGGTCGGAATCAAAATAATGACTCACATCGGTGAGGGAGATTTCCGCGGAGTCCAGGTTCTGGAACGACACATCCGCAGTTTTGAGGGTGGACTCGAAAATTTCCCGCTCCATGGAGAGCTGGCCAGGATTTTCTCCATCAAAGGCAAAGCTTTTGCGTCTGAGGTACATGTCCTGCAGCTCACTTTCCTCTTCCCAGGTGCTGTTTTCCACCGCCAGATTCACGTTGGAGGAGTAGCTGCCGCTGGCGTTGCTGAACACACGGGTTGCGGCACGGCGTAGATCGATGCCCTGTTCTACGGCCTGGGCCAAGGCGTGTTTCCGCACAAAATTCATCTCGTCAGGCTCGTCCGCTTCCGCGGCCATCTTCACCGCCTGATCCAGCAGGGCCATCTGGTTGATAAACAAATCGCGGAAAACACCGGAGCAATTCACCACCACGTCAATGCGGGGACGACCCAGGGTCTCCAGGGGGATGAGCTCCAGCTTGTTCACACGACCGATGGTGTCGGCCTTGGGTTGGACACCCAGGAACCAGAGGATCTGGGCCAGGGATTCGCCATAGGTTTTGATGTTGTCCGTGCCCCAGAGCACACAGGCAATGGTTTCCGGCCAAGCGCCGTTGTTCTCCTGGCGCTGCCGCTGCAGCAACTGATCCACCACCTGCTTTGCGGCCGCCACGGCGGCGCGGGTGGGAATCGCCTGGGGATCCAGAGCGTGCATATTCTTGCCACTGGGCAGCACGCCAGGGTTGCGGATGGGATCACCGCCAGGACCTGGGAGAATGTACTCCCCATCCAGACAGCGCAGCAGGCTGTCCAACTCCTGGTCAGCGCAAATCTGCGTCAAGCTGCCCTGAAGGTAGACAAACAGCTTGTCGAGGGCCTCCTGGTCCACAGTGGTAAAGCCCCGGTTGATCAAGACGCGCAGCCATGGGCTCAGGCCCCGGCGACCCAGCAGCCGGTTGAGCCATTGCGCCAGTCTGTCTGACAACTGGCGCCACCAGTTGGGCTGGGTGGTTAAATCCACGCGCCCGTCCCGCCTGGTGACCACCGCCACCATGGCGCCAATGGCTGCGCGGCTGGCGTCGTTGATCCGCCGCGTCAACTCCACGTCAGCCAACACGCCAGCGTTATTGCCCGCGTAAATATCCTCAATGGAGCGGCCCAGATGAGCCGCCAGGAGACTGGGAAGCCCCAGGAGACCCTCCTCCTCGCGATCCAGGGCAGCAATGTTCACCAGGGTGGCCACCGCCTCTTCGGCTGTGGGGGGCTTGCCGATGGTGTGGAGACCACAGGGCAGCAGACGGCTCTCGATCTCCATGAGTTGACGGTAGACCGCGCCGACCACGCCGTCACGGGCCTGAAGATCCAGAGCATCCACGTCCTCGGGCAAGGCCACGTCCTGATCCAGGTTGCAGCGCCGGGCCGTTTCCACAACGGCATGGACGATTTGCACCCCTCGGCTCCCCTCCCGCAACTGCTGATAGGAACTCACCAGTTCGCTTAACTCCTTCAGCCCTTTGTAGAGGCCGGCATTTTCAGCCGGGGGGGTGAGGTAGCTGATGGTGGCCGCATAACCACGGCGCTTGGCGATGGTGGCCTCGGAGGGATTATTGGCGGCGTAGTAGTACAGGTTGGGGATGCAGCCGATGAGGCTGTCGGGGTAGCAGGCGTCGCTCATGCCCATCTGCTTGCCGGGCATGAACTCCAGCGAGCCGTGGGTGCCGAAGTGCAGCACCGCATCGGCCCCCCAGACGTGCTGCAGATAGGTGTAATAAGCCGCAAAGCCGTGGTGAGGACTGGCGCTGCGGGAGTACAGCAAGCGCATGGGGTCCCCCTCGTAGCCAAAGGTGGGCTGAACCCCCACGAACACATGGCCAAACCGGCGGCCATAAACCAGAAGATTCTGTCCGTCGCTATTGAGGGCGCCAGGGGCCTTGCCCCAGTTGTCCTCCAGCCGCTCGGCGTAGGGGGTGAGGCGGTAGTACTCCTCAGGTCCCATGCGGTAGGCAACAGCCAGCTCCGGCGCCCCCTCCATGGCCTCCGCATCCCGCAGGACCGCATCCATGAGGGCTTTGGGGGTGGAGGGCAGATCCTCCAGGTGGTAGCCCCTGGCTTGCAACTCCACCATCACCCTGTGGATGGAGTCGAACACGTTCAAATAGGCTGCCGTGCCCACGTTGCCCTTGTCTGGCGGGAAACTGAACACGGTGATGGCCAATTTCTTGGCCTGGCGCGGCTTGCGGCGCAGATTGGCCCAGCGAATGGCCCGCTCCGCAATGGCCTCCACCCGATCCTGCAGGGTGTGGGCTTTGCCGGTGGCGGCATCACGGCCAGAGAGCACGATGGGTTCAATGGCCCCGTCCAGTTCGGGAATGGCAATCTGCAGGGCCACCTGCACGGGGTGCAACCCCAGGTCGCTGGCTTCCCACTCCTGGGTGGTCTGGAACACCAGCGGCAACGCCACCATGTAGGGCCGGTTCAGGGCCTGCAGGGTTTCAACGGCGCGGGGATGGTCCTGGCGGGCCGGGCCACCCACGAGGGCAAAGCCCGTCAGGCTCACCACGGCGTCCACCAGGGGCTGGCCGGGGTTTGTTGACGAGGCTGACGAGAAAAAGTAGCTGCGAACCGGCTTGGAAAAGTCCAGCCCCCCACAAAAGACAGGAATGACCCGGGCGCCGCGGAACTCCAGCTCCTGCACCAACGCCACGTAATGGGCATCGTCTCCCGTGACCAGGTGACTGCGCTGCAACACCAGGCCAATCCAGGGGCCGTCCGCCTGACGACCTGATTGATCGGAGCGCGCCGACGTCCAGGCCATGTAGTCATCCAGGTCCTCGAACATCCGGGGCGCGACGGGATGCCAGATGCCCTGGTCCGGGTAGAGCACAGGGTCTGCTGCCTCCATCAGGGGCCGGCCAGCCTGGGGATAGACGTAGCGGTTGGCCAGCATCACCAGGAAATTCCGCAGGTTGTCCGGTGACCCCCCAAGCCAGTACTGGAAGCTGAGCATGAAGGACCGGGCATCCTGGGCCTTATCCACAGGCAGGTACTTCAGCACCGTGGGCAAGGTGTTCAGCAGCTTGAGCATGGCGTCCTGGAAGCTGGCTCCACCGGCTTCCTTGCGCCGCTTCATGAAACCGGCGATGGCGCTTTTGCTCTGGCCAAGCTGGGCCATGGAGAAGCTGCCCAGCTTGTTGAGCCGCATCACTTCCGGCATGGAGGGGAACACCACCGCGGCTTTGAGCCGCTGCCGGTGGGGCTCCACCGCGGCCACCACCTTGCTGGCCAGGTCTTCAATAAAGATCAGGGACGCGATGAACACGTCCGCCGCCGCCACGTCTGCGCAAAAGGCGTCGTAGTTCTCCGGATCCCGGAGTTCTTCAATCAGGTAGCCGCTCAACTCCACGGCCAACCGGCCCGGCTCCTGATTCAGGGTTGTGGCCGCAGCGGTGAGGGCGCTCTGGTACTGGGGCTCCAGCACCACGTAGACCACCTTGAGCAAACGGCGTCCATGGTTCTCGGCAGGCGCAACCCGGCGAGTGGTGGAGCGAACCTGGGTGAACATCGGGCCAAGCGGGGTGAAGACAGTCTGGCAGAGGCGCTGGCCAGAAGGGGGAAATCAGCAACCATAACAGCAGTGGACGGGCCAGCCTTTTCCACCCAACAACGGGCGGGGAGCCATGGGAAAAGTGGGCGAACCTGAAAAATGCCGCAACGGGACCGCTGGAGCCTATGGGAGGGTCTTACGCCATAAGTCAGTGAGATCAAGCGGTTGAGGACGGGTTTTCCTTAAGTTCATTACATTCTCCAAGCCTCCCTTCAGCACTGGCATCTCATTCAAAGCCCAGACCCATCAGGGTGCCATCCCAACCTGAGTGAGCAGATCTCTCTTCTAATGAAAACCCCAAGAGGGAACCATGAAAAATTGGGCAACCCCTTCTGTAGGACGTTGTCTCGCTATGAGAAAGTTAGTCCTGGAGAGAGATTGCCCAGGCCAGCAGTCTTTATCCAGGCAAGGAAGGGGCGATTTTCCGTGGTGCCCTTAAGACCAAATCGAGACGTATAAGACTGATTGGGAAGGCAGGTGTGATCTGCTTTCTCAGCCTCGGCACTATAATGTACTATACAAAATTTTAACTAATAGATCAGGTAGGAAAATAACTACCACAAAGATGAGAATCTGTGCTAACCAGGCGATTCCAGCAATCCCTTGATATACTCTGGCACGTATAGAATAAGGACCACCTTGATTGCGGTTTCTAATTAACTTCCAACAGAGAATAGCACCAGAGCAGGTGCTTAGCAATCGCATCGCAATTACAGACGAAAAGAGGAATGAGTATAACAAATCAATAATATTGAACTGACTAGAAGTCGTATGGAAATTTCCACTCAAGAACAGCAAGAAGGCAGGGAATGAAATTAATTCAAAAATTATAACGGCATCTGCCAAGTTATTTAAACTGTGTTCTAGTGATTTTCTTATTTTAGAGAAAACTAAGATAGACACAAAAACTGAGAGAATTATTCCTAATATAGAATCTTGAGTAGAATTCTCAGACATTTTAAAAATAGAATGATAGATAATAGCAAGTAGAGTAGAAGTCGAGTAGAATTTAAGAGATTTCATGGTGAGGGAAGCGAGGGATTGAGGTGAGTGGAGGAGAGCTGGTTTTTGGTGCCAAAGCTGTGGCTAATGGATAAGGTCAACGGGTGTTGCCGCTGTCAGGGCGCCCTAGTAGACAGTGCTGAAAGGGAGTATACGCCTCAATCTTGCATTTGTGAGTCGCTTGGGCCGAGGGAGGGGAGATAATATTCCCGAAGGAGATGAGAGGAAACAGGCTGCTCAAAGTGATTGCCATCAGAGACCGTTTCATGGGAGATTGGGGAGAGAAGAGGGTTGAAAGGAGCGATCAGACAATCAGGCAAAGACGAAAACGGAAGAGAGAGGCCAAGCGGGAGGCACAGCCGTTTGGCGCTGGGCTGCGCTGTGATCAGAGATCAGAGCGCAACTGAAGGAAGAGGCGGCTGTCGTTGTTGCCGGAGGAGCGTGTGCGATGGCTGGCGCTCAGATCCAGGTTGAGGCCGGAATCCAGTTGATAGCGGAGGCCTGTGGTGTAGGTGTTGCTGCTGTGGGCCAGGTGTGCATCGATGTAGGGGGTGAGGAGAGCGTGGTTGGCGGTGGGGAAGCCGTAGGCGAGTTCAGCGTTGAAGCGGGCGGTGAGGGGAGAGGAGCTGAGGGCCAGTTCGTTGGGGTCTGTGAAGGAGAAGGGGTCCAGGTAGAGATAGGAGAGGGAGGCGTTGGTCTGC
>JAJDVL010000008.1 GCA_022826155.1 Prochlorococcaceae cyanobacterium jk18x22bins.40 | reverse complement strand
ACGTCAAGGACACGCCATAGGTGGGGTCCCGACCCGTGATGCGGTTCACCATGGTGCTCAAGGGCACATAGGCCACTTCATCCTGGTTTTCCCCGAAGAACGACCCCTTCTCCTCCATCACGCCAATCACCGCAAAGCTGGTGTTGCCGATGCGGATGCGCTGGCCCAGGGGGTCTGCATTGGGGGAAAGCTTGGTTGCCAGAGCAGGTCCGAGAACCACAACCGACCGACTGCCGTCAAAATCCGCCGGGCTGATGAAACGACCCCGCTCCACATCAAACTGGCGCACCGGCAGGAACTCGGGCGTGACGCCAAACACGGGAACATTGGTGCTGCGCCCACCCGCCTGGATGATCCGGTTGGAGGAAATCTGGGGCGCCGTGCGCCGCACACTGGGCGCCTGGCTGGCGATGGCCTCCGCGTCCTCCAGCACCAACGTGCGCGGTCTGGCGCCGCCGCGGCGACCATCGCTTCCCGGCACCACGAACAACACATTGGTGCCGAGACTTTCCAACTGCCCATTGGCCAGCCTTTGGGTTCCCTGGCCGATGCCCACCAGAGTAATCACCGAGGCATTGCCAATGACGATGCCCAGAATGGTCAGCAGACTGCGGAGGCGGCTGGCCTGCAGAGCGCTCCAGGCCATGGACCAGGTTTCTCGCCAAGGAAGAGCCATGGCCCAATCCTAGGCCCGGACGGGGTCGATTTTGGGAGGTTCTGTCCCGCCATGGCCGCGCCTCTCCACCATTCCTGCTTTCCTACCTCCAGACTCTTGACCAACTGGTTGCAGACGGTGCTCCAGTGGCTGGCGTTTTGGGAGTCTGGGGCTGCTCATCAATGCTTTCCGTAAGCTTCGGAGCTGATCTTCGGAGCTGATCTGAAGAATTTGAAGAAAAAGGTCAGGGGCTTGTTGATCCAGTCGCTGCAACTTTCACCAGCAGCCAGGCCTTGAGTCGGATGACGGCAAAACCTCGCCAAGGTGTTGATAGCGCCCAAGAGCTGTTGGTCCAACGCCGTTATTGAGGATGGGATAAAGACTCTTGGCCAGCAACAAGAGCTATCCTGCCCCCAGCACCATCGCCGGCGTCAGGCCTGCTCCAGGGTCAGGCCCACCACGATCAGACCGAGTCCATCCCGGCAGCCCATCAAGAGAAGCAGAGAGAGGAGCCAAAGCCAACGCCGCTCAGCACGGTTGGCCCAAATGGCCAAGGCCAACAGGGGCATGGCTCAGGTTTCCGGACGGAAATCAACAACAAAGCTGGCATTAAATACGACTGGCTAGAGCCACCACAACCCACAAATCAGTCACCGCTCCCGTGGCCTCAGGCCTGCCTGCACACCCAAATGCCATAGGGGCCAAGCTGTAAGAATCAATCCCAGCGCCTGGGTGAGAAATAACCAATGTACTGATGGAGCCAGCCAGTAAGCGGGGGCAATGGCATAGAACATCCAAGCCCCGTGGTTGCCCATGTGGTGTAGCCCCAGGAGAGTGGAACGGGGCTCCAGACCTTGGCTCATCTGCCAGGCCACTTGGTCGTAGATCCCCAGATCCCAGTCGGCACTGTGGAGCAAGGCGTGCCTGAGCGCCTGCAGAGTCCAGAAGAGGCCAACCAGCAGAGCGGAGATTAGCCAGAACATCCTTGGCGGGCCTTGGCAACGTACGGCGGCAGGACTCGACTGAGGCTTTGTCATAAACAGAATGGGGAAATAAATCAAGTAAGGCTGCTTTCCTGATTTCATTACTCCCCTCACTGCACTCCCAGCCACTTATGGGTTTGCAAGCCGAGGCGCCATTTAAGGACGGCCTAGGCCCCTGTCTGGATGCGCAGCAACTCCAACTGCTGGTCGTAGAAGTTCTTCAACTGGCTCCAGGACTTCACTGACTGGCCGTAGCCGTAGTAGCTGCCTCCCGAGTAGGTGGGCAGGGAAGCCCATTCCGGGGCCAACTGGTGCAGAGCTTCACGGGTGAGGATGCCCCGGTTGACGTTGTCCTCTTCCGCGTCGCTGAGACGGTTGCGAACCAGCCAGAGGGCCACCTGATCTTGGTGCAGGGGGGAAAAATCGTCAATGTTCAGCCGCCCTGCAACCCGGTTCCAGGTTGCGGGCATGAACTGGTAAGCACCGGCAGCACTGCTGTTGAGAGAGGTTTGTTTGCGGACAACGTACTCCGGGTGCTTCGAGAAGGGATCGGAAACACCGGGGATCTCTTCGGAAATCAGGCGCCCCCCGTAGATCATCTGGTAGCCAGCCTCTGTACCATCCCTCCAGGTTCCTTCCGCAAAACGTATGGTGCGCAGCAGAGCCTCCATGCCGTTGCTGGTGTTGGTGTTGTGGAGGTAGCGGGCGGGGAGAGGTGTGGCTGCATTGGCCACCATGGCCGGCTGGGAATGATGAAGTGCTGTCAGGGTGCGGGAAAGAGGAAAAGCTTGGGCAAAGGCAGAGGGCGAGGTGGAGGTCAGGGCAACAGTTCCCAGAAAGGACAAAACGAGGCCTCTGGGAGGCGCGCATAGGCCCATGGGGCGCAAAGAGGAGGACACAGCCAAAAGCCTGGCTGAATTTTTCTAAAACGAATCGTAAAATATCCAGCTTAGGAAGTGAACCCTGATTGTGGGAATTTTGGCTGAATCCTCCTGAAAGGATGGTAGAATTCTGGGTTGATCAACAACGCGTCAGGACCACTCCAGGTTGCGAGGCGCCAGACCCAGGGCCGTGCGCACCCGCTCCAGAGAGGCCTGGGCCACCCGTTCCGCCCGTTGCCGCCCCTGGCTCAAGACACGATCCAGGCTGGCGGGGTCCGCCATGAGTTCCCCATGGCGCTGCTGAATGGGACACAGGGCATCAACCACCACCTCACTGAGCATCCCCTTGAATTGTCCCCAGCCCATCTGGCCACACTCTTCAGTTGCTGCAGCGCGACTGCGACCACTGAGGAGGGCATAGAGCGCCAGCAGATTGCCGGCTTCCGGTCGCTCCGGGTCGCCCAAGGTCAACCCGATGGCCGCATCGGTCTTGGCGCGTTTGATCTTTTTGCGTACCACCTCCGGAGCATCCAGCAGGTTGATGCGGCTGTTGTCGTTGGGATCACTCTTGCTCATCTTGTTGCGGCCGTCGGTCAAACTCATGACCCGTGCCCCCTCTGGAAAGATCAATGGCTCGGGCACGTTGAGAACGGTCTCCCCGTGGGGGGCAAACTGTGCATTCAAGCGCTGCTGGGCAATATTGCGGGCCAATTCCAGGTGCTGCTTCTGGTCTTCTCCGACAGGCACCAAGTCGGCATTGTAGAGGAGAATATCCGCGGCCATGAGCACCGGATAGTCCAAGAGACCCACGGAGGTTTGGCTGCCTTGTTTGCTGGCTTTTTCCTTGAACTGGATCATGCGCTCCAGCCAGTTGAGCGGGGTGATGCAGTTCAGAAGCCAGCAGAGCTCACTGTGTGCTGGCACATGGCTCTGGACAAACACCGTGGCCAATTGAGGGTCAATGCCACAGGCCAGGTAGAGGGCCGCAGTTTGCCGGGTCTGGTGCGCCAGCAGGGCTGGATCATGGGGAACGGTGATGGCGTGCAGGTCCACCACACAGAAGAACGTGTCGTGCTGATGTTGCAGCTCCACCCAATTGCGAATCGCCCCCAGCCAATTGCCCAGGTGGAGCGCACCCGTGGGCTGGACTCCCGAGAGCACCCGCTTACGCTCCATCACGCCTCTTCCGGTTCAGGGGACTCTGCAGTGGGATCAGCGCCCGTAAAAGGAGGACCTTCTGCAGCAGGGTCGGGCGGCTGATCGTCCTCCAGAGGCTTGGATTCCTGTTTGACGGGGCGGGCCAGGGGATCAGGGCGTATGACCGGTTCCTGATTTTTTGGCTGTTGTCTGCCGCCACGACGACCGGGACCACTGTGTTGTGGAAGCTGGGGAGCCAGGTTCTCCTCATTGAAACAACCTTGCTCCACCATTTGGGCCATGGTCCGCAGGCAAAATCCCAACGCCGCCACGGTGGAGCGCAATTGGAAACGCTCCTGGATCAACTGGGCTGCCCGCAGTTCATTGTCGCTCAAGCGAATGCGCAGGGACCCCTGCTCACGGCCCGGGGAGCGGCTCGACCGCTCTCCGGACAAACGCCGCGCCGTGCGGCGCTCAATACCAGGGGGGCGGTCCTGGGGATACTCTTGCAGCCCCAGGACCAGGTCTTCATTGATCGCCATCTCCGGCTCTCACTCCATTGCTTTCAGTACGTCCACGGTCGCCATGGCGTCCAGGGGTTGTGCCTGGCACCAGCGACGGGGTCCCACCTGAGGCTCCACATGCATGGGAGATCTGTGCCGAAACTGGACGGCGAAAATCTTGGGAGAATTTACCACATGACCCATCTTTGCCCACCCCGCCATCGGGTAGGCCGAGTCCAGCACCATGAAAGGATAGAAGGGCAGGTTGCCTGGGAACTGGATCCCCCCAGGGGGTTGAGATGACACCACGTCGGTCTTCCCGTCTTTCATGGCTTGGGTTGCTTGGGAAGCCTGTATCCCTGATGGTGGCCGTCACCCTCGTGGGACTGGTGGGCTGCACAGCCGCCCGACCGGTACGCCAGGAGGACACCAGCCGCCCCAAAGTGCTGGCCAGCTTCACCATCCTGGCCGATATGGCCCAGGCTGTGGCAGGCGACCACTTGCAGGTGGCGTCCCTCATCAAGTTGGGCGCCGAGGTTCACAGCTATGAACCCACACCCGGTGACCTGCGGCAGGCGACGGGGGCGGTGCTGATTGTGGATAACGGCCTCAACATGGAGAGTTGGCGGGAGCGCTTTTACGTCAATTTGCCTGACCACATCCCGCGGGTGACCCTCACCCAGGGCATTGAACCCCTGTCCATCGATGACGCCGCGGTTGCTGGTCGTCCCAATCCCCATGCCTGGATGTCGCCCCGTCTGGCCATGGTGTACGTGGAGAATCTGCGCCAGGCCTTCACGAAGATTGCGCCGGAGCACGGGGAGGACTTTGCTGCCAGCGCAGCGGCCTACAACCAGCAACTGCTGCAACTGGATGAGGAGTTGCGCCAGGCCATCGCCCGCTTGCCGAAGGAGCGGCGCCTGCTGGTGACCTGTGAGGGGGCTTTCAGTTACCTGGCCCGGGACTATGGTCTGGACGAAGCCTATCTCTGGCCCGTAAACGGGGACTCCGAGGTGACGGCGCAGCGGCTGGCGGGGGTCATTCGCCTGGTGGAGGAGCGCCAACTGCCGGCAGTGTTCTGTGAAAGCACGGTGAACAGCGCCGCCCAGGAGGAGGTGGCAGCCGCCACCGGGGCCCGCCTGGCTGGCGTGCTTTACGTGGACTCCCTCTCTGGACCCCAGGGACCTGCCCCTACGCTTTTGGAGTTGCAACGCCACAACATCCGCACCCTGATGGACGGCCTCCTGCAAGACCCACGATGACCACCACCCCTGGAGCCATGGAACCACCACATATTGCGGTGGAGAACCTGAGCGTGAGCTACGTCGGGGTGGTTGCCCTCTCCAAGGCCAGTTTACGGCTGAATCGGGGCACCATTTGCGGCCTGGTGGGCATGAACGGCGCGGGCAAGTCCACCCTGTTCAAGGCCTTGATGGGCTTTGTGCGCCCTTCTGCGGGAACCATTTGCATCAACGGCCAATCCGTGGCCCAGGCTCAGCGCCGTCAGGCTGTGGCCTATGTGCCCCAGGCGGAAAGCGTGGACTGGGATTTCCCCCTCAACGTCACCGACGTGGTCATGATGGGACGCTACGGATCCATGGGTCCGCTGCGCAATCCACGGCGCCGTGACCACGAGGCCGTGCGCCACAGCCTGGAGCTGGTTGAGCTCTGGGACCTGAGGCAGCGGCAGATCGGCGAGCTTTCCGGCGGTCAACGCAAGCGCGCCTTCCTGGCCAGGGCCCTGGCCCAAGGGGCTTCAGTGCTTCTGCTGGATGAGCCCTTCAACGGCGTGGACGTGCGCACAGAGAAGTTGATGGCCCAGTTGTTCATGGGCTTTCGGCGTGAACGACGCACCTTGCTGATCTCCACCCATGACATGGACCATGTCACCGGTTTTTGTGACCAGGTGGTGCTGATCAATAAAACCGTCCTGGCCTACGGGGAGACCAGCGAGGTTTTCACGCGGGAAAACCTGGCGCGCACCTTTGGGTGCAGACTATAAGGAGAGGGACAAGGTTGATGGATCCCGTCAGTTGGCTGCTGGAGCCGCTCCAGCATGTCTTCATGGTGAAGGCGCTCCTGATCAGTGCCGTTGTGGGAGGTGTGTGCGCCCTGCTCTCCTGCTTCATGACCCTCAAGGGATGGGCCTTGATGGGGGACGCCGTCTCCCATGCCGTACTGCCGGGCGTCGTCATTGCCTATGCCCTGGGCCTACCCCTTGCTGTGGGCGCGTTTGTCTTCGGGGTGGGCTCCGTGACGGTGATCGGCCTCATCAAACAGAGCACCCGGGTGAAGGAAGACACGGTGATCGGCCTGGTGTTTACAGGGTTCTTTGCTCTGGGCCTGATCCTGGTGTCCAAGGTGCGCAGCAGTCTGGACCTGATGCACATTCTCTTTGGCAACGTGCTGGGCATTCGTCCCCAGGACTTCCAGCAAACCCTTGTGATCTCCGCATTGGTGCTGGTGGTGCTGATGGTGTTTCGTCGTGATCTGGTGCTGTTCTGCTTTGATCCCACCCATGCCCGGTCCATCGGCATGTCCACGGGATTTCTGTACTATCTGCTGTTGTCCAGTCTGTCCCTGGCGGCGGTGGCGGGCCTGCAGACCGTGGGGATCATCCTTGTGGTGGCCATGCTGGTGACTCCCGGAGCCACGGCCTACCTGATGACGGACTCCTTTGGCGCCATGGGTGTGCTTGCGGTGGCATCGGGCATCCTCTCCAGCCTGCTGGGGGCCTATCTGAGTTACTGGTCCGATGCGTCGCCAGCGGGTTGCATCGTGGTGGTGCAAACCCTGCTGTTTGTCATGGCCATGGTCTTTGCGCCAAAGCATGGACTGCTGCGAAGGGGGCGCCACAACCCATCGCCCCAATGGCCGGACCCGTGAGCTTTCATCAAGGCTTAAGAAGCGTTAACTGTTGTGCCCTGGAGGGCCAGGCTTCTTAGCCTTGGCTTGCCGCCCTTGTGGCGGTTTTTCCTACCTCTGACCGCACTCATGACAACCGTCATTCGCAGCAGTGGTTCAGTTGGCAACTGGCAGCGATTTTGCCAGTGGGTAACCAGCACCGACAACCGCCTCTACGTGGGCTGGTTCGGCGTGCTGATGATTCCCACCCTGCTGACTGCCACCACCTGCTTCATCATCGCCTTCATTGCCGCCCCGCCGGTGGACATTGACGGCATCCGCGAGCCC